>JABDBD010000029.1 GCA_013288815.1 Gammaproteobacteria bacterium | reverse complement strand
GTGACTGTATTTTGAAAAGTTGTTGATCCAACAGCTGCGACAACATTATTTAAGACTGATACTGCATTTGTAATGTCGGTATTACTTCCGTTTTGAGGGATATTTGCTTCATAAATAATATTTAAGCCTAATGCATTCGCTTGCGTAATGAGATCTATCCATGAATACTCAACTGTTTGATACGATCGCACTGCAGTAAATCCAGCTGCTTGTAGTTGTGCCATTTCTATGTAGGTATTACTGACAGCAACTCCATTCGCTGTGCCAGCATAAAATACATCATGGTTGTTAATGGCATTGCCGCTGGGATAATGATTTGGACTATAATCAACACCAATGAGTCCAGTCCATGATGAGTTTAAAGTGGATGATTGGGTGAGGGTGGCTAGTGCTGGTATGTTAATAGTGGTTGTACCATAAGCAGCTGTCAAAGAAGCCGATTTACTGCCGGCGCTTTTAGGGTTAAATCCGACTAACACATTGCAACTTTGTCCTGGCGTTAATTTCAGATTACTGCAACTATCTCTAAATATAAATTCACTACTGCCAGATGACTGTGTGGTGATCATGAGCGGGCTAGGCATAGTGAAAGGTAGGTTAGATGTCAGGGCATAAGTGATAAGATACTTATTACCATAATAAGTAATAGATGGCAGTGTAGGGGAGGTTATTTTCCATGTGATAGGATCCATTCCTGCTGTGGCTGTTTTCATCAGAAAAAACAATCCTAGTGCGCAGTAGTGAAGTGATCGCATGGCATTTCTCCCTTAAGCTGATGCTAGAAAGTAGTTGGCGCTTACCATAATGGTGTTTGCAGATAGCGCTGTTGATAGTCGTTGACCATTACCATACCCAGTTTGAACATGTCCAAAGTATCCATAGTTGTACTCTAAGCTCACAGTTACATTTTTCTTAACGATATAATCTAATCCGGCACCTACCGTGTAGCTAAATTGAGTATTCGTTTGACTACCAAATCCAGGAGAAACGCGAGGAGTCACGCCAGTCAACGCTTGCTCTTGATAGTTGCTTGCTTTATTTATCGACAAACCAGCACCCGCGGTGATGAATGGCATCGTATCAGACCAGCGCTGAATGTCGGCTTTGAATATCGCTAAAATTGTTTGACGTTGAACTTGATATTGAAAGTTGTAATTTTCAAATGTAGGTAGTGAGAATTGTCTAATTCTACCGCCTATTGTCGAAGGATATACATAACTATAACTGACTCCCAAACTATAAGATGGAAGAAAACGATGTGATGTGCTCCAAGTATATCCCCCTAATAAAGATAATAATGTCGCTGCATTGGTATGCGAATAATGGTATTGATCATTAGGCCATCCTGGAATCGTTGCAACATAAGTATTCGTGCTGACTTGGGGAAGTGTGGCGCCTGCATTAGCACCCACAAACCAGCCATGAGGGTTAACAGGGATAAAAAAAGTATTGGAAGCAAATAAAGGTTGATGAAGACAAGTTAAAAACAAACAACTAAGCAGTGATTTCCGCATGTAGCCTTCCTTGGTTACTGGAAAAATATTCTAGTAGGCTACATTGCTTAGATACTTATTTCAAGCATAAATCAATGGCGCTACCTTAATGAACATTAGTTTTGTAAAATATATTTAAAAAGATTCGTCATTATTTACAAGTCGCTATTTTTTTAAGGCAGTATCATGGAAGCATAAATGTTATCGAGTCATAATGCTCATGACAATTTGCTATGTTTTCTGCTATAAAAAAAATAAATGACAAAACCTATCATCATCCAAACAACAAAGCGTATCCAGGTAATAAGGCTTAAATCAATCATCAAATAAACGCAGAAAAAAATGCCTAAACTGGGAATGAGTGGATTCCATGGCAATTTAAATGGTCTTGGTATTTCGGGTTGTCGATAACGCAAAACGATTACACCCGCACATACCAGTGTAAATGCTGCTAGTGTTCCAATATTCACAAGAGATGCCGCAGAGCTAATCGGTGTTAATCCGGCAATTGTTGCAATGATAATACCGCTGAAGACAATAATTTTAATCGGCGTGCGTGTTTTTGGATTGACTGATGCAAAAAACATGGGTAACAATCCATCTTCTGAAATCGCAAGACAGATTCGCGTTAAGCCGTAATACATGACAAGCATGACGGTGGTGAGTCCGGCTATCGCACCCGCAGCGACAACTCCAGAAGCGACAGGATAACCTATATTCATGAGAGCATCAGCAACTGGTGATTTAACATTAAGCGTAGTGTAAGGAACTATACCGGTTAGTAAAAGAGATACGATAATATAAATGGTTGAACAAATCGCAACAGAAGTGATAATCCCAATCGGCAAGTTGCGTTGTGGATTCAGTGTTTCTTCAGCGGCAGTAGACAGTGCATCGAACCCAATGTAAGCAAAAAAAACGAGAGCAGCACCTTGCATGATACCGCTCCATCCAAATGGAAAAAAGGTCGCCCAATTGCGAACATCGACATGATTCACTGCAACAGCGATAAAAATAGCGATAGTCACTAATTTAATGAGAACAATAACAGCATTGAATCGTGAACTCTCTTTGACGCCAATACCTAACAGCAAGGCTAAGAAAAAAATAATTGAAAAAGCGGGCAAATTAATGATGCCGCCTTCGAATGGATTTTTAAGTAGTTTTTCAGGCAAATGAACATGGAGAGCCAGTAACGCATCATTCACATATCCTGACCAGCCAATAGCAACCGTTGAAACGCTAAGAGTATATTCTAAAAGTAAATCCCAGCCTATGATCCAAGCAATCAGTTCTCCAAATGCAACATAGGAATAATTGTAAGCGCTGCCACTGCCGCCGATAGATGTTGCTAATTCTGAATAGGCTAACGCTGCAAACATCGATGCTAGTCCAGCAATAATGTAAGAGATGCACACGGCAGGCCCCGCTTTTGTTGCGGCAGCAATACCTGTTAATACAAATACGCCAGCACCGATGATTGCGCCAATGCCTAGTAAAGTGAGATCAAATGCAGTGAGGCATCGGTTCAGGGTGCCTTTCGATGTAGAGATAGAAGAGGCGGATTTTTTGCGGAATAAGTTCAGTAGATGAAATTGGTTGGATTTCATTGCTATATCATCCTCGTTAACAATCCTGCGCGGCCAAAATAACCACATCACGCTGTCAAAATGCTTTATATTGCAACCACCATGATCACAGTGAGTAAGCACATTTAAGTAGTTTATCAAAAACTGTACAAATGTACTATGTAATCTCTAAATACCACCCCACATTAGATTGTTAAATAAATAAACTAAAATAGGATTTTCTTTTATATAAGATCGAAATGCCCTACAATCGGATCAGATTATATTCCATAGAGCGCGGAATGTTTTTGTTTTGTCCTGTGCTTGTTCTTACTACGATAACTACGTTCTGTTTTGTCACTGAATGACTTGTTAAAAAGTTAAGGGAATTTTGTATGTTAGGGCGTCAAGCAACTTTTGCAGCTCCTATTGGAGAGAATACGACGACGTGTAATAGGCCATCTTATTCACGGTATTTGTGTGCGCCAGATTTTGTAAAAAGTCTTTTTAGTATGCGAGAAATTTTTTACCCGATGTCATTAAAAAAATTGGGATATTGGGGGTTAGGTGCGGGGATTATTGCAGGCGTTGTTGTCTTAGATTTTCATTATCAAATATTAACGAACGCGACTGATTTCCAGAGCATAGGCTTTATGTCATCGATTTATTTGTTTGAGCCTCTGATGCAAACAGTCAATATGGTATTAGCGCCGTATCCTAAAGCAACGCCAATAGATACGTCCCCGCACGAAGTCATCCTGGATATTCATGATGATGAGCATGAACATCTGGTAGAAAATAACCATATTGACATGAATATAGAATCAACTGAATCCTCTCTACCAGATGAGGAGAGTGCGTCTCTTATAAAATCGATGAGGCATCTTGTTAGCGAGATGCGCGAAGTTGCTGCGATAGTTAATTCTAATGCAAAAGAACAAGAAACTGCGAGAACATCTATGCCGGTTGAGTTATCTCTAGTAACAATACCACTTGAAGATGATCATCCAGAGGAAGCCAAGCAAGACGTCTCAGCTGTCGTCACCAGTAAAAAAAAAGCAAATGATGATATAGCAATCATGATTGCTTGTCATAATTCGGAAAAAGTTATTGCAGAAACAATCATATCTTGTTTGAGACATGTTAAGCCCGAGCAGATTTTTGTAATTGACAATGCCAATTCTCTTCAGCCAACAGATAATGCTCGTGAAGTGGTAAGAGGTGTTCATCACAAGGTTAATTACGTCTGGTCGCATTACGGGAATAAGACAGTTGCGCAATATGTTGCAACGCTAATTTCATCTTATCGATATGTATTAACGATTGATGACGACGTGCATTTACCATTAGTCTTAGATTTTTGTACGCATAGAATTAATGACAAGGTTAAAGCTATTTGTTTTCCAGTGCGTGCGATTCATCCGACAAGAGAATCGTCATTATTGGTTGAATTGCAGGATATGGAATATCAATTCTCAGATTTGGCTAAGCTTGTGGAGTCTAATTATGCTGGCGGAGTATCTTTTCCGCACGGTGCTGTTTGTCTTTGGGAAAAGGAAACGTTTCAAAAAGTATTACGTTTGCATGATACGATATTTTATGCGGAAGATGTGAAATTAGGTTTGATCTTGCAACGACTGGATTTCAGAATGGAGCTGGTGGCGGGTAGTTGGTTTGATACGGAAGCGCCGACAACGTATTTTGGCGAAACACCTAATTTATATGAGCAACGAGTGCGTTCATGGGAAATGGGTAGGCAAGTAATATTTTTTAAATTTGTATACCAATTGCTATTTGTTTGGCGTTCGTCAATAAGAGAAAATTGTTTTTATAAAGTATCACAATTCTATGATGTTTATTCTAACTTGGCCGACTGGTGGCGCTTACCTTTGTTTATAGTGATGGGTAGTGACCCAAATTTTTGGTCGCGTATCGCAGAATTTTACTTTTACAGTGTTCTTCCAGCATTAGCATGGAATTATATAAAATTACCCTACTTCGCAGATAGAAAAGATTTGCAAGTTCCGCTGCGTACCTGTTTTGCAGTACCTTTTTATAAGGCGATGTCTTCAGCGATGGCATTTGGTGGAGCATTGCGTGCGGTTATGATTTATTTACCGAATTTTAGAGCGAAGCCAGCGATTGACGAAATTGAAAAAATAGAAACAGCGGACAAGGCAAAACTCGAAAAAGAACTTGCAGCTGAGCCTCAAGATGGCCCATTGACCTTCAAACGAATTTTATATCGTAATCGTTTTTTTCAAGCGGAGGCAAAAGAAGAGGCGTGTGTAAATGCTAGCGCAAATGTTAGCGCAAATGCGGAAGCCGTCATTGCTAATCTGGCGAGTGTTTCATGCTAACGGCAACGACATCATCTCCCGCCACAGACGGTGTCAGACATGCTGAACGACCATCTTATTCACAAAGTTGTTGTGCGCCTAGTTTTGTAAAAAGCTTTTTCAATGTTAGTGAAATTTGTTGTCCGATGTCACTCAAAAAAGTTTGTTATTGGACTGCCGCCGCCGGATCTATTGCAGGATTGGCGTTGTTAGAAACGCAATTTGGAGTATTAAGCGCTGCGACTACCTTTCAGAGTGTGGGTTTTATGTCGGCGATTTATTTATTTGAGCCAGTGATACAGACAGTGAATCTGGTGCTTGCTCCTTACCCCAAGGCAACAGTCATCGAGTCAGAATTTTCGATACAAATGAAAGCGATGATGGGTGAAATGCAACATCTTGTTGGAGAGATTCGTGAATCAACGATGGCTATGAAGGAACATGAAAATCCGGCGCGTGTTGATGAGGCGGGCGATAAAAAAGGGTATTACCGATATTATCCTTATAAAACTCCCAAACAATTAGTCTCTAAAGAAGATAGATCGATCATTCCAATGTCTAAGTTGTATGTTAACCCTGTGTCTAATTCACGTGTGGAACCAAGATCTAATTTCAGTACACAGAGTGAGATTGTGGTAGTCTCACCAGGATTGATATCGATTCCTATCTCACCTGATCCGCAAGAGTGCTCACTTTCATTGCCTCATGAAAAAATGAATGATGTTGTTATCGCTGATGCATCGTTAGAATTATCATTGTTGCCAAGAAATAACAAAAATGATGATGTTGCTATCGTCATTGCTTGTCATAATTCTGCTGATGTCATCTTTGAAACCATTACATCGTGTTTGCGTCATGTTAATCCCAAACAAATTTATGTGATTGATAATGGTAATTCACTTCAACCTACTGATAACACACGTGAGATTGTGGGTGGAATGCACCCAGAAATAAATTATGTTTGGTCGCATTATGGTAACAAGACTATTGCGCAATATATTGGGACTATGCTTTCTCCTTATCGTTTTGTGCTAACGATTGATGATGATGTGCATTTGCCAGTTAATTTGGATTTTGCGACGGATAAAATTAAAGGCAATGTTAAAGGTATTTGCTTTCCTGTGCGCGCTATTCATCCGAGAAAAGAAGGCTCATTGATTGTTGAGTTGCAAGATTTAGAGTATCAGTTTTCAGATTTAGCTAAGCTTGTTCAGTCTACTTATGCTGGCGGTGTTTGTTATCCGCATGGTGCTGTATCTCTTTGGGAAAAAGAGGTTTTCATGGAAGCACTACGACAGCATGATACTGTTTTTTATGCGGAAGATCTTAAGCTAGGTTTGATACTACAGAAAATGGGTTACACAATGGTATTGGCTGCGGGAAGTTGGTTTGATACGGAAGCTCCTACCAGTTATTTTGGCGAGACACCTAACTTATTTGAGCAGCGCGTTCGCTCCTGGGAAATGGGCAGGCAGGTTTACTTTTTTAAGATAATTGAACCATTTTTTACTGTATGGCGATCGACATTTACTGAAAATTGTTTTTTAAAGTGGGCACAGTTTTACGATATTTACACCAATTTTTCTGACTGGTGGCGGTTACCTTTGCTGGTGATAATGGGAAGTGATCCGTCATTTTGGGGGCGTGTCGTTGAATTTTATGCTTACAATATTATCCCTGCGCTAGCATGGAATTATTTAAAATTACCGTTGTCTGGTCGAACGGATTTACAAATTCCAATCCGTGCTTGTTTAACGTTACCTATTTATAAAGTGACATCATCAGCGCTCGCATTTGGTGGCGCGATACGAGCGGTTACAATTTATTTACCGAACTTTAGAGCGAAACTGACGATTGATGAAATTGAAAAATTAGAAACGGCGGACAAAGCTAAGCTTGAAAAAGAACTTGCTGCGGAGCCGCAAGATGGCCCGTTGACCTTTAAACGAATTATGTATCGAAATCGATTTTTCCAACCTGAGGCTCCTGTAGAAATTGTTGTTGAATCGATCGAAAAAATAGGGCGTGCACCCGTATTAGGCTCTAGGCCTAATTAAAAAACAATCAAATAGTTTTAATGTTATTTTAATATACACAGTGTAATATATGTTTTCACATTGAGCCAGATTAGTAAATATGCTTTCATCTCAACAAGTTATGCAGAAAACAGCAAATATGATGCAAAACCTGCAGAGTCAGGGTTGTGATATTGTGGTGAAGGATGATAAAAAATATATCTCTATTCCTTGGGTTGGCACCGCATACCGCATTTTAGATGGAGCTGTCACAGATTTTTGTCATGAGCCGCTTATTTCAATTGGTGAGAGTCCTTCTAGTCGAGAATATATTGTTTTAAATCCAGATAGTCCCATATTAAAAAGTCATTATGATGTAATGATTGCATCCTGTTCGCAAGAATCTGAAAGTAGACTTCTTCAGGCGGTTATTAATGTAGTTAAGTCGGTGTTTTCATCGACAGCAGTAGAGCGCGTCACACAAGATTGGAAAGGATTAAGATATCTATCATCACCTGTTATTTCGCTCGCTGAATTTATTTATAAAAACCCAGGTGTTGGTATGTGTCGGCATCATGCTTTGTTTGCGGCATATTTACTGAGTAAACTGATTCAAGAAGGATTGCTAAAAGGAAAAGTTTATCACGCAAGAGGTTACGTGAATAACGGTGCACATGTGTGGGTGGTGTATAAACCGGATCAATTAGATGATGCTTATTTAATTGATACAGTCTGGAATAATGAAGCCTTTCTTCTAAAAAAAAATAAAGATAAGTTACTTGCTTACAATCAATGTATTGATCAGTGTGTGATTCGTTATTTAATTAAATATAAACAAACAAATCCTCCCGGAACATCATTTTTCTTTGATACTTCAAAAGGAGAGTGTCAGTTTTATAAAGATCAACCTGCTACTCAAAATAATAGCTCAGCAGCCACGCATATTAAAGCAAAACTGCTTGGAAACGGAAGTTATGGACTTGTCAGCTTAATGAATCCGGTATCTTCCAGTGTAAATTATCCGATTGCTGTTAAAGAATTTTATTGTGGGACAAAATTTTCGATAGATACGTCGGATGAAGTCATTAAGCAAGTAGTGATATCTCGATTAGAAAACTTTGTGCAAGAAGTTAGATACAATTATGAATTGAATGGGATAGGTGCTGTGTTTTGTACAGAAGATCCTGTTGTTATTGCGATTGAAGAAGAGAAAAAAATTGTAAAAAACTACCCGCATGCTGTTTTAGCGATGGAGTATGTAGAAGGCTCGCCACTTGCTGATTATAAAATCGATTCCGCAAAAACCTACTGCCAAATAGTATTAGCAACGCTGGTTGCGCTTAGTAAATTACACACTAAATTTATTCACGGAGATATACATGAGTATAATGTCATTGTGAGTGATGATAAAAAGGGACATTTAACAGCCAGATTTGTTGATTTTACGTTAAGTCGTCATCGCGGAGAAATGATCACAGGTTTAGAAGATTTAAATTTACAAATTAAGGCGCCAGAGTTTAAAAATAAGCATTCGATTGAGGCGAACGAATCCCAAGATATTTGGTGCGCAGGTCAGATGCTTACGACATTAGTGAAATCAGAATGGTTTTCGCCTAGTGATTATTCTGAGGTAGAGAAAATATTGCAAGCTATGATGGCTGAGATACCAGAAAATCGATCTTCGTTAGAGAGTTCAATCTGTTCATTGCTGCTTAAGTTTATTCAGATGTTCAGTGAAGAATGTATCATGAGCTCTCTAGAGGTTTTGTCGAGTGCTAACATAGTTTCGGTTGTGAACTCCATCATTTCGTCAGCGGATAAAATTCATCTGTTTTTCACGGTGAACAATTTAAAAAGAATCCAAGCTAAAATATCTCAAGAGGATTACTATAAATTAATTACTTTATTGATTTCCTATAAGCTAGGTTTGTTACGGGGTCAGTTTGATGAGAAGAAATCAAAAGAAGTGGAACATGCAATTTTGTTCGATAAAATTCTTTATTGTGAGCGATTTATTCGTGAGCTATCCGAAAAGGCTCTAGGTAGTATTGAGAGAGCTACTTCTGGTTTTGATAAGGTTAATCAAGATTCTTCATGGCAAGTGGGGCATGGTGCTGAGCGTTTTAAGGAATATTATATTAAAAGCGATTTATCAAATCTTATTGAGAGATTGAAGCAACATGCTCCTGTTAATAAACTTGTTCTGTTAGAAAGCCTTGGAAAAGAGTATCTCATCACAAAATTAATAGACAATAGAGATAAATTCTTTTCTGTTTTTTCAGTCATTCCCGATGTGCAGAAAAAAGAATTTTTGTTGGTGATGAGTTATGATTATCTGACATCTCTTCATTTTGAAATTTACGGATACGCGAAATTGATTCCTTATTTAGAGCATATAACTTTTTTTGATTTTTTACAGATTAATCCTAATAATTTGGGAATGTCGTTAAAACTCATTTCAGACAAGAAAGCATTTTTGCATGCGTTGTTTAAGGCTTACAAATGTCAATTCGAATTAGAATTTCAACCCCAAGAGATGGGAGATCCTGTGCATCCTATATCGCTAGATAAGGCTTTTTATTGCGAACGGTACCTTGATGAAATTTCAAATAATAATGCTAATATCATTATTCGTGCCAAAAAAGGTTTTAAAGCGTTAAGTGCTCCATGGAAGTTGGGCCATGGTATTGAGCGATTTAAAGAAAAGTGTCTGATGGGTAAGTTAGAAAACCTCATTGTAAAGTTAAAAGAACGTGTAAATGAACTTCAGCTTGAGTTACTTGAATGTCTTGGCAAGGATTATGTTTTCGATACATTTATAAAAAGTAAAGCAGATGTTTTGTCAGTACTAAGTGTTATTCATAAAGATAATAAGCGTGATTTTATTCGCTTCATTGGCTGGGTGCATTTAAATTGGTTGACTCACACGGAAATGCATACATATCAATTAATCGCTTATGCGGCAGAGTTATTTAATAATGAATTAGCGCTCGATTTCTTGCGTCAGGCAAATTTTAAATTTGAAACGGCTAGACAACTCATTGTGGAGTTACCGATAGATGTTCATAAATCAGGTTTATTGCATCAGTTGGGAGTTATCCAGCAAGCAAGATCTCAAGGCGGAAGAGAGCGTTACTCGGTGTTTAGGGTAGCTGTAGACATGGCATCGCCTGTCTCTCTTCAACCTGCCAATCAAGATAATCATCGCTCTCCATGATGTTCGAGCCGCTGTCATCCATTTTTTTGATAATTTTTTACGGTCTAGCTTAGGGTTTGACAGGAAAGCTGTGACACCTGATCAAAAAAATTATAAACTTATAAAACCCATTTATTTTAAGGATGAAATCAGATGGAGAATAAGATGAAATTTCGGCAAAGACTTTTTGGTAGTGTTAAGGTTATCCTCACTTTAATCCTGATTTTTCCGATGGCGGCATATGCGCATCTGATTTCAATTACACCCACTATACCGTTTCCTGCGTCAGTTGTTGCCACATCGTCTGCAACTGCTACGTTTACAGTTACGAATATTACGTCTAGAACTAATGTCACTGTCATAGACCAAAGTAATTTTGCTAGTGGCAGTGGGTTCTCTATAGCATCTTCTACCTGTGGTACCCTATTAACTCCTGGACAGTCTTGTGCGATTCAAGTGACCTTGCAAGCTGCGTCTACTGCGCAGACGATGACAGGTATGTTAAAAGAGTGGGCTCAACCGAGTGCTGATGGTGTGCAGTATCCTCTAAGTGTGAATGTTATTGCTGGTTCTACTGTGTTGCCTAACATTTCCTTGGTGCCAGTGAATAGTGCTGGGTTACCCGCTGTGCGAGATCCAATTACGGCACAGCATGCAGGTAATTGGCTGCTTGTCAGTGGCAGCACGGGTAGTTTTCACGACTTTAATCGAGATTTTATCACGGGTCTTTATGTTTTTAATCCGAGTACGACACAAAGTACTTTTATGAGTTATAGCAGTACCAATTTACCTTTAGTCGTCAAGCAGCAATTAACCAGTACGAATCCACAGTATTTAGAAGATGGCGACACTCTGTATATTATTGGTGGGTTTTATACGCCTGATAATGTCAATTGGACTACCTTAAATACCATCACAGCAATAAATATCCCAGGTATGATCAATGCGATTCTTAATAATAATACGAATTTAGCTCCGTTTGTTACTTATAACACGAGTATTCCCCAGTTTAAGGTAACCGGTGGTCAGCTTGGTAAAATTGGAAATTATTTTTATTTAACGTTTGGTCAAGATTGCGAGGGAGGAGATTATTGTGCGCCTCCACCACCAAGTAGTTCACAGACATATACGGATAGTATTTATCAGTTTACTGCTGATCCAACACTTGCATCCGTTACCATTGTTAATACGGTGACACATGCTGACCTCGATGGTTCTGGATGGAGAAGACGCGATTATACGTTGATGCCATTCATGCTGGGCACCACGCAAACGTTATTTGCTCAGGGCGGGCCATTTACTCCAGGCGATAATGCGTTAGTGTGGACGAATGGCATTTATTTTGGTGCGAATTTACAACCGGCTAGTATGAATAATAATTTTATTAATCAGCAAGCCAATCAATATTTATCACCTAATTTATCGATGTATAGTGTTAGTAACAATCAATCGTATGCCGCAACTTTCTCAGGCCTCAGCAACCTGTATTGGGCGACGAATGGATTGAACTACAATAATAGTACTCTGTACGGAAATATTTTGGATTTAATTAGCTATGATAGTTCTGGAAACGTTCAGGAATATGCGAATCTGCAACCGCTGTGTAGCGGACAACCGCTCGCGTCTTGTTTGTATATGGGGCTAGCTGGAGAGTTTATCCCGAATGGTAGTTTTTATGATAGCCGACATATTTTACAGCTAGATCAACTACCACAGAACACTCCAACTTTAGTAGGTTATGTTTATGGAGGTTTAGTATCAACTCAGCAAGCTATTTTCACGAATCCTCCTAGCCCAAGTGTTGCGAGTAACCAAGTGTATGCGGTTTATGTGACGCCTGCTGGTTCTAGTACAAACTGGCAAAATATAACGAATTTATTTCCTGGAAATTAATCAAAAAAAGGCCTTGCTTTGCAGCAAGGCCTTTGTCTACATTTTGACCGCGCAAAATTTCTCACTTAGTTATAATAACGCCTGACATTTGTAATGTCAGGCTGGAACGATGTTTAAGTTCTCTATTTTTTAAGCGACGGGTGAGGGGTGATTTTAAGTCAAAAACACCCCTCATCCGCCTTCGGCGGCTTCTCCCACAAGGGGAGAAGCGAAAAAACCTCAATAGGCATTATACGGCTATCCCTCAACTCCTGAATATTTATGCAGAATAGTTACACCGTAAGCAAGGTGAGATATAGTATAATGGATATACTAGATTAGGAGAGTTCCATGAGAAAATGTCTGCTGGTTTTCACCGTAATCTTTGCTGCTACCGTATCCTATGCTGCTGATGATAATAATAAAGGCGCTGCGCTGCCAGGCCCAGTTGTCTGTGTCAATGCGGCAGCTGATGCTGGACTTTCTCAGCTTGATTGGGCACGTCTTTGTTCGGGAGCTACTTCAAATGGCCCAGTTACTTGTGCGCAAGCAGCTGATGCTGCGGGTCTTTCTAATCTTAATTGGTCTGTCTTATGCTCAGGGGCTACTTCAGATGCGCCTGTTCGATGTGCGCTAGCAGCGGCAAATGCTGGACTTAGCCAACTCGATTGGTCTCAACTGTGCTCGGGCGCTAAGTAAATCAATCAGTCGCCCGCGCAAGCGGGCAGAAGTTTCTCAGCAGCTGCCTATCGTTGGGAAGCAAGCTGCTGGTATGCAGAAAAATAATCCTAGTCAGAAATAGAAAAAACCAAAGCATTCGCATAGCAATTGCCTGTATTCAGCTTATTCGTTACCTGACTGTTAATGCTGTTTAAGCTGCCTTGTCCTAAATAGAAGAAGCGATAACCTACTTCCAGCGGCACATGTCCAAATGCATGATTAATTCTAACGCCAAGCCCAGCGGTTGCGCTGAAAGCGACGCGGGTTTGTCCCGAAAAGATACTGTCAGGTTGAGTGACGCCGCCATCAAGAGAAGTCTCGCTGAAATTACTAGTCTGCATAATGTTAGGGCCTACACCTAGATCTAGTGTCAGAGTGTACGCATCGTTAGGGTTGACTAACTCTTTTGCCGCAAAATAAATTGGATAGTGGGTGACTGAATAACGATATGCAAGATTAGTGAATAACTGTTCTTGAACAACATTACCTTTCACCGAGGTAGGTGCAAAGTAAAATGCATTTAATCCAAATAAAAACTGATGCTGACCGAGGTTCATTCCATCAACATAATAACCCAGACCGGCCAAGACATTTTGTCCATAAGGTTGTGTCACTGTAAACCGATCGCCTATCAAACCTGCAATCCCGATATTTTGTGCGCTACCTTGCGAAGCACGATAGCCGCCCAATTGAAGCATGATGGTTGCTCGTTTTGGGCTAAACTTTGAGAAAAATGAGCCTTGTTGATTCAGTGGTTTTGTTTGCTGAGATTCGACAGAGGGAGAAGTAATAGCCAAATTCGGCGCTGTTTGGCTTGCTAGCGCAGGCTGTAAGGCAAGTTCAGCTAAAACAAATAAGAATAATTTAGTGCGTGTCGTCACGGATTCCATTCCTTCTAAGATGAGTATTGTCATATAATGGCTAATGTTGGGCAAAAATGCAACGTTTTGTAGTAATTAATTTGACTTTACATAGGTGATAATTATAGGGATATTCCATTGATTGATTTGATTGTATACTATAGTAGGGTGTTTTTAAATTGAATCTGTAATAGTTAGCTGATGTTATGGATGAATAATCATGGAATCTTGGTTATTAAGCATTAAGCGCCACTGTCCTTATTTTGGTTATGAGTAGTAGTGTTCTACTCGAGTATGCTCTCGGATACGATGTTGGCATAATAGGTATCGCCGTTTATCCGCAACATGGTAAGGATAGTAAGAGCTTGATTTCTAACGCTGAACTTGCTGTTTCAACTGCAAAAAAGCAAGGTGGAAATCGAAGTGTAATGTTTACAGAAGAATTACCTGCTGCCGCTCATGAAAAATTAATCTTAAAAGTTGATTTATTGGTAGGATATAACAATATGCAGAGATTTGACCCCGCAACAGGTAATACAGTTTTATTGGGGAAAATTGCAGATGATGCTCAGTATCATGAAAGGTCTGTTGCTAATGATCCAAAGGAAACAAATATAACTCCTTACAAAGCTGAAACACTTCTTGAAGAAATAAATGTTATTGACAGCTCACCTCTCAATGGAAATACACCGCTCATACTGGCTATCAAGTGTGGCATGATAGATCTTGCTGTTTATCTTTTAGAGCACGGTGCGCGTGTTGATATTTGTGATGCGCGAGGATTTTTTCCGATTCATTATGCGGCGATGTTACGTAATGAACTCATGGTTCAAGAGATTATTAGATACTCCCCTGAACTAAAAGCAGAAGAGATACATCGCTCTAATAAAAAAACGGCATTTTATTCTGCGGGTTTTGTGCCAACGCATCAAACCAGTGACTGGCTTTTTTCGATAGAGAGACAAGATGAAAGAGGAGATGCGATTGAATTTGTTCCCGATATTACAGCTGAAACCATATTTAAAGAAAAGGCAGCTGAAGATTGTTTGTCATTGCCATCGAATAGTCCTAGATCGGATTGCCGTGCATTTAAAACGAAAAGTTTTGTATACACAAATTTACACTGGCATGTTGTTAGTATTGTAAATAATCTTAATTTATTATCACAATTGACGCCTGAAGAGTTTAAAAGAATTAAGTCAAATTGGGCGTCAGAGATTGCGAATCAAGGGATACCTGTTTTCTCTCAAAGAGCTATGATTGATATGTTTCCCAATGCTATTAATGATGTTAATTTTGATGTCTTGCCTTTGAGCTTGGCTGCATTTATTTCCAAGCAAGTTTTTATTGTTACTCGGAATAAGTTATCAAATACTCTTTCAGTGGATAATCGTTTGGATTCTTCATCATCAAATACGCGGCCTGTTGCATAAACCTAAACCCTTTTCTTTTGTAATTTTTTCCTCTACTCTTGAATCTAGGTTGAATTGTGAGATATGAAATGGCTCATATGGGAGGCTTGCATGAACGTACGCGATACAGAAAATTATTCTTTGCTTAGCGCTGCAAATGATGTGTTTCATTTCATTAAAACAAAACTTGTTGAATATAAAGGAAAATGGCTTGATCAACCGATCAGTGATTCTATGCTCATGGATGCAGCAAAAAATGGTGATTTAGAGGGTGTTAAATTATTATTAAAAGAAAAATCCAAATATTATTCGACTGTTAACAGCCGAGGTTGCAATAATGAGACGGCATTAGCGTGCGCATTGCAGCGTCAACGTTATGATGGTCATGATTATCAAATTGTTTATTGCTTACTCATGGATGGTGCATTGCTGGATGAATCAAAAGATGCAGCTGCGATTCAATGCATGAAAGGCGATGTATCTATGCATGCGCTAGTGAATTTGATAAAAGCTTACAAAGCTTATCAAACGAGCTGGATCGGATATCGCCACTTACAAAAATTCAACGATGTATTGGAAAACATAACAGACTGTGCAGGTGTGCGCAAAGTGATATTTAGTGTTGCGTGGCAAATGATTTTAGAAATGTCAGGAATGTATATCAACTATTATCAAGATGAAACTACGCGTCATAGAGCCATAAAATTCTTTACCGTTTTTAAAGATGATGATGTAACTCAAGATATGATTTTTCATGAAGGTAAAAAAATGATAAATGAGCTGCTCGTGTTGTCATCGCATGCGCAAGCTACAACTCAGCGACGACTAGCAATTGCTTATTTATGTGCGTGCAATCAAAACAAGCACAGTGATTTTATTTTAATTGCATGTTCACAATTACAAAAACAGATGATTGCTTTCAAAAAAGCAGGTTATGATTATGCTGGTTTTGATGCGGATAATCATCTCATTGAGCATATTGCTGCATATGTACGCGAGACTATGAATCCACCTGCATATGTCTCGTTGTTATTTGCAACGAAAATGACTCAGCCAGTTCAGCAAAAACCTCTTGAGAGGTTAAGTTGTGAACCATCAGCACCCGAATTAGATTTTGATGATGTTGATATAACATCAGCTGTTCCGCAGTTTTCTGTGAGAGATGTTTCATTTTTTCAACCAACGCCGAATGCACCTAGTCCAGGTGTTGATATTGAGCAAGAGAAGCGTCTTACTTTAGCCTGAAATCCTTGATTTAGACTCGACTGTCAATGGGAGAGCAGTTGTTTACAGTAAGTTTCTTTCAAACATTTGCTACTGATAATGAATGCCAGCAAATAACAAACCGGAATCATGAGCAATCCTAAGCGATAGTCATGCGTGTTATAAAAAGGGGTGTGGCCGCTCATTGAGCCATTCCAATTGAGATAAAGCAAGTAACCAATCAAAGGTTGAAGTACAGCACCACCGGCTACAGTTGCCATGTTGTTTAAACCTATTGCTGCACCTATGCTTTTAGGGTGGCTATTGTCATGTACGACGCAAAATGCTAACGATTGTCCGCCACCTGCAATGCCCACTAAAAAAAGCAGCACATAAAGTATTGGCATTGACACAGTGCAATAAATAACGACTGTTACTGCAATCATTCCAATCGCTGCGCAAGTCGCTAAGACAATGCAACGACGTTCAATTTGTTCGGATATCCACCCGCTGAGTGGAGAGCCAATACCTATTCCTACCCAAATGGTTGCGCAAGCAAGGGAAGCGGTTTGTGTCGTCAGATGATATGCGCTCACTAAAAATGGAATTCCCCACAAGCCGGCAAATGCTGCGATAGGAGCCCAAATTAAAAATGAATACAGTGCAGTCCACCAAACTTGTGTGCGTCCAAATAATAATTTGAAATTAGGTGAGTGATCGGAATGGGGATGTTGATGGTGTTGCGAAGATGAAGCTTGATGTGATGGAAAGTCTCTCACAATCATCCAAACAACAAACGCTAATCCAAGTCCTAAAATAGCTAAGAAGAACGTACTATGCCGCCATCCCCATTGATTAATGGCAGCAGCTAGCGGAACTTCACCGCCGATAGCGCCTACAGAGCTCATCAATTGTACGAAGCCGGATAACACAGCGAAATGCTTAGCGGGGAACCAGCGAGCGATAAGCATCAATGCTCCACTAAATGAAAAAGCAGAACCAATTCCCATTAAAAAACGCGCTAATGATGCATGCGCAATGCTGTTGGAATAACTAAAACTCAGTGCGCCAATGGCGCATGTTAAAATAGCAATCGTTAAAGTACGGCGCGGACCAAACCGATCATGTAAAAAACCCGCAGGAATTTGCATAGGAGTGTAAGCATAAAAATAAAAAGCAGAAACTAGTCCGACGCTAGCAGCATTTAAATTTAAATCGCGCATTAATTCATTGGTCATGACGCCCAGTGATACTTGAAGAGTAAATTCATACATATAAAAAGCAGCTGCGAGTATGCAAATAATAAAAGCAAGTTTGGAGTGGGGCGGTAATTTTTTCATATTATTCTTCTGTTTTACGAGATTCTAACTGCCGAATCTAGGATTATATCAGTGTGGGCAGAGAAATCACCTAGATATTTTGTCACCTCAGAACTAATGCGAGTATCTTAAAGAAGCGTGAGCATGTCCCGCATTTTGAATCAACTGTTGAGCCTCCTGCAGTTCCTTTAATATACTGCGTGTATTAGTCATAAACCAAAACCCTTGATAAAGTGTGAAATACAACCCTAATTTTGTCTCAGGATTCAAAGCGTTCTCTAACATTTTATTTTTTTCAAGAGAATTAGGCATGTTTAAAATATAGTTTTTTATGACCACTTTGAATGCAGTCATTTTTTTCATTTCATCAGCAGTTAATTTATTTTCACCAGTGAGAACTTTCAAAAGAAGCTGAGGTAAGATATTTTTTTCAGTCAGGATATTGCGAGTTTCAGGATGGAGAAGGATAGACTGATTATATGTTTCTTGTATAAAGCCTCTGTATAAATCTTCAGAAGTATAGTGGGTCATTAGGTCTTGGCAAAACGCAGCGTCTTGTTTAGAAAGAGCGATTGTGAATGCAGTGTTACCGTCGTCTGTTTCTTGTGTGAGTGTTATATATAATTCAGCAGGTGAAAATAGGGCCATTATTGCTAGACATATAGATGTATCTTGATGTTCCAAAGCATGATGCAATGCCGTCCATTTGATGTTGTCAGCTTGCTTTGCAGCGTTGCGCAAATCCATAGGCCATACTTTCGCAATTAACGCTTGGCAGGTCGCTTTATCTTGTTTCATCAAAATACATTGTAATGCATTCGAACAGTCAGTATCTGTTTTCACGAGTGCTCTACTTAATGATTCAACAGAAGCTTTTGCAATCAACGCTTGGCATGTGACTGAATCCTGATAAAAGAAAGCCGTTTGTAGTGCTGTCCAGCCTTCATGAGTGTGTTCTAATAACGCTGCATTTAAAGCCTCAGGACTAGCCTTCGCAATTAATGATTGGCAAACCGCTGCATTTTGTTTTCGAAATGCTGTTTGTAGCGCAGTAAATCCAATATTGTTTTTTTGTATAAGTGCTTTATTAAGAGCATCAGAAGATATTTTGTTAATGAGGAGAGTGCAAGTGACAGCATCATTGTAATGCAATAACGTACATAGCGGCGTCCAGTTAGCCTTATTTTGTTGAACGATTGCTGTATTTAATTCGTGAGCAGTAGTTTTGATGATTAATGCACGGCAGATCGCGGCATCTTGATAACGAAAAGCTGTGTGTAGTGCTGTAGTATCATCATTATTTTTTAAGAGTAGTGTTGCGCTTAATGCTTCAGGAGATACCTTGTCTATAATCGCCCTACAGATGGAGGCATTTCTCTCTTTAAAAACAATTTGCAGATAGGTTGAATCATCATGAGCCCTCTTTGATATCAGATTATTCCATTTAAGAGGTGCTAGTATTTTTATTAACTCATTCGTTATTTCAACGCTTTGTTTTAACGTAAGCAAAAGAAGATCCATGCTATCAACTCTTAATGATAGTGCTAACATTAAAGTATATCGATCAGTCTGATTCAAGTTGATTTGTGTGTGATAGAGGATAGCTGCATAGATATTACCCGCTAACGTTTTAATTTTCTCAGTAGAATGAGAGCGAAATAATAACGATTCTGGATTGTTTTTTCCTTGCATGAACTGTATTAAACGCTCCGTTTCTTTATTTGCATTAAAAGCTAATATAGTTGAAAGCTTTGAGTTTTGAGCCATGCGGGAGGCGACTATACCGATATCTTTTATTTGAACTTCTAATAATTGTTGTAACTCTTTTCTAGATACGTTAAAAAAGAATAATTCTGTTAGTACGTACTGCATTTTATCAGTTAATATTTTTTCACTAAAGTACAGAAAAACTTGTGAGATGAAATAGTCAGGATACGGGTCGTATTTTTCTTTTTGTCCCTGGTTTAATTGCAAAAATAAAATTTCTGCTAGATTAAAATTTTTCACTTCTAAAACCGAGAGAAAGCAGTTGTCAGCTTGATCTTTGCCTAGTCGAGAAAACAAGATTTGCATGATGTCAGAATTATTTTTTTCTAATGCAAAATGAAAGCTTTCTTCGATCGCGACTTGTTCACGTGCGCATATTTCTGGCGTGAGCAATTGACAAATTAAATCAGTTTGTTGAAATAGACAAGCTACGCTCAGAGAGCTTATCCCGCTGTTATCTTTAACAAATAAAGAACTTCCTTCGTTTATTAATTCGTTAGCTGTTTCTGTATCACCTATTCTACATGCCATGTGTAGATATGCATTATACGATTGGAGAGGAATAATGGTTCGTAGTTCAGGATCGAGTAGTAATTTTTTGATGGGTAATAATGCGCTTTCATCCCATGCTTTAAAATGTTGTGCTGTTTCAGGATGTTGATTTAATGAAAATGAATTTTCAATCCAACTTCTGCTAAACGTACTTCTTGGAATAGAAGAATGTAAATTTTGAAAGTTGGGTGTCTGAAGTAAAAATTGTAAATAGATTTTTTTTAACGGATCCGGTATTTTTTCTAATTGACGAAGGCTGTCACTATCGGGCTCTTGAGCTAAAATATCGATAAAAAAACGCTGCAGTGAGCTAAACAAATCGGAGTTTAAAACACCATTAAAACGATAAAAACCATTATCTCCTTTGTCGGCTTTAAACGGTGTTCCCCATTTTGTTAGTAACAATTCTGAGAATAATCGAAAATAACTCATTTCGGCACCAACAATACCGCTAACTTGATTGATTAGATCAGTGAAAGTTGGCGCGGCATCTAGGTCTAGCGCGACATCAAATGCAGCTCTTGTGCGTGCATCAATACAATTACCATTTAACTTTTTCAAAAAACTGCTAGTGACTTCAGTGCTGTGTTCTTTAACACGTTTAAAGCAAGTAATAAATAACTCTACTAATGAGCCCATTAATAGAGGCTCACGTGTCTCATTTGGATAAACCTCTAAGTGTATAGGTGCTAGGTCATTACCACAAAAGTAAACATTGTTTTTTGTTTTGAGAATATCGATATGATCGATAATGTAAATGAGCGTATTCACTGTAATTTCAAAATCTTTTTTTTCTGCCGCGTCTAGATGATATGGATTGTCGTGCTCTAAAACATCTAATTTGATTTGTGTCAGTTGATTTTTAAAATCAAGGTAACTTGGCATAATTGCTCACTACTATTATTTTTATTATTAAACTAGCTCATACCGAGAAGTTTTTTGCATTCTGAAAAAGCTTTAATAAGCTGATCGATTTCTTCTTCTGTATTTGTCGAAGTGACTGTAATTCGAAATGCTTCATTGCCGCGTTTCACCATAGGGTAAGGTGCTAGTGTTAATAAAATGTGATTTTCATACAGAATTTTAGAGGCTTCAATCATGAGATCGCCTTTTTCTAAATGCACAGAGATAATCGGAAACAAAGTTTTATTGTAAGTATCGTATCCTAATTCTGTTAATCCTTTCAGTGCGCGTTGTGTGAGTTCATGAATGCGTTTACGTATATTGTCTCCGCGTTCTTTGTTTATTTTGATTCCTTCAAGTAATGCTGCCATTGCTGAAGCAGGCCCAGCACCGCCTAAATCATGTGGTGTCGCTTGTGAAATGAGAAAATTTCGAAGACGTTTGCTGCATGCAATAAAAGATCCAAAGGAGCCATAGGCTTTTGAAAAGCAGCCTATGTATACCATGTTTTCGAAATCCAATCCAAAATAGTTAATTAAACCATTTCCTTTGTGTCCATATGGATTATCACTGTCAGGTCGTTCGCCAACGACACCAAAGCCGTGCGCATCATCAACATAAACTAACGCATTATATTTTTTTGCGAGCTTATCTAATGCAGGTAAGTTGGTGTAATCACCTGTCATACTATTCACGCCATCGACAGCGATTAATTTTTTTGGAATCTCTTTATGTTCAATTAACAGTTTTTCAAGTTCATCATAATCCTCGGTTGGAAAGCTCACTAACTTAGAGCCGCTATCACGAGCAATTTTACCCGCTTCATACATGGTTGCATGCCCTGATTTGTCTAGGAATAAAATACCATCTTTACCGAGTAACGCAGGGATAACGCCATGATTTAATAACGTTGTTGAGGCAAAGATGCTTGCTGCTTCAGTACCAATTAAATTTGCTATTTCTTCTTCTGCGCGATTAAACAAATCAACAGTAGCCACTAATCGACACCAAGCAACAACAGTCCCGTATTCTTTGGTGGCGTCTACAGCGGCTTGAATAACGCGTGGCTCAAAGTCAAACCCTAAGTAGTCTTGGGTTGCAAAATCGGCTAACCAATGGCCTTTGCCATCCACCAAGTGACGGTTTTTAACCTTGTGCAAAACGCAATCAAACATAGGGCTAGTTTTGCAGATGTCTGATATCAGTTTGCGCTGAGTGCTTAAATTGTTATCGGTGAAGAGGGCTTCAAGGTTGGTGTTCATAATGGTCTATTCCAGTGGTTTATGGCATTGTTGCGTAAATCATTTTTTCACCTCTCCCCTTGTGGGAGAGGTCGACGAGCACGCTTTTCGCTCGGCGGGTGAGGGGTGAATAAAAAACATATTTCATAAAAATGTGTTTTAACTACCCCTCACCCGTCGCTTCGCGCCGACTTCTCCCAAAGGGGGAGAGGTGAAAAAGACTTACGCAACAATGCGTTTTTTTATCTAACTATATGAAAAAAATGATATTTTTATAACTAACGCTGCGCAAATTAATCTCACGATATTGCAGATTTGTCTTTATTTAGATCAATTAATGGTGTACAATACAGTACCTTAAATGATGTGGAAGGTCAATTTAAAATCACGCTTGGGCGGATTTACTCATTCACGCATGTAGAAGCCTAGCGATGACGGTTGTGGGTGTTTGTTGAGACATTACGAGATAAAAAATTAAATATGAAAGAATTATACAAAATATATAACACAAATCTCCTACTACTCCTGACAGCTAATTTCGTCAGTTGCTTTGGCATTGGCATTACGCAAATGTATTCACTCATCTATGTCTATGAAAGAACGCATTCAAACTTTTATGCAGCTTTACAAGCGTGCGCTATTTTTGGATCGGGTATTGTTGCTTCTTACCTTTATGCTCTTCGTTCAAATCACAACAATTTGTTGATTGTTATGTTGGTAGCCGAGATTTGTAGTGGTATCGCTGCAATCGTGATGGCGAGCAGCACCAGCATTTATACTTTGTATTGTATGTTGGTTGTGATTTATATTTTTTACGGTTTCTCCAAGCCATCCTTTCAAACCATGTTGTTTCGTTTAAGTCATGATCCAGCGCACATCAAAAATATTAATGCGACATCTTCTGTTCTTTATGCGGTCGCATTGGCATTAGGTTGGCTAGTATCTCCATTATTATTCAGCAAAATAAGTTTTTCAGGATTATTTACGCTGGACGCTGCAACGTATTTTATCAGTGGGTTATTTATATTTGTATTGATAGCAAAACTCCGTGAAGATAAACAATTACCTCTTCAAAGTTATGCGATTCATGAAGGTAGTGAGTCTCGAAATCAACTAAGTCTTTTCAATAGTTACTTTAAACCTGCGAATGTTTTTATTTTTGTTGCTGTGTTGACTATAGTATTTGCTGCAATTAATGGATTGGAAATGGGGATCTTTCGTAGTGTCTATCATTTAACTGATGATGAGATTGGCGTATTTTTTGCGATATGGATATTGGCGGGAGGTATTGCTGGTTTGGCCCGAAAGATTCCCAAGGTTGGTTCCTATTCTGTGAAATATCTTGAAATAACGACCACATTACTATTAATTTCAGCGACTCTTTTTTCGTATTCACAAAATGTTATTATTGGCGGAATTCTCTATTCATTCTGCGGGTTTTTGTATATTTATTCAGACATTGTTTCCAATAATTATATTTATTCGCAAACAATGAGCTCCTTACACCCAAAATATTTTAGCACAAAAAACCTAGTAACGAATGCCGTGATGCTTGGGTCTTTGCCTGTAATGGGATATTTTGCGGATGCATTTTCGATTTCATTAACAATGATTATAACTGTGTTAATTAGTATGTTTGTTTTAATAGCCAACAAAATGAGTATCAAAAAAATATAAATAAAACGAGTAGCAGCCTATGTCACAATCAAGCGTAATAAATCTACCAGAGTCAATTGGTAAAACAGATAATTTTGAATTTTATTCCTGCTCGCATGGGCGTGAGATTTTAAATAGCGAAAATTTTTCTCCTGATATAATGAATTATTTAGAGGGTGAATCGAAAACAATTCAGGAAGTGATTATAAATTATTTAGAAGATTATCACGCGATGCTCGAGGTGGGTTGTGGTCATGCTCGTAATGTTGGGGTGTCGTTACGGCTGGGTTTAAAATATTATGGAATCGATTTTATTGAAAATGAAATAGTGACGGCGCGACGTAAATTAAAAGAAAAAAAACTGTCAGGACACGTAAAGTGTCTATCGGTGCTTGATTTGAATAAGGCAACAACACCTGTCCCTGCTAGTTTAAAGACAGTTTGTATATTTCCATTCAACGTGTTTGGCAATATCTTTGAGCCTGTACGTATATTAAAAATAATGCATGACCTTAACTATACAATGCTAATATCGACTTATCGACAGGATGCAGATAAAGATGCTGTCCTGAGTTATTACAAAGCGTGCGGCCTGAATCATGTGAAAGCAATGACGGTAGAAAATGGTACGATGTTTGTAACGAAAGAAGGATTTAGATCTATCGTTTATCACAGTGATTATCTGTATGATATCGCTTCTCAGCTTGGGTTGGTCGTCGATAGTTTTGAGTTTAGTAAAATAGGAAAGCTATATTATATCCGTTAATAATAAAAGGATCTAAAACATGTCGAGTTTTGACAAAATAATTGATGCCAATCTCATTGGCCAAAGAGCGTTGATCAGTAAAGTGCTGCATTCTAGCCAAATGTTTGATGCGGATGCGCTAGAAATAAAAGGGCGCATGATTCGGTTTGGAGATAATTGGGTTGCGGATTTTGCATCGTGTAATTACTTGGGTTTTGATTTGAATGAAGAAATTATCGCTTCCGTTGAGCCTGCATTACGTAAATGGGGAGTTCATCCTAGCTGGTGCCGTCTTGTTGCGAGTCCAAATTTATATACACAAGCGGAAGAACAGTTTTCTGAGCTAATTGGGTCAGAAGATGTATTGATTCTACCGACGGTGACATTAATCAGCATAGGTGTTGTGCCAGCATTGATGGGCCAAGATGGTGTGATGTTTTTAGATAAATCAGCGCATATGACGATGTACGAAGCAGCAAAAATGGCGCGTGATAGCGGATCGAAATTAATTAGTTTTAATCATAATGATTATGATGTTTTGGAAGAAGGTCTCAAGCAGCATAGAGATAATCCTAAAAAATTAATTATGGTTGATGGTGCGTATAGCATGACCGGTAATTATATTCATGTTCCGACTATCGTTGAATTAGCAAAAAAATATAATGCAATTGTTTATATTGACGATGCACATGGTTTTGGTGTGGTGGGTGAAAACCCAGATGAAAACCTCCCATATGGTTATAAAGGTAATGGCGTGGTTAGACATTTTGATTATGATTACGATAATATTTTATATGTTGGCGGCTTATCAAAAGCCTATTCATCGCTTGCGGCGTTTATCTCCTGTGATAAAAAAATGAAATCGTATATTAAGGCTTATGCTACACCATACGATTTATCCGGACCATGTCCAACAGCATCATTGCAATCAATACTCACTGGATTGGTTGTTAACGAAAAACATGGCGATGTTTTCAGAAAAAAATTATATCATCTCAGTAAGCAAGCTATTGATGGATTGAGAGAAATGGGATTTTACATGGATAATAACACCTATTATCCCATCATCTCTGTCTGGATAGGTGATACGGATTATCTGATTCAAACGGCAAAAATTCTTTGGGATAATCAAATTCTTGTTACGCTTGCGCCGTATCCTATGGTTAAAAAAGGTCAAGAAACGCTGCGAATTACCATTACAGCCGCCAATACAGAACATGAAATTCAAATACTGTTGCAAGCATTTCAAAAAGTGAAACACTATCTGTTAGAGATGCAGGCTCCTTTGCAACCTGGCTTAGTTCCTTAAATTTTATAAGACGAAGTGAGAATGATGAAATATTTAATTCAGCAATATGTAGATGACAATTTATCTGAAAAAAAAGATTTGATTGCCATTCAGCAAGGACAGCGTTCGATAACCTATGCTGAGGTCGATAAATTAACAAGACAGTTTGCCACCTATTTAGAGCAAACAAATATTCAACAGGGTGAGTTAGTCGCTATTCTTTCGAATGTTCTGCCAGAAACTATTTGTGCGATGATTGGTTGTTTGCGACAAGGTGCCGTATACGTTCCATTAAATATTCATGCCCCAGTTGCTTGGTTGGCAAATATTATTAAAAAAGCCAATATCAAACATGTTATTGCTGAAGATAATTTTATTGATAAAGCTCTTGCTCTGAAATCAGAATGTGAAATCAGTGATATTCTTGTGATTGAAACACGTTCTGATGTTCAGTTACCAGTAGGCATACATTCATTTCAAAAAGTGATTCCAAAAATTGTCCCAGTTGAAACTAAAAGAAATATACTCGCAGATGATTTGGCTTATATTCTCTATACATCTGGGTCAACGGGTGATCCAAAAGGAATTATGATTACCCACCGCAATGCATATACATTTATTGGCTGGATGAAGAAAAAATTTTTAGTGACTGAGAAAGATAGAGTTCTGAGTCGCGCACCATTACAATTTGATTTGTCTGTGTTTGATATTTTTACGAGTTTTTATGCGGGGGCAACGTTAGTTATTCGACCTCTGGATTTTGATGAGGAACCAAAAAGCATTGTTGATTTAATTGAAAAAGAAAAAATTACAATCATTTACACGGTACCTTCTGCGTATATACGATTGCTCACTAAAACAGAATTAACAGGTAGAGCGCCATCACTGCGATTGATTTTATATGCGGGAGAACCCTTTCCGCCGAATTATCTTCATCAATTCATGAAAGCATTGCCACATATTCAAGTGTCAAATATCTATGGCCCAACGGAAACAAATATCGTCACGTATTATGATATGATGACACCGCCTGATCCAGATAAGCCTATTCCATTGGGTTACCCTGCCGAAGATACTGAAATTATCATTGTCGGTGACGAGTTAAAACCGCTACCCGTAAATGAAATCGGTGAAATAATGGTAAGAGGCGGGACGGTATTTGCCGGCTATTTCAACCAGCCAGAATTAACAAAACAACGTCTTCTCCAAAGTCCATTTCACCAACAACCGACTATGTGTTGTTTGACAGGAGATCTAGGAAAAGTTTCACCAGATGGCTTGATCGCTTATCATGGACGTAGAGACAATATGGTAAAAACACGTGGCTATCGTGTTGAAATAGATGAAGTTGAAAATGCAATTAGTTCAATCGAAGGTGTTGCTCAAGTTACGGTCGTGGCACAGCCTCATGAAAAATATTCAACACTCTTGCATGCATTTGTGATTGTCAAGCGTCACGAATTATCCGCTGAATTATTATTGGAATTAACAGCTAATAAATTACCAAGTTATATGGTTCCTTACCAATTTCACTTAGTAACAGATCTACCTAAAACATCAACAGGGAAGGTAGATAGAGTGTTGCTGAGGAGCCGTATCAATGATAAATAACCCTGATTTTATCAGAAATCTCATCAAGGGTAATAATATCATCTGGTATCTCATGTATTATGATGAGTTAGTGATGAAATCAAATTGCCATCTCACTTTTTTAGAGAATGCAGATTTACCATTTTATAATACTGCTCAAGCTGTTAGTGATATAAGTACTGATTCACTACATGAAATTGAGCATTTTTATAAAAAAAGAAATGTTGTTCCCGCATTTTATCTTGATCCAGCTTCTGTTGAATGGTTAAAACCGTATCTAGAAGAGCATGGCTATTCTGAACTGCCTTCAGAGCTTGAGAATTGGTGGGGAGCGCAGATTGAAAAAAGTATTGTGGATGTTAAGTTTCAAAATTATTTGAAAATACCTGAATCTCACGTTAAAGCTGAAATCATTGATCCAAAAAATGATAACGACTTAAATCAATTTCTAGCGATTAATCAAACCGCTAGTCAATTACCAGATCCTATTGTTGCTAAGTTACGAGCACACATGCAAACGCGAGTATATACTGGTGCAACAAATAGGATACTGATTGCTTACGTAAATAATGTTCCTGCATCGGTTGGGACGCTTGGTTTTTATGATAATAGGGTTTTTTTAGCTGAGGCAGGTACATTGCCTCAATTTCAAAAACTTGGATTGCATACTTACACAACGTTATTTTTTTTAAAATATGCTTATGAGTGTGGTGCTAGATTTGCTGCGTTGACTTGTACTCATGATTCTGTGACCAACTTCACTTCAAAAAGAGTTGGCTTTGAGTTGTTGTTTCAAAGGCAGTTCATGAGGTGTAATGGGTATAAAGGGTAATATAAGATATGGAGAAGTCATGTCGCAACTACCGCTGAATACCTATCTGACGAATCTCATTAATTCGAAATTAATCTTGAATGCTGAAAATCTGCTATTTCAACCTGCAACTATTCTCACACTGAATTTATCAGAAAATTCGCAGACAGAATTAAGATTGTTCTATCCGCAGATCCACAGAATAAATACTGATTTGTCAGGTGATGTGGCTAAGCGTTTTTCATTGCCAAATCAATCAATCGATTTAATCATTGCTAATGTATCAAATACTAACGATGAAGATATCGAGTTACTTTTTTCTTTAACAAAAAATCTGTTGAGTTCAAATGGATTGTTGATGTTAGCAACGCTAGACCACGAAAATGAAGGTTTATCTACTGATTATTCAAATGAAACTGGTCTCTTAACAAAATTGAAAAATATGCCAGGTATTAACTATTTATATCACAAAGAAAAAATAGCTGAGACTGAGCGTGAGCATCCGATTAGTTGTTACATTGTTGTTGTTTATCATGCGAAGTCGATTCGTCCTATTAATAAAATGATACGCAGCGACTCTGATGAGGCTGAGTGGGAAGTGGGTGAGTCATTGCTTGAAGAAAGTCAGTTAGATCATATCCTAGATAGCTCTGAAGCGACAGAATTGGGAGAGTTTGATGAGGCTCCAGAGTTAGAAGAAAAACGAGAAAGCGAGTTTGATGTTGAAGCTGCGGAACAGGATGAAAAGAATGAATACGAAGCATCCATAGAAATGGAAGAAGCAAAAGATCTTGATAAGGAGGGTGAGTCGATTGAAGTGGAAAAAGATGATGAGCATGAAGAGAGAGAAGATGCCGTAGAAACAGAAGAAAATCTAGAACATGAAGACGATGCAAACCAAGAAGAATTCTTAGAGACTGGTGAGCAGAAGGAAGCGGATAAGGATGTAAGTAGTAACGAATCAGAAGAGCCAGAAGAGCCAGAAGAGCCAGAAGAGCCAGAAGAATTTGGTGAGTCTGAAGAGTATGATCAATCTGAAAATAGTGAAGACTCTGAAGAGCTAGAAGAGAACGAGCTATCTGAACATTCAGAGAGTTTAGATAAAACAGAAGAAATACACGAGCCTCAAGAGACACCTGCAGACGAAGAAAATTTAGCAACCGATTTACATGGCCAGCATAGCTTAAAAAGCAAAGATAGAAATATACAACTGTTGCTAAATAACCTGCTATTATCAAAACAGAAATTATCAGATCATGAAAAAAATATACGCTATCATGGTCAGGTCAACAAAGCATTAGTAGAAAAGATTTCTTCAGCGAAAAATATCTCTAACACTATGCTTGATACTCTAAAAAATCACTTAGAAAATCATAAAGACATGCTTGATACCTATGAGACTCTTCGTCAGGAACATAAAGCTGCATTATTAAAGTTTATGAATTCACAAGTAAAAGTATTGGCAGAAAATCCGCATCTAGTTGATGATTATCATGCGATTGTTTCGCATCATCAAGATCTCTTGTCCCGACATGAAAATAATATTTCAGAGCAAAATCAAATAGTCGATGATGCTTCGAATTTAGTAGAGCGGTTACAGTAATCAATAGATTATCCTAGGTTCACAGCTGTTATCCATTAAGATTTATGATTAATTTTAGTATTCGATGGAAAATCTAATTCTGTTTTTGCAGGTAGTGAAGTCTTATAATGATGCTTTGGGCAGCTCCAGAAGCTGCAGCTTCCGATGACGGATTCGATACGAACTGTTTTTGTTTTCTTGTCATCAACAACATCTACGACAGCATTCGCAGGAATATTTCTAAAGATAGCTCGATTGTCTTTGACTCTTAATGATGGAGCAAACACCGGCGTAGTATTCTCAGCTTGTGTTGTGTTCTTTTTTGTATCGAGATTCGCAGGGTCTCCAATGACAACCCCAAGTGATTTTAGTGTTGAGTTTGCTCTATTTGCTATTTCTTTAACATTAACGGTGACACCGGTATCTGTGAAGTTTACGAGGCCTTCAGCATTTGTTTCTTGATGATCTTCATCATGATCACGTCTGTCAATTGTTCTATGGTTTGTCTTGCTATTCGCATACATGACAGCGGCGAATCCGCCTGCAAATGCACCTATGAATTGTCTAAACATGTTTAAGTTCCTTTGTTAATAGAGGCTTGTCTATTCTTTGTTGAGCGCTGAGAGATCATAATCATTCAACAGGGTTTTCACTCTGTATGCGAATAAGACACCAATAGCACACTGTTCCAAGTAACATCAATCCTAAATAAATCCACGTCATTGGAATAGCATTGCTCGCATTGACTAGGCTCATGATAAGCGAGATGAGTGTCGTAATTAAAATATTAATTAAATTCATTACAGCTGATCCACTACCCGCTAGATGTCGAAACAACGCTGAAGCTTTTCCCATTGCTGTGGGGTAAATGATGCCACAGCCTAAAAACATCAGCAATGCTGGAACAACAATCACCCAAATATTGTTCGGGTCAAGATAAACAACCAGAACACTAGTGATGGCAGCTAAGGTAAAAAATGTCGTTGCGAATAAAAGAATTTTTTCAGGTTGGTAGTAATGTAATAGACGTCTGCAAATAAATGTCCCAAGCAAAAAAATTAAACCCATGCAAAATGCTAAATGTCCAAAGTAAACCGAAGAATATCCTAGCTCAGTTTGAATTAAAAAAGGACCCAAGGTATTGAAAACGATAAGCAAGGAATAGCTCAAACCCATCAACATGACGAGACCGAGAAAAGCTCGGTGTGTGACAATTGTGATAAAATTATTTTTGATTTGAGTAAACGACATGGGTTGTCGGTTGAGGTGTGTTTCAGGTACAAAAAAATAAAAACTTAATAATGAAATAAAACCAAAAAGAGCATAAAAATAAAAACAAGCTTGCCAGTTAAAATAAAATTGCAAGTAACCACCAATAATAGGACCCACAATCGGCCCGATTCCCCACATGGTTGCGATCATAGTGGAGACTCTAATGAGTTGTGCAGGCAGCAATATATCTGCAAGACTTGCGCGAGCGGCGATTGCCATAGCGGCAACGCTAAATCCCTGTAAAAATCGCGATAATAAGATGAGAAATGGGTGAGGGAGTTGGGCTGGGAGCACGCTTACAATGACAAATACAGCGCTTCCTGTTAGTGAAATTTTTCGACGTCCTATTGTGTCAGATAAAAATCCAACAAAAAAATTTCCGAGTGCGTAACCTAGTAAAAATAGAGTGATTAAATTTTTTGAAAAAATATTTGTAGTTTGAAGATCGCGTGTGATCGCGGGTAATGATGGCGCAATTAAATCAATACCCATACCAACTAAGGGATAGATGCCAAGACTGGCAACAATAATTAAATTGATTTTGTTTTGTGATAGATTCAGTTTGTTATTGGTAGTCATTATGAACCTCGGTAAGAGATCGATAATGAAAGGTTAACATATTTTAACGTATTTTTACTCAAGATAATCGCATTGAAAATTATACAGTCTCTGTCATTCCCGCGCAGACGGGAATCCATCGTTACGTATTCTCAGGCTCTGCTTGAGTTCACCGCAGAATGGATTCCCGCCTGCGCGGGAATGACAAAATCCGCAACGTCTACGATTTGACGTAGTTTTCAATGTAATTGCCATGCATCTTTACTGATAATTATTTTTTTTCATGTGCATCTTGGCAGATGACATAAGGACTATGCATGTCATTTAAAATAAGCACATCAGAAGCACCACAGCGGAAATCAGTAAAGCTGCTTTCAGCAACTGTATTGCCAGACTGTTGAGCTAACGCTTTTGTGACAAATAGCCAGACATAATTACCGGTTTTGTTTGCTTGCGGAAGTGCGATATCAAGACAGTTGATACCTTTTTTTGCGCTATTAATCGTGACTTCTTGCGTAGAATGACAGGTTGTGTCAGATCCCCATGGGCTAGAAGAACCTTCGCAAATCATGTAAGTAACAGCCATGTCGTTTTCATCACTGTTGTTAATGATTTTGTCTGCTAGTGCTACACTTGAAAGGCATAAGGCTGTTAATGCAAAAGCTAATTTTTTCATAACGTTGTATCCTAAAGTGTGATGCGTGGTACAAAACAAGCTCGAATCTTACATATTGAGCCATAACAAGTCAGCCGCATTTGTTTTTTATTGTAATTTATTAACCACAGCGCTACAGTTGATAAATTCGTTTTAGTATTAAGTAAGACCTTCCGAAGTAATGGACTAAATCAGTGTGTGCAGGGATGCAATAACATGATTAATCGGACGATCTTGATCTCCATTTGCCTCTTGTTAACAGGCTGCTCCTCAATTGGCCCTCATCAAATTAAACTTGATAGAAATCGCTATAACGATGTCATCCAAGACACGAATAACGAACAGCTATTAATGAATATCGTGCGCTTACGATATGTAGAGCCAGTTACAAATTTAAAACTGACGAATGTCACCTCTTCTTATACGTTCAACCCTAGCTTATCCACCGCTGGAACAGGCTTAGCCTTTACCACGGCGGGTTCTGGTGCACCTGCTTCTGCTGGGTCCAGCATGGTAAAAACATTAAATATTGATCCGGGACTTCAATATTTAGATACACCCACTATCTCTTATGCGCCAGTTGAGGGTTCAGTCTTTGCAGAAGACATGATGTCACCGCTGAAACTATATAAAGTCCATCTGTTAGCTTATGGTGGAATTTCTGATCCGCAAGTGGTGATGCGTTTAGTTTTTCAGAATATTGATGATATGGATAATGCTTCATCTGCTTCAAGTGAAAAGATGCGCTCATTGCCTGATTATAAAAAGTATTATCGCTTTGTCGATAAGCTCACCTATTTAATTGATCATCATGGAGTGACTATTAGGCTAAAAAAAATAAACGATAACTCCGTTTGGTCACTCATTTTTTCCCCAGCATATAGTCATTCCAGCGAAGTTCATGACATTAAAGAAATGTTACACATAAAGGACAAAAGTAAGAACGAAATTATATTGTCAGATGTCTATCTGGAAACGAAACAAAATAATGTTGTTTTTGTGAGGATGCGCTCACTCTACG
>JABDBD010000028.1 GCA_013288815.1 Gammaproteobacteria bacterium | reverse complement strand
TTCCTTCAATACAATTAATAAATAAACCACGCATGGCTAGTTTCGCACTATTAGGCACCGCTTTGGAAAAAGTATTAAATCTGGAGGAAGGCAGTTTTATGCAAGCATATAAAGGTAATTATCAAGCAAGTATGATTTCAGCTCTAGAGAACTCATCAATCGCGACTGCACTCATTAAATTTATGCAAAATGAATCAGAATACAATACAACTTATAGCGATCTCTTAACAAAATTAAGTGGTCCATTATATCGATCAGAAATGACAGGATGGCCAAAATTACCAAAAGGTTTAGCAAACATATTAAAACGCCAAGCACCCGCATTAGAAATAGCAGGTATTAAAATTAATTTTGATGACAGGCCAAAAAATGATGGGTACCACGTTACTATTATTAATCTCAAAAAGAAAATAATGTATGAGAAAACATGTTAACAAGTTCACTAAATATATTTCATTCCATATTGAAATTGTTCTCTACAGTGAACTTGATTTATTGTCTTAATTTCTAAGTTCACTTATATATCTTAACTTAGTGAACATAGTGAACTTGCTTTTAAAAATTATTTTATTATTGATAAAAAATTAAAAGGTTTTATTGGAGTTAATTGTAAAGTAAAATTCTGTTATTAACAGGAAATAACAGGGGCCATCATGTCAACATTTGAAGTTGGAACTAGCGGCAACCCTAATGGACGTCCCAAAGGAACCGGCCATAGACAGCAGTTATTTAATGAACTGGTAATGCCTCATAAAACCGCACTCTTTGATAAAGCGATCGAATTAGCCCTCAATGGTAATGAAACAATGCTGCGTTTATTCTTAGAACGGATGTTGCCACCGAAACCGCGAGAAGAACCCGTTACATTAGAATTACCTGAAAATATTTCAAAAAGTGAACTTTTACTTACAATGGGTGAAGTAATATTGCGTGGAATTTCAAATCACGATATTACTCCCAGCCAAGGCAAACTTATTCTTAATCTTGCAGAACAACAACGTCAGTTATTCAAAATTAAAGAAGATGCTGAGGAATTTCGAAACATACTAAATTCACCATAATTCATCTAAAGTTGTTGCTTGCAACAATTTATCTTTCAATGCATACCTATGGCTTTGTGGAGCTTTTACTCTACCATCTTTCTTTAATGGGATAGGTGTTATTTCGCGTGCTGGCTCGTCAAAATTAATTACCCATTTACTACTATCGCCCCAAGGTTCAATCGATTTAATTTTTGCTAAATGTGTAATGGCTGAGATAGGCGATACACGGTAACACGCTACATATTTAATTCTTTCACACATTGAACTTTCCATTCTTACTTCATGCCAACGATTCTCATTTAAAAAAACTTCCTGAAAACCATCCTCTCTGGCCGGTACAATAATGGTGTCCACTTCCGAAGGGTTAAAACTTGTAACTTTAGTCAAGCCATTATCATCTTCAATAATATTTTGTAAAAATGGTTTAAAACGATAAAAATAATCATTATCAGAATTTTTATATCGAATCAAACGAATAACATCAATATTAAATTTGAATTGCTGAATTATTGCATTCTCTAACTTACTATGCTGATCATCAATGATGATAAGAACCGAAAAAGGGTTTTCAATTAAACAATCGAGAAAATGATCAAAGTTTCTATATCCATAAGAAGAAATATAATTATCGCAAATATTTTTTATTTCGTTCTTATGATGCAACTCCTCAAATAAAATACTTCTTACTCTTCTTGGTTCGATCGCAAAAGCTATTGAAAACCCCATAACTTGCATTGCTATGTGCCTAATAGCATCATGACTCACCAATTCATTTTCCACGAAGTATAGACGTGGTATTTTGCCGCTTAAGTCTATCAAATATCCATCAGGGATGTTTTCCTGAAATCCTTTTTTTCCTATTTTCTTTTTTACATCAATATAAATACGACTGTCTCCAAAAAGCTTAAGTTTCACTTTCTGTATACTTTCTTCGAGATCAGCTTCATTGGCATACGGAGCTACTTGATAAAGCCCCTCATCTGTATAAATAACGCACATATTTGCTCTCTGGATAAAATTACGACGTTTAACTTAAAATGATACTCATAGTCCGTGGCTCGATAAGTATACCATTCATATGCTGATTGAATGAAGAAAAAACATCCGTCACTGATCAAGCTAGGGAACAAAATTCGAGAACTCCGCAAAGATAAAGGGTTTTCGCAAGAAGATTTTGCCGCTGAGGTCGGCTTAGACAGAACCTATATGGGTAGCGTTGAGCGTGGGGAAAGAAATATAGCGGCACTCAACCTCATTCGCATAGCTAAGTATCTAAAAGTTGAGATTGGTGAACTTTTTCCTGCTATAAAAAATCTTCATGTTGACTGATATTGCCATATATTCAAATTTCTCAGATACTAGCCATCTTAATAAATAGATACTTATAGGCAACATTATGGCAGTTCCATTTGACACACTAGAATATGCTCAAACTTTAGAAAAAAGCGGCATGACAAGAAGCCTGGCTGAAGATTACTCAAGGGCGCTTGCTGATTTGCTAGGAAAATTCATTCGCAATAAGCCAGCATCCCTTGATAACCACAAACAAATTTTTATTGATATCCTTGAGTATATCCGCCAACTCACTAATGCCAATGAAAAACCAGCAATCGCTCTCTGTCATGCAGAAATGCTAACCGAACAACTTATTAAATTAAAATAAAAAATCATGAGCAACAAAATAACTTTCTTTTTATCCATTTCATAATCTTGCTCCAACCTACAAGATTATCTTCTAAATCTGAATAAATAGATTCAAAATCATTTTCGATAATTTTATTAAATTCATCGTCTATGATTTCAATTTCTGTTCCTAAAATACTTCTTTTAACTTCCCATTTCTCAATTTTCACTTCTGAAGGAAAAATAATGGCAAATAATTCGCAACTTTTAACATTGAATGATGAAGATTGACTTTCTGAATAAAACATATGAACCGCTATATTAATTTTATTTATAATGTTTTTTCCAATAGAGAAATTAAATTTTGATTGCAAATTTTTATGTTTGATTAAAACAGTTCCCGCAACAAGCAAATCCACTTGAATTTCAATAAGCTTTGCTAATATGCGTTCTTCAATTTGCGGAATATACTTATTTTCAATATCCTTTATGAGCGTCTTTGCATAATGAAATTTTGGCCTTCTAAGAAGCTCAATTTCAAGATGCAAACATTTCATTTTTTTCAACAAATCTAGTGCGTATGTGTGCGCTTGCTGCGTCTTATAATCTTTTTTCCAAAAGCAATATATCCATACTGCAATAAATACACCAATAATCGTAAAGACGTTCGATAACCAGCTTATAACATCTGAATAAGGCATTAATTTTTCTCCGCGTTGTAACTAATTAACCATTTATGCATAAATTCCGTTGCTCTCACATCATCTTCATTATAATTAATGATATCTTGAAGCACGCTTCTATCATTTGTTTCTAGCCATTTCTCATACCAAAATATACTTTGTGCACCACCGGCCTTTTCATGCTGCCACTTAAAATTAAGATATTTTGCAATATCTTTAATCGAATAAAAATAAACAGGGAAGATAAAAGAATCCATTGTTATTTTTAAGAGATCAACCAAATTGTCTATGAAATGATTTAGCTGATCACAGCCACCATATTTCTTAGATAATTTATTTAGCTGTGTTTTTTCATAGTTATGATAGTGATAAATTTTAACGTTATTGAAATTCTCGGTTTTAATCCAATCAAGAAAATCGTTCCACATTTTTCTTTCACTTTCCGGATTCTCTGCTAAAAAATATTTAAACACCGGTTCCGAATCTGGCTTAACTACTAAAAAACCGAAAAGATACTCCACCCCCAGCAATGGATCTCCCTCGATATCAAAATAAATCTTTGTTTGTGCTTCTGGAATAATTGGATTAGATATTTTAATGATTTCATCATTTACTAGCGATTTAGCCTGTGTTTGTGCTCGCCTTAACGTTTCAATACTAGACCCTTTAATTTTTGGCAACAAATCCAAGTCACATGACAATATATCATTTAATGTTTTTATTCCTTCTTGTCTTAATGCATCCAATGAATCAGAACGAACATTATCCTAGAAAACGCAGTTGACACGACCTATCGCCACTAAAAAACGATTTTTTTCGTATTAAAAACTCTCTGATTTTTTTATTTTAAACTGGCGCCGGTAGACAAATTGGCGGCTGCAATAACCTTCCCTGTAAATATTTTTCCACGGCTTTGCTTAAGATCCGATACCAACGTTGCTCTGATGTTAACTGCTCAGCAATCGATTTTAATTCATTAAAAAATGTTGCTACTCTATTTAAAAGTAATTGTACTTTGTTAATTTTTCCATGCGTGCTACTAATGCTGATGCGTGTTTGTCCGGCATGTGTCACTTGCTTTCCAACAGCGTGTAGTAGCAATGGGCGACTGGTAATCGCTTCTAAATGTTTGTCCGGTTTAGCTAAACGCACGAATAGATTCCACCAGTTATAAATCAAACCAACAACACGAGCCATGAGCCGACAACGTTTAAGATCTTGGGTTGTAAATCCACCCCAGCCCCATTGATTTTTTAGCTCATCAAAAATATTTTCACAATCAGCTCGGTCACGATAATGTTGTGCAATAGTCATAATTTCATCTTGCAGTGAAGTAATTAAAACAGCGTATTCATATACTCGCGCCTTGCCATTAACTTCAGCAAAACTCAATTCGATTTGTTTTGTATTTGTATTTTCAGAAAGAGCCACAACATCTTTTGATACCTGTTTTCTCAGCACAATCACTCGCCGCTCTTTTTTCCAGCCCATTAATTTTAGTTGTGCTTCTTGGCCTTCCCAACCTTGGCCTGAAAATTCCCATTCTTGATTCATCATCAATTTTTCAATTAAACGCTTTACATTGTTCGTGGATTTTAATTTAAATAAATACGGAATTTCTTTTTCTTCTGCCTTGCTCATCACACCCTCCGTTCCAAAAGCACAATCACCACGAATAAATTGAGGCCAATTATTTCGAGGCATGCGATCCAATAACGCCCACAAGTCAGGCGCAGAATAACTTGCAGCGGATTGATTACCTGGTTGAACTTCAGCATCAAGCACTAAGCGTAAATTTGCAATGGAGTAAGTGTGATATGTGTGAGAAGGTCGTCCTGGTTTTTTAGGATTGTAACCAACCACAGCTCCTTCTTGTTTTCCATACAACACTTTAATCGTTGTATCTACATCTAATATCCATGGCACATCTAGCAAGGGTGCATAACATTTATTAAGATGTTTTTGCAGCCAAAGAATACCAACGTCTTCTTCAATTTTTAATAAAGCGCGTCGCAACGAGTCTTCACTAACAATTTTATTCATTCCCAGTAATCCTGAATTCACACCATCACAACGTATAGTTGTGACATGTGAGTAGCGCGTGTGACCAGCAAGAACTGACAACAGCAGTGTTCCTAAAACGTCACGGTTAGTGGGTGCATTTGGACTGATAAGTTGCAGAGGACATTCGTCAACCCAGGGATCAAATAAATCGCCTATTTTTAAAAACTCAATAAAGAAAGGTAGCTGGCCCAATGGCGTAACAGCAGCTTGAGGATCCCACTCAACGTGGACTCTGCCTCCAAATGTATCGACAGCAAGTGATCTGTTTTTAGCAAGTAAACTGGGCTTCTTAGGGGTTGTTGGTAGCTCACCAGATTGGTGAATAGGTGATGGTGGTAATTTCATGAGTTTTTTCCCGAAATTTTTAAAATTTCGGCATTATCTCAGATTTCAACTGCGGTTTTTAGGATAATGTATCTAAATCGCGGAACGATATTTCCATTGTAAGGTAGTTCTTCAAAAAACATTTTTTTGGGTCTAGTCCACAGATGGTTGCTTCCAAATTGATCACAATGATATAGCGCTTTATAAATAACCATTTCTTCCAGGGTTTCGCTATGGTGTGCTATCCCGATTACTTCATACAGTTTTCCTGTTTTGTAATGTTGATAGTTACCAAGGAGGGTTGGTGATGTTGTGTGCATTTTGGTTTTTCCCGGTTGTACGAGCTCGCGATATGGGTAAAGTTCTAAAATTTTGGTGGAGTGTGATGCATTCTAAGTTATGTATTGTTCTTCACTGAGATGCATCGTAATACACTCGTTTTGCACTCCAGTTGCACTCCAGAAGATGGCTGGAATTTTGAATTTTACATCTAACCTATTGATTTTACTGATCGGGGTGACAAGAATTGAACTTGCGACCCCTGCCTCCCGAAGGCAGTGCTCTACCAAGCTGAGCTACACCCCGATACTTTAAAAAAGAACTCATTGCAATTTCCTGGCTAGTAACTTCGTTCGACAACAAATTCAGCCAAATCATTCAGCCCTTTTCGAAAGGGAGAGTCAGGAATATGAGTTAAGGCTGAAAGTGCTTTACTGATATGCTGTTTAGCAGCATTTGCAGTGTAGTGTATGGCGCCTGTAGATTCAATTATTTCTAATATAGAATTAAGGTGCTCATCTGTACCATTTTTAATTGAATTCCGTATGATCTCAGCTTCAGCAGGGGTTCCCATTTTGAGAGCGTGAATGAGGGGTAAAGTTGGTTTTCCTTCTGCTAGATCGTTACCTATGTTTTTGCCGATCTGATGAGTAGATGCGTTATAATCTAGAGCATCATCAATTAATTGATAAGCAATTCCTAAATGCATACCATACTGCTGCATAGCGACTGACTCTTGTTGGGGGCATCGAGAAAGAGCGGGTCCTAGCTGAGCGCCGACTTCAAAAAGTTTGCCAGTTTTGCGGCGAATTACTTCAAAATAGGCATTTTCTGTTGTGTCGGGATCATTGCAATTAACTAATTGCAAAACTTCACCTTCAGCAATTAAATTGGTGGCATCGGCAAAAATATTCATTACGGTTAAATTTTGAAGTTTAACAATCAACTGAAAAGCACGAGAATAAATAAAATCACCCACTAGTACACTGGCTTCATTTCCCCAAATGGTATTTGCAGTTTGTTGGCCTCGTCTTAACGTTGAATTATCGACGACATCGTCATGTAATAGGGTGGCGGTGTGTATCAGTTCAATTGCAGATGCTAAAGTGACATGCTGTTGACCGGTATGACTAGCAGCTTTTGCGCTTAACAGCACAAGAAGAGGGCGAATTCGTTTGCCACCACAAGTCAGGATATATTCAATTAGTTGATTAATCAAAGGGATAGAAGAGCTAAATTCAGTGGTCAGGAATTTGTCAGTTGCCTCAAGGTCAGCTTGCACAAGAGAGCGTATAGAATCTAGTGGCATGTGATGACCATTCCCCTTGAGTTTTTTATGTTAAAGCCTGGAATCCTATTAGGCTCGCTGGCTTGCTGTCAAGCAGTTAAATAGAAAATATGGTTAAGTTCTTGCACCAGGAAGTAATAATCACTATAATGCGACTCCTTTAAGAAGAACATAGAAAAAGTAATGCTAGGAGAAAAAATATGTATGCAGTTATTTTAAGCGGTGGTAAACAGTACCGCGTAATAGAAGGTCAAACATTAAAGCTTGAAAAGCTTATCGCTGACGTAGGTTCTGATATCCAATTTGATCATGTATTAATGGTTGGAAATGGAGAGAACATTCAGGTTGGTAAGCCTTATCTCAAGGGTGGCAAAGTAGCTGCTTCGGTTGTGAGTCATGGCCGGCACGATAAAATTCGTATCGTGAAGTTCCGTAGACGTAAACATCATCGCAAGCAAATGGGTCATAGACAATATTACACTGAAGTTAAAATCACACAGATTTTAGCGGGCTAATTTGACATTTTTGATGCCTGGAAGTAGGTATTATTGAGAAGTAAACAAGTTTTTTGTAGGGGATTTTAGCAATGGCACATAAAAAAGCCGGTGGTAGTACGCGTAACGGCCGCGATTCAAACCCAAAATATTTAGGTATTAAACGTTATGGTGGTCAAGTCATTAATGCAGGCACCATCATTGTTCGTCAACGAGGTACACAGTTTCATCCTGGCCGTCATGTTGGGATTGGTAAAGATCATACTTTATACGCTTTAAAAACAGGCACAGTTGTTTTTGGTGTGAAAGGACCAAAAAGTAAACGTTGTGTGAGCATTGAGGTTATGGCAGAAGACACTGCTGTTGCCTAGATAAAATATTGTATTGAATAATAGCCTCGTTTTAGCCTTAGAAATGACTGAGTGTTATTTTTAGGTTTAAATGAGGCTTTTTTTTTAGAGTCGAGCTATTAATGAAATTTATTGACGAAGCTAAAATCAAAGTTGAAGCGGGCAATGGCGGTAATGGCTGCTGTAGTTTTCTTCGACTTAAATTTATGCCTGAAGGTGGCCCTGATGGCGGAAATGGTGGTAGTGGCGGAAGTATTTTTTTGCGTGCAAACGAAGGCCTGAATACATTAGTTGATTATCGATATACCCGTTCTCATAAAGCAAAAAATGGTGAAAAAGGCAGAGGAAGAGATTGCTCTGGAAAAGCAGGCGAAGACTTATTCTTAAATGTTCCTGTGGGCACGATAGTGTATGACGAAGATACGGATGAGATCATTGCTGATCTCACCGCGGATGGCCAAGTTGCCTGTGTTGCGCAAGGTGGTAATGGGGGTGTGGGAAATGCAAAATTCAAAAGTAGTGTGAATCGCTCACCCACGCGCACTATTCCCGGCACGCCAGGCGAGCGGCGAAATTTACGTTTGGAATTAAAAGTTCTAGCAGATGTTGGTTTAGTCGGTATGCCGAATGCCGGTAAATCCACTCTCATTCATGCAGTCTCAGCAGCGCGTCCGAAAGTGGCAGATTATCCTTTTACAACCTTACATCCCAATCTGGGGGTCGTGCGTGTTGGCCAACATCAAAGTTTTGTGATTGCAGACATTCCGGGATTGATAGAAGGCGCAGCGGAAGGTGCGGGATTAGGAATTCGTTTTTTAAAGCATATTTCTAGGACTATATTATTATTTCATTTAGTTGATATTCTTCCATTAGATGGTGGCGATCCTGTTCAACAATTTAATTCAATTACACATGAGCTCGAAAAATATAGCCCTGAATTGCTCGCTAAGGAGCGTTGGTTAGTACTCAATAAAATTGATCTATTGTTCCCGGATGAAGCTAAAGAACGTTGTGATGATATTGTTCGGCGATTAGGGTGGAAAGGGAAAGTGTTTTTTATCTCGGGCTTGAGTCAAGAAGGCACGCAAGAATTAATGCGCGCAGCAATGGCATTTCTGGAGCAATCGAAGATTTCATGATGAGGCTTGGTCCACAAAATTTTTCGATGAGCCCATCGTGAACGTGCCCGCGTGCGTGCCCGCGCCCGTTTTTTTCAATTTTAATTTGATATTCTAGCCATCTTTGTGAGCGTTTTACGAGGGGATTATTGAAATTTTCTGACAATCAATTATGGAAAGTTACAAAAAAAACGGGCACGGGTACGCACGCGGGCACGTTCACGATGAGTTCATCGAAAATTTTCTTGTGTACGAAGATTATGAGGTTATTCATTTCTAAAACATCAGATCCCGCAGCAAGTGCGGGATGATACAAAAAGATTAAGCTGATTTTGCTTCTTTAGCTTTCTTGGCTTTAGCTGTTGTTTTAGGAGCTTTTGCTGTTTTGGTTACTTTTGCTTTTTCTACAACGGGTGCGGACTCTCCAGACATCTTTTTAATGTGCGCACATAAACGGCTCTTATGGCGAGCAGCTTTATTTTTGTGAAGCAAACCCTTTCCAGCCATACGGTCAATAACCGGAATAGCAGCTTTGTAAGTTGTCTCAGCCAATGCTTTATCACCTTCAGCAATAGCGTTATAAACTTTTTTCATGTACGTACGTACCATGGAGCGTAAGCTCGCATTGTGTTGTCTATGTTGTTCAGCTTGACGAGCACGTTTTTTTGCTTGTGCAGTATTGGCCAAGATATGCCTCCAAATCTTATGTTAGTATTCCACCCAAGCAGCCATTCTTTCATTAAATTGCTAACTGACTGGATTCTCAGGGTTTATGACGCAATCAAAGGGTGCTAATATGCCTGCTTCTCAGAGTATTGTCAATCGGTGTAGAAAGAAGATATTCTGGATAATTTTTTTGCAATCTTTTTACTTTATGATAAAGCTGAAAAATACATTCATTTTAAGATTTATGATACGATGTGACACTTTTTATTATTCTAAGTGTCCCTTATGAGCAAAAGCCTTTTTAAATCAACTTCTACCGTTGTCAGTATGACAATGATTTCACGCGTATTTGGTTTCATTCGCGATATGATTACAGCTCAATTATTCGGTGCGGGGCTGCTCTCAGATGCCTTTTTCGTAGCATTTAGAATTCCAAATTTTATGCGTCGTTTATTTGCGGAAGGTTCTTTTTCTCAAGCGTTTGTTCCCGTGCTTTCTGAATATCAAAAACAAAAAAACCCCGAAGAAATTAAACTTTTTATTAACTCGATGGCAGGTACGTTAGGCGCAGTGTTATTAATTGTGACCTTCGTTGGAATACTCTTTGCCCCTATTATCATCAGAGTGTTTGCGCCAGGATTTGAAGTTAATGGTCCGCGATATGATTTGGCTGTCATGATGTTACGGATTACGTTTCCTTATTTAATGTTGATTTCACTGACTGCTTTTTCGGGTGCAATTTTAAATACATACAGTCGATTCTGGGTCGCTGCTTTTACGCCTGTTTTTTTAAATATTTCAATGATTGCTTGTGCAATTTTATTAGCACCGCATCTGCATGTGCCCATTGTAGCGTTGGCTTGGGGGGTGTTTATAGCGGGAGTGGTGCAATTACTTTTTCAATGGCCTTTTTTGAAAAGATTAGGTTTATTACCCAAACCTAAAATCAATTTTAAAGATGCGGGTGTGATGAAAGTGTTGAGGCTAATGGTGCCTGCGCTATTCGGAGTGTCTGTTTCTCAAATTAATTTATTGTTAGATACTTTGTTTGCTTCTTTCTTGATGGTAGGTAGCGTGTCCTGGTTGTATTTTTCAGATCGATTAATGGAATTTCCATTAGGTGTCTTCGGTGTTGCTATTTCAACGGTGATTTTGCCGCACTTATCAAGACATCATGCGACTCAATCAAAAGAAGATTTTTCGCTGACACTCGATTGGGCGATGCGTTGTGTCTTATTGATTGGGTTACCAGCGGGTATGGTATTTGCGATTGCCTCAGGCCCGTTGATGAGTACATTATTACAATACCGTACTTTTGATGCGGAGGCTGTTTTAATGGCTCACAAAAGTCTTTCAGCTTTTGCCATTGGAATTATGCCTTTTATGATGATTAAAGTCTTGGCTGCAGGGTTTTATGCTAAACAAGATACACGAACACCTGTGCGCATTGGTATTGTAGCCATGGTTTCAAATATGGTGTTTAACGTTATTTTAATTTGGCCTCTCGCACATGTAGGCATTGCGCTAGCGACCTCATTGGCCGCTCTGTTGAATATGAGTTTATTGTTTTATTGTCTTCGAAAAAAAGGCATTTACCAACCACGCTCTGGTTGGAAAGATTTTTCATTTCGACTGATATTTGCGAATATATTGCTAAGCGTATGGCTGTGGATAGGCTCAGGTGATATCCATGTTTGGTTGACAGAGCATGCTTTGTGGAGAAGTACACATTTAGCCGTATTATTGCTAGCAGGCGTTTTGATTTATTTCACAGGGTTATGGATTTCCGGATTGAGACCTAGGCATCTCTTAATTCCGCAACGACAAATTGCTTAGGAGGAGTTTATGATGCGCAGTCATTCAATTCAGTTAGTTGATGTTTTACCCGCTATTGATGATCAAAAAAATTATTCACCTTCAGTAAAAGAGCAGCGCGATAGAGTGTTAACAATGTCAGAAGCAAGGGATGGGATAACAAGAATAAATATTGCCTTAATTTGGGCTTGTGCACTCAACTATCATGAAGTCGTCATCAGTTTGGTGAACGATGATGGAGCGAATGTGAATAGTCGTTCATTCTGGGGAATGAAAACCGCTTTAATGTTTGCTGCAGGAAACGGTCATACCGAGATAGTTAAATTTTTATTAGAAAACAATGCAAATCCGAATGCAAAAGATGCAAGCGGCTGGACTCCGTTAATGAAAGCTACAAAAGCGGGGCACCAATCTTGTGTGGAATTGTTATTAAAATATAAAGCGATTGTAACCCCTCACGTCATAGTATTAGCTGAAGAAGCTAAAAGGAATAAAATAGCAAGTAAATTACACCAGGCTAAACCACCGACTCCTGAGCCTGCCGAAATAAATGCTGCTCCGGTTGCGCAAAAACCTCAAGCTGCAGAAGCAGCATCCTATGGAGGTTTGTTTTCTTGGTTTTCGAGGCGGTCTAAGCACAAAGCGGTAATTTCTCAAGCTACTGTGGGTGCTGTTCCGGTTCTGATGGTTAGATAATTCTGATTACTCAAGACCTTCCCGCCTCGGAATTTCTGGTTCTGCTTGGTTAGGACTTTCCCGCCTCGGAATTTCTGGTTCTGTTTGGTTTATTGGAGAAGTTAGAGAGTTTCGAGCATTAGTAGAGAGGGTTCCCTTTATATTAGTAAGCAAATCTTCACAAAATATTGAAACAGGTTTTCGGCTGGCTTCAAACTCTGTAGTTAATTTTTCTAAGGCTTTTATTTGTGTTTCTACATTTTCACCTTTTTGCACTTTCTCATAGAATTCAGTATCGTCTATCATGCTTTTAATGTCAGTTATCATCTTAATGACTTTTTGATATTGCTGATTAAAGTTGTCTATTTTTTTGTCTAGCCCTTCTAGTTGTTGGTTTGCTTCTTTGGTTTTACCCGTAAATTCTGTTTGTTTAGCAGTTAAAGTAACTTTTAGTGCGGGTAGCGCAGCTGCTACTTCCTTACCTAACGCACTAAGGCCTTCTTGAAGCACAGTGCTCCATTGTAGAAAAGGAGTCGAGATTTCTTTGAAGTGTGCGCCTAAGTGTGCTATTTGATTATCATTTCTAGAGATTTCAGTGATAGTTGAGATTTTTTTAGTGATGTCGAGGTTGGCTTCCTCAATTAAAACTAAGCCTGCTGTTAAGCAATTGATAATAAACAGGCTATCTCTACCATCTGTAAAAGGAGCTAGTGGAGCGGTAATAATTTCGGCGGTGTCTACCATAATCAACCCCTATCAAAACACTCATTTACTGAATTATAGCACCGATTCTAACTTCTGGTACTTACATTGATTAAGATTTTATGCGTATAATCAACCCTTTTTATCCCCTTTTACAATCGTTTTGGCTAAGAAAAGGTTTTTATGAAAGATTACAAGAAAACGCTCAATTTACCCCGTACGGATTTCCCTATGAAGGCGAATCTCGCGCAGCGCGAACCGGAAATCTTAAAGAAGTGGGAATCCCTTGATCTTTATCGAAAATTACGTGAAGCAGGGCAGGGTAAAGAAACCTTTGTGCTACACGATGGCCCCCCTTATGCCAATGGCCACATTCATATGGGTACGGCTCTGAATAAGGTATTAAAAGATATAGTTGTGAAATCCAAAACATTTAGCGGTTTTAACGCACCATTTGTCCCAGGCTGGGATTGTCATGGGTTGCCTATCGAGTTAAACGTTGAAAAGAAAGTGGGAAAAGCCGGGCAAAAAATTACAGCGGAAGCCTTTCGAAAAGCGTGCCGAGACTATGCAACCAGTCAAATCGACATTCAGCGGGAAGAATTTAAGCGTTTAGGCGTGCAAGCTGAGTGGGATAAGCCTTACTTGACAATGGATTTTACCTTTGAAGCAAACATCATTCGCAGTTTAGCGAAGATCATTCAAAACGGTCATTTAGAAAAAGGGTATAAGCCAGTTCATTGGTGTTTAGATTGTGGTTCTGCGTTAGCTGAAGCGGAAGTGGAGTATGCTGATAAGACATCGCCTTCCATTGATGTGCGATTTCGCGTGGTCGATAAAAATGACTTTCTGCAGCGTTTGAACATTGAAGGTGAAGAAATAAAAAATATTTCTATTCCTATCTGGACAACAACACCTTGGACATTACCAGCGAATCAAGCGGTGAGTTTAAATGCTACTTTAGAATATGTGTTGGTTGAATTTAAAGACCATGAATATTTATTAGTAGCCGAAGCACTCATGCCATCTGTTATGAAACGATATGAGGTCACTGAGCCGCATGTGGTTGCAAAAATTCAAGGCGCTCCGTTGGAAGGTATTCAACTGCAACATCCTTTTTATGATCGCAAGGTACCCGTTATCTTAGGTGATCACGTTACCATTGAAGCAGGAACGGGTGCTGTTCATACTGCACCAGCGCATGGCCAAGATGATTATGTGGTGGGCAAACGTTATCATTTAGTCGTTGATAATCCAGTCGGTGATGATGGTTGTTTCACATCGACTACGCTTTTATTTGCAGGTGTGCATGTCACTAAAGCGAATGATTTGATTATTGATGAATTGCGCAATAAAAATTCATTAATTCATGTTGATAAAATTACGCATAGTTATCCGCATTGCTGGCGGCATAAAACACCGCTGATATTTCGTTCAACACCGCAATGGTTTATTAGCATGGAAAAAAATGGTTTGCGTGAAATGGCGATGCATTCCATTAATCGTGTGGAATGGATTCCGGATTGGGGCAAAAATCGTATTGCTGGCATGGTGGAAAAACGTCCTGACTGGTGTATCTCACGACAACGTGCATGGGGTGTGCCTATTCCTTTATTTATTCATAGAGACACAGGTGATATCCACCCTGATACGATTGCGCTCATTGAAAAAATTGCTGAGCGAGTCGAAAAAAATGGTGTGGATGCTTGGTTTTCATTAGAAGCCAGTGAATTACTCGGTGATGATGCAAAACACTATAAAAAAATAAGTGATATTTTAGATGTGTGGTTTGATTCAGGTGTGACACATGAATGTGTGTTGCGAAAACGTAAAGAATTACATTTTCCTGCAGAATTATATTTAGAAGGATCTGATCAGCATCGCGGTTGGTTTAATTCATCCTTATTAGCAGCGCTTGCTATCAGCAATGAAGAACCGTTTAAAACAGTATTAACGCATGGCTATGTAGTCGATGGCCAAGGGCGCAAGATGTCAAAATCACTTGGCAATGTCATGGCACCTGAAAAAATTATCCAGTCGCTGGGTGCAGATGTGTTGCGGTTGTGGGTTGCATCGGTGGATTATCGAAATGAAATCAATGTGTCAGGGGAAATTCTCACGCGTACGTCAGAGACGTATAGACGACTACGCAATACGGCGCGCTTCTTTTTGGCAAATTTAGATGGCTTTGATCCGGATCAACATTTGTTAAAGCCCGATGAAATGTTGGCATTAGATAGATGGGCAGTTGATAAAGCACGTTTATTTCAAGAAGACATTATCAAAGCATATGATGATTATCAATTTCATGTTATTTACCAAAAAATACATCACTTTTGTGTCGTAGAGATGGGAAATTTTTATTTAGATATTATCAAAGATAGACAGTATACGGCGCCAACAAATAGTAGAGCTAGACGCTCGGCGCAAACTGCTATGTTTCATATTGTGGAAGCATTGGTGCGATGGTTAGCGCCTATTTTAAGTTTTACTGCAGAGGAAATTTGGCAATATATCCCGGGTGAACGAAATGAATCTGTGTTTTTAAATTCATGGTATGTTGAGTTAGCTCCATTGGGGCACCATCAGATTATGAATCAGGCATACTGGGAAAAAATACGTCTGGTGCGTGACGCTGTCAATAAAGAGCTTGAAAACCAACGTAACGCAGGCTTAATCGGATCTGCATTAGAGGCGGATGTTAAGCTGTACTGTAATGAAGAGTTAAAGAAAGACTTAGATGCATTAGAAGATGAAATGCGTTTTGTTTTAATTACATCTAGCGCTGAAGTGTTGCTTGCCAATTCACATTTAGAAGATTTGGTCACAACCGATGTTCCAGGGTTATGGATTAAGGTGAGCCCATTGTCGTATTCAAAATGCGAGCGTTGCTGGCATAGACGAGAAGATGTCGGTCATCATGCTGAACATTTAACACTGTGTGAGCGTTGCATTGAGAATGTAGAGGGTGAAGGAGAGGTGAGGAAGTACGCTTAGTGTTGAGGTCGCGCTAGGGCTGAGGGATAGCCGCATAATTTCAATTGAGTTTTTTGCTTCTCCCCTTGTGGGAGAAGCCGCCCGAAGGGCGGATGAGGGGTGTTTTTGTTTTAAAATCACCCCTCACCCGTCGCTTACAGAATCGAGAGCTTAAGCATCGTTCCAGCCTGACATTACAAATGTCAGGCGTTACGTCGGCGCGAAGCATGCTTCGCGAAAGCCCCGACTGCACCCTCTCCCACAAGGGGAGAGGTAAATTCTTCATGAGTTGACGCCTATGCGTAGGCGGGAATCCGTTGCTAAATCAAATTAAAAACGAGGAACGTATGTCAAACAAGATTACACAATCAGGATTACGTTGGCTTTGGGTGGCTTTAATTGTCATCCTCATCGATAGGCTCACAAAAGTTATCGCAGAATACTATCTCGTTGCTTATCATCCTAACCCTGTGATGCCTTTTTTTAATTTGACATTGGCCTATAACAAAGGTGCTGCATTTAGTTTTCTGAGCTATGCAGCAGGATGGCAAGTATGGTTGTTTGGTTTGATTGCAGTAAGTATTAGTGCGATTTTATTGACGTGGTTGAAGCGAATTTCATTTCGGCAGCGGTGGATTGCCATTGCTTTATCGTTGGTGGTCGGTGGCGCGCTTGGTAATTTGTGGGATCGTGTCAGCTATGGACATGTCATCGATTTTATCGAGCTATATGTTTCGAATTGGCACTGGCCTGTCTTTAATGTTGCGGATTCTGCTATTTGTGTTGGGGCGGTGATGTTGGTGATTGATGCACTTTTTAAACGAGACAAAAAAATATAGTATCTGTAGAGATTTCTCTTCGTACACGAAGCTTTCGATAGGCCCATCGTGAACGTGCCCGCGTGCGTGCCCGTGCCCGTTTTATTAAAAGTTTCTGATTAAATTTGAAAAAACGGGTACGGGCACGCACGCGGGCACGTTTACGGTGAGTTCATCGTAAGTTTTTGTCGTGTACGAGGGGGATTTCTATAAAATATTTTCAATCAATTTTTTTACGTGTTTTGTAGCAACATCCCAATTCAATCGTCGTTCAAATTCATGAAATGCAGAAAGAGCCATTTCTTCGTAGCGGGAATAATTTTGCATAAGATTGATAATGTAATCACAATAAATATCTGTTGTGGCGAATGAAGAAAATGTCATGCCATTAATGTCATTCTTGACGATGGTTGGAATGCCGCCCACGTGTGATGTTAAGCAGGGTAAGCCAAATGCATTCGCTTCGCAAAAAACAATGCCGAATGCTTCTGCGCGAGAAGGGACAAATAGAAAATGTGATTCAGATAATAGCTGTGTGATTTTTTGCATTCCTTCAGGTGTTTTTTTAGAAATATAACCATGACAGATAATGTAATGCGGAATTTCAATGTTGGCAGGCGGGATACAGCCTACAAAATTTAACTCAACTGAGTGGTTTGCCGCGTGTAATGCTTTCGCAACATTAAAAACAATATCACCACCTTTTAGGTTCCACTCTTTTCCTATAAATAATAATTTAATTTTGTTGGGAGATCTTTTTTTTAAAAAACTTTTCACGTCTAGCAGTGTGTTTTGTGTATCGATGTTTGCGCCAAAGGGTACTACATGAATTTTATCTTTTTCCACGCCATATAATTCTTTTGCACTTCTTGCTGCCCAGTCCGAAGAAAAAATGGCTAACTTGCAGCGTGACAGTGCTGATGCAGTTCCCGCGTTAGCTTCCTCAATGGTACTGGTTGCTTGGTTAGCAAAAAATGGATTAAAGCCTAGCATGGCAGCATATAATGCGTCAGTCCAAAGGACTATCGGTTCTTTGCACTCTAAGTAAGCGATAGGCGTTGAGATATGTGCTAGTACAGCATTGACATTTTTATTGGCTAATTGTTCTTTGACTTGTTTAGAGTAATTCAGCATCGTAAACGTATTATTTCGCGAGCTTTCTTGTTTTGCATGAATCATTTTTTTCAGTGCATTAATAATCTTAAAGCCTGGCCGCAATTTTGTTTTTAATGAACCAATATACTCAAGCTCAACACCTTGGTTGAGTAGTGCCTGAGACATGTAATAAGGTGTGCCAGAACGTTTATGGACATTTTTCGCATCAAATTTACTGACAAACGCAAGTTTCATCTAAAGAATTTCCTTGATTAACTGATTAACGCTTTGGGTCGCGACTTGCCAATTTAATCTTGTTTTGAATTCTTTAAAGGATGAAAGAGCTAGGGCTTCATATTGAGAATAGTTGTTCATCAAATTAGAAATATATTCACAATATTTTTCTGTGGAAGCATCTAACGAAAAAGTCATACCATTGATGTTGTCTTTTACAACAGTAGCAATTCCTCCGGTATACGACGTTAAGCAAGGCAGGGCATATGCATTTGCTTCACAAAAAACAATACCAAACGCTTCTGCTCGTGAAGGGACAAACAAAAAATGTGATTCATGCAGGAGTGATTGAATTTTTGCAACACCTTCGGGTGTACGTTTAGAAATAAACCCATGACATTTTATGTAATCAGGGACATCTACATTTTTAGGAGGGTGGCAACCTACAAAATTTAATTCAACTGCTTGGCCAGATGCATGCAATGCTTTTGTGACATTGAAAACAATATCTCCGCCTTTGCGATGCCAGTGTTTGCCAATAAATAATAATTTAACGACACGTGAATTGCGTTTTTTTAGAATGTGTTTGATATCTTCTTCGTTGAAGTTACAAACAATATTTGCTCCGAAAGGAACGACTTTTACTTTTGATCTATCGACACCATAGAGCTCTACTGCACTGTTAGCCGCCCATTCAGATGAAAAAATGGCAAGTTTCATGCGTGCTAAGCATTCTGACGTTATTTGATTGCCTTGGCGAATAGAGCTTGCAGAATGATTTGAAAAAGCTGGATAAAATCCAAGAAGGCTTGAGTAGAGTGCGTCTGTCCATAAGATGATGGGCTGAGGGCAATCTAAATAAGCGACTGGATTAATCTGAGGTGCGATGACCACGTCTGAATTTAATAATTTTAATTGTTCTGCAACTTGCTGAGAATAAAATTGTGCAGCAACAATGTTAAAGCGCGGGCTCTCTCTCTGGTCACAGATGTATTTATTCCAAACTTGTTTGAGTTTGAAACCGGCGGGAAGTTTTCTTTTTAATGAGCCAATGTAATCGATTTCTACATTGTCCTGCCGAAAAGCATTGGACATAAAAAACGGTGTGCCAGACCAGTTATTTACATCTTTTGCATCAAAGGTGGTTGCATAGGCAGCTTTCATATAGGCTCTCTATAAAAATTTTGCAATGGGTGATTGCCAGAAATTTTCTTTAAACGGTGCGAAAGTAAAATGATGTTGCATACGTTGGTATGCTTTCACAATTCGTTCAGCGTTCTCATCATTAGGTGTATTTAACTGCTTGATCATTTCTTCAGATAGTCTTTCAGGGTTGCCAGCGTCAATTAAAATTCCAGTGTCACCCATGACTTCAGGTATGCCTTCAATTTGTGTTGCAATAACAGGTATGCGAGCAATCATTGCTTCTAATAATACTCGGCCAAATGCTTCGCTAATGGATGGTAAAACAAAAACATCAAATGCTTTCATAAATCGAAAGCCATCCGGAATAAATCCTGTGAAAATAATGTCATTTTCTAGCTGGAGTTCTTTAACAAGTTTTTTCAAGGATAATTCTAATTTACCATCCCCAATTAAAATAAGTTTTGTGTGTGCATGTTTAGCTTTAACGATGGCAAATGCTTTAATTAAAGTTTTTTGATCTTTATCAATCACTAATCTTGCGATAGTTCCAAATAAAAATATATCATCTGGAATATTGAGTTTTTCTCTGGCTTCTTTGCGAGAAAAAAATTGAGACTCAAATAATACAGGGTCAATAATATTATAAAAAGTCAGAATTTTTTTGCGTGCTAATAAGGGTAAGTCATTTTGCATGTCCTGTTGGATTGCATTAGAGACACCCACTAAAAACATATTTTTGCGCATCAATCCATAGAGCAATAGTTTTCTTGAAAAGGCGTGCATGGTTTCAGGTGCGTGCATAACAAATAATAACACATTGATACGACAGAATTGCGCCGCCCACATCATAATGTAAGCGGGTTTGTAGCGATGACAAATGACTATTTCAAAACGTTTTTCTCTGCATAGTTTTATAAATTTTGCGATTGTTTTTATTTTTAAGCCGCGTAGTTCTCTGCTAGATAAATCTAAAAAGCTAACGTCTTCAGCTAATGTTTTTTTCTGAATCTCAAGGCAAGGTTTTCCAGCCAGATAAATAACATGTACCTTATACTTTTTAGGGTCAAATAATTGCGAATATTGATTGCAGCTTTCGAGAAACTGCATGCCATAACTATGGGCTAGAATAAGAACGTTTTTTTGCATTTTTAATGGGCATGTATTTAATGGGTTGTTGATCTTAAAACTATCTGGAATTCATTAGTTTGTCTAGCTTTAATACATATTACTCCAGGGTCTTAGGAATAAGCATGTGGGTAGAGGTTTGGCGAGAAGTCTATCGTGTTTTCTATGACAAATATATGGTAATATCCGCCTTTTTACGCCACAGCTCTTTGATCCAAGGATTATACATAATGAAAGTGACAAAAGCGATTTTTCCGGTAGCTGGATTAGGTACACGTTTTCTACCGGCAACAAAGGCAAATCCAAAAGAAATGATGCCTATTGTCGATAAGCCACTTATTCAATATGCGGTTGAAGAGGCGGTTGCAGCGGGAATAAGAGAGCTTATTTTTGTCACAAGCAGCAGCAAGCGTGCGATTGAAGATCACTTTGATGATAATTTTGAGCTAGAATCGAATTTACGCGACCGTGGCAAACTAGAATTGCTGGAAGTGGTGCGAGGTATTTTACCGGTTGGTGTCTCGTGTGCTTATATTCGTCAAAAATCCCCTCAGGGTTTAGGGCATGCAGTGCTGTGTGCAAAACAACTCGTTATGAATGAACCATTTGCTGTATTGCTAGCGGATGATTTAATTGATGGCGGAGTGAAATCTTGTTTGCAGCAAATGGTAGACGTTTTTAATGATACCCAAGCCAGCATAGTAGCTGTTCAAAAAATTGCTCAATCAGAAACAAAAAAATATGGTGTAGTCGATGTCGCCGGTAGTGTCAATCCTATTGCGAAAGTGACTGGGATTGTAGAAAAACCCAATCCTGAAAAAGCGCCTTCCAATTTGGCTGTGGTGGGTCGTTATATTTTGACGCCACATATATTTCATTTATTAGAGCAAACCACGAAAGATTTTGGTGGTGAAATTCAACTAACTGATGCGATTGCGAAATTATTGTTAGATGAAAATGTTTATTCCCTACAGTTTGCTGGCAAACGTTATGACTGTGGCAGCAAGTTAGGTTATTTAGAAGCGACAATTGCTTATGCTTTAAAACATCCTGAATTGGCGGATGACTTCAAGCAGTGCTTACAGGATTTTGTTTGATGAGCTTATTTTTTTTTGAAAAGAAAAAAAAAATAAGCATATATATTTTTGCTGCGTTAATCAGTTTGTTTCTTTCGTATGACAGTAGTTTGCGTGGAGCAGTTATCAATCCTGATGGAATCTGCTACTTACAAAGTGCTGAAGCAATAGCAACAACCAATTTAAGTACGGCAATGCATCTTTGTGGTCAAGCACAATGGCCGTTTTATTCTATTTTAATTTATAATGTAGTTGCTTTAACAAACATTTCATATATTTCTGCAGCTTTTGTTTTAAATGGATTTTTTTCACTGATTTCGGTTGTTACCTTTATTTATTTAATTGGCTTAATAAGCGCGTCACGTAGAGTGTTGTGGTGTGCAGCTGCTGTTATTTTGCTGTCACATGAGTTTAATAGTGTTAGAGAGTACGTTATTCGAGATCATGGATTTTGGGCTTTTTATTTAGTTTCAATTGTTTGTTTAATTAAATTTTTTAAAACGCTACGTTGGCGATATGCGTTATTATGGTCTCTGTTTTCTTTGCTGGCGATGTTGTTTCGAATTGAAGGCGGCGTATTTTTATTGTTTGTACCTCTCAGCGCATTACTCTATTTTTCTTTACCACTCAGGCAACGTCTCAAAGCTTTTTTTCAGCTTAATTTTATGAGTATCTTACTTGTTGCTTTATTCGCTATCTGGCTAGGTTTTTTTTCTCATCAAGACGCTCAACTCAGTCGTATTGCTGAGATTCAATTCCACTTAATCCATGGCCTAGACAAATTAACCAGTAGTTTTGAGCAATCATCTACGGCTCTTGGACAGCATGTACTAAGTCCATATGCAGCGAGAGATGCAAGCTTTGTTTTATTGTTGATGTTAGGTGCTTGGTATATTGCAAGCGTGATTTCTAATGTATCAATCGTTTATGCAGCATTAATTATTTTTGCTTGGATTCGAAAAGCAGTTCAATTTGATAAACCTACACAATGGGTTGTCTGGAGTTACGTTATTATTAATGTTTTGATTACCATGATTTTTCTCGTAGAAAATATGTTTTTGGCTAAACGATATTTAATTGCGTTATCCCTTATTCTCATGGTTTGGGTTCCTTTTGCTTTAGATAATATGTTTGAATTACGTCGTCGATTTAAGTGGTTGCTACCGAGTGTGATCGTGTTGATGTTACTCACTGCATTGGGCGGAATTTTTGATTTTGGTTATTCAAAATCATATATACGTTATGCGGGTGAATGGTTAGCTAAACATGTTCCAGCCAATGCCGTGATTTATAGTAATGATACGCAAGTGATGTATTATTCTAAACATTTTGGGAATGATATTTTTATTAAAGGTAAACTTTATTCGGATATGAGTGTGCTTGAAAATGGAAAATGGAAGCAGTTTGATTATATTGCTTTACACTTAGATTCCCGTGATAAAGAAAAAAATGCTCATATAACAAATGAAATTGCATTATCGCCTACTCACGTTTATGCGAACAAGAGAGGTGATCAAGTCATCATTTATCAAGTTGAAGACTCAGGGGATAAGAAGTGAATATTACAGTTATTGGCGCAGGCTATGTCGGATTAGTGACAGGAACTTGCTTTGCAGAATTAGGTAATCATGTTACTTGCATTGACGTCAATCAAAAAAAAATCATGAATTTGAAGAAGGGTATTCTGCCAATTTATGAGCCAGGCCTTGAGCCTATGGTGATTTCAAATATGGCAGAAGGTCGATTGCATTTTGCAACATCTTTACAAGAACAAGATAATGATCCTCACGTTATGTTTATTGCTGTGGGTACCCCTAGCGATGCTGATGGTTCTGCAGACATGCAATTTGTGTTAAATGCAGCAAAAGACATTGGTGCATATATTAAAAATTATTGTGTGATCGTGGATAAATCGACAGTACCTGTTGGTGTTGCTGAGCAAGTTGAAAAAATAATTCAATCTGAACTGGATAAAAGGGGATTAATCACTCGTTTTGATGTGGTGAGTAATCCGGAGTTTCTACGAGAAGGTGCTGCTATCGATGATTTTATGCGACCCGATAGAATTATCATTGGAAATGCATCGAAACAATCGAAAGCAATCATGTTAGAGTTGTACACACCTATCATGCGAACGACAGAAAAAATTTATTTCATGAATGTAAAAGATGCTGAGATGACTAAGTATGTTGCGAATGCAATGCTAGCGACGAAAATTTCATTTATGAATGAAATGGCAGTATTGTGCGACCGTATGGGTGTTGATATTGAAAATGTCCGATTAGGAATTGGTTCTGACGCTCGCATCGGTAATGCATTTATTTATCCTGGTTGCGGCTACGGTGGATCCTGTTTTCCAAAAGATGTGAAAGCATTAATGCGTATGGCTGAACATAATGGCATTGATCCTGTTATGTTACGTGCGGTAGAGTCGCGAAATTTCTCTCAAAAACGTGTTTTACCTAATAAGATTACTCAAATTTTTGGAGAAGATTTATCGGGCATCACAATTGGTGTGTGGGGTTTGTCATTCAAGCCTGGGACAGATGATATGCGAGAAGCGTCATCAATCGTATTGCTAGAAGAATTGTTGAAACGGAATGCTCGTGTTCAGGCGTACGATCCGGTTGCGATGCCAGTTGCAAAAGAAATGCTTCCCAACGAATGGTTTTCTGAGGGGAGGCTGCATCTCGCAGAGCATCAATATGAGGCGCTTCATCAAGCGGACGCATTAGTATTGGTGACGGAATGGAAACCTTTTTGTTATCCAGATTTAACGGCTATGAAAAAAATTATGCGTAGGCGTATTATTTTGGATGGTCGTAATCAGTATGATCCTAAGCAAGTTAGGGATGCTGAGTTTGAATATTATGGAATTGGTAGATAGTGCATAGGGTTAGATTGTTTTTTGATTTTTTAACATTTCACTCAGTTTATTAGCATTTACTGGTGGACTAAAATAGTAACCTTGAACTTGATTGCTGTGATGCTCACGTAAAAAATCAACTTGTTCTGATTTTTCCACACCTTCAGCAAGAACATCTATCCCCATTGTTTTTGTCATGCCAATAATCGCTTCAACAATAGAACTATCTTCACTATTTAGAGTAATACCGTCAACAAAACTTTTGTCAATTTTTACTTTGTCAAATGGAAAACATTTTAAATAATTTAAACTCGCATACCCTGTTCCAAAGTCATCCATTGCAAAACGAATACCTAATGCTTTTAGCTCAGACATTTTTTTCGTCACCATAGATATATCTTTAAGAATAAGACTTTCAGTGACCTCTAGCTCTAAAAATCGTGGATCAAGCCTTGTTTCCTTAAGAATGCCTTTTACTAGTTCCACAAAATTATGTTGCTGAAATTGAAGTCCTGATATATTAACCGCTATAGTTAATTCTGCATCAATGAGTTGATGCCAGATTGTATTTTGTTGACAGGCTGTTCTTAACACCCACTCTCCAATTTGTATAATCAGCCCAGTCTCCTCTGCTAGTGGAATAAATACATTAGGACTAATAACTCCCAGTGTTGGGTGTGTCCAACGAAGCAATGCTTCCACGCCTAAAATTTTATTCGTATTTAGCTCCACAAGGGGTTGATAGTGAAGTGTAAGCTCTTCTTTTTGAAGTGCCTGCTTAAGCTCTGTGATCAATTGGGCGCGCTGCAATATATTTTTATTGAATTCATCTTGATAACGTTGAATCTGATTTTTACCCATCTCTTTCGCATAATATAACGCAGCATCCGCATTTTTTAGCAAGGTTTCAGGGTCATATCCGTTGTGAGGATATAAACTAACTCCAATACTCATGCTGATAGTAAAGTTATGGCTGCAAATCGTAAACGGCTCTTTGAATAGCTCTAACAATGAAAAAGCTTTCAACATTAAATCATCTTCGTGCAGCTGAGAAGACAATACTATGACAAACTCATCTCCTCCTAAGCGTGTTACGGTATCCGATTCGCGCACACATCCACTCAGTTTTTTTGCCACCATTATTAATAAATCGTCTCCTGCACTATGCCCAAGAGAGTCATTAACTTGTTTAAAATTATCTAAATCAATCAATAAAACACCCGCACATAAATTTCGACGCTTGGCTTGAACAACCGCTTGTTGAATTCGATCTAGAAGTAACACTCGATTAGGTAGTCCAGTTAAACTATCGTGCATGGCTTGATGAATTAATTGTTCTTCCATTTTTTTACGTTCACTGACATCACGAAAACTACACACTGTTCCTATTATTTCATCATGCAAATATTGCGGATGAGTGTAAAGCTCTAAAATTTTTCCGGATTTAAGCTTCCATTCTTTAATTGTCTCTTTTGAGTTATCTAACGTGGCTTGCTTGCCTAATCGACTTATAACTTTTAGAAAAAAATTATTTGACTCCATTTGATTTGCCATATACTGCAATATAGTTTCAGACTGCTTTGAGGTCAAAATGCTTTCTGGCATATTCCATAAGGTTAAAAATACGTTATTGGACATTACAACTTTATTTTCACGATCCAATACTAGAATGCCTTCCATAGTTGAATCTAGAGTAGCCCTAGTGAGAGAAAGGGATTCATCTAAACTGGAAGAAAGCTTTTTTAAATCTTCAATTTGAAGATGTACTTGCTTATTTAATTCCCATTTATTAGTTAAAGCCGATGCTAATTGACAAATTTCAATAACTTCAAATGGCTTTTTTAAAATTAAAAAATTATTAGAATTATGTAATTTTTGAGATATATTTTCCCAGGAGTAGTCAGAGTAAGCTGAACAAATCACAATTTGTATTTCGGTATCGACTTCCCAGATTTTTTGAATAGTTTCAATTCCATCCCAACCAGGCGGCATTCGAATGTCAACAAAAGCCAGCGCGTAAGGTTGTCCACCAAGCTTTGCTTGACGTACTAATTCGAGACCCTCTTGTCCTTGGTATGCAGAATCGATGACATAAGAAGTTAGCTCGGTTTCACTAGCTGACAATGTTGGAATCTTTCCAAAAATTTTGGCTCTTGCATCCGAGATGGCAGCATCCTGACTATCCACCTCAAAAATCTTGAGGAAATCCTGATGAATTTCTACGGTATCATCTACAATTAAAATTCGTTTTTGTGATAATTCCAACGCAAGACTCTCCTAAAATTTAGTTTTTTATAGCGTATAGGGTAACTCCAAAGTAAAAGCGGCACCTTTCCCCACACCCTCCGAACTTACTCTTATCTCTCCTTGCATTTCTTTTGCTGCAATTGCGCTAGCATGCAAACCAAATCCATGTCCCGTTTTCTTTGTGGTAAACCCATGTATAAAAATTCGTGACATATTTTCTGGTGCTATACCTACACCATTATCTATAATCTGAATCAGTACTCTATTTTGATCGCTGATGCAGATTTTTAATATTAATAATTTATTTTGTCTGGATGATTCGATCAGTGCATGCTTACCATTACGTACTAAATTAATTAAAATTTGCATTAATTTTATTTTATCAACAAAAAAAGGTTGAATTTTTTCATAATGCTTTTCAACTGTGATGCCATGATCACCTTTTTCTATAGCAGAAATTGATACCGCTTCATCTAATAACTCATGGATGGAAGTTATCTGATTAAGCCCGGATTTCGCACTCATAGATTGTTGCAAGTTAATCACATCTTTTATATGTTGTATGTTATGGGTTAATTGTTTCATAGACTCAGACATAACTTTTTGTTCTTTTTGCCAATAATCCGCTAACATTTTTATATAACCTGGCAATTGTGACCCCTGGGGATCTGTTGTGATAAAATGACCTAAATCATTTTTATGTTCTTCTAAAGCTTTACTGACATCCTTAAGACCTGATAATTCAGAATGAGATAAACGATTTTCTATTACACTTGTTGTTACATTAATACTATTTAAGACATTGCCAACGTTATGTAAGACACTCGCTGAGACTTGAGCCATGCCTTCTTGATGCGCTAATCTCAATGTATGGTAGTTCATAATTTCTTTTTGTGTGGAGAGCGCAAACGCAACAGCTAGAATAAAAAGCGTGACTATTGCAATGCCGCTAGACAGAATTTGTGGATCAATTGAATTAATTGAATAAGAACAAGATAACGGAGTAAAAATAGCTGCAGCCATACCTGTATAATGCATCCCACAAATCGCGGCACCCATGACAAAGGCGCTCGCAAATTTTAATCGTATACGTTTTTTCAAGGTGCCTTGATTACTTCTTATCGCTAACCAAAGCGCTGCTTCAGAAGCAATGATAGCAATGACAACTGATAATGCAAACACAGTTGGTAAATAATGAATAACTAAACAAGTCGTCATTGCCTGCATTCCCGTATAATGCATAGCAGCAATACCGAACCCCATGATCACGCCGCCCAGCCCAAGCTGAAGCGCAGTCAACTTCTTGGATTTCAGCAAGAAAAATGTAAACCCCGATGCTAAAATCGCAACAAACATTGAAAAAACGGTCCAGGTAATGTCATAGGTCATTGGAGCATCCATTACAAACGCAAGCATTCCAATAAAATGCATAGACCAAATACCTGCACCCATAGCAAATGCACCACCTACTAACCACAAAGTAGTACTTAGGCGTGTGTTGTTTCTGTCTCTTAAATGCCCCGCGATATCAAGAGCGACATATGATGCAATGACGGCAACTAAGTAAGACAATAACACAAGATGGTAATTGTAAGTGCCGTGGATTTGGATGGGTGGTAAAGAGCCAACTTGAAAGAGTTGATATAACATTAAAAGACATCCTGTCAGCAGAAATGTTAATCCTTTAATGTAGCATAATATTGCTGCAAAATCATTTTTCATACTTGGGGGGTAACATTTTGTTTTGAGGCAACAGGGAGTGCATCGGCAATTTTACTTATGGCGGGGTTGAGCTATTACGAGGTATATGAGAAATGAAGCGAAGTTAGCAGAAAAGAAAACAGGATAGATAGAGTTAACGCTATCTATCCTGTGATTACATATTATGAGAAGTGGTAAGTTAAACCAGCCATAAAGCGGTTGTTTGAGAGAGAGTAACTCGTTCCCAAAGAGCTAGTGGAAGATCCAAAATTGGTATGGGTATATTCACCTCTGATACTAACATTTTGGTAAACAGCTGTTTCTAATCCTACGCCATAATTAAAGCCGCTTCTCCATGTGTTTTGGCTTGCATTAATTGAAGTTGCTCCTAGCGCAAAGGTTTCTTGCGTGTTGAATCTAGCTTGATCCCATCCTAAACGAACATAAACCAGTGAGCTGTCATTTACTTTTAAGCCTGGGAGAGCGCTAACACCCCAATCACCGCGCACATTTACATTAGTATAAACAGACCCTGTGCCGAATGCAGCAGATTGAGATTGGCTAGCATTGGAGCCGTTACCAAAAATTTCTGCGCCCAAGTAAAATGGCATTGTCCATCCATTGAAGTACATGCCATAACCAGCATAGAGGCCACCTTCCCATCCAACGATAGAACCTGTGCCAGTCCCAGTTAAAGCAGTTCCACCGACAGAAGTTGATATAGTTTCACGAGCTCGATAGGAGTCATAACCACCTTGCGCACCAATGTAGAAACCATCTTTTAACATCAATGGTTGTACACAGGGAGCAGCAGGAATAACTTCATTCTTGTAGTCACCTTTGTAATGATGTGCAGCAAATGAAGATCCAGAAGCAAACAGTGTTGCAGCTGTTAACATGCTTACGCAGAGTGTGGACAGTTTTGGTTGATATTGCATAACATCTCCTTACGAGTTGAAATTTTGTATGTCATTAGATTGGGCAGTGTGTTTCAATCCCAATGTTAGTTGCCATTTTATGAAACTAAATTGAAATTATCAACCAGTATGAACCCTAATTTTCAAAAGAAGATTCCTGATCTGCTTTAGCAAGAAAGTCCTGGCACCGTGAGATCAGAATAGGTGTGAATGAGCTTTTTTGATGCGTAGTAAGCGCTTCCAATGAGTGCATGTTCTAGATTGCATAAGACACCTAAAGGAAATTCTTGTCGTTGTAACAAGTAGGCGGGAGATGTTTTGATGCCAACAAAAAAGTCTGGATGATTGAATACGTTCAAATGATTTAATGCGACACCTCCAGTTATCCATATCCCACCTTCTGGCATGAACATCAACTGTAAGGTTCCAACAAATAAACCTAGGTACCAAGCAACAGTGTCTAATATTTCAGGTGCTTGCCCTTGCTGAATTTTATATCCGACTTCTTCTGGAGTTAATATACCTTGCGAAGGATAAAAGAATTGGAATAATCGTGCCAGCCCAGGCCCAGAGAGCACTTTTTCAAAAGTAATTGCTTGATGGTCTTGTGTGTTTTGTAAGAAGCGAATTAATTCTGAATGTCTATTGGAGTAAAAAACTTCAGAGGCAGGTGGATGCGTGATTCCGATATGCCCCATTTCATTTTGACCTAACCAAAAATTTCCATCGGGAAATAAAACCCCATCCTTGCCACCTAGTCCTGTTCCTAGACCAAAAGCTACTCGACGACCAGCATGATTAATTGGACACGTATTTAATCTAAAAACATTGTTAGCGTTATCCATATAATCTGTAAAGGTAGCGCAGACGATGGGAGCATAGTCGTGAATGACTGTATAACAAGGCCATTTTTGGAGTTTAGCTATTGAAGCGAATGGCATAGGGTAAGGGTAAACCCCTTCTAGTAAGAGCGATTCACCATCATAATGACCAGCTGCTCCTATACAAATGGCATCTGCTTGAGTCATGAAAAAATCAAGTTGTTGCTCAAGTTGATGGATTAAATCTTCTAAGGATGATGTGTTTGCTAATTTGATGCTGCATTTTTTTTTGCAATATAGTTCGTTTGTTTTGACATTATGCTCAACAATTCCGGCACTACATTTGGTTGCACCCAGATCCCAAACAAAGTAATTTTTAATCATAAGAAGTTAGCCTGTTTGAAAATCAAGAGCATTGGGAACATCAAGATTTGTTGTAATAGGTTGGCCAATGATTCTCAAGGGGTATCTTTTGCGTATGTTCTCTTCGATTTCTTCTAAGGTTACACCCCGGGTCTCTGGAGTTTTGTAATAACAAAAAATGAAGCTAAATACACAAATAACCGCATACAGTAAAAATGTTTGGCTGGGGCCAAATAAATTTAATAAGGTTAAGAAAGTAGATGAAACAACGAAATTCCAAAACCAACAGCTAAACACTGCAACGCCCATAGCAGTTGCTCTGACTTCCAAAGGGAAAATTTCAGAAACCACTAACCACAACATAACGCCGAGGCTGAATGCAAAGCAAATAATGTAAGTGAAAGTGCAACTCATCGCTAGCCATCGCAACATTGCGAATTGTGATTGTAGATGAAATGCAATGCTTAGTCCCATGAGGCTTAGACACATTCCCACTAAGCCCGCTAAAAGAAGTGGTCGTCTACCTATTTTATCTAAATAATAAACTGCAAATACGGTTGCAAGCACATTTACGACGCCAATTCCTACCGTTGCTAGGATAGAGCTAGAGGTATTTTGAAATCCAGCAAGCTGGAAGATAGTAGGCGCATAATAAATGATGGTATTAATTCCAGTGACTTGCTGAATAAACCCTAGCATTGCTCCTAAAAAAAGAACTGGGCGAATCCAGGGAGCAAAAATTTCACGGAAGCTAGCTTGTTTGATCTTAAGACTTTTTTCGATTTCATTAATTTCATGAGAGACGTTTTTTGAGTTTCTAAGTTTTTGTAATACGTTAACTGCTCTATCAGTCATGTTTTGTTTAATAAGCCAGCGTGGACTTTCAGGCAGAAAAATCATGCCTAGGCTAAGTGCGACAGCAGGTACTAGTCCTAGTCCAAACATCCATCGCCAAGAGCCATCTATGTTGGTAAAGCTATAATTAATAATATACGAGCATAAAATCCCAAGGGTAATAGCTAATTGGTTTAATGAAACAAGAGCACCTCTCAACTCGTATGGAGAAACTTCTGCTATGTAAAGTGGTGCTGTATATGACCCAATTCCAATAGCAAGACCAATAAATAAACGGCCCAGGAGAATGATGTAGACATGATTTGCAAACGATGCAATGGTAGTTCCTATAATAAATAAGCTTGAGACGATGAGCATAAGACGTCTACGACCAAATTTATCTGCTAAATGACCGCTGGCTAGCGCTCCAAACATTGCACCTAAGAGAACACTGCTCACGATAAGTTCTTTCATTTCAGTCGAGATAGGAAAATCTTTTTGAATAAATAATAGCGCACCTGAAATGATGCCTGTATCAAATCCAAATAATAAGCCGGCAACAGCAGCTATCATAGATACAGCGTAAATATACACATGTGATTTCTGTGTGGATGACATGAATTATCCTTTATAGAAATGATCTGTAGGCTAATAACTTCACGAAGTTTAAATTATCGGAAAGCTATCATCAAATTAAATTAACGTCTTTTTTGAGGTTTGAGATAGAATTGCTCGCTGATATATGGAATAACTATGTAAAGGGATTTTTACTGTGAAATATAAAAAATATATTCGGCTGTTAACAGTGTTCTTAGTTTCAACACAGTGTGCTGCTCAGGTTTCGTCGTTGTCACAAAGCCCCCCCAAATTAATTTTGCAAAAACAATCTGGTTTTTTTCGACTCAATATAGACAATATAAAAATGCCTCTACACATACAAAAAATGGGCTTGTTGGGAGTGAATTATTTTGCTGATTTGACGCCCGTTATTTATGGAGGATTGGGAGGATATGCCTCAATTAGTGGAACACAAGGAGGCTTATTTGTTTTAGGATTAGCTGGCGGAGTGCATAAAGAATTTATGTCTCACTTGTGGGGAGATGCGGGGATATTTCTTGGTGGAGGGGGTGGTCACTCATCTTTAGTGGGTGGTGGGTTAATGATTCGTCCTTATGTGGGTTTAGCTTATGACTTAAACTGGGTAAAGATCGGAGCTCATTATAGTTACATTAGTTTTCCAAGTGGGGTCATTACTAGTCATCAAGTAGGGTTAGATTTGGATGTTCCTTGTAATTTTTATTCTATTCCAAATAAAGATGTTGATAATTTTTTTCTAAAAATGGGCGAGGTGATCTTGCCTGATGGCAACATTTTGAATTTTCAACGGAATGATTTTTCCCTCTTTCTCCAAGCCTATCGACAAAAAAAAGGTACGTTAGGTACAAATCAAAAAATTGAAGATGGCACCATAGGATTAGTAGGCTCTGAATTAGATCATTATATGAGTGATCATCTATTTTGGTATGTAAAAGCAGCGGGTGCTTTTCGAGGTGTCCCCAATGGTTATATGGATGTATTAGGAGGTCTTGGCTATCGTATTTCTACAGGAGTACCTATTACTTTTGTTCCTCAGTTCGGATTAGGTGCAGGTGGAGGAGGAACAGTAGAAACGGGAGGAGGATTTTTGGTAAATCCTCAGTTAGGTGTTGAATGGCCTTTAACAAGAAATTTTGCAGCTCGAGTAACCGGTGGTTATATGTGGTCTCCTAAAGGAAATCTAAGAGCAGTTTCAGGAATGGGTACGCTCATATACCATCTGGATATTGCAACTGCTGGAGAAAAAATGCTGAGCTTACCAAGAGCTTATTATGAACCGCAGTTTTGGCGAATCAATTTAGCAAATCAAACTTATATACATCCACAGCGTGGCTTTAGTAGTGCGAATCCAGTGATTAATTTGATTGCAGTTCAAGTAGACCAATTATTCACACCTAATTTCTTTTTTAGTTATCAAGGTGCAGCTGCTTTTACAGGCGATCATTCAGGTGGTTTAGCAACAGGCATGATTGGTCCAGGGCTGCAAACAAAACCTTTCTTAAATCAGCATCTACAATTATTTACGAATTTTTTAGTAGGAGCGGCTGGGGGTGGTGGCTTAGATGTTGCTGGCGGAGCGGTTTATGAACCAGTAGTTGGGTTGCATTATGCATTATCGAAATCGATAGGGGTGCAAGCTAGTATTAGCCAACTAATTGCATATCATGGTCGTTTGAATGCGCCAACAGTTAGCTTAGGGTTTACATTACATTTTGGAACGTTAAACTCAGGAAGATAAAAAATATTTTTTTGGCTTGAGAAAATAAAAAGGACGAACTAAAAAGTTCGTCCTTTTTGAGAAGTTTAAAGCTTACATGAATCTGTAAACTAAACCGATGTTGAATTGATGTGATTGTGGAATGCCGATAGCGCTAATACGTGAGTATTGGCTATAAACATATTCTCCACGTACATCTAAGTTAGGAGCGACATTGGTTTGCGCGCCGCCGCCAACTTGCCAGCCTGTCACATTTGTGCTGTTTTGGACGAAGTGTGATCTTACTACGCCGCCACGTAAATAGCCTAATACATCATTATTAATCATAATGCCTGGTATAATGCTTGCGCCGTAATTCCATGTATCACGTGCGGTAATTCTATTACCAGTCGCACCAGTATTAGTATAAGATTTGATTTTGGCATCGCCACCACCAAATATTTCACCAGCTAGGTAGAACATAGGTGTTGCCATCATGCTATAACCCAGTGATGCTGTTCCATTAAACATAACAGCAGCAGTTGGACTGCCTGTGATGTTAACTCTTGGGCCAATGCTCAAGCCTATGTAAGGGCCAACACCCATGGTTGGTGTTGCGCAAGGTGCAACTGGAGCCAGTTCACCTTTGTAATCACCCTTATA
>JABDBD010000027.1 GCA_013288815.1 Gammaproteobacteria bacterium | reverse complement strand
CCATAACACCGGGCCCGGAGAAACCGCATTGACGCGAATTTCTGGCCCTAATTCTTTCGCCAGGCATTTTGTCAGCATGATCATGCCGGCCTTGGAAATACAATACGGACTATATTCACGCAATGGACGTTCGCCGTGAATGTCCGCCAGATTAATAATACAACCTTTATCTTTTTTAAGGTATGGAATTGCTGCCTGTGACAAAAAAAAGGGAGCTTTTAAATTACTGCCTAGTAAATCATTCCAAGCAAATTCCGTGACCTTTCCCAGCCCCGTTGAGTAAAAACGCGATGCATTATTAATTAAACAATCCAATCTATCCCATTTCTTTGCAGCTTGGTCTACAAGCGCTGCCAATCGAGGCGTATCATTTAAATCCGCTTGCAAATAAATAGCAGAATCAGCTCGCTGTTGATTGAGGTCGGCACATAACTCTTTTACTTCAGTTTGTGACTTAAAGTAATGCAATACGATATTCATACCACATGCATGTAGCGTCTTAGCAATATCAGCGCCAATTCGACGAGCTGACCCGGTTATTAATGCCACTTTCGCTGGTAATATTCGATCTTTTAGCATAATTTCCTCATAATAAAACACCTACAGTGACTGAGATTATAAACGCTTATGCCTAGCTTACCTATTCCTACCCACGAGGCCATGATACATAGCGCCCAATTAAGCAATCTTATCCAGAAAGAGATCGCGCAAGCTGGCGGCTATATTCCTTTTGCACGGTTCATGGAGTTGGCTTTGTATGCCCCCGGGCTAGGGTATTATAGCGCAGGTTCTCATAAGCTAGGTAAAAAAGGTGACTTCACAACGTCGCCTGAAATATCACCTTTATTCGCTCACTGTATCGCAAAACAATGCCAACAAATTTTATCCGAAATAGAAAATCCTCACATCTTAGAATTCGGCGCTGGTTCAGGAAAATTTGCCTGTGACTTATTACTTGCGCTTGAAAATGCCGATTGCTTGCCCATCCATTATTTCATCTTAGAAATCAGCGCAGATTTACGCTTGCGTCAAAAACAGTTTTTTGAAGCTCACTGTCCACATTTGCTTTCACGTATTCAATGGCTAGATTCGTTGCCGCAAGAAAAATTTAGCGGAATTATTTTTGCAAATGAGGTGCTCGACGCTATGCCGGTACATTGTTTCCACGTGCAAGGACAAGGTTTTAAAGAAAAATGTGTGGGCTTCGAGAATCATTTTTTGTGGAAACTCACTGAATCCACATCGCCACTACTCACACAAAAAGTCACTGAATTAATCAATCAATGTCATCTACCAGACAGTTACGAATCAGAAATAAACTTATGGGCTGAATCATGGATCCAAGCATTGAGCGATAGCTTAGAAAAAGGCATTATTTTATTGATTGATTATGGTTATGGAAGCAAAGAGCGCTACCATCCAGAGCGCATGACCGGAAGTTTAATGTGTCATTATCAACACCACCGACATGATGACCCGCTCCAGTTAGTGGGATTGCAAGATATTACAGCTCATGTTGATTTTACGGCAATTGCAAACGCTGCAGTTGAGAATCAACTCGATGTCGTTGGCTATACAACTCAAGCCGCATTTCTCATGGCATGCGGGATACTTGAACTTGCGCATCAACAATCACTTTCCGACTTAGAAATCTATCAACAAAATCAAGCCATCAAAATGCTGACACTGCCATCACAAATGGGAGAAATTATAAAAGTGATGGCATTGTCAAAGAAAATCACGCTACCGCTATTGGGATTTCAGTTGCATGATAGACGACATGATTTGTGACTTATCGTTTAAGCCCATTTCTAAATTTTAAAGTATCATTTTCTGCTGTAGCATCATCTTTTTTAGCAAGCGCAGTAAAAAATCCAAGAGAGGGTGACACAGCTAACCTTTCTTCAATCTTTTTTTCGACTCGATCTGCTACTGCAAAACACACTGCCCACTTAGGTCCTTGGGTAATCACTTTTGTCACAACACCTTTGGAAAGAGCCGCTACACCTTCCTTCGCGACGGTTGTTTTAAATACCTCAAGGGGTGAGACCGCCTCTTGCACAGCCTGCATGCGGGTTTTAATCACGTCAAAAGGCGATGTCACAACAATGCTTACCGTAATGCCTGCTAAATTAGCCACATCAGAATTCACGCCGTTTGCTTTCAAGTATTCCCGCGTACCAAACAATGCACCTGAGCCAATAATATTTCGCGGCAACGTCGCACTCAAGCCTCGATAAGGATTTTCCGACTTCCAAATGTCCCAGAAACTTTTTTCTTGATAAACTGACTTATTCGTTTGAAATTTTACTTTTAAAACATCTAGCGGCAAAAGGACAACTTCACCTCCACCCACCAAACTTCCACTCGTAGCAGCAGCATATAATTTTCGTTTTTTTTTATCTTCGATATGTGGCAAAAATGAAGAATGATCTAGCAGATATCTTTCTAAATTACTTTGTGCTCCGATTTTATAAGTACGCTGAACTATCTTGTATAGCATGCTATAGCCAACACCAGGATAGAGCGACATCCATCGTGCGAGCTTAGGTGCATTTGCCTGATCCCTAAATATCACCTGATTAATTGAGTGTATATTTGAGAAAAAATTCGTTGTCCCATTGGCTTGCGGATTCCAAGCGACTACCTTGGTCTTATTCGCTTGTAGGCGTTTCGCAATCGTATCAAAAGGGTGTAAAAATGCAGTTTCAACCACTCCGCCAGCAGCAGATGCAATAAAAGGCGCATAGTTTATTCCTGAGAATGATTTTTTTTGTGACTCACACTTATCTGTATCCGGCATTGAAATCTCCTCTATTTTATGTAACTAACTATTTGATTTAACTTCTAAAAAATCAGCTACGCGATTTAACTACGTGTTAGACTACTTGTCAAACGTAATAGCAGCAATTTTTTACCCAATTAGGTATAATGCCGCTCTATAGTAGTTCAAAAATGAGGAATAAGGCGTGTCACGTTTAGCAATTGTGGAATTACACAAAGAAGAACTTAAATTTTCTGCCGGGCATTTTATGCTGTTTTCTGCTACTCAGCGAGAAAGCTTACACGGTCATGATTATCAAGTGAGCGTCGCATTTCATACCCTCATTCAGCACAATGGCATGAGTTTTGACTGTCGAAAATATAAACAAAAATTATTAGACATCTGCAAACAATTAGATTATCGATTTATTCTACCCAGCCAATCGGATTTTTTAATGTTGGAAGAAGCAGACGATCACTGGATTGCCCATTTGAAGAATGAATCATTACCATTCTATAAAAACGATGCAGTGGTATTACCTATTTCAAATGTCACATTAGAAGAATTATCTTTTTGGTTTACACAACAGCTTTGTGAAAATATCTTGGAATTAACCGAGCACCACATTCAAGGCTTTGTTGTTAAAGTATTTAATGGCCGCGGCGAATCGGGTGCGAGCAGTTGGGGAAAGATATAAATTGTCGCGGAAATTGATCGTTATGTTCATGACAATTACATTGAAACTCTCGAAAGAATAACAAGCCCTAATAATCATGAACGTATTTTTTATTTGGATATTGTGACAGCCATTCATTAAATTTATCAGCCTCAAGAGGATGACTAAAATAATAACCTTGATAAGAATCACAACCATATTGATGCAATATTTCCATCGATTGGCGACTCTCAACTCCTTCCGCAACGACTGTAAGCCCTAGGTTTTTCCCCAAATCAATGATTGATCTCGATATGACTTGAGATTCTTTATCGTGTTCTAAATTTATCACAAATGATTTATCAATTTTTATTTCGTTAAATGGCATTCGATGCAACTCTACGAATGAAGAATAACCCGTCCCAAAATCGTCGATTGAAAGTGAGCAATCCTTCAAACGTAATCGTGTCAATACATCCATTACAATTGCTGGTTGGCCCATTGCTGCTGTTTCTGTCACTTCAAAACCTACCCCTCTTGCATCAAGTGAAAATAGATTCAGTTGTGACTGAATATAATCCGGCAATGATAAATCCGTTAAATTTTTTGAGGACAGATTGATGCAAATCTTGAGATTAAGGTTTTCGTCACGCCACTTCTTCGCTTGTTCAAAGGCTTTCTTAATAACCCAATGAGTCAACGGCTTTATTAATTCAGTTCGTTCTGCTAATGGAATAAATGCATCTGGAAAAACGAGAGGAGCGGTTGGTGGTTTCCATCTGACGAGCGCCTCTACACTGAGAATATCGAATGTGGCACTTTCGACTTTGGGTTGATAGTGTAATTCCAATTGATCCTCTTTAATAGCGCTTGCCAGTATCTCTGGCGTCAGCACTTCCGCTGCTGGCATTAATTTTGTTAGCATTTCTTTAATTTTTACAATATGAAATGGTTTATGTAGTGTCGCTAACATTCGCAACCCATGCGCTTCACCTAACTGCAGTGCCGTGCTTAGTATTTTTTTGTCGTATCCGCTCATTAAGATAATTTGAGATTGGCAATGTTTATTAGATACAAATCGTAATAATTCGATACCATCCATATCAGGCAAATGAAGGTCTAAAATAATAACATCCGGATTAAATTCACTAAGGACAGATTGGAAACGATCGCCCGTCTGGACATAAACAGCCTCAAAATTACAACTTTCAGCAACGCCGCGCAATATTTCGCAAATTTTCATTTCGTCATCAATAATCAGCACCTTTTTTGACTGCATGGATACCTCTTGTTAATAACTTTGAGCAACAGTTTAAATATTATAACATTATGAATATAAAAATATTTAACTTATCATGACAATATTTGATTATTGTGGGCAACCGATAGAAAATAATATTATCATGTCACCTCAAAATAGGCATTACTGAAGCAGAGGCAATTGCTTACTTGAGAGTAAGCTGAGCATTGGGTTGCAGTTCGTTATCCTGCACTTCAAGCTCCCTGGGAACGAGCACGAAATAACTCCCGCAACTTGGCATCTCATTTGCCCCGCATCTTTGCACGAACTTTTTGCGAAAAAACGCTTACATAGAACAACTATGCTCGCGATTTTTCGCAAAAAGTTCGTGCAAAGATGCGGGGCAAATGAGATGCCAAGTTGCGGGAGTTATTTCGTGCTCGTTCCTAAATACGGCAGTTAGAATCATTAGTTTCTACTAATAATAACTGTCACTTTATCATAGCCTACAAATTCTTGATTTAACCATTGAGCATCATTTACCATCATTCTGACACAACCATGGCTAGCATTATATCCTGGGACATCATAAGATCCGTGTAAAGCAAATCCTCCTTTAAAGAACATGCAATATGGCATGGGCGCTCCTCCACGTCCAATTGGAAATTTTGTCGAAACACAATACGGACCTTGTTTAGATTGAATAACAAATTTACCCACAGGTGTGTTACAGCGACTATGAAGATCCGGACAATATCCTTTCCCTCCGGACACAGGACCCCATCGTAAAAGTGTACCCTGAGAATCGTAAGCACCCCACGCTAATCTAGGTAATGAAACCATTATCATTTTTTCACCCGGAGCACTGATTTGTTTTGGGAAGGGGGAAATAGACATAACGTCAGCATTGGATAAGGTTTTTGGCATGGCAATTGTCATACCTCTATGTAGTTGATTACCCATGCGATTTAAGAGTTTAGCAAAATGTATAGTGTCAGGATCTTTAAATAATTTTTCCCAGGTATCACCACGTTTTGTTACATAACATTTTATATCAGGAGATTTTTTACAAGAGTTAGATCCAAAGGTGGCTAAGGCTGAGTGACTAAAAAATATAATACTACCTATAATAACTAGAGAGTATTTTTTCATAGCATCCTTCCTCCATTTTGCCTTTACTCTTTATGGCGCAATGTTTGGTTTATCAGCAATTATTTGGCAAATATTTGCACTAATAAAGTATAGGATACAAATGAAAAATAATTGAACTGATTGGGATAAAATTCATCAAATATCGTCTAGCTGAAAAAAATTTTAATAGTTTCATGATTTTATATTTTTAAAACATCATGATACTCTTCCACGAAACTAAGCTATTTTTTATTCCTGGAGATAAGATGAGCAACTACATGTTTATAGTAAAGAAAGTAATCGCAGGCGCGGGCATTCTTCATATTCATTTAAATAGACCAGAGGCATTAAATGCGCTCAGTGAAGGTTTAATGCAGGAACTTCACCACCTGTTTTCTCAAGCAAAAAATGATTCGAGCGTAAAAGGTGTTTTAATAACAGGAGAAGGAAAAGCGTTCTGCGCTGGAGCTGATATCAATCAATTAGCAACGCTAAATGGCCAACGAGGACTGAGTTTTGCGCGTGAAGGACAAGCGATTTTTCGTACCCTGGAACAACTAGGAAAACCCTCTTTAGCTGCCATTCAAGGGTTTGCATTAGGTGGAGGATGTGAATTAGCAATGGCATCAACAATGCGTATTGCAGCTGATTCGGCCGTATTTGGCCAGCCAGAAGTGAAGCTAGGTGTGATTCCTGGATTTGGCGGCACACAACGTTTAGCACGCCTAGTCGGAAAAGGACGAGCTTTAGACTTATGTTTAACAGGACGATTAATAAAAGCTAACGAAGCACTTAACTGGGGTTTAGTCAGCGAAGTTGTTCCTGCGACAGAGCTATTGACTCGTGCAACACAGATTTTAACGAACATGTTAAAGCTAGCTCCGATTGCTTTGCAAAGTGTCATGACGGTTATTGATCAAGGATATGATTTATCACTCTCTGATGCATTCGAGTTAGAGGCAACTCATTTTGGATTATGTTGTGCGACACAAGATAAATCCGAAGGTGTTAGTGCATTCTTAGCAAAACGCACAGCAGAATTTTGTGGAGAATAAAATGCAGAATAATACAGACATTATTTTTGAAGAAATTATCGGTGAAAATGGAAATTTAGGTCTGATTACCCTGAATCGTCCATCTGTTTTAAATGCATTAAACCATTCTATGTTTATGAGTTTGGATAAATATTTAAAAGAGTGGGAGCAGGCAGTATCCATTAAAGCGATTGTGATTCGAGCTGCTGAAGGCAGAGCTTTTTGTGCGGGAGGAGACATCCGTTACGCGTATGAAAAAGGACTCGCAAAAGATCCATCACTACCTCACTTTTTCCGAGATGAATATCGCTTAAATCAATATATTTATCATTATTCGAAACCCTATATTGCTTTAATGAATGGTATTACGATGGGAGGAGGAGTTGGTATTTCTATTCATGGTTCACATCGTATTGGGACAAAACGGTTAAGCTTTTCAATGCCTGAAACAGGAATTGGTTTTTTTCCAGATGTGGGTGCAACTTATTTTTTAACGAGATTACCGGGAAAAATTGGATTCTATTTAGGATTAACTGGAGCACGCATTCCATATAATGATTGTTTGGCTGCAGGTTTAATTGATCAAGTGATCGCAGAAGACTCATTACAAGATTTAATAAATAAGTTGGCTGGTGCTTCTTTAGAAAAAAATGCAGAGGCAACAATCAGTGATATTTGTAATCAATTTACTGTTCCAGTAGAAAAATCCGTGCTTATGGAACATGAAGCAGAAATTAATGCTTGTTTTAGCAAAAATACGATAGAGGAAATTTTTGCAGCATTGGAAAATTATCCGAGTGAGTGGTGCCAAGAGGTTTTATCGGTACTTCAAAAAAAATCACCCACCAGCCTAAAAATTACATTGCGACAATTGCAGTTAGGTAAAAAATTAAATTTTGATGAATGCATGAAATTAGAGTATCGCTTAACAAATCGATTTTTACATAATCTCGATTTTTTTGAAGGGGTGCGCGCAGCGATTATTGATAAAGATCAGCAACCAAAATGGCAGCCATCAACACTAGAAGAAGTAAAAGCTTCTAACATTGAATCGTATTTTTTACCCCTAGAAAATGAATTAATTGAATAAATTTGCAAAAATCAGGGTGAATAACTTATTGATTGCAATTGTTAATTTACTAAGCATACAAAATATATATTTATTTTGATCAATTAATAAGTAATTATGATGAATATTGTTATTTATTTAACTATACTGGAAGTGTATCCCATCAATATATTAATTAGAGGAGTCAATATATCAATCGTTGAGGTTCTTTATATATAAAATTATAAGGGAGGTTGTATGCAACCCGTCAAAATAGTTATTCGTGATATACCAAGTTCGCCAGCATTAGAAGATCATATTCGCAAGAAAGCCGAAAAACTAACTCATTACTATAATCACATCAATAGCTGCCAAGTCGTCATTGACGTACCACAAAAACATAAACGTCAGGGAAAGCTGTTCAATGTTCGCATTGATTTAACAGTTCCTGGTAAAGAATTAATTGTGAACCGAAAGCTCGATGAGGATGTCTATATTGCTGTTCGTGATGCGTTTGCTGCATTGTTGCGACAACTGGAAAATTATTCTCGTAAAAGACGCGGAGACGTTAAAACGCATGAAAATGGAAATCATGGATATATCAGTAAAATCTTTTCACACGATGGATATGGATTTATTCAAGGTATCGATGGCAATGAATATTATTTTAGCGTGACAAATATGAGTCCTACACAGTTTGAAAAGCTGACAATAGGAGATAGTGTCCAGTTTTTTTCGGTCACTGCAGATGATGGATTTCATGCGCATCATGTTACAATTGAACGAAAGTATGCAGGATCTGATGCGCAGCATTAATTAACTAACAAAAATAAATGGATGAAGATATTACGATTCTTCATCCATTTTTTTGAGTGGCTAACATTCAACCTAGATTCTAACAGCCGAATTTAGGTTCAATTTTCACAGAAGAGATTTATGCCAATTAAGATGTATAATGATTTTTTAGATAAAAATATCTATTCACGTAAACTCAATAATGTTGACTTGGATCCTGTCCCTTCTGCTTATATTTATCTTAATGGAAAACCACTCTTAAATTTTTCATCGAATGATTATTTAGCTTTATCAAGACATCCTTTATTAATCCAACGTAGCCAAGAATTTATAAATCGTTGGGGAATCGGAATGTGTTCATCAAGATTAGTTGCAGGAAACTTGGCAATATATGAAGAATTAGAAAATCAACTTGCTGTTGCAATTGGAAAACCTGCTGCATTGATATTAGGCTCAGGATATCAGGCTAATATTTCAGTGATTGAAGCTTTATTGGATGCGTCAGTATTAAAATCAAAACCCATTGTTTTCTGTGATCGATATTGCCATGCTAGTATGTTAGCAATGACTCACCATTTGAGTCATTTGAAGCGGTTTAAACATAACGATTTAGTGCATTTGGAAAATTTATTAAAAAAGGAAAGTAAAAATAAAAGTCCAAAATTTATTTTAGTCGAATCACTGTATAGCATGGATGGTGATAAAACGAATTTAGAAAAATTAATTGCACTCGCGGGTGAATACGAAGCTTTTATTTATGTGGATGATGCGCACTCAGTGGGTATGTTTGGAGTGTCAGGGTGGGGGATTGCATCTGAGTTTTCACAGCATATTGATCTTATTGTGGGAACATTTAGTAAAGCATTAGGAAGTTATGGATCCTATGTCGCATGCTCAAAAATGGTTAGAGAATTTTTAGTTAATAAATGCAAGGGACTTATTTATTCAACAGCAATATCTCCCGCTGTTGCAGGTGCGATATCTGCAGCTATTGATCTCATACCAACACTGCATGAAACTCGAATGATGGTAGTGAATCATGCGAAGCGGTTGCGTCATTTTTTTAAAGAAAATAATGTAGATTATGGCTTATCTGAAACGCATATTGTGCCATGGATTGTTGGTGATGCTGATAAAACTATGCGTGTTAGTGAGAAGTTAATTGAGAAAGGAATTTTGGCTGTTTGCATCAGGCCGCCAACAGTGCCTAAGGGAACAAGCAGAATCCGATTTTGTATAACTGCACAGCACACCGATGCGGATATTGATTATCTGATAGATGTTTTAAAAAAAATAATATAACGGACTGCTCCTAGAAGTTACCTTGAAGTTTGTTACCTAACTGTTTAATATCGTGATACTTGAAAGGAATGTTTTAGAAAATGGGCACTCTCCAGCAAATAAAAAGCTGTTTTAGTTCAAAGGCTAATGTCTACGAGAGACATGTTGATATCCAGCCAATTGTTGCACAAAAAATTGCTAATACTATTCCAAAAATAATGGCACAACATATTCTGGAGCTTGGGTCTGGCTCGGGCTTGTTGAGTCAATACCTTTTCAACCAATTTCCAGAAGCAAGGCTGAATTTAGTTGATTTCTCAGAAGATATGATTGAGGTATGCAAAAGAAGGTTTAAAAACGTAAATAATGTGATGCTGACTTGTTGTAATATTGAGGAGTTCTCTACTGTAGAGTCCTTTGATATTATTGCCTCTAGTATGGTTTTGCATTGGGTAAGTAATTTAACGAAATGTTTGCAGTATCTCACAACAAAAATCAATCCGGGTGGTTTGTTTGTATTTTCAATGCTAGGAGAAAATTCATTAAAAGAATGGAGAGACGTTTGTCACGAATTCTCAGACTCGATTCCAACACCTAGCTTTCCGTCGTTTTCTCAGATTAAAAATGATTTTCCAAATTTTCATCTTGAAGTAAGTTATATAAATAAGAAATACAAAAGTGCCTATGATTTTTTAAAAACACTAAAAAATATTGGAGCGAATGCAACTCGAGAAGAACATGTCATATTTTCCACGGGGACATTACGACGGATTATGCATGCATTTGATCAACGTGATGTGTGTATTACTTATGAAATTATTTATGGAAGATATCAACAATTATGAGCGGATTTTTTGTCACAGGTACAGATACAAATATTGGAAAAACATTATCTTCTGCTATTCTCACGTCAGTATTGAATGCATATTATTGGAAACCAATCCAATCAGGAATCGCAAATGAAATGTCTGATCAAGACAGAGTGAAACACTGGATAGATTTGCCTGGAAGAAGATTGTTTCCCACAAACTATTTACTGAAAGCATGTTTGTCACCTGAGCAAGCAGCGACTCTAGAAGGTGTTCGTATTGACCTTTCAAAGCTGCATTTACCCAAAGCAGATGCGCAAATTATCGTTGAAGGTGCGGGTGGTGTTTTTGTTCCATTAACAGAAGATACGTCAATGATGGATTTAATGAAACAATTAAATTTGCCAATCATTATTGTTAGCAGAGGTAAGTTAGGAACAATCAATCATACATTATTAACAATAGAAGCATTGTTACATAGACAACTTAAAGTAAAAGGTGTTATTTACTGCGGTGAGTTGAATCATGCTAATCAACATACTATTGAAAAATGGAGTGGTATCAAAACATTATTTCATGTCCCTTATTTTGAAAATTTAAACAAAGATATTTTAACTAAATGGATAGATGAAAATAAAAATGACATTCTTGAGAATTTAATATGAGTTTGGCTGCTCGAGATAAAAATGTTATTTGGCATCCCTTCACGCAACATCAGTCGACCTCATTTCCTGTACCAATAACGAGTGCATCAGGTGCTTATTTAATTGATGAAAAGGGTTATCGTTATTTGGATTTAATTTCATCTTGGTGGGTAAATTTACACGGGCATGGACATCCCATTATTGCAAAAGCGATTTATGAGCAAGCTATGCAACTTGAGCATGTTATTTTTGCTGGATTTACTCATGAGCCTGCGATTCGGTTAGCGGAAGAATTAATTAAAATACTGCCTAACGGATTCGGTAAAATCTTTTATTCTGATAATGGTTCAACAGCTGTTGAAATAGCATTAAAACTAGCATATCAATACTGGAAAAATTTGGGTGAAAGCCAGCGTAAACGTTTTATTGCTTTTAAAAGCGGATATCATGGCGATACATTTGGAGCAATGGCTGTTGGAAAACAATCTGGATTTTTTTCAGCGTTTGAAGATTTACTTTTTCATGTAGATACCTTTGCATATCCGGCTATCTGGCTGAATGATCCTATGCAACTTCAAAAAGAAGACTTGGTTTTAATTGAGATAAGTCAATTTTTAGAAAAATACGGACACGAAACTGCAGCAATGATTATAGAGCCTCTCGTGCAAGGTGCAGGCGGTATGCAAATGTGTTCGACACGATTTTTAAAAAACTTAGAAACGTTAGTCAGATCTTATGGAGTTTTAATTGTTTATGATGAAGTGATGACAGGATTTTGTCGTACAGGTGATTATTTTGCATGCCTAAAATCTCAAACTACACCTGATATTATATGTATGGCAAAAGGAATAACGGGTGGATTCTTGCCGCTAGCAGTCACTGCGTGTCAGGATTTTATATATAAATCATTTTTAGGTGAAACATTTGTTAATGCATTTGCTCATGGTCATTCCTATACAGCAAATCCATTAGGATGTGCAGCAGCACTTGCATCACTGGCGTTGCTGCAGCAAACTGAAACACAACATCAAATAAAAATGATTGAAAAAGTGCATAGTGAAGAACTGTCAAAATTATACAATTCCGATGTAATCAATGCATTGCGATACTGTGGTACAATTGCGGCTTTTAATTTAGTAATGACAACGAATTATGGCTCTGATAGGAGCAATCATTTGAAAGAAAAATTTCATCAACGCGGTTTGATAATTCGACCTTTGGGACAAGTTATTTATATGTTGCCACCTTATTGCGTGACAGAAGATGAACTTAGAAATGCTTATGTCATTGTAATGGAAGAACTTGAAGGAGTGAAAGCATGAGAGGAACAAACCTCGAACTAGAACAACCTAAATTGCCTGTGTTTGGAAGTTGGTTAATTGAAGATGTGCTTAAGATTTATGAGCTTCCTTTTCTGGAATTGATGTATCAAGCTCAAACTATTCATAGAAAACATTTTCCAAAAAATACTATGCAACTCAGTACATTGCTGAATATTAAAGATGGTGGCTGTCCTGAGGATTGTCATTATTGTCCACAAGCAGCACGATACCAAACGGGTGTGAAAGCAAAAAAATTAATGAGTACAGATATAGTAAGAAAACAAGCACAAGCAGCTAAAGAGGCTGGTGCAACACGTTTTTGTATGGGTGCTGCCTGGCGTGAATTAAAAGATAGAGATGTTCCTGCAATCGCTGCGTTAATCCAGGAAGTCAATGCGTTGGGGATGGAATCATGTGTGACTCTAGGCATGTTAACAGAGCCACAAGCGCGTGCGTTAAAAGAAGCTGGGCTGGATTACTATAATCATAACGTCGACAGTTCAGAAGATTATTATAAAGAAATTATTTCGACAAGGACGTATGACGATAGATTAAAAACGTTAGGTAGAGTGCGTAACGCGGGAATTAAAGTCTGCAGTGGTGGGATTGTAGGTATGGGTGAAAACCGTGAAGATAGAGCTGGGATGTTTGTGACGCTGGCGAATTTAGACGTTCCACCCGAAAGTATCCCTATTAATCAACTTGTGCCTGTCCCAGGTACGCCATTAGAAAATACAACAAAAATTGATCCACTTGAATTTGTGCGTACGATTGCAGTGGCACGCATCATGTTTCCTACATCTAGAGTTCGGTTATCTGCTGGTCGTACTGCTATGTCAGATGAAATGCAAACACTTTGTTTTATGGCTGGGGCTAATTCAATTTTTTACGGTGAAAAGTTATTAATTACTGAGAATCCAGATATTATTAAAGATAGAGCCTTATTAACGAGACTGGGAATTCAAGTTGAAGAACATAACTCAGTTAAAAAATATTGTGGTTAGTGAGAACAATTTTTTTGGGCTTTTGTTCATTCCCGCGGCAATACTATCAACGCATGCGTTGATAGTATTGCCGCGGGAATGACAAAATTGTATAATTTTCAATGCAATTGCCAGGATTAGAGCGGTCTATTTATAAGATAATCACATCATAGAATATTCAGGCCCACTCCCTCCCTCCGACGGAGTCCAAAGAATATTTTTAGTAGGATCTTTGATATCGCAGGCTTTACATTGAAGACAATTACCGCCATTCACTTGAAAGCGTGGGTTATGATTGACATCGTAGACTATCTCGTAAACTCCCGCAGGACAATAGCGTTTCTCTGGCGAATCATATTTTTTTAAATTAATATCAATTGCAACGTCACGGCTTTTAATCTTTAAGTGGTAAGGTTGATTTTCATCGTAATGAATGTTAGCAAGGAAAACAGAATTCATTAAGTCAAAAGAGACTTTATTGTCATGTTTAGGATAGTCAATTTTTTTGCATACATTAGCTGCTTTGAGTTGAGTGCGATCAGAGTGTTTGTGGTGAAAAGTCCAAGGTGTTTTGCCACGAAAAATATAGGTATCAATCGCGGAATATAATACACCTGGTATCAAGCCCCATCGTAATGCCGGACGAATATTTCTCACCGAATGTAATTCTTGCCATACCCAAGTTTTTTTCAGATTGTCAGCATATAGTTTGCATTCATTGTTCAGATCATTAAACACACTTTCAGCTGCGACCATTCCTGATTTCATTGCATTATGAATGCCTTTAATTTTGGGAACATTTAGGAATCCTGCTGCACACCCAATTAATATACCACCTGGAAACGTTAACTTGGGAATAGATTGGAATCCACCTTCATTCAGTGTTCTTGCTCCATATGCAATCCGCTTGCTGTTTTCAAATAAAGGTAAAAAAGTAGGGTGCATTTTAAAACGTTGTAACTCATCGTAAGGACTGAGATAGGGGTTTTGATAATCAAGCCCAACTACTAAGCCAACCGATAAAAAATTTTTCCCCCAGTGGTATATGAACGTTCCACCATAAGTAGAATAATCTAAAGGCCAACCTATCGTATGAATCACAGATCCATTTTTATGTAATTCTTCAGGAATTTCCCAGATTTCTTTGATACCTAATCCATAAGTTTGGGGATCACAATTTTCACGTAAATGAAATTTTTCAAATAATGTTTGTGTCAACGAACCACGACAGCCTTCTGCAAAAAAAGTTTGTTTGGCGTATAGTTCCATGCCGGGTTGAAAGCGTGCAGTAGGATTTTTTTCTCTATCGACACCTTTATCGCCGGTGATGACACCGCAGACTCGATTATCTTCGTAAATAACTTCAGTGGCTGCAAACCCAGGAAAAATATTAACACCCAAGGCTTCTGCTTGCTCAGCCATCCAACGACAAAATTGACCTAAGCTAATAATATAATTTCCAGTGTTATGCATTTGCGGTGGAGTTGGTAATCGAAATGATTTTTTTTCAGTTAAAAATATAAATTCATCGTGTGTTACTGGCGTATGTAAAGGCGGGTTTTTTTGTTGCCAATCTGGAATTAATTCATTAAGTGCACGCGGCTCAAGTACAGCACCTGAAAGAATATGAGCTCCAACCTCTGCACCTTTGTCTAAAACACAAATATTGAGAGGAGTATTTTTTTCTTGGCTTAATTGCGCAAGACGAATTGCGGCAGACAATCCCGCGGGACCAGCACCAACAATAATGACATCGAAATCCATTTTATCACGTGTCATGTTTTTTCCTTTTTATAAAAGTTCAACGGCTATTGCTGTTGCTTCTCCGCCTCCGATACAAAGAGAAGCGACACCGCGTTTTAAGTTATATTTTTGCATGGCAGCGATTAATGTCACGATGATTCTAGCACCCGTGGCCCCAATCGGATGACCTAGTGCACAACCACCTCCATGTATATTTAATTTTTCATGTGGAATTTTTAAATCTCTCATGGCTGCAAGTGTGACAACAGAAAACGCTTCGTTAATTTCAAAAAGATCAACTTGATCAATCGTCCAAGAAATTTTTTGTAACAAAACTTTGATCGCATCAATCGGCGCTGTTGTAAATTGGTCGGGAGATTTAGAGTAACAACTGTGTTGTACAATTCGCGCTAATGGTTTAATTCCATTTTTTTCAGCGGTTTTTAATTGCATCACAACAAGTGCTGCAGCTCCATCAGCAATTGAACATGAATTCGCAGCGGTGACAGTTCCACCTTCCAAAAATGCAGGAGGCAGTTGAGGAATTTTTTCAGGCTTCACACTATGAGGATGTTCATCTGTATCAATAACAATATCACCTTGACGTGTTTTGATAGTGACAGGAATTATTTCTGATTCGAACGATTTTTCTTGTATTGCTTTGCGCCCACGCTCGAGTGATGTTATTGCAAAATGATCTTGATCATCTCGTGAAAAAAAAATACTCTTTAGCACATATTTCCGCAAAATAACCCATAGACTGGCGTTTACCGTAGGCATCTTCCAAGCCATCCCAGAGCATATGATCTATAAATTGACTGTTCCCTAGTCTATAGCCTTGTCTTGCTTTTAATGCTAAATACGGAGCATTTGTCATACTTTCCATGCCGCCAGCAACAAAAATTTCATTTGTTCCGGCGACCAAACTATCATACGCAAGCATAACTGCTTTCATCCCGGAGCCACAAACTTTGTTGATTGTCATGCAATTTGTGCTAATCGGTAGACCTGCATGGATCGCAGCTTGTCTTGCGGGTGCTTGTCCTAATCCTGCCGGCAACACGCAACCCATAATGACTTCTTGAATCATGTCTGGCTGAAGTTGGCTACGAGTGACTGCTGCACGAATTGCTGTGGCGCCTAAGGTTGTACTTGAAACATCTTTCAGAGAGCCAAGTAAATTACCTTGAGGGGTGCGCGCGATACTTGTGATAACGATATTTTCTGTCATGAATAAAATTCCTAATGAAAATTCTTAGCAGACCCTAACCGCATTGGCATAATAACCATTTCTTTACCTTGTAAATGAATGTGTCGTTGAATTGCAATGGCTGTTTCATTATGCAATAAACGTGTTATCCAATTATCATGCTCGAAAATTAATTTGCTCGAAAAGAAAATACAATTGGGAAATTGTTTGCTGATTTGCTCAGATAATTTCCCCAACTCTTCAACGATATCTGTTCCATAGCCTACATATGCTTCTGAGGCAATTCCATAGTGATGGCAATAATCAACAAAATATTGTAGTGAACTATATACTTCATCTCGCATGATTTGTAATTTATTTTGTTCAGTAAAGCTTCCTACATCGACAATTCCGACGCTAATGAAAATAAAGTTTTTAAAATGTCTGGGGAAAAGTCTGATAACCGATAAAAGTGTATGCATGCCTACGCCGGGACTTTTCCCAATCAAAATTACGGCTGTTGGTTGAGAGGGATCTGTTGGTACAGCGGGAATGTTTTTTTCAGTGATTGAATGACTTAATTCAGCATCTATATTTGCTAGTTTTCTTGCGACTAAATTATAATGTCTTTTTATGAGTAAACATAAGGCAATGACTGCGCACGTGATCAATACTGTTACCCAGCCACCTGAACGAAATTTAGAAAATAGTGTAATACACAAAATGCTTGTTGTGATGATAAATGCAAAAAAGGAAAAGCTTAAACGGAAAATCCAATTGGGAGATGCTTTTTTACGTTGTTTGGCCCAATAGACGCAGAGACCTAATAGTGACAGTGAAAATGTAATGAATACATTGATACTGTAAAGAATCACTAATAATGTGACTTTACCTCCACTCCAGTAAAGTAAAGCTAATGCAGAAATTCCAAATAAAATCACCCCATTCTGTACAACTAATCGGGTAGATAAGTGACGAAATCGATTAGGTACCCACCCATCGACAGCCATATTCGCTAAGACACTTGGGCCACCTAAAAAACCCGTGTTTGCTGCGACAAATAATAATCCCGCTTCAAGCAATAGTGTCAAAGTTAGTATAGTGTTACCAAGGATGGAATTTCCTAAGATAGAATGAAATACAACTGCATTGAGTGTGTGCTCGGGCTCAGGCTTGGCTTGCCATAATAGATAGAGCAAAATGATACCCGCTGCTGTGAAGCTTAACGAAATTGCCATATAAAACATTGTCCATTTTCCAGTTCTCACCCTCGGCTCTGCGAGACGATTGACATTGTTTGACACTGCTTCTAAGCCAGTATACGTACCACTTCCTAGTGAATAAGCATGTAATAATAGTGCAAGTAAAGGCAACCAACCAAGGGTGCTTGATAATTTTTTTGTTTCAGCTATCGTTTCAGGGATGAGAGGGGATAGGCCTTTACTATGAGCAATTATGCCATACAAGATAAGTCCAACATGTGATACAAAAAATCCTAGAAAAATGGGTAACAAAAATTTAATAGATTCTTTCATTCCACGCAAATTGATGGTTAACAAAAATAAAATTGCTAAGGTTTCAGCAAAAAATTTATAGTGATGATAATGAGGTGGAAGCAAACTAAAGAAGGCATCCATACCGCTGGCAGTAGAAACAGTAATTGTTAAAACATAATCGATTAGCAATGCTGCGCCTGAAATTAATCCTATATGGGATCCTAATAATTGAGTTGCAACTTTGTAACCACCGCCACCGCTTGGGAATAATTCAATAACTTGGTTATACCCTAACGAAATGATAAAGACAGTGACTGCCATTGCTATTGCAATAAATAATGCTAGATGGGTATTTTCAGGGCCAAGAGCAATATAAGCTTCTTCTGGACCATAACAGGAAGATGATAATCCATCTGCCCCTAAACCTACCCATGCTAATAATGCAATAAGCGAGACATGGCGTAAAATGTTAGGATTAAAAGGATTGAGTGGCGCTCCAATTACATAACGTTTTATATTTGTAATGATAGTCATCTTGCTTGCATTCTCAACGCGCCATCTAAACGAATGACTTCACCATTTAACATGGGGTTCTCTATGATGTGAACTGCAAGATGAGCATACTCTTCAGGTTTCGCCAGTCTATGTGGAAAAGGTATGTTTTGAATCAGGGCTGCTCGTGCTTCAGCAGGAATTTTTTGCAGCATAGGCGTATCAACTAACCCAGGTGCTATCGTCATGACGCGAATACCAAATGCAGCCAATTCACGTGCAGCAGGAAGCGTCAAACTGACAATGCCACCTTTAGAGGCGCTGTAAGCTGTTTGGCCAATTTGTCCTTCATATGCAGCGACAGAGGCTGTATTAATAATGATACCCCGTTCTTCAGTATCATCTTGTTGGGGAATTTTCTCCATATCTGCAGCCGCTAAGCGCATTAGATTAAACGTACCGATTAAGTTCACCTCAATGACTTCACGAAAGTCTTGTAAGGGCATGACGCCTTGTTGATTGATGATGCGTCTGGCTCTCACAATTCCTGCGCAGTTGACACAAATTTTCGCAGGTCCATGTAATTTTCTGGCTTGTTCTAAAGCTATCTCAACGCTTTCTGAGTTGGTAATATCACAGGCAATGGCATTTCCTTGTATTTCAGATGCAATTTTTTGGGCAGCATTTAAATCAATATCCAGAATAGTGACTTTTGCCCCCAATTGGCTAAGTAATTTAGCAGTCGCTGCGCCCATGCCTGAGCCGCCTCCACTAATGACTGCGGGGCAATTATTTATTCTCATTTTTTGATCCTTTTCTTTGAAAAAAATCCTGAATCAGGGATACTACACAAAATGTCATTATTTCAAAATAAAAATATGGGAGGAAACATGAAAATCCTCGTTACTGTAAAAAGAGTGATTGACTTTAAGACCCACATTCGAATCAAAGCAGATGAATCTGGCATAGAAACTGCAAACGTTAAAATGGCTATGAATCCATTTGATGAGATTGCAGTAGAAGAAGCTGTTCGGTTAAAAGAAAAAAATATTGCTACAGAAATTATTGCAGTTTCCATTGGTCCTATTCAATGTCAAGAAACAATTCGTACGGCACTTGCAATGGGTGCAGACAGAGGAATTCATATTCAAACCGATTTAGCATTGCAACCACTAGCAGCAGCAAAAATTTTTAAAGCGTTGTCAGCAAAAGAAGAACCCCAGTTGATTTTGTTAGGGAAGCAAGCTATTGATGATGATAATAATCAAACAGGTCAGATGCTTGCTGGATTATTGGGGTGGCCTCAAGGTACTTTTGCCTCAAAACTGGAAATTGAAAACGATACCGTAAAAGTGACTAGAGAAGTTGATGGCGGGCTTGAAACATTACGATTAAATTTGCCTGCGGTTATTACAACTGATTTAAGATTGAATGAGCCTCGATATATTTCATTGCCTAATATTGTTCAAGCAAAACGAAAGCCAATTGAGGTGATCAAGTTAGAGGAATTCAATCTAGATATTAAATCTCATTATGAAATTTTAAAGGTCACTTCGCCAGAGAAACGTAAATCGGGAATCAAGGTACAATCTGTTGCTGAGCTAGTCGATAAATTAAGAAATGAGGCGCGAGTATTGCCATGAAAATTTTACTGATTGCTGAACATAAAAATGATTCGCTCAAATTATCCATTGCAAATACGCTAACAGCTGCCAAGTGTTTAGGGAGTGATATTGATATATTAATCGCAGGATATCACTGTGAAAAACTAGCGGAAAAAGCAGCTAAACTTTCAGATGTTAAAAATATTTTTGTTGCTGATGCTCCTGAGTATGCTCATCAGCTTGCTGAGAATATGGCATTATTAATTGCAGAAATAGGAAAAAGCTATCACTATATTTTGATGTCTGATACTCCTTTTGGAAAGAATATATTACCTCGTGTTGCTGCTTTGCTTGATGTGGGGATGATCTCAGATGTGATAAAAATTAATGGACCAGATGAGTTTGTACGACCTATTTATGCGGGTAACGCATTAACGACTGTTAAATCAAATGACTCAATTAAAATATTAAGTATACGAAGCACAGCATTTTCCCCGACACCTGTTTCAGACGTAAATTCTGCATCTATTGAAAAAATAAATATCATTTTTTCAAATCATGTAGCACATTTTGAGAGCGAAGAATTGCATACATCAGAACGTCCAGAACTAGGGGCTGCTGATATTGTTATTTCTGGTGGGCGCGGTTTAAAAAGTGCAGAGAATTTTAAATTACTTGAGACACTTGCAGATAAATTGGGTGCAGCGATTGGTGCTTCGCGGGCTGCTGTAGACGCAGGGTTTGCTCCGAATGATTTTCAAGTAGGTCAAACAGGAAAGGTTGTTGCGCCAAAATTGTATATTGCAATTGGAATTTCTGGTGCGATACAGCATTTAGCAGGAATGAAAGATAGTAAAGTGATTGTGGCTATTAACAATGATCCTGAAGCACCTATTTTTCAGATTGCAGATTATGGTTTAGTTGCTGATCTTTTTACTTCTATTCAAGAATTGCAACATGAATTAGATAAACCTAGCTGAAATTTTTTAGAAACTATTAAAAAGGATATTTAATGCGAATAACGTTTTTGGGCGCAACAAATACGGTGACAGGATCGAAATTTTTAATTTCCATTGGAACAAAAAAAATTCTGATTGATTGTGGTTTATTTCAAGGATTAAAAGAATTACGATTACGAAATTGGACAAAATTCCCAATTGATCCGAAAACAATTGATGCAGTTGTGTTGACGCATGCTCATATTGATCATAGTGGTTATTTACCATTACTTGTTAAAAATGGATTTAAAGGTAAAGTATTTTGTTCTCATGCAACTCGTGATTTATGTGCAATTCTGTTACCTGACAGTGGTTACTTACAAGAAGAAGAAGCAAAATTTCTCAATAAACATGGCTATTCAAAACATAAACCTGCTTTACCGCTTTATACGCGTGAAGACGCTGAAAATGCATTACCGCATTTATATCCTTTACAATTTAGAAAAATGCATAAGCTTGATGAGGAAACATATATCTCATTAATTCCGGCAGGGCATATTCTCGGTGCTACATTTGTCCAGTTCAAACATTATGAAACCACAGTTTTATTTTCTGGTGACTTGGGACGGCCGGATGATATCATTATGCATTCACCTGCAACGATTCAATCTGCTGATTATTTAGTACTAGAGTCTACTTATGGAAATCGCTTACATAACAAAGTAAACCCATTAGATGAATTGAGTGAAATTATCAATCGTACAGTCGCTAGACTAGGCACAGTTGTTATACCTGCTTTTGCAGTAGGGCGCGCGCAGCATTTATTGTATTTAATGTATTTGTTAAAAACATCGGGTCGGATACCGGATGTGCCCATTTACGTTGATAGTCCAATGGCAAAAAATGCGACCCAACTATTTGTAAAATATTCTGAACTTCATAAGTTAGATGAAAAACTCTCTCAAGAAGTTTGTAAGGTAGCGACTTATATCAATTCAAAGGAAGAATCACAACTACTCGATGCAGAAACAGTACCCAAAGTGATTATTTCAGCGAGTGGAATGCTAGAAGGAGGGCGAGTTCTTCACCATGTAAAAACATTTGCTCCAGACCCGCTCAATACAATTATTTTTACCGGGTATCAAGCTGCAGGTACGCGAGGAGCTGATATGATTAACGGCAAGCCGCACATTAAAGTATTTGGCCAAGCAATTCCAATACGAGCAGAAGTCAAAATACTCAGTAATATGTCAGCTCACGCAGACTACGAAGAAATTCTGCAATGGCTTTCACACTTTAATCATAAACCGCGAAAAGTATTTATTACGCATGGCGAAGCAGAGGCAGCGCAAGCTTTAAAAGAAAAAATTGAGGATAGATACGGGTGGCCTTGTCATGCACCTGATTATTTATATTCAGAACAATTAGTGTGAGGAGCTCATGCTACAACCCAATCTCTTAAGGAGCAGTGATGCCAGATAAGCGTCCTAATCCTGAAAAATTGCTATTGCGCGTTCAAGAAGAAGAGCGCAAACAGTTGCGTGGCAAGCTTAAAATATATTTGGGTGCTGCTCCTGGCGTTGGTAAAACACATGAAATGCTACATGACGCACTTGAGGAGCGCAAGAAAGGCTTAGATGTCGTTGTTGGCGTTGCAGAATCACATGGTCGTCAAGAAATTAAATCCATGATTGCAGAGTTTGAAATACTTGCGCCGCAGGTGATAGATTATCACGGCAAACAATTATTAGAATTTGATTTAGATGCTGCATTAAATCGACATCCTGGCTTGATTCTCATTGATGAAATGGCTCATACAAATTCTCCTGGATTGCGTCATGCGAAACGTTGGCAAGATATTAAAGAACTTTTAGATAGAGGAGTGAATGTATACACCACTCTGAATGTTCAGCATATTGAAAGTTTAAATAATAACGTTAGCCAAATTATTCATGCTCCAATAAAGGAAACTGTTCCTGACTCGATGATAGATATAGCTAACACAATCGAGTTAGTCGATATTGCTCCAGAAGATCTGCTAAAGAGATTACGTGAAGGCAAAATTTATATTCCAAAGCAAGCAGAGTTAGCAAGCGAAAATTTCTTTCGAGAGGGTAATCTTACTGCATTACGTGAGCTCGCATTGCGAGCTACAGCTGAGCATGTAGGCGATCAAGTTCTTTTGTATCGACAAGGCCAAGGTATTACAGCAGTGTGGCCTACAAACGATAAAATATTGGTTTGCGTAGGCCCAGGGGCTGAGTCATTAAAGCTTATTCGCTCAGCGCGTAGAATGTCAGCGAGTTTGCAGGCAAAGTGGATTGCTGTTTATGTAGATAGACCTCGACTACAAGCATCAGAGACAGATCGCAACAATGCTATTCAAAATTTAAGATTAGCTGAACAGTTAGGTGCAGAAACCAGAGTATTATCGGGTTTTGATATCGTTAAAGAGATTATGAGCTTTGCTCGCGAAGAAAATGTTACGCGAATCATGATATGGAAATATATTCGCACACGATGGAAAGATTTTTTTGTTCGTAACCTAGCAGATGAAGTTGTGCGTAACAGCGGTGAAATTGATGTCTATATCATGACAGGAAAAGCCGATGATACAAAGCCAAGAAATAATGCTCCTATTGTAAAAAGTAAAATTCCATGGTCGATATATGGCATTTCAATTGGCATTGTTGCTCTCATAACTCTTTTAAATATTTTGCTATACCCATTTTTAGCAGCAAGTAATTTAGTCATGCTCTATTTATTAGGTGTAACAATTATTGCGCTTTTCGGCCAACGCGGTCCCTCTATTTTAGCTTCCATCATGAGTGTATTGGCATATGATGTTTTCTTTCTACCATCTTTTCATCATTTTTCCGTTTTGGACATCGAATATATTATCACACTCATTGTGATGCTCGTTGTTTCAAATGTGATAAGTCATTTAACGATACTGATTCGTCGTCAATCTGAGACCGCACGCCTTAATGAAAGTCAAACATCAGCTTTATATAAATTAAGTCGACAATTAGCAAGTACACGTGGCGTAGATAAATTACTTAAAATTGGTGTGCAATATATTGCTGAAAATTTTAATTGCAAAGTGACAGCATTATTACCGGAAAAAGGCCATCTCAAAGTTCGTGCGCGACATGGGACAAAAGAAATAGTGGGTACCAAAGAACAAAGTATAGCGCAGTGGGTTTATGATTTAGGACAGGCAGCAGGACTTGGTACAGACACGCTGTCTTTCTCTGAAGCTTTTTATATACCATTACTCGGGTCACATGGGCCACTTGGTGTATTACAGATATATCCTATTCAATTTAAATCATTATTTTCACCTGAGCAAATGCGTTCATTAGAAGCTTGCGCTAATCAAATTGCTCTTTCGATTGAAGTTGATCGAACCTCTAAAAAAATTCAAAAACCAGATTTGGAAAGTGAAGCAAAGAAAATTCAAGAAGCTTTGTTAGAGGCAATTTCGCATGATCTGAGGACACCATTAGCATCGATTATGGCTACTGCAAGCACTCAAATTGAATTAGCTCATGAACTAAATGCAACTAGAATTAAAAAGCTAGGTGAACAAATCTATTTTGAAGGTGAACGACTCAGCCGTTTAATTAACAACTTTTTACAAATCACTTACCTTGAATCAAAATCTGTTAAGTTAGCAAAAGAATTGGTTTCACTTCACGAGTTAGCTAATGCAGTTATGAAAACAACAAATATCAAATTAGAAAATAGGAATATAAAGATTTATATTCCAGAAAATCTACCGAAAGTCCCTATTGATAACATACTCATTCAAGAAGTGCTAATTAATCTCATTGATAATGCTAGTAAGTTTACACCACCTGATACTCCCATTGAAATTTATGCGAATCTCGACAATGACAAAATAATAGTGAGTGTAGAAGATTATGGTCCCGGGATAGTTGAAGATGAAGTTAATAAATTATTTGATAAATTTTATCGGGGTCGAAAACTTATTACCGACAGAGGTTTGGGTCTTGGTCTTGCAATTTGCAAAAAAATCATTGAAGCCCATGGTGGAAAAATTTGGGCTGAAAATCGCAAAGAAGGTGGTGCTGCATTTCGATTTACCTTGCCTTTAACCTAGGTTTAATTACTAATGAAATTTAGCCATTCACATCCTATAATTAGGGTGTATCCCCACTAATTTTGAAAAGCTGTATTGTAGAATTATCAATGAGTTAAGACTATGCCAGATAAATTTGATAAGAAAAATATTTTAGAAAAAAAACAGATTTCCTCTACTGAAGAAGATGATGAAGGCTCGGGTGGAAAATCTGGCGAAATTGAATTTCGCTACAAAGATATTTTTTCAGGCCCTAATCGCGATGATTTGTTACCTCCGCAAGAAATCAAGCGGCTGCTTGTTGTGCATAAAGAAACACATAAAATGCGAGTTGACAAACAAAGACAAGCTCGTGAAGAGCGCGCTGCTTTGAAAGAAGGAAAATATGTTCCCTCACTAGAAAGCAAATATCAACAAGGCATGAGTAGCGGCCCAGGTGGTTCATCCAAATTTAAGAAGCATCCAATTAGTGATAGAGCACAGTTTAGTGGAATAGATAAGCAAGTCGTTGGTATTCCTTCTCTTAATGAAGCTAAAACGAATGAAGAATTACGTGACGCACTAGAAAATCGTTTGGAAAACAAATATCTTAATCAACCTAAATTTAATCCTAAGCCAAGATATCCAGGTGGGTAAATAAAATTTATGATGTCACTTGCTGATGAAATTATAAATCAAAATATTTCAAATGTTAGAAGCATTTTGCAATATGGAACTGATGTCAATCAGTTAGATGAATATGGGTTTACACCCCTGATTGAAGCTGCCATTGCAAACAATATTGAAATAGCGAAGATGATTATTAGTTTCGGTGCAGATACGAACTTGACTGACTCAACTGGTGGTACTGCACTACACTGGGCTTCTGAAAATAACAACCAAGAATTTTGCCGATTATTACTGGATAACCGTGCAAATCCAAATGCTTATACTTTCGCGGGTCAACCGGTGATGGTGATGCCGTTATTACGCCAGCAAAATGATCTTAAAAAATTATTACAACAATATGGTGCAGACCTACGATTTACTCAGGATTTCATTAATGCAAAATTATTAGGACATATGTTTGAGTTAGTCGGCACGGGCAATATTGTTGACCCTAAAAATAATTATGTCGAAGTTGACTTCGAAGGATTTTATCTTGAGGTAAGTCTGGCAATAATTAGTGAATCACTTGCACAATTTCAAAATCATTTTGCAGCTCGAAAATTAAGACGCTACGCAGATGTCACGCAAATTGTTATTAATTCATTGGAGCGTGCAACTCAGTTAATTAAATATCAACAATATCAAACTAACTTAGCTGCAAATGAAGCAACCATCAATGCGTTATTAAGACAAGAACCTTTGGTGATCCCTGTAGGCTATGAAGGGCATGCGATAACATTTATTAAGATTGATGGCATTCTTGCAAAGTGTGATAGACGTGAAGACAGCAGATTGTACGATAATATAGTATTTTATCAGGTAAAAGATCTTAATAATTTTTCACAAAAATTATTAAAGCACTTAATTTATGAAAAAATTTCTGACCAGTTTATTAATCATGATCTAGAGAAGATTTTAAATTTAATTCCCATCACTGAGTTGAGAGTGGAAGCTCAAATTAGTGGAAATTGTTCATGGGCAAATGTAGAGGCGTGTATCCCATCCATTTTTTTTCTGATGTTAATGGCTTCGCAAAATGATCCGAAAAATATTCCGCAGTTTAAAAGCCTAGCACTTAATTATTTTCACCAATGGCGCGAGTGGAATCAAAATAGGGCCTTACATTTTTGTATTAAAAGTTTCGAAAGTGGTGACACTATTCGTAATGTGTGCAAAGCAGAGATATTAGCAGCAATATTATTTCAACGTTGTCGTTACGAAAACTTTTCTGATAGGGAACGGATTGAGTCTATTCTATCTGTTTTATTTAAATCAACTTACATACATATTATCGAAAACTATGTGAAAGCGTATTGTTATGAAAGTCAAAGTAAGGAAGGTAAGGATTTTGCAAGCTTGTTGAAAACGTATGGATACACGAAGATATAATCATAGTTACACTATGGGATGTAGTATGTTATCCTAATGTACGTAATTTGCCCTGCCTTTGATGAAAAGGAACCGAATATTTCAAGGAGCCGAAATGAAGAATTTAGGATTATTAAGTGGGATAGCCTTTATGCTATTAGTAATAGGCGGGATTAACATAGGCTTGGAAGGTCTGTTTGATTTTAATTTAATTTTGACTATATTTGGTAGACTCATAGGCAGGCTTATATTTATAGCGATTGGAATATCAGCTGGCTATTTAATTTATGTTAAATTCGTTAAAAAATCTGCATGAGTTAAGCAGATTTTTTGGAGAGTTGAATTGTGGGCATGGAAAACATATTAGAGATAAATATAACTATCCATATAAGCCAGCCTAACTGACTACTATTATTAGCCCAATTTAGCCCTCGAAATTGAATTGTAATTTGATTAATTGTTCCTGGTTGAGCTTGTATTCGTGTCATTAAAAATCCCTGCGATAAAATACTGTCATAGGGAACAATATGATTATTTAAAGTGATTTGAATTAAAGAGGGATAGTATAAAATAGGTAATTCTAAATATTTTATTGTGGTGGGTACAAACAGTTTACACTGAGTCATAAATTTATATTGTTGACAATAGGGCTCTACTAAATTGAATGATAGATATGCTGAAGGAGCTTGAAACCCACTTAATAATATATTTTTTATCGAAAATGTTGTGGCTAATTTATTATTTTTAGATTGATCAATATTATGAATTGAAAATTGCAACGAATTTTGTATCTGATTTTTATGCAACGGAATGATCCATAAGAACTTCCCAGTTGTTATCGGTAAGGTCGAAATTAATTTTCCATTTAGTTCAGCAATTATTTTTTGATGAAGAATTTTATTCTCAGAAAATAAACCATCAATCAATACAGCTGGTTTTACAGTGTATTGTAACAAATCACCATTAATTAAATAAGAGGTGTTAAGTTTTAAGTAATGGCTGCTATCAATTAAAATATTATCGATATTTTTCACTGTATCGGTGTGATTTTTAAAATCAATCAGATAATCATCATTATTATAAAAGAGATATGGCTTAGCTATAAACTCTTCATAATTAATGGTTGTTGGGGTGTGATGAGGGAACCATGATAATGAACTTATCATGACTACAAAAATAAAAAAAACATAATAATTAAATTTGAATCTATTTTTGAAAAGCCATGTTGTAACCCAAGCAAATAATAGCGCACCAATCCACGATACTTGACTGAGTAGACGCGAACTGTATTGCCCTATTAATAAAGGCTGAGGTAGCCATTTCCAAAAGTTGATAGGTGACCAAGCCATGCAAAAAGCAATGAGAAAAATAATTAACAAATAGCCAAGCCAACTGTCTGCGTGTGTGTCTCCTGAAGATAACTTGTTTAAATAAGTATAGATACTGAGTGTTGTAGCACAGAGTATAGGCCAGCCAACAGAAGGTGAAATACGTGTCAGTGCGTTTGCTGCATGATTGTTAATGATAGCAAATGGAGAAAGCAGACTCATTAACGATGGGTGAAATTGAATAAAGTGCAAAGCATTCGTATAGCTGTAGCTTAATTTGAATAATGGAGATAATAACTCCACAGGTGCTATAAACCACAGGGCTAAAATATAACTTAATCCGTAAACAAGGCTGACAGACAAAAAATTTTTTATGTAGCCACTATGATGAATAGTAAAAAATAATAATAACATCCCTAAAAATAATGAAGTATAAGCAAATGTGACAATGTGTATGGTGATCAGTAAATACCAACTTAAACTTGCTTGTAACAACCATTTTGTTGAAGGCGAGGAATAATGTTGAAGTGTAAAATAAACAACTGCAGGCAATACACCTAATGCTAATGTCTCATTAAGATTACCTAAGTGTGAAGTCACGATAATATAATAGGGAGAAAAAAGATACGTAATGCTTGCTGCCAAAGCTGCAGGTTTGTATTTTGTTAACCAATAGCTTAGCTTATACATATAAAACCCAGCTAAGATTAAAGCTGACCAGAACTCTATCGTCATTGCTGCCAATGGATTGGATGGAGTGATCCAGCGATAAATCAGTGCGCCATACAGATAGCTAGTGGGTGAGAGAAATTGATAAATAGGGTATCGCCATCCAAAAAATTCAAGCGGGGTGACACGAAGTGGAAACTGACCTTCTATCAATGCTTTTTTAGCTTGAATAAGTAATGCAAGATGGTTGATATAATCTGCAACCGGTGGAATATGTTTAATAAAGAAAATGGGTAGAATAAGGATAAAGGCTAAAAGTGAAAAAAATAAAAATAAAAAAATATTTTCATTTTTAGATTGGGTAATTACATTCGATAAAATCATTCTAGTACCGTTTCCATTTAATTTTGACCGGTTGCGCTCAGATTGCGTTTAGATTTGAGCGATTAGTCTTTCAAAAAAGCGGAGGGCTAGCTCCGCTAACTCGAGCATTTTTTGAAAGACTAATCGCTCAAAGATAAATGCAAGATGAGATGCAACCGGTCAAAATTAAATGGAAACGGTACTAGTATCGTCAGTATAATTAAAATAGTAACTACCACTCGTTATTGCGACTGCGAGGCATTGTCGTGTAAAACTTCTCCCTCTCTTCCACGCTTTTTGAACCCACGCAAACGCTAGCTCACAGTGACGAGTGAATAGTTTCCTAAAATTTTTATTTTAAAAAAACAGAAAAATTCTCATGATATTTCACTGGATTAAATTCATGTATTTCAAAATCAGCAATACCACTAATATAAAATGGATCTTCTTTCAGTATTTTTTCTAACTCATCTCGGTTCTGTAATTGAGATAAAATAATTCCACCAGTGCGTGGATTTCGAGGGCCTGAGACAATGAAGTATCCTTTTTGATAGCCAATATCAAGAAAACTTCGATGAAGATGTAAGGATTCATCTACAATAGGCAAGGGCTTTTTGTAATGTGTCATGACTAAATACATGTTAGTTATCCTTAAAGTGATTTCTGAAAATGTGATTTTAATCCTTTCCAACAATCTAAATAATCATGTTGCCTATGCTCAGTGTTTTTTGCAAACGGAGATAAGCGCCACACTTGTTGAGATTCAAACATAAATGCAAGCGTATCGGCATAATACTCTGGCTGTAGTGTTGCCTGGGTTGCTTTCTGATAAGCTTCTGCATCGGGGCCATGTGCTGACATACAATTATGTAAACTGCTTGCGCCCGGTAAAAATCCTTTTTCTTTTGCATCATAACGACCATAAATTAATCCCATGTATTCATTCATGATATTACGATGATAATAAGGAGGACGAAACGTATTAGTTGATACCATCCACCGAGGTGGAAAAATAACAAAATCAACATTCGCCATTCCTGGAACCGAAGACGCTGATGTTAACACGGTAAAAATAGATGGATCAGGATGATCGAAGCTGACACTGTTAATCGTATTGAATTTTGTTAAATCGTATTTGTAAGGAACATAATTACCATGCCAAGCAATAACATCCAGAGGAGAATGCTTGATATCTGCAGTCCATAATTGACCTTGAAATTTAGTGATTAATTTAAAATTTCCTTCGATTTGTTCAAAAGAGGCAGTTGGTATCTGAAAGTCGCGAGGATTGGCAAGGCCATTAGCACCAATGACCCCCAGTTCTGGTAACCGAAAAGGCAGGCCATAATTCTCACAAACATAACCACGTGCTTTGTTATCTAGTAAAATAACTTGAAATTTTATCCCGCGTGGAATCACAATAATTTCTTTCGGTTCTGCATCAATCACACCGAATTCTGTTCTAAAGCGTAGACGACCTTCTTCGGGTACAATTAAAAAATCTCCATCAGCATTATAAAAATAATCTTGCATAGAAGTTGTTGTTGCGTATAAGTGAATGGCAGCGCCATGTAGCATTTCAATGCTGCCATTAGCAGCCATAGTGACTAAGCTTTGAATAAAATCACGTTTGTCCGTCGGATAAGGCATAGGATCCCAACGCATTTGGGTTGGAGGTGTGTGCCCCCAGTGGGAAGTTGGGCCAGATAATAATTCCTGCGGATAATGATTAAACTCACCATGTAATACTGACGGTCTAATACGATAAAGCCAGCTACGCAAATTTGTTGATCGCGACATTGTAAAAGCACTGCCACTCAATTGTTCTGCATATAAATTATGTGGAACTTTTTGAGGTGAATTTTGGTGAGAAACCAATGTATTTGGGATAGCTTCCGTATGAAAGTAATTGCCAAATCCGCGTTGATAATGTGTTTTATTGTCCATGTTACTTCATCTCTAATACTTTTTGAAATGCACGCAAAAAGAAGTCGTTTTGTTCAAAAGTTCCAATAGTGACACGAATATAATTTAACATGTTGTAAGGTATTAATGGGCGTACAATAACACCTTGAAGTAATAATTTTTGAGTTATTTCAGCAGAATTTTTTATGACATTTATTGTAATAAAATTTCCAAGCGAAGGAATATAATCTATTTTTAATTTTTTTAAACCCTCTTCTAATTGCTTCATGCCTTCTTGGTTGATTTTGATTGATTTTTTTATATGATCTTGATCCAACAGTGCTGCTTTTGCTGCTACTGTAGCAATGCTATTTACATTAAAGGGTAGACGAGCACGATTTAAAATATCAGCAATTACAGGTGATGAAATTGCAAACCCAATACGCAAAGCTGCCAGTCCATAGGCCTTAGAAAAAGTGCGCACCACGACTAAGTTAGGATACTGATCTAGCATACTGAGCGTATCTGGATAATCAAGACTGGAAATATACTCGTGATAAGCTTCATCGACGACAACTAAAACATGTGGGGGAATGGATTCTAATAAATGTATTAGTTCATTTTGTTTAGTGTAAGTGCCTGTCGGGTTATTGGGATTAACGATAAAGATAATACGTGTTTTTTCATGAACAGCTGAAATCATATTTGGGATGTCATGGTTAAAATTGTTTGCAGGTACTCTTACAATTTTTCCACCATGACCTTGTATAAGTAGGGGAATAGTTAAAAAAGCATATTGTGAAATAACAGCTTCATCACCTGGTTTTAGATAGGCTTTCATAATAATTTCTAAAATATTTTCTGAACCATTTCCAATCGTTAATTGATTTGTGGATTTATTTAAAAAAAGAGACAAAGTTTGTTTCAATTCAAAACACGCACCATCTGGATAAATATGCATATTTTGTAGGGCTTTTTGGATGGCAGTTAAGGCCTGTGGACTAGCTCCTAATGGATTTTCATTGCTTGCTAGTTTTATTGCAGATGCAATGCCTAGTTCTCTTTCGACTTCTTCAACTGGTTTCCCGGGTTGGTATGGTGTGAGCTCGCTGATGTAGTGATTGGCAAGCGTATGAAAATTGACAGTCATAACATTTCCTTGTCATATATTGTGGTCAGTAGGCCATGCTTTTTGGAATGCGGGATGTTGTTGGCAACTTGCATCAATGCGAACTAAATTTGGAAAGGTAGTTAAGTCGCAGGAATAACGTCTCGCATTATAAATTTGAGGGACTAAACATACATCGGCAAGTGTTGGTGTATCACCAAAACAAAATTCATTTTTTTGATCTTGGGACGTTATCTTTTTTTCAAGTGCGGTTAATCCTATTATAATCCAATGCTGATACCACGCCATTTTTTTTTCTTCGGATAACCCGAGTTCGTTAGTAATATATTTCAGAACTCTTAAATTATTGAGAGGGTGAAGATCAGCAGCAATAGCCAAAGCAAAAGCTCGAACCTGAGCTTTTTGATATGCGTCTGATGGAAGTAGTGCTGGATAGGGATATAGCTCTTCAAGATATTCCATAATTGCAAGTGACTGAGAAATAATTTTGTCGTCTATTTTTAATGTGGGAACAAGAGACTGAGGGTTGATAGCAAGATACTCAGAAGTAAATTGTTCCCCGCCGTTATGAATGAGGTTCACGGCGATATCTTGATAAGATAATTGCTTAAGATTCAGCGCGATTCGCACACGAAAACTAGCAGATGATCGATAATAATTATAAAGCTGGATCATAGGCAACTACCTTTTGATTAATCCTTCCGAACAGACTTTTATTGTTTTTATCTAACATCTCAATTTGTATACGATCACCAAGTTTCATAAAAGGTGTCAGAGGTTTTCCGGAAGCTATAATTTCTAACATGCGTTTCTCTGCAATACACGATGAACCTTTGCTTCTATCACAATTTGAGACGGTCCCTGAACCAATAATCGTACCTGCGCTCAACGGTCTTGTTTTTGCTGCATGTGCAATTAAAGTAGGAAAGTCAAAAGTCATATCAATGCCAGCATTAGGGCAGCCAAATAAATTGTCATTAAAATGTGTGATCAAAGGAAGATGAACTTTTTTTCCATCCCATGCTTTGCCTAATTCATCTGGAGTTATTGCAACAGGAGAGAATGAGCTGGATGGCTTGCTTTGAAAAAATCCGAACCCTTTGTTGAGTTCAGCAGGGATAAGATTTCTTAATGAGACATCATTGACTAGCATTAATAAGCAAATAGATTGCAATGCATGGTCAGCCGTAGCTAGCATGGGAACATCTTTAGTAATCACAGCAATTTCTGCTTCAAAGTCTAACCCCCATTCTGGGTCGGCAAGTGTAATATCATCAAATGGACCGATGAAGCTATCGGAGCCTCCTTGATACATCAAAGGATCGGTCCAAAAATCCGCTGGCATCACAGCGCCGCGTGCTTTCCTAACCAATTCAACATGGTTGACATAAGCACTGCCATCGGCCCACTGATAGGAGCGTGGCAGGGGAGCTGAGATTGCTTGTGACGAAAAAGTTAAAGTATTTTTTAATTTGCCAGCGGTTAAATCTTCATAACGATCTTGAAGTTGTTGTTTGCAATCATCCCAGTGATCGAGTGCATTTTGAAGCGTGGGAGCAATATCAGGAACGGGTATCGCACAAGATAAATCTTGACTGACAATAACAAGCTGGCCATCACGAGTATTATT
>JABDBD010000026.1 GCA_013288815.1 Gammaproteobacteria bacterium | reverse complement strand
AGCCAGGATGCCTAAAATGACGACGACAACCATGACTTCGATTAAAGTGAACCCCTTAACTTTTTTCAAGCTTGGTCTTGATTTTTTCAATTTATTCATGCAATTATATCCGGTTAAGACTACATTAAGAATGATGGACTAAAATAAAGATAATAGAAGGGGTATATCATACCAAATAACTTGGTAAAATATGAAAATACCTTCTAAAAAATAATCATAAAATAATTGCTATTTCGTGGATATAGGCTAAAATGTAATCAAGCATCCATGAGCCTCGAGGAGGGGATAAAATGGTAGACAAAAATAGAGTACAAACTTTAACACGCGTTGTTAGCCCTAAACATGAAACAAATGTGGCTAAAGAAGTTTTTGACCCAAAAACGGCTGCTGCTATTAATCGAGGCATTATAGACCAAACAAGTCAGTTGCTTAATCAAAATGTCGATCTTACGAATAAGAGTCAAAATGAGAACAATAATGAGAACAATAATGGTGCCCAAAATAGGCCTGGAAGCAGTACGTAACTGGTTGAGTTGTTTAACTTTAACGAAGAGTGAGATAAATAGATGAGTAGTCAATTACGTTTAGTTACACTGGGAATACGATCTGATTTAGATGAAAATGTGTTAGGACAAGTGTGCCAAGGAATTGAAAGTAAATTAGCTTCCTATGCTCAATTAGCAACTAATTTAAGAAATTCTCGACAAGAGCAACCTGTAGCAATAGCTGCTGCCCCAGAGTTAGATAATAATTCTGAATTAGGGAATGCGTATAGACTTAGTATGTAGGATGAGGTGTAACTTTAGGAGACGGGCATGTTTGATCGGTTGCAGAAACCGTTTTTAACTGTTGAAACCGGTGAAGCTTATCAACCTTTGCGTTTAACTTATATTTTGTTTCAGAAAGATAAAATTTTTGAAATTTTAGACAAGTTAGAATGTACAACCAAAACCCCTAATGGCGATACATGGAGTTGGTTTTGGAAAGGTGAGTGCGATGATGTACACTTTGAGTCGGTAGATACTTTCAAACGAAATCAAGACCACCCCGTTAGATTGGGTACCATTACCGTAAAAGGTGATACAATTTATATTAATTTACCTTCATTTAAGCGTGCTTGTTTAGCTGTTCCTTTTTTTCATCGAATGATTGATCCCTTGATTGCATGTGTTCACCATGTTGATTTCATCAATAAGGTGTTTGCTATTGATGAGCGTTTGCCGCATGGATTCACAGAGCTTTTTAAAGAAGATGAATTAGATCGCATTTTGCATCAGCGTATTTCTGATTATCATCTTGTCCAAGAACAATGTGAAAATGCAACGACAGCAGAAGAGGCTTTGTTGATTCTGCAAGAGTACACACTGACTGAAGCTAAAAAACGTTTGCCCTATGCTGAACGATATCTGTTTGAGTTTCATGATGAAGTGCAGTCTGACATTATTTTCTTAAGTTTTTATATTTTCTTACGCGGCCGTGAATTAGTTGCCATAAAACGCTGGTTTGGTGATACTGGATACACCTTAGCGGATGCAGTTGATGAAACGGTCGAGCAAGTGTTTGGTGGTATGGATATCGATATTATTGATTAAGGGGTATTAAAGGAATTTTAACTTAACTAGGGAGAGTCGTATGCTTAAGCAGTTCGCAGTTGTTGCCGTATCTTGTTTGGTTTCTTTCGCAGTTTCCCCCATTTTTGCAGATGATAATATGCCTTCAGGCAACTCTCAAATGCCAGCGGCTGGTACGCAACCAATGCCCGCAGCAAATGATCAAATGCCCGCGGCTAATCCAAAAATGCAGGCTGAACATGAAAAAATGAAAGAAGAAAGAGAAAAAATGAAGATGGAAAGAATGAAGCTGCGTGAAGACAGGATGACGTTACGCGAAGAAAGAATGAAAAGACGTGAAGAGCGCATGAAAGAACACATGGAAAAAGAACAAGGTGCAGAGCACCCTGATATGCAAAAACCAGCCGCTACTCAATCAGAAAAAGCGCCAGAGACAACAACCGCTCCGCAATAAACTCTCTTATTCTCGCCCCGGCATGTTTATGCAGGGGCAGGGATTAGGGTCTGTTTACATTTGGTTTGCGGCCCAAAAATCCTTCATAAACACCATCTTTTTGCGCTTCCTCACTCAAAAATCCTCAGCGTGCAATAAGCACGCCTCCGGTTTTTTCGCTCCGGGCCGCAAAAATCTGGCATTTCTGAACGATTTTTGAATCCACAAACCAAATGTAAACAGACCCTACAATTCCTAATAAAGTAAATTACCCAGTCAGCTGATCTAGCTGAAAAATTGGCAGTAATATAGCAAGTACAATAAATAAAACGACAGCGCCCATAATTAAAATAATTGCGGGTTCAAATAAAGTCAGTCCAGTATCAATCAATTGTTTAATACTGTTGTCTTGATTGTTCGCGGCACGTTCTAACATGTTTTCAAGTTGGCCGCTGGATTCGCCGCTGGCAATAAGGTGAATACTCATCGGTGGAAAATAGCGTGTTTGTTTTAATGCGAGATGAATATTCGCACCTTCTCGAATGCGGCTTGTTGCATCTTCTACTGCTTTGCGAATGGGAATATTTGTAATAAGTTGCGCAGAGATTCCCATTGCTTCTAATACTGAAACCCCGGCAGAGGAAAGTATCGCAAACGTGCGTGCAAAACGTGCTGTGTTTATAATTTTAGTTGCATTGCCTATTAATGGAATTTTCAGCCAAAGATGTTGTACTTTCTCGCGGAACGTTAAATTGTTTTTGAAATGACGACGAAAAATAAAAACACCGGCAATAAGAGCCAATAATAAAAATATTCCATAGCTTTTGATGCCAGCACTAATGCTAATTAAAAATTGAGTAATGCCAGGAAGCGCTTGTCCAACGTTGCTATAAACAGAAACCATTTTGGGAACGACATACTCTAACAAAAAACCGACAATGCTGATGGATACACAAACCATAATGCCAGGATAAATTAATGCGTTTTGAATTTTTTGTTTCATTTGATATTGCTGTTCAGTGTAGTCCGCAAGACGTTGTAAAACGATGTCCAGATGACCTGATTTTTCGCCAGCAGTGACAGTGGAACAATACAAAGGCGAAAAAGCACGAGGAAAATCTCGAAACGCATTTGCTAAGGAATATCCCTCAAGAACACGACTCCTGACAGACGAGATCAAGCTTCGCGTGCGTTGTTTTTCGGTTTGTTCAGCAACGGCTGTTAATACTTCTTCGACAGGCAAACCTGCAGCAAATAACGTTGCTAATTGTCGGGTGATTAATGATAACTCTTTGTTATTCATAGCTTGATTAGCTAAGCTTTTTGATTTAATTTTTTTTTCGCCCAGTTTTTGTTTTTTTTGATGAGCAGCAGTGACTTCGATGGGAATGAGATTTTTATCGCGCAATAATTGTCGGCAATGTTTGCTGTTTTCAGCTTCCATCATGCCTTTTTGTTTTTCACCTTTTTGATTGATAGCGAGATAGTGAAAGACTGACATATTATTCCTCGCTAGTGACGCGTAAAATTTCTTCTAATGAGGTGTGTCCGGAAAGAACTCGTAAAAAACCATCTTGCCGCATGCTTGGAAATAACGTGCGTGCATACTGCTTAATGTGTTGCTCGGGCGCTTTGTCATGAATCATTGTCCGCATGTTTTCATCAATAGCAATCAGTTCATAAATACCACTGCGTCCACTGTAGCCTGTTTGCTTGCAGTGTGCGCAACCAACAGGACGGCAAATAGTTGCTTCTGTAACATTCAGTGCATCGCATTCAGCATTGCTTGCAGGTTCTGATACTTTGCAATAGGTACAAAGTAATCGAATTAAACGCTGAGCTAATACACCGATCAAGCTGGATGCTAATAAAAAAGGTTCGATACCCATATCATCTAAACGTGTGATTGCTCCAATAGCACTATTGGTGTGTAAAGTTGATAATACCAAATGCCCTGTTAAGCTCGCTTGAATAGCAATTTGAGCTGTATCGACATCACGGATTTCTCCAACCATGACGATATCGGGATCTTGTCGTAATATGGCGCGTAAACCTTTTGCAAACGACATGTTTACTTTGTAATTAACTTGTGTTTGACCTATTCCCGGCAAATCATATTCGATCGGGTCTTCAACCGTTAAAATGTTGCGACTTTGATTGTTAAGTGTGACAAGCGCTGCGTATAGCGTGGTAGTTTTGCCTGAGCCGGTTGGACCCGTCACCAACATGATACCATGTGGGATAGAAATAATTTTTTGCATTAATTCGAGTGTGCTAGCATGCATGCCTAATTCAGCAAGATCTAAACGTGCGCTTTGCTTATCAAGCAAGCGTAACACAACGCGCTCACCGTGACTGGTTGGCATTGTGGATACGCGGACGTCTACAAGATGTCCGCCAATGCGTAAGGTAATACGACCATCTTGTGGTAAGCGTTTTTCTGCGATATCTAATTTTGCCATGACTTTAATGCGTGAAACAATTAAGGGTGCAAGAATGCGTTGAGGTTCTAATACTTCTCTTAATATTCCATCAATTCGAAATCGCACGAGTACACGATCTTCAAAAGTTTCAATATGCACATCAGACGCCGCTTCTTTGATGGCTTCACTTAATAATGCATTAAGTAATCGAATAATGGGCGCGTCATCTTGAGTTTCAAGTAAATCTTCAGGCTTAGGGAGTTCTTGCATCAGATTAAAGAGATCAAACTCTTCGCCCATATCCTCAGCCATTTGCATGGCCGTATTGCTATCTGTTTCGTAAGATTTGACGAGTAGTTTGCTAAACGTCTCTTCATCCACTTGCGTTAATTGTAAAGGCATGCTGAGATGTCTGCGCAACTCGGTCAGCACAACTGCGCTAGGCTTATCTTTATAAAAAATTTTGGCAACACCCTCTTCTATGTTAGAAACCATCACGCCATGGCGCTTTGCAAAAGTAAATGGGATGATGGCTGATGAAGTGGTTGTCATTTTGCAGAATCTTCAAAAGGCTTTGGCAGTGCTACAGAATTTTTCCATAACGGTAAAATATTTTGTAGTTTCTGTTCACCAGGTTCGGATAAATTGACAGGCCAATCAATTTGACGTTGGCGAATATTATCGTATTTCGTATTCGTAATTTGATTGGAATCGCAAGAATTATGAATAATAACAGGCTTAATGAACGCCACTAAGTTTCGCTTTTCTAACTTGCGGGCTTTATGTTGGAAAAGTAATCCTACGACAGGAATATCGCCAATAATAGGAATTTTATCCGTACGTTCGGTAATGTTATTACTGATTAATCCACCAATGACTAAGACATCTTCGCTGTTGACAAGAACAGTATTTGAAATTTGGCTAATTCTGATAATAGGATTTAACCCCGGATTGTCAGGGTTTTGTAAGCTATCATTTTTCAAATTCAATTTGAGTCGTACTGCGTTACCCAAATTAATTTGCGGAATCACATCTAACTCTAAGACCACGGGTTTTGTTTCGATGGTATTAAACGGTGTGACAGTACCTGTTGTTCCCGTTGTTGCATAAGTTCCATTTTGAAAAGGAACATCTTGCCCGACTTTTAAAATAGCCTTTTGATTATCGAGTACAACGACAGAAGGTGTCGATAAGATATTTACGCCGGTTTTATTTTCTAGCATGCTGAGAATAGCTTTAATCTGTGTGCTAGGAATAATACCCAAAGTGCCTTCACCTAAAGGCGGGAAAGAGACTTCGCTAGAAGCGCCTTGTGCGCTTCCATCAGCATTGGGATTTGAGCGCGAACCCCATTGTATGCCTAAGTTATTTAAATCGTCTTGATTGATTTCAACAATGATACCTTCTACTAATACTTGGGCTGGGCGAATATCGAGTTTAGCAACAATACTTTTTAAAGATTTCATGAGTGTAGGTGGGGCTGTAATAATTAATGCATTCGTATTGTTTTCAGCTTGAATATTTGTTTGATTCTCAGGGGTGACTTCTTTAGATTTTCCGCCGATGATCGCGGGAATAGCTGGTGTAGTTGTAGTCGAGTCGACGCCCGTGCGCAAAATGTTTTGAGCAATTTTTCCGATGACAGGTGCTAAGGTTTTTGCTTGCAAGTAACGTAAATAAATAACCTCAGTATTTCCCTGTGAGCCAGCCATAGGCCCATCTAATTGAGAAATTAACATACGCATATGCATGCGCGCGGCCTTACTTCCGCTTAACAAAATACTGTTGGTGCGTTCATCTGCGGCAACAGAAACAGATGAGTTTTCTCCTGCGGCGCGGCCAGCATTTTGCAAATTGCTGAGTACGATGGCAATTTGACTAGCAGAAGCTTGATGTAATGGGACAACTTCAATGCCATTTGTCGTGGCGGTATCTAAATTTTTAATGATTTTGATGATGCGATTCAAATTTGCTGCGTGGCCGACCAGTATCAAAACGTTGCCTGGTGCATAGCTGGAAATATTGCTCCACTGAGGAAGCATGGGCCGAATGACAGGTAAAACTTGCATGGCTGATACGTTTTCAAGGGGGATAACGCGCACCACAACTTCATTTCCATGCCCTGGGCTGGTTGAATTGGCAACGCGAGTTGCCATTTCGCCGCTTTCCATGTTAGGCACGACTTTGACAATATTGCCGCTTTCAACAGCGGAGTAACCCAATAATTCAAGTATGGATAAGAATACATCATAGACTTCAGCGGGTTTAATGGGCTTGCTGGAAATTAATGAAATTTTGCCGCTTACGCGTGGATCCACGACAAAATTTTTCCCAGTTTCAAGAGATACTTCATTGATTACACTCAAAATATCAGCATCTTGCAAATTCCAAAGGCGGCCTTTGCCAGGAGTGCTGTCTGAAGTATCAGCAGGTATGGAGAGGCTTTGTTGCCGTGCTGGAGGTGTTTTAACCTGTCCTTCAGCTACGCTGCTAGAGCTTATAAGCACGCTAATGGCAGAAATTAGCGCAATCAATGCGTGGCAAACTTGTTTCATGAATATCCTATATGAGTTTCTTGAGTAGAGTTGCGATGTGGCGATAATTAAGAGTGCTTATTGTATTTTTTGTTTGGGAAATATGCAATGGATAATATTAAGCAGCAAGAATTCTAGTGAAGCAAAAAATCTCCATAGAAGGGTCTGTTGACAATTGGTTTTCGGATTCCAAAAAGGTTCAGAAATGTCAGATTTTTGGGGCCGAAAACCAATTGTCAACAGACCCTATGCGGCTATCCTTCAGGGAGGTCTTTGCGGAAATTATTTGTAACAGCGAGCTCCCACCAGGCTCTGTTATTGCGAGGCCGCGTAGCGCTTGGCCGTGGCAATCTACACCTCTGGATTGCCACGGCCAAGCGCTACGCGGCCTCGCAACGACGGTGTCTGGTGTTATCCGAATATTCATGCTGAATAGTTACAATTATTTTTCAAAATGAGCAAAAACCATGATGTTATAGGGTTTTTCAGTTCGCCTGCATAAAATGCTCACCCAAATATTGCTCAAGCTCATCTAATAAATTTTTTTGAGAAGATGTTAAATCCGCTTTTCGTAATTCATGGATATCATCGAGCGCAGCTTGCGGCGATAGTTTTTTTTCGCCCCGGTAATCGACCATCACTTCATTTGCAATAGTTATCTTTTTTAAATAATCGCTAAATAATTTTAATTGGTGTTCGTTAAGCGTATCAGGGTAATGTCTTCCCAATATTCGAATCGCTAATGTTTGTAAGATTTCATTTTGCATGGTTCCCACTAATTTTGCTTTTTCATGCGGTGTTGTTGTATGGAAACGCGTGCATGCGTATTCTTCATCTTTCGACCAAAAACCATTAAGATATAAACCTGCTTGAATATCGATGTTCGGATAAGTAGGATAAACATATTGTCTATGGTATGTCACAATTTGTTTAAATCTCTCAGGATTTTCTTGTAACCATTTTTTATTTTTTTCTGCTAATACTTGCCGTTCCGATGAAAGCATCGTTAAAAAGCGTTCTTTAGGCGGTAAAATAAAACTGGGTTCGCCCCATTTTTTTCGAATAACCCATGTTGTTTCTGCAATGTTATCGTCAGTGGTTGTTTGCAGTAAGGGCGTGTCTAGGCGTAACCACAGGCTTTGATTTTTGTAGATAGTATGTTCGCCAATAAATATAGCTGGGCATTGATAATATTGCTTGCCTCCGAATATACCATCAACGACTAAGCCATGCTGATGATTCCCCAGCGATGTTTTGAAATCACAAGGAAGTTGTTCGCAGCGTTCTTTGTCAATTTTTTTATTAAAATAGCCTAATACAAAATTCCACATCTCATGCGCTTGAGATAAGCGTTTTGCCAATGCTAATGTGACTTCAACATCGACCATTGCATTGTGTGCGGCACCGGGAGCAAATTGATTGGCTGTATTGATGTGCTCTAGTTTCAGAGTGAGCTGTCCATCGATAGATGGCCACTCTATGATATCTTTTTTAAAAAGAGAATACAGAACAGCAATCGGATACAAATCCATGCGACTGCATTGATTGGAATATTGATGTGTGTAAGGCGATAACAAATTCCGATAAAAAGAAAAACGCAAAAATTCATCGTCAAAACCTAATGTATTATAGCCTAGACTAATCGTGCCAGTAGCGTTCAACCATGTGTGAATTTGCTTAATTGCATCTAATTCTTTTGATGCATTCTTTATTTCATGAAGACTGATTTGATGAGTAATCAGCGCGCGAGGGGAAGGGACAGTATCAGGATTTAATTTAACTTTTAATTCATAGCGTTCAATTTCTTTAAAATGCAAGTCAGTGCGGATGGCTGCAAACTGTAAAATCTGATCGAATGATTTGTTTAAGCCTGTTGTTTCAATGTCATAAAATAAATAGGTTTGCATTAAATAATCTCAGTTATGGATAAGAACCCAGTTAAATAGATTCCACTCGCCACACTTGGTATGCAGGCATTTCATAGGGGTGTGTTTTTTTTAATGCTTCAATGGCAGAGTGAATGATCTCATCATTGCAAACCATTTCAACTTTGTATTCAGCAATTTTTTCCAGCTCGCCTTCTGCGCCTATGTAGGCTTGGCTATCCACTAATGGCATAAACTGGCCTTCGCCCAATACTTGCCACGCACAACAATCATAGTGACCTATTTTACCTGCGCCAGCAGAAAACAATGCATTCTTGACAAGATCTAGGTGAGATTCTGGTACATAAAAGCAAATCTTATACATGATGGCGTCCCTTATGGAAATTTTGATAAATTATATCTTAACTATAGTTTTTTTGAAAATGTTGTTGATACGCAAACATCTGGATGATAAAGTTGCGACCTCATCTTTTTTATTCCTAAGTTTCTACATAAAGACATCACTGTCTAGCAATCCTCTCTGGATTGTTTGTCTATATATTCCTATCTAACAAAAATCTTATTCACCATCCATATTCAATTTTTAGGGAAAATTTTATGTATTCAAGTTTATTTATATTGCGATCACTGGTTTTAAGCGCAAGTATTCTATCGACTAGTCTGTTTGCAGCGACGGCTGTGGATCTGAGTAATCCGTCGACGGCTTTGTTGTCTCTTGTGACGAATGAATCACAAATGAAAGAGTTGCAGCGCGATATTGATTTCAATCATGTGACACATGTTCGTTTTCAACAAATGTATCAGCATTATCCGGTGTGGGGAGCTGATATTGTTGTGCATGTTCCACCAAAGATCTCATTGTTAAGTACAGATTTGTTTGCGAATCCTCAGCTTTCTTACAGTGGCGTAGTTTACAAAGGATTGCCTGTTGATTTAGTCGAAACGCCTCATTATGTATTCATGCCCGAACAGGCAAAAAAAGCATTACAATATGCTTATGAGTTATCACAACATGCCGCTAACATGAAAACGAAACCTAGTGATGAAAAGTCAGATTTAATTGTCTATATCGATAAAAATAAGCGTGCACACTGGGCTTATAAAATCAGTTTTTCGATTAATAATAATGATGGATTGCCTATGCAGCCTAACTATATTTTGGACGCAGTTAATTTTTCAACCTATCAACACTGGAATAACATTCAAACGCTTGATGGTGTTCAAGGTGGCGGATTGGGTGGAAATCCCAAAATGGGCAAGTTCATTTATGACAATTTAAAACATGATTATCCAGCATTAACAATGCTGCGCGATGCTTCGAATATTTGTTATTTGCAAAATGATTCTGTTACCGTGAGAAATATTCGCAAAAATAATGAAGTGGTTCATTTTGATTGTGCTAAGCCTGACTCGCAGCATAATAACATTTATTGGAATGAAAATTTCGATACGACAAATGGGGCATATTCTCCGAGTAATGATGCGCTTTATGCAGGGAAAATCATTAAAGAAATGTATGAAAAATGGTATGGCATTCCAGTCTTAATGAAGGATGACAAGCCTATGATGCTTACCATGGTTGTGCATGCCAGCATGGAAAATGCTTATTGGGATGGAAAGGAAATGACATTTGGTGATGGGGAATATACTTTTTATCCGTTAGTTTCGTTAGGTGTCGCTGCGCATGAAATTAGTCATGGTTTTACTGAGCAACATTCTAATCTTGTTTATGATGGTCAGTCGGGTGGTCTGAATGAATCTTTTTCAGATATGGCAGCCCAAGCAGCTGAATATTTCTCTACGGGAAAAAACAGTTGGCAGATTGGTCCTGAAATAATGAAAGGAAAAAATCAAGCTTTACGATATATGGATGAACCAACCAAGGATTGTCGTAAAGGAGATAAGCCTGGATATGACTGCTCTATTAATAACATAAAAGATTTCCACAATACGACAGATGTGCATTTTAGCAGTGGAATATTTAATAAAATATTTTATCAAATGAGTGTGGCGAAAGATTGGGATATCAAAAAAGCATTTGACGTGATGGTGCAAGCAAACCGATATTATTGGACATCGACTTCCACGTTTAAAGAAGCTGCATGTGGTATTTTAAAAGCGACTAATGATTATCATTATTCTTCACTAGCAGTGAAACAAGCTATTTCACAAGTAGGGATTGTTGATACCCATTGCTAAAAAAGATTTAGTGTTGCTAGGTGGTATGTTAGTTACTCCGATACCAGCAGAAATATTAACACCAATATGTCATTCCCGCGGCAATACTATCAACGCATGCGTTGATACGACATACTGCGGGAATCTATTTTTCAGTAGCAGCATGCATTGCCTGAATATCATTAACCTGCGCGGGAATGACAGTGGTGATAACGCAGTGCGTAAGATGAGTGAGTTAGAGGCTGTTGACATATCTGCCTCTAACTATTTTCATTAAATAGTGTCATACTAGTTTTAAGATTCAAGGAGGATTTATTTAACAACAGGGAGACCGCTATGCATAAGATGTTTGCTTCGCGTACTGTTTTGATAGGATTGTCCGTTGTCGGTGTCACTTCTGTTTGGGCTGCAACACCTGTAAATCTTCAGCATGAGCCTCTTTCTTTTTTACAATCTTTTTCTTTAATGCCGCATTTTGCCTTAAAACAGACAAGCAGCGAGGTAGATTTTAATCAAACAACTCATATGCGGTTAAAAGAAACATTCAATGGCTATTCAGTGTGGGGTGGTGATGCTATCGCTCATATTCCGGGCGGACAAAAGATAGCGGGTCTCCAGCACTTAACAGTTAAACAGCAAAATGAAGGTAGTTTAAATGGGTTGCTATATCAAGACCTGGAAGCAGACTTAAATAGTGCTCCTGCTTTTATATTTAACTCTGCTCAAGCGGATAAAGCACTGCAAAATGTCGTTCAAGCGTATCAGAAAAGTAACGGACTTAAGAGCGCTATCCGAGACTCAAAAACAGAGTTAATGGTTTTTGTTGATAAAAATAACAAAGCACATTGGGCTTTTCTTGTTAGTTTTTATACGGATACTTCACAGGCATTACCTGCAAAACCGACGTATATCGTCGATGCGCTAACATTTAATGTTTTCCAACAATGGAATAATATCCAAACTGAATCGTCGCAAGGTGGCGGGTTTGGTGGCAATCTTAAAATGGGCAAATTAGTCTATGATGGGTCAACGGATAATTATTCAACGCTAGCCGTAACACGTGATGAGCCAAGTCAAACATGTTATTTAGAAAATGAAGATGTCAGTGTCAAAGATAGACGAAGTGGTGACAGCACGGTGTCATTTAAATGTGAACAACCCGATGCAGATCATAACAATATATTTTGGAATGCTGATTTTGATGCGGTCAATGGTGGGTATTCTCCAAGTAATGATGCTTTGTATGCAGGTAAAGTTATCAAAGAAATGTATCAAAAATGGTATGACATGCCTGTGCTGACTCAAGATGGAAAACCCATGGTGCTTGTGATGCGTGTACATGAGAATATGGATAATGCCTATTGGGATGGGAGACAAATGACTTTCGGCGATGGAATTAGTATGTTTTATCCACTGACTTCATTAGGTGTCGGTGCGCATGAAATCAGTCATGGGTTTACAGAACAGCATTCTCATCTTGTATATCAGGGTCAATCCGGTGGCTTAAACGAAGCGTTTTCCGATATGGCTGCTCAAGCCGCAGAGTTTTACTCTATTGGGAAAAACAGTTGGCAAATAGGGCCAGAAATTTTCAAGGCGGATGGCAAAGCGTTGAGATATATGGATGAACCTTCGAAGGATTGTAATGGTAGAGCGCCTGGAATGTGGTGTTCAATTGATAATGTTAGTCAATATAATGACGGTATCGATGTGCATTATTCCAGTGGTGTTTTCAATAAAGCGTTTTATTTAATTGGAACATCCAAAGGCTGGGATACCCGAAAAGCATTTGATGTAATGGTTAAAGCTAATTTGGATTATTGGACGCCCAATACATCGTTTGAAGATGCTGCATGTGGTGTGATGAAAGCAACTGAAGACTACAAGTACAAGACAGGTTCGGTAGCAAAAGCACTGGAAGGCGTTGGGATAGATGTTAGTAAATGCTAATTTTTGATCTAGGTTAAAAAAAGGGTGTCAGAACAAATCTGGCACCCTTTTTTCATCCATCTCTCCTAACTAATTTGTCGTTCCGCGAGCTTATTATGCCCGCCGGACAACGGATTTTGGTGTTTTTTTATTTACTGTGTGACGATGCGCTCTATGTATAGCTATAGCGCCCTAAAAAAGTATTTTGATGTCACAGTCAGACTCAAGTTGACCTGCATTTTAAATAGCTTAGAATAGCTCCTCAGATTTAACCTAAAGCGGGTGTAGTTCAATGGTAGAACTTTAGCTTCCCAAGCTGATAGCGTGGGTTCGATTCCCATCACCCGCTCCATTCGAAAACTACATACTCAAAAGGTTTGCCATGCGAAAAATTTTAAAACTGACCAGTATAATCCTAGGTATACTCGTTTTCCTTGCTGTAGTTGGACTAAGCGTGTTGGTGACGTGCGTCAGTCCAAACCGGTTCAAACCCTTGATAGCCTCTCAGGCTGCTAAATATACCGATAGACAATTGACAATCGATGGTGATTTATCCTGGGAATTTTTTCCTTACTTTGGTGTCAAAGTGGGACATATGACATTATCGAACCCAGCAGAATTTAAAGAAAAAGTATTTGCTGAAGTGAATCATGCAACAATCGGAGTTAAATTGTTGCCATTGTTAGATGGAAAAATCCAATCTTCTGGTGTCAAGCTTGATGGTGTGATTTTAAACTTAATCAAAGATGCCGATGGAAATCCAAATTGGCAGTTCTCACCAACCAAAATAAATGCTGGGAATACTGCTTCAGTTCAGGTGTCTTCATCACAAAATATTTCGCCAAATCCATCCAATGTGGAAAAACAAGAGAATAATAAAATTACATTTGTGATGAGTTTAGATGTGCCTAGTGTTGACATTACGAATACCCAAATTCATTGGAGTAACGTACAAGCCAAGCAAAGTGTTGATCTCGATAATGTTGAGTTACATGCAAAAAATATTCACTTAGATCAGGCTTTCCCGATATCGGGTTCGCTTAAATTTGCAATACAAAATCCTGCTAGAAGAGGTGAGATTAATTTTGATGGCAATGTAAATGTTGATTTAAAAAATAAATTGTATCAAGTAAATAATCTTGATTTTGTGATTCAAACGCAGCAAGCAAATCAAAAAATTTCTTTAGCACTGAGCGGTGATGTGATTGCAGATCTGGCTAACGATACTCTTGTTGTGAATCGATTCGCAAGCCATCTAGCAAATCTTTTATTAAATGGTATTTTAAAAATAGATCATCTACAAAATAATCCGCTTGTTTCAGGACATGTAAAAATTGATTCATTTGATTTGAAAAAATTTCTGCAATCGATCAATCAAGATGTGGCAAGTTTAGAAATGGGGAAGAATGTGAGTGCTGATTTTGATTTTGACTTTATTTCTAGCGGAGACAAAACAGCATTGCAAAAGATGAATTTAATTGGAGTTGTCAAAGCAGAGGAGTTTAAAACAGATAAACTTCTGATGGATACTATCAGTGTTAAAACACAGCTAAAAAATGGTGTTTTAGCGTTATCTCCAATAACTGCTTCTCTTTACGAAGGTAGTCTGCAGGCTGATGCAAATTTGAATTTTAATGCGGTTACCCCACAAATTTCTGTGCAAGCAAAATTAATAAATATCAATATGAAATCGCTGCTTGCGAATATGAAAAAGTCAGAAAGTAAAATTAAAATAAAAGGGATTGGAACAGTATCAATAAACGTGACGACTTCAGGGTTGAGTCAGGATGTTCTTACTAAAAATCTAAATGGTAATGCTAGCCTCAGTTTAAAAGAAGGAGTCATCGAGGGAGTCAATATTGGCAAATTAGCTGATTCCGCTTATGCCTTAGCAAGACATGAGGCTGCACCGACTGATTCATCGGATAATACAAACTTTGGGAATCTCTCAGCAACGGCAGTGATTCAAAAAGGTATTCTGACGAATAACGATTTATTGTTAGATTCACCGCGATTTGACACGAAAGGTAAGGGAAGCATTGATTTGGTTAATCAACAAATCGATTATCAGCTGCAGACAACTTCTAAAGAAGCTGCGCAGAATAAGGGAAAAAATATTCTCAATATTTATAATTTAACAATCCCAATTCGCATTACAGGTAATCTCAGTAATCCCACAGTTAAGGTAGATTCAAGTGATATTGCAAAGCAAATTGCCAAACAACAAATTCAACATTTACAAGAGAATGTAAAAGATAAACTAAAAGATGTTATTAAAAATAAACTACCAGGGGATGCTGGAGCGCTTCTTAAAAATTTAATCGGTTCATAGAAGGGGCTGTTGACAATTCGCTAGGTTGAGCCAGGAATCTGCGCTTTTTTGCGATTTGCAGCGCAGCATACACAGAAGTATGTGAGCAGCAAATCGCGAAAAAGCGCCGATTCCTGGCCAACATAGTAGAATTGTCAACAGACCCTAGAGGAGGATAGTCGTCATTCGTATCATCACTATCAATTTAAATGGCATTCGCTCGGCTGCAAAAAAAGGTTTTTTTGAGTGGATGCAAAAACAAGATGCTGACATTATCTGTGTCCAAGAAATTAAAGCTCAAGAGGCTGACTTGCAACATGAACAGTTTCATCCTCATGGGTATCAATGCTTTTTTCATGCTGCAGAAAAGAAAGGATACAGCGGTGTTGGAATTTATACTCGGCTGACTCCTTTAAAGGTGATAACAGGCTTGGGTTTTAGCTGTGCAGACCAAGAAGGGCGATATGTAGAAGCCGATTTTGGAGATTTTTGTGTGGCGTCACTTTATATGCCTTCTGGGACCTCTGGAGAGCTGAGGCAGGCTGTCAAATTTGATTTTTTAGAGCAATATGGCGCTCATTTGAAAAAATTAAAAGAACAGGGAAAAGAGTATGTTATTTGTGGTGATTGGAACATTGCGCATAAGCAAATTGACTTAAAGAATTGGCGCGGTAATCAAAAAAATTCTGGATTCTTGCCGGAGGAGCGGGCTTGGATGGATGTGCTATTTGGTGAGCTGGGTTTTGTAGATGCATTTCGACTAATTAACCAAGAAGTTGATCAATACACATGGTGGTCTAACAGAGGCCAGGCTTGGTCAAAAAATGTAGGTTGGCGGATTGATTATCAAGTGATTACACCCGGTCTAAAAGATAAAGTATTATCCGCAACTATCTATAAAGATACACGTTTTTCTGATCATGCGCCTGTGTTGATAGATTATGAGCCAATAACGAGCTGATCTAAAACAGGTCATCACACCTTACAAACAGCATTAGTCCTAGGTATTTATTTTAAAAAAAAGTATAATAAAAACAAAGTAGTTGGTCGCCTCTCTATTCACATTTTTACTTAAGAATACGTTAAGCTATTCACCCTATAATGAAAGTAAGCAGTTAAATGGTATTTGGCAATAGTCAGAAGGAGTTTACAATGTCAACGCCCTATTATCCAAGCCTCGGTTTAGAAAAACTTGGAACAGATTTAAAGGAGCGTATGCTAACAAGTTCTCATGATGTGTTCCATATACTTTATGAGAATGGAAATCAGCGGTCCTTGTTGCGAGTATGCCCTGCAGAGAAAAAAATTATTTATGATGACAGATTTGGACGGCCTATGAGTCCAGATATGCACAGAAAGATTTATGAAGTATTAGGGTATGTTTCGGTTATTGTGGACATACCAAAATTGGAACGAGATCCGTATGCACCCAACAAAAATGTCTATATGGGTGAAAATTGGGTTGATGACACAAAATTAAAATTAGAAATATATAAAGACGCACCAGCCACACCAAGTCCGATAGTGGTTGCTGCGGATGAAAAAATAGAAAGTGCAGTACCTGATTTCGCAACGAATTATGCTTTGGCAGCAAAGAAACACTATGGAATATTTGTTGAGTCGCATCATTCTGGTGACAAGCAAGAAGATGTGGTGAGTGAAAATAAAAACAAAAATAATATATAGTCATAACAGACAAGAGAATAGATAAAGAGCTTCAAAACGAGGAATACCACAATGCCGACGATGTTGTGCGAGCGTGAAAAACTTCAAAACCAACAAATTCTTGAGAATTTGTTTTTAATTATTCGTGAGTCTGCGAATTCTGCGGCTGTCTCAACCAGAGAAAAAGCATTACGTGATCTCATCTTGAAATTTTCCGAAGAAAATAACATTACACTGACTTTTCTGCTGGCGAATGAACAGCAACATTTAGACGAAGAAGCTCGTTTAATTGCAATAATGAAGGTTGCACTTGAGAAAGAGATAGAGGATGAGGTCGTACAACAAGAAGTTGAAGCCAAACTTTTAGTATGGAAAAAACATTTATATCACGCTGTTTATGGACAAGGCGCTCAGGTGCGTGCTCATACCGGACAAGTTTCCGGAATGGCCAGTGAGTTACTCAACAAGGGCGAAGTATCGATTAAGCAATGGGGCACAGATTTAGATGTCCTACAATGCTTAGCATCTGATATCACTGATTTTAAAAAAATTCAACCAGCAGAGATTTTCCGAAGTGCGGGTCATATTTTATCTCCAGTGAGCTTAACAGAATCCTCAGAGCCATTGTTCGACCATCTTCAATTAGCACTACAAAAAGTTACTGAAAATCACATTAACGAAAAAGTATCATTGTCTATTCCAGTCAATTGCAATAATAGCCACTGGCGTTTAGCAAAAGTCATTATTGAAAACCAAAAAATTACGAAAGCAAAGTTGTGGGACTCATTGAGTGGCGATGTTGAAGATCTCAAAAAAACATCCTCACATAAAAGTTTTCAAGCGGCGGTGAATAAAGCGGCTGGTAATGATCATGTAAAAGTAGGAGCAAAGTTAGCAGGCGTTCAAGAAAATCCTTATAGCTGTATGGATTTTACAATTCAGAAAGCCTATGGCGATAAAAAAATGAATAATGCAATCACAAATGCCGGGAAGAATCCTAAAAAACTACGAGAAGCGGTTGTAAAACAAATTGTGACACACAATGCTAATTTAGGTAGTGCTGTTGCAAATGTTTTGGTTTTCGACCAAGCAAAAGAAAAGATTATTAATCCTCAGTTTGTTACTGCAGACCAAAAACAAGCAGCTTCCGATGACAAAAACATTTTCAAACAGTTGGGCGTTAACCAAGTTGAATTTGATGAAAAATTTGCGCGCAAGCTGCAGTCAATGTATGACGAATCACCTTGTGAATCGGACGAGAAAAAGTTGGTTAATTTGGCTTATCAAGATACTTATAGTTTCTTTAAAGCCAAAACTCCAACAAGTCATTCGACAGATGAATCGGTTTTAGACGATTGTTTTAAGCGGATTATTTAAGTTAACGAAGAAACATTCTTTCCGTAGGATAACTTATTGATAAGTCTCTTCTTGATTGTTTTTAGAGAAGAGTTTAGATTGCTCTTCTCTTTCAACTGAACTAATAAGCTTTTGCAAAAATCACTCTTTGCTTGCTAGCTTCATTACTAAAAATACATTTGCCTGTTTCGGGTACTGTATCTAATTTTGGAATGCACCGTATTGTGACATTCAAGTCTTGTTTAACCTGTGCTTCAATTTCAGCACTTCCGTTCCAATGTGAATAAGCAAACCCACCGTCACCATTTTTAAAATAATCATAAAATTCATCTTTTGAATTAATTTCAACAGTGTTGTCTTGCCGAAATTTTGTTGCACGCGCGAGCAAAATATTTTGAATGTCAGAAAGTTGCGTTGCGACAGTTGCTAAAAATTCTTGACGAGTTTGTGAAATGCGGTCTTTGTATTCTTTGTCGCGACGTCCCATAAAAACAGTGGTGTTTTGAACTTCTTTCATGCCAATTTCAATGCGAATGGGAACGCCTTTTTTAACCCAGCTCCAAGCTTTTTCACCACCGGTTAATTCACGCTGATCAATTTCAACTAAAATATTTTTACGATCAAATTGAACGTGGCGTAATTCATCTGCAAGTTGTGTACAGTATTGCATGATGTCGGCACGTTGTTCTTCTTTGTGTACCATCGGTAAAATGACAACATGTAAAGGAGCAAGTTTGGGCGGTAATACCAGGCCATTATCATCACTATGCGTCATGATTAGCCCGCCGATTAAGCGCGTTGTGACCCCCCACGAAGTTGTCCAAACATACTCTTCTTTGCCTTCTGCGCTTAAAAATTTAATGTCACACGCACGTGCAAAATTTTGGCCAAGAAAATGTGAGGTGCCGGCTTGTAATGCTTTTTTATCTTGCATCATGGCTTCAATGCAATAGGTTGAGACAGCGCCTGGGAAACGTTCGCTCGCTGTTTTTTCACCTTTGATGGCGGGCATTGCCAAATAATCATTAGCAAAACGTGTGTATAAGTCGAGAATTTTTAATGTTTCGTGTTGTGCATCTTCTGCTGTCGCATGTGCTGTGTGTCCTTCTTGCCATAAAAATTCTGATGTGCGTAAAAACATGCGCGTACGCATTTCCCAGCGCATTACATTTGCCCATTGATTCACAAGCATGGGTAAGTCGCGATAAGATTGAATCCAACGAGAGAACGCTTCTCCAATAATAGTTTCTGACGTGGGTCGAATAATGTAAGGGTTTTCTAATTCACCAGCAGGAACTAATTTGCCCTCTGCGTTGGTTTCTAAACGATGGTGAGTGACAACCGCACATTCTTTTGCGAAACCTTCTATGTGTGCGGCTTCTTTTTCTAAAAAGCTAATGGGAATCAGAAGGGGAAAATAAACATTTTTATGGCCTGTTGCTTTGAATTGATCGTCAAGAACACGTTGAATATTTTCCCAAATGGCATAACCCCAAGGCTTGATAATCATGCAGCCTCTAACGGGGGATACTTCAGCAAGTTCAGCTGCTTTGACAACTTGCTGGTACCATTCAGGGTAATCATCTGCACGTGTTGGGGTGATCGCTGTTTTATTTTTTTGAGTCATGATTGCCATTCTAATTAAGAAGTTCAGATTCTTGCAGGACTTGTTCAATGTGGCCTGCGACTTTTATCTTTCGCCAAATATTGCGAATAATGCCTTTTTTATCGATTAAAAATGTCGAACGTTGAATACCTAGAAACGTTCGTCCAAATAAGCTTTTTTTGTTGATAATACCGTAAGCTTCACAGACATTGCCATTTTCATCTGCTAAAAGTGTAAAGGGTAGAGCGTATTTTTGTTTGAATTGAGTATGTTTTTTTGGTGTATCTCTTGAGACACCTAAAATAACCGTGTTGTGCTTTTCAAAGTTTTTTAAAAAATCCCGAAAATCACAGGCTTCTTTTGTGCATCCCGGTGTATTATCTTTTGGATAAAAATACAAAATCACATTTTTCCCGCGTAAATCACTTAATGATAATTCTTCATTTGTATCTGTCATCACTGTGAAGTCAGGTGCTTGATCGCCGATTTTTAAAGACATTGTTTTTTGATCCTGTGGTCAGTCTAATGAAGTTACTGTTTAAGATAGAGCATTATAACGAGATTTCAAAGGATAACAAAAACAAAAAGAGCAGCACCTCATTATGAGGTGTTGCTCTTAGTTAAAAGTAACTTCTGGCGTAATTATCTACTGACGGCATTTCCGACGAGCGCACCACCGACAGCACCAACTGCTGTGCCAACGCCGCTTCCGCCTGTTAGTCCGTAGCCTGCGAGACCACCTATTGCCGCACCACCTGCTGTACCGACATCTCTATTGGTGCATCCGCTCACAGTAACGACGCTAGTTGCTAGTATTAGGCTTAAGATAACACTGGCTGTCTTTTTCATGGTAACTTCCTCCTGGATGGGTTCGCTAAAATAGGATTCTAGCTATTAGTATAACAAATTTTTATCAGCTGCGCTGGGCGCGCATTGCTTTAACTTATTGAATGTATTAATAAAAAATTTATCGCCAGGGTTGTTTTGTTTGATTTTTCAGCAGGTTATGAAAGAAAAACATTCCACCTTACGATGGAATGCTTTTGGTTTTAGATTAGCCAAACATTGCGCTAATTATGGCTGCTTGACTGAGATTTGAGCGGTACTAGCCTCAGCATGATCCGCTTCTAACATGCGTTCTTCTGGATGACGAGGAGGTCGGTTAAATAATCCAGCTTTTCGCCCCATCAACATTTGAAAGAAATTCGCTTGTCCTAAAAACATAGAGTTTGCGGTATCTGAGTTACCATTCCCATTAATCAATACTGCAGGAGATTGCAAATTAGCAAATGGTTTGGCTGCTTCACCTAATAAACGCATTTCTTCTAGCTTCACGTAATTAGGATTATTCAATAGAATGGATTGTGCTTCATTCTTCGCTTTGAGAACTGCTGTTTGAGACGTCGCTTCTGCATTTGCAAGAGATGTTTGTCCTTGTGCTTTTGCAATGTCTGCGTCTCGTTGTGATTCCGCTTGGAATTTCAATAACTCCGCTTGAATCCGTTGCGCAGCAGCCGTTGCTTTTGCTTTTTGTTCCACTTTCACAAACTCAGCTTGTGCTTGCGCAGTCGCTTCCGTTGTTAACATCGTACTTTTTGTAGTAGCCTCGATGTTTCTAACGGCTTGTAAGTTTTCTTGCTCAATGAGTTTTTGTGCGGCCAAGCCTTTGGCTTGTTCATAATTCACAGCGTTTTGAGTCCGCTGTAAATCAAAGTTCGCTTCAGCTTCCCGGATTTTTGCCGTGGCATCCGCTAGTTTCTTTTCGACGGCGGGATCTTGATAACCAATATCGCTAATGGCGAATTCAACAATTTCAATTCCCCACATCGCAGTCGTTTCCTTAATGGTTTCTTGTACGGCAGAACATAATTTTCCACGGTAGGTTGTATCACCTTCACCAAAACCCTTGGATTTATCGCCTAATAAGCGAATATCTTTATGATGCTCTTCCTTTTGTTCAGGCTGTTGAGAATGATGGTCTGGTGAAATCATTGATAAATCTGTTTTTGAAATTTCATGCCGCAAAGTCGCATCGGTTATTTGTTCAATGGACGTTTCTAACTTATCCTGACCGATTCCATTGACTAACTTAGCGGGATCGCTAACACGATACGTGACTTGACCCGTAACATGCATAGGCATGCGGTCTTTGGTCACCACTTTAATTTCTTTCAGTGGTTTGATGACATCACGTAAAGGGATAGGGTTAGGAGAAATATAAAGTGTTTGTGCATCTAAATAATCATGCTTACCCGCTGTTAAGATTTTTAATTCACCTTTGTCATAGACTGCTCTTGCTTCACCAGCCTTCACAATGACGTGGGCAATATTACCGTGTTTAATCACTTCTTTATTCGCTTGTTCATGTCTGTCAAAAATAAATTGCGGATCTTCTTGACGATGGATGCGCGGAAGTAACTCGACAGCCTTACCATGATTCCAAGCATACCCCAGTTCACCTTCGTCAACTCGAACAATCGTAATCGGTGCATGATTAATGATTTTTTCACTGACTTTTTTGAATTCTTTAAACTTAAATGTATTTGAATTGACTTTGTAAACACCGGGATTCAGCGTGATAGCTTGGTTGTCGTTCCATGCTAAACCAATTTCATCAGATTTTACTTGAATCACATGCAGTGTATTAAAATGAATGTGTGGATCATTAGCATCGACCATTTTTTCAAATTTAAACGCGCGTGAATTTTTAATGTGAACCCCAGGTGATAATAAAACAGGTTCGCCATCTTGCATTGCGCAGCCAATTTGATTTTTGTTGACGCGGATAATCGTGATGGTTTCATGTTCTTTAGCGCCATCGAGCGTTCGTGTGTTGACTCTATCAGTAAATTCAAATGCTGCAGAGTTTTTAATATGTAACCCAGGTAACAGAATCATCGGCGTTCCATTTTCTTTTGCTAAGCCGAGTTCGTTTGGTAATATCCTAGCTACCGTGAGAGTACCATGTTTGATAAGGGTCGCATTGGCATTTTCAGAAATTTTATTTTGAGGCAAATCAAAATAAGCGGAGTTATAACCGTGTCTACCAGAAACTAAAACGAGTGCTGTTCCTCTTTCAAATGCAAGTCCTATTTTACCTGGTAATACACGAGCAATAGTGACGTTGTCTTTTTTAATGTAATCTTGGTTAGCATTAAATTTTTCTGACCAGGAGTGACGTAAACCACTTAAATAATTAAATCCCTGGCTTAAATGAATTTCTTGCACGCCTGCATTATTCGAAAAATGAAGTTCACCCGGTTTAATATTTTTTGTGCTGCGAATAGGTGCTATAAAAAGTGTTGAAATACCTGTAAAAAAAGCATTTAAACCGACTTTTATATTTCTGGATAAACCTTCCTCATGTACGCGATGGTTGATAGAATGAAGTAATTCGTTATCAGAATTTGCATTGGGTCTACGAATCCACGCTGCATCGTTGTTCGGTTGGCTAAGTGCCCATTCATTAAAACTAAGCAGTGTATCGGGTTGGTGACACCAAGCGGATGGTACGATAGTTTCAAAGGAAGGAAAATCCGCAGCGAGATAAGTTACGTCATCTGATTTAATATCTATTTTGCGATGACTATTGTTTGATGAAGATGATGATGATGAAGATGACAAGCTGAAATCAGGTGCAGAGGGTAATGCGTTGCTATGTGTTCGGAGGGCAGCAACAGGGTCATCTGTACTTCCTGATATCGCTGCTGCGCTGTTGGATGGTGAGTTAACGTGAACTTGATTCTCGTTTCTTGATTGCATAGTGATATCCTTTTATTAAGTTTAACGACAATTAAATTGATGTCGTGACTTGATCATACGGATGAAGTCTTAATAAAATCTTTAGTAAAACTTAACTGATGCTTAACAAGAAAAATAATTTTTTTGACTGATCTTTTTTAAAGCGAATGGTGTTGAAGTTGTATTAGGTTACTCATGAGTTGGGTTAGAGAAACTTAACGTCATATCGTCCTTGATTGTTTGGGCTGACGGTTTTCCATAGCCAAGGCAAAATAGATTTTAGTTCTTCATCGAGTTTCCAAGGCGGATTGACGATTAACATTCCGCTGCCGTTTAAATGAGTGGGTGTATTCTCAGGATAAATGCTTAACTCAATGACTAGTAATTTTTTATCAATATTTTGTTTGACTGCTTGATGAAAACGCTCAATCGGTTTGCGAATTTTGATAGGATACCAGAGTGCATAAATACCTGTTTCCCAGCGTTTGAGTGCATTTGTTAATACAGCGCTCATCTCGGATAATTCATCGGATTTTTCATACGGTGGATCGATTAATACTAATCCGCGGCGTTCTTTTGGAGGTAAAAATGCTTTCAATGCTTGATAAGCATCTTGATGATGAACGGCGATGCGTTTGTCAATATGAAAATTATTTTTTAGCGTTTGCCAATCTTCTGCGTGCAATTCAGTGAGTATCATTCGATCTTGAGGGCGAAGTAAATGCTCAACAATCGCTGGGGATCCAGGGTAGAACCGCAAGCTCTGTGTTTTTTTATTTAACACATTGACACAGTCCAAGTAGGTGGAAATTAGATCAGGCGGGTTGGGTGATTCTATGATTTTAGTGATGCCAGTTTGATATTCATGACTTTTTTGTGGTAATTGATCAGATAGATCATACAAACCAGTCCCTGCATGTGTATCTAAAAAACAAAAAGCATTTTCTTTTCGTTTTAATGCGTTGATTAAAGACACCAATACAATATGTTTGAAAGTGTCGGCAAAATTACCTGCATGATAAGCGTGACGATAGTTCATATGGATCTCTAAAAAAATACGATGGATGCCTTTGTGTAATAGAAGCTATTCCCATAAAGGATAATGTTTTAAAGTGATTTCTTCTGTAAAAAAGCGTTTTGTGCCTGACGCAAAAGATTCTGTGTAATCTGAAATATAGAAATGTTTATTGCCTTGGCCTTTCAGATTTAAGAGTTGATCGCCTTCTAGTTTCTTTTGAACAGTCATGGCGACAATGTCAGATGGGTCGATAATGTCAATTTTGCGGTCAAAGTGATGGATGATTTTTTCTTTGATAATGGGATAGTGTGTGCATGCTAAAATGAGTGCATCAATTTGTTGGAGTGATGGGTGCGATAAATATTCTTCAAGCAAGCTATCTATTACATGGTTATTACCAAATTCTTCGATGGCTGATGCTAATAAATTGGTAGGATGTGACGTTAAGGTAATATTCAAATTGAGTTCATCAATTTTTTTCTTGTAAACGTTTGAGTTAACGGTTTGTTTCGTGCCGATTAACCCAATATTTTTTTTAGAATAATGATTGCGTAGATACCCGATCACTGGATCAATGACATTCATAACGATGGCTTGTGTATTCACATATTCTTTGACTAACTCATAGGCTGCTGCTGACGCTGAGTTGCAGGCAATCAAAATCAATTTGCAATGTTGTTGTAATAGCATATGCGCAATTTTGACGGAATACGCTTGAATAGCGGCGGATGATTTGTCCCCATATGGCATATGAGCGGTATCACCGAAATAGATAATATTTTCATTCGGCAATTGTTTGACAAGTGCATTTGCGACCGTTAATCCACCTATTCCACTATCAAAAATGCCAATAGGCCTGGATGATAGTGTTGGAATCGTTGACTCGCTGCTGCTGTCAAAAAGATCTATTGGGTTGGGTACAATTAGGGGTTGTTCGCTCATTGGAAAAGTAAGCCTTAGTTCAAGTATTGGTCATATCATAACGAAGAATTCTCTCGGGCGCTAGAATTTCTTTCATGTTGTTTAACTTGGTTTTTTATTTATCCTCAACTAGAATGTCGCTTAACTAGATGATCTAGAGTACATAATGCGCATTTTGCTGTTGAATCGATATAGTTTAGAGAGAACCACCGGTGGTGTAGCCGAATTTCTACATTATTTGCCGCTTGTTTTAAAATCCCATGGAATTCATACGGTTGCCTATAATGAAGATGAAAGTCACAGCGGTAAATTGCAAGGCCCTCACTATTCTCAAAATGGATTAGTTGCTTACGCAGGCCCATTTATTAAGCCGGGCTTTTTTGTGTCCTCAAAAAAATTAAAGCCTCTTCTTGATTTATGTCGTTCTGAAAAAATAGATTTGATTCATGCGCAAGGGGCATATCGATGTGGATTTATTGCATTGCAAGTTTTTAAGCGCATAGGGATTCCTTACATTGTGACAAGTCATGCAGATATTGTTGCGACAAACTCAGATAGAATGAAGCGCAAAAAAGTTCAGCGCCGTTGTCGTGATGCGCTGAAATATGCGGCAGGGGTTTCACATTTAACGCCACGCATGGCGGAAATTTCTCATGAAATATGTGATACACGCTTTAAAAATACCATTATTGGAAATGGTATTGATTTAGCAGGATGGCAATCAGTACTGTCATTACCGGAAAAAAAATATGTATTAGGCATTGGTCGATTAGAGCCTGAAAAAGGATTTCATGTATTAATTGATGCGTTTGCTCGTCTGATGCAGAGAGGGGTTGATACGTCATTAGTGATAGCGGGATCAGGTTCTGCTGAGTTAGCATTGCAAGTGCGCGCTAGAAATTTAGGATTACGAGTGATAACAGAGGCGAAAGAATTTTCTTCTCTTCCAGAGCAATCTGTCATCTTCACAGGTTATATACGCGGTGATCTCAAAAAACAATTGATGGCGCAGTGTCAATGTGTGTTATTCCCGACACAGCCAAGTCAATGGGAAGAACCATTTGGTATCGTACAAATTGAAGCAATGGCTGCTGGCAAGGCATTAGTAGCAAGTGATTCTGCAACGACTCGTTACTTGCAAACATTTGGGTTGCAAGCATTATTGGTAAAACCGGATGATGCAGATGATTGGGCCGGTCAAATCCAAATGCTTTTAAGTGACGTTAACTTACGCCATGAGTTTGCAAAAGCGAATTTAAGCCATGCAAATCAGTTTGATTGGGGTGTTGTTGCGGCTCAATATGCAAAAATGTATGCTAATACACTCGGAGCGGATGATATTTAGTGGAGTTACGTGAGGGAGAGTTTAGAAGCCATCTAGGCTGGAGATCCAGCCTAGAGACATAATAAAGAAATTACTTCTTCGCAGCTTTCTTGCGAGATTTAGCTTTAGCCTTGGATTTAGCTTTAGGCTTAGCTTTAGCTTTCTTAGCCACTTTCTTCTTCGCAGCTGGTTTACGAACTTTCTTAGCTGCTGGACGAGCAGTGGTTGCTTTCTTTTTGGAGCTGGTTTTCTTCTTTGCTTTTTTTGCAGTTGCCATGGCATGACTTCCTATAGTGAGTTGTGTCCACTTAATCTAACATTCGTAACTAGATAATTCTATTAGGGTGATCACTAACTAATGTGAGAATTTGGAGATTAATTTTAAGTTTTTTTTCTTCGAAATTAATTTTTAGTAAGGGTTTAAGATAAATTTTTAGAGAATGTGCTCTTCGTGAGGTGTATTTTCCTGAAGAGAATTATCATTTCTCACTAAATAAAAAAAATCTGCTGCGCAGAAAAAATAATTTGACACTGAAAAAAAATTACTATTGAATCGTCCCATGACTATAAATAACAAAATATCTCAACAACATACTCTTGATCAGCACGTGCAAGAACTTGCTCATCATTTATTGTTGCTACGTAAGATGCAAGATAAAGCTGATACGGAATTATTATCTTCGCTAGGCAAGTTGAGCATGCAAGAATTAAATATCTTAAACATTATTGGTGATACAGAACCTTGCATCATGAGCGACATTGCTAAGCGTGCTGTCTTATCGCTGAGTAGTGTTACAGTAATTGTCGATAAATTAGTAAAGTCTAAGTTAGTGCAGCGTGTACGTAGTGAAGAAGACAGGCGGATTGTAAGAGGAAGTTTGACGGAAGACGGTCGCAAGATATATCAAGTGCAAATTAAACATATGCAAGATGTATTAAGTAAAATGCTCAATGTGCTTACCTCAGAGGAGCGCGAAAGCTTTTTACATATCTTCCAAAAAATCACGCGGGCTTTTGTGTAGTTGTCCTGAGGTTCATTCAATAAAATCTTTTTTCTCCCGCAGGCCTTGTTTTAAAGCGTTTATATTGCCAAATATATTGTTCTGGCTTATCTCGAATAGATTGCTCTAGGGTAGCATTTAGCAGTGTTGCATCCTCAATTAAACTGTCGGATGGAAAATTGTTTATGGCGGGCAGAAGTTTAATTTCATATCCCCACTTGTCATCTAATCGGTAAAAGCTAATCGGCAGTATAGTTGTATTGCTCATCGTCACTAAACGAGAGACTGCCGTTAATGATGCTGTTTGGATTCCAAAGAATGGAGCGAAGACACTTTTCTTTTCACCCGCATCAATATCGTAAGCGTACCAAACGGCCATGTTCTCACTGAGTGTTTTGAGTAGATAGCGAATTTCATGTCGGGCAATTTGACGGATACCATACTTCTTTCGAAAGCGCTCTTGTATATAAGCGAGTAACTTTTTTTTGTGAGGGCGATAGAGAACGGCAAAAGAGTATTTTGCTCCTAACAGTCGACCTACCATTTCCAAGCAAGTGAAGTGGGGACCCAGTAAAATAATTCCTTTCCCTCTTGCAAACGCTGCTTCAGCATGCTCAAGTCCTGACAGAGTGACTTGGCAATGTTGCAAGCGATTATCAGATATCCACCATGCCATTGCTGTTTCAATGATTCCTATTCCGAGAGAAGCAAAGTTTTTTTTTAATAATTGTTGGTGCTCTTGCGGACTTTTCTCTGGGAAGCAAAGTTGAATATTGACTTTGCTGATGTGTCGTAGTTGAGGAGAGACAAGATAAATAATTTTTCCTATGCCTTTTCCAATCTGCATTTGCCAGCGAATAGGAAGTCTGGTGATTAGCCAAAGACACCCAAGCCCCATCCATGCAGGCCAGGTCGAGGGGTAAAATAATTCAAATTGTTTCATTCGTTTTATTCTGATTATAATGGAACGTTATAAAAAGTTTATGATTTTCACCAGGAGCTGGATTTTATGCAAGATAAATTTTGCATGCACTATTATATATCAGGATTGGTTCAGGGTGTGTGTTTCCGTTCATTTACACAAAGTGAAGCCAAAAAACTAGGAATGACAGGCTGGGTGCGTAACCTTCCCGATGGGGGAGTTGAGGTTGTCGCCTGTGGTAGGCAAGAGGATATTAAAACACTTGAAGAATGGCTGCGTCATGGCCCTTCTCGAGCGAAAGTCAGCGATTTCACGAGTGAAAAAAAGGAATGGGAAGACCATACTGATTTTTTGATCTTATAAAAGGAATAAATATGAAAAAGACATGGTTATTATTGCTCAGTTATTTGGTCGCAGGCATCGCCCAGGCTAGCCTCTTTGTCCCTATGCATTTAACGGATATGAATGGAAACGGGAAAAAAATTGGTACCGTACGCATAGATGACACTATTTATGGGTTGATCTTGACCCCAAAATTAAAAGATTTGCCTCCTGGTATTCATGGATTTCATATACATGCATTTCCAATGTGTGAGCATGACGGCATGGCTGCAGGAGGGCATTTAGATCCTGATAAAACAAATCAGCATCGAGGACCTTATGAGCATGGACATTTGGGTGATCTTCCAGTTTTGATCGTCGATGCGCGTGGCCATGCAACCCTGCCAGTCTTAGCTCCAAGACTGAAGCTGTATCATTTGAAAGGCAAGGCGCTCATGATTCATGCAGGAGCAGATAATTATTCTGATTTGCCTGAAAAATTAGGTGGAGGAGGAGCTCGCATTGCTTGCGGGTTGATTCCTTATCATTAAATTTCAATCATTTCAAAATCTTCTTTAGATGCACGACATTCAGGGCATTGCCAGGTGAGTGGAACATCTTCCCAAAGAGTCCCTGGCACAATCCCATCTTCAGGACAGCCTTGAGATTCATCATAAATGTATCCGCATAGCAAACACATATAACGTTTATATTGCATAATAAGTCTCCTCGATTCGTTATTATTTAGTGCATTGTGTAGAAATCGCTTTTAATACCTCTCCCCTTGTGGGAGAGGTCGACGCGAAGCGGCGGGTGAGGGGGGATTTTGCCAAAGGTACCCCTCATCCGCCCTCCGGGCACCTTCTCCCACAAGGGGAGAAGGGAAAAGTTGATTTATGCAACAAGGCCATTATCTAGTGGGGTGATTATGCTTAATTTAGAGATAGAAATCACCTAAAACGACAGGTTCTCGTTGTTAATTGTGTGGTATGATAAGGCGCATATTATACGCAGATAGCGCCAATCATGATAGTTTTTTGTTCGTTGCAGGGGAGTGAGCTTTATGAATTTATCCGAAGCATTATTTAATCAAGCTGAGCAGGTTATTCCCGGCGGTGTTAATTCCCCAGTGCGCGCTTTTCGTGGCGTTGGTGGAAAACCTCTTTTTTTTCAATCGGCTAAGGGTGCCCATATTGTTGATGTGGATGGGCGCGAGTATGTTGATTATGTAGGCTCATGGGGGCCAATGATTTTAGGACACGCACATCCCCAAGTAATAGAAGCTGTTATGCAGTGTATGCAGCAGGGGTTAAGTTTTGGGGCGCCAACTGAAATCGAAATAAAGTTAGCCAAAAAAGTATGCCAAATGATGCCTTCTATCGATAAAATTCGCATGGTGAGTTCAGGAACTGAGGCAACAATGAGTGCGATTCGTCTCGCGCGAGGATTCACAGGGCGAGATAAAATTATCAAATTTGCAGGTTGTTATCATGGTCATGCGGATTTTCTTTTGGTTGCTGCTGGCTCTGGTGCGCTAACTCTGGGTATTCCTGACTCGGCGGGAGTGCCGGCTAGCTTTGCGCAGCAGACATTAATTGCTGAGTATAATCGATTAGATACTGTGTCAGAGTTATTTGAAAAATATCAGGATGAGATTGCTGCAATTATTGTAGAGCCAGTCGCGGGTAATATGAATTGTGTGCTTCCTCAGCCTGGTTTTTTAGAAGGACTGCGAGAGCTGTGTGATCATTACGGAAGTGTATTAATTTTTGATGAAGTGATGACGGGATTTCGAGTGGCATTAGGCGGTGCTCAAGCGCACTATCATATTAAGCCTGACTTAACGACGCTAGGTAAAATTATTGGGGGTGGTATGCCGGCAGGTGCTTTTGGTGGTCGTGCCGACATAATGGATTGCATTGCTCCATTAGGTCCTGTTTATCAAGCTGGAACTCTTTCTGGCAATCCTGTAGCGATGACTGCTGGATTAACTACGTTGAATATGTTGACTGAGAATACTGGTTTTTATAACCAATTAAATACGATTACAGAAAAACTTATCGAGGGGTTGCAGGATTGTGCGCAACGTTTTCATATTCCATTTCAAACAAATTCATTAGGCGGAATGTTTGGATTCTATTTTACTGATTTACCTGAAATAGTGACTTATGCCGATGTGAAGCAGACACATGTCTCGCGATTTAAGCAGTTTTTTCATAGTATGCTTAACGAAGGTGTGTATTTTGCTCCTTCTGCATTTGAAGCGGGATTTACTTCGATTGCGCATACTCAGCATGCAATCAATAAAACGCTAGAAGCAGCAGAGAAAGTATTTGAGACTTTGTCTCTAGCAGAAAAATAGTCTTAAGATTTTCTTAAGTTTTCATGTGTTAGTTTTGTATTTACTGATGAAAAATCGGAAACTAACCCATGCCCTGGATGGAGAGAGTTCAAAATAATCTTGTTTCCGGTTGGAATCTTATCAAGACTTCTGCTACGCAGGTGGCAGCAGCAGCTACATTAGCTTTCAAATCCGCTGCTGTCAGGCAATCCATATACGAAAATGTCAGCTATGCTTGGGATGGATTTAAGCAGAAATTTCGTTTGACTAAGATTAGTAGTGCAATCATCAGTTCTAATACTATCCGAAAAATTTATCGACAAGCCTTGATTGAAAATATCATTTATTATGCCGGCTCTGTATTGCTATTTGAAAATGTGGTGAAGCCGGTCATATTTTATGTTCCCTACAGCGAGATTCCTCAGGTGGAAGAAAGCTTAGATATGCTCGCGAAGATTTTCTTTATGCGAATCGCAATAAAGATGTTTGCTTATAACACGGTATATAACATATGTTTGAATAATGCGGTAGTTGGCTCGTTAGACACTAATCAAAAACTAAAAGGATGCGATTGTCAAACGATTGAAAAAATCAAAGCAAACCTGGCTAGCCCTTTTTATTTTACAGGTAATTTAGTCACAGCAGGGCTTATTGGTCTTATTCCGGGTGTAGGCAAATATCCCGCTTCTTTCTTAAAAACATTAGCTTATGGCCAATGCTTAGTTGAATATCGTTACAGTGAATTAGGTATGTGTACATCCCATCGTGACGAAGTGATTCAGGCCAATAATGCTTATTGTTTTGGTTTGGGATTGTCATTGTTTGGTGTCACGCAATTTTTTTATTGTGTAACATCAAACATGACTGGCACCGAAAGTGATTTTATTTATGATGCTATTTTCAGTTATATCTTTCAGTACTATATTTTGATTGCGTTGTTACAAACTGAACCGCTACCTGGAAAAAAAGAAGGTATTCATTTTTTTAAATATTCACGCGTTGTGGTAGATACTGCATTAACAGACTCATTAAGTTGGATCATTCCACGCTTAAGCAATGAAAATAAACGAGGTTATTATCGAGAAAAATTCGAGTTAATAACAGAATTTGTGCTTGTAAAAGGAGTGACGCAAGTATTGATTGACAATAATTTAAAGTCATTCGAAAAATTCGTACAAACTCCTGCAATGAATTTATTTATCGATTTACATCAAGATGGAATTATTCATGGATTAGACACGATAATGAAGGCTAGAGGCTATCCACTCTGGTTAGCAGACTATGCGCCAAAATTTATTGCATCTGAAAATATTTTTATTCTTTTAAAAATTTTAAATGATAGAGGTTGGGTTACTACAAATCATTTCATCAAAAATCTTATTCGATTATCAGTACGTTCTAGGGAAATTTCGCAGGAGTTATTCGTGAAATGTGAAGATGGTGCGGAGATAAAAGAAGAACATATTTTTGCTGTGCCTGAGGTGACAACAGTGATACATCCAAAGCCTGAGGTTGAGACAAATGTAGAGCCCAAAGTTGAAGTGGATAGCAAGCCACAAGTTATCCTAAAAAAAGAGATTCAAGAACCCATACAAGATGATCATTTTAAGATGGTTGATTTAGGCTCGTCTAGCTCATCCTCTCATGCGATGATATTTGTTCCTAGAAAAGAGGCTAGTAAACCATTAATCAGTAAATTGCATTTAAATCGTTTTTTTCGTCCTCTCACCACAACAACAAAGTCTTTAAAAAGAACATTAGATCCACTATTGGGTTGGGACGGTACTCTCAAAAGATAATGTTTCTTTTTGATACCTATATTATAATCATAGGATTAGGAAGAATTTAACCGAAGAGAAGTGCTATGCCGCTATCAGCTCAGGACCCTTATTTCACTACTGAGAAAAGATCGCCTGATGGTTTATTTCTAGGGTTCAAAAAATATGGAACTATCATTCCTTCCCACATTATTGCAGAACATATTGCTGAAGCTATAAATGATCGACTAATCCAAAAAAGCTTACGGTTCGAGTATAGGATGGATAGTTTTACGCAAGCTATGGAAAATAATCCTATTCCTTATCACTCTTTTTTGGAGTTATTAGATGATGTGCGTGTAGATGGGGTTTACGAAGTTATCACTCATCGAAAGCCATATCATCAATATCATACAGCAGAACACTCTGTAGAATTAGCTTATGATGTCCAGCAGGTACTGGCTCAAAAATTAAAAAATGTTTTCCCCAAAGACACTGTTGCAAATGCTATTTTTGTTGCTCTCACTAAGGCAGCTGCGAGTTGGCATGATGTGGAACAAAAGCTGGGGCCGCCAAAAAATGAAATACATAGTGCAAATATGTTTGCTAAATTATTAAAAAAGCGCGTCGATGAATTTAAAAATAAATATCATGGTATGGATGATGCTATCGAAAATTTTAAAGATGCTATTGATTTTTTGAGTAGAGAATTAATTGTCTATGCAACTTGGCTAGTCATTGGAGTTAATGAGAATAAAAAAGTTGTCACAAAAACATTGCGACAATACATTGAAATAGCTGTGCGGGATATTCAAGAAAATTTTCAAAAGGATTATTCTTTTCCTTTGAAAATGGGTGACGGCCCATATATGCAACGTCTTTTACTTGCTGGAAAAACAATGAGTCAGGGCGATACGACACGTTTTTCATTTGACCATGTATTAAATAGCAATGTTTTATTAGATTCTCTTCACACAATGCCTGATGATATAAAAAAACCCTTGGAAGATTTTTTTGTATTTGCAAACTTGAATACAGATGTGCAGAAGGAAGTTTTTTTAGGATTGCATTGCCAAGATCTTAGAATGTTTACCGAATTAAATTTACCGTTTACGCCTGAATTACAAAAATTAGAGTATTTATCAATTCATGCTGCACATATTAGTGAAAATGATTATATACAGTTTATTAAGGCGTTCGATGCTAATAGGCATGCACATCATGCATCTGATGATATTGATTATATTCACTTACTAGATCTTTTTATTAATACAAAAAATGTAAAACCCAATCCACAAAATGAAAAGAGAAATATCGATAGAGAGCGGATTTTTGCTGCTTCATTGGAAAATGATATATGGAAGAATCATGCTAACTATCTGATTCTAATAGATCAATACATCTCGCAGTTAGATGAGGTGTCACGCTGCAATCTGTCAAAAGCTTTATTTGCATTGGCAACCCGATTTCAGCCTGGCCTAAAACTCTTGCTGTCCGATAAAAAAATTCGGGCACGCTTAGAGCGTGGTTAATAATCAATAAGTTATAATTTTACCCTAACAGCCGAATCATGCACGTACGGCGTTTGTTTCTATTTAGTTGCTATAATTAACGTGTAGAGACATGTTGTGTTGATAGAAGGTTGATATGAGGCACAGCAACATAACCATACAAAAAATGCTTCAAGGTAACGCCGATCCTGAAGTCGTAAAGGAGGAGAAGCAGCGTGCTGATGAAAAACAAACTCAAGCTCAAACTCATTCAAATCTGTCGACGTATTTAAATGGAAGCAGCTCAGGAGAGGTGAGAGGCTATCTGGAGATGTACGTTGCTCAAGACTTACAACAACTGGCTTTAGTCACAGATGAAGTTCCTGCGGCTCAGCGACCCAGTCAATCCTAAGAACTTGTCAGCAGATTCTATTCTTTCCCTAACGAAGGATCAATTTCATTAACCCACGCTTTAATACCGCCGCGTAAGTTACTAACATGCTTAAATCCTTGTTCTTGTAAAAAAGCCACAGCGCGACTGCTTCTTCCACCCATTTGACAATGAACAATAATTTGTTGAGCGGGATTCAGTTCATGCAAGCGTTGAGGTAATTCTTTAAATGGGATAAGGTGACCATCAATGTTGCACTCATCAAATTCCCATTGATCACGGACATCCAACAGAAAAAAATCGGCACCGCTTTCTTTTAAAGCTTGTAGTTCTTGTACTGAAGTTTCGTGTATTGTCATAATATTCCCCAAGGTTTCACTATCACCATAATAATAATAACTACTAAAAATAGAACGGGTACTTCATTTAGCCAGCGATAAAAAACATGTCCATGTGAATTGGCGTTGTGCTTAAAATGATAAAGCAGTTTACCTAAATAAATATGATAAAGCAGTGTCAGCATAACAAATGCAATCTTCACTTGCATCCATATCAGATGAAGATAAGCAGAGAACCCGCTGCTCATTAACCAAATTCCAAAGATAATGGTTAGTATGGCGCCTGGCGTCATAATACCAAAATATAATTTACGCTCCATGATTTTAAATCGTTCTTGACTAATGTTGTCTGTGCTCATGGCATGGTAGACAAATAGACGTGGCAGATAAAATAAACCACTAAACCATGTGACCATGAAGATGATGTGTAAGGCTTTAATCCATAGCATTTAAATCACTCTGTTTATCATTAGCCCCTGAGGGATGAGGGATAGCCGCAAATTTGTAATGTCTATTTTTACCTCTCCCCTTGTGGGAGAGGTCGGCGCGAAGCGACGGGTGAGGGGTATACAAACACATTTTTATGAAATATGTTTTTTGTTCACCCCTCACCCGCCGAGCGAAAAGCGCGCTCGTCGACCTCTCCCACAAGGGGAGAGGTGAAAAAATGATTTACGCAACAACGCCATATCGTTTTATTGTACGATATTTTCCATAATTTACAAAAAATAGGTATAATATCAACTTCTATAAAAGGTGATGAAATGAACGATCCATTGATTTTTACAGTAAATGCAGCAGCAAAAGTCTGGGAGCTAATCAAAGAAGAAGGCAATTTCAATTTGAAGTTACGGGTATATGTGACTGGAGGGGGTTGTTCTGGCTTTCAATACGGGTTTACCTTTGATGAAGCTGTTAATGAAGATGATACTATTGTTCAGCGTACTGTTGAGGATGAAGAAGGGGGCGCTGGGCAGGGCGGTCATGCTGTACAGCTACTAGTAGATCCTATGAGTTTTCAATACTTAGCAGGCTCGGAAATTGATTACAAAGAAGATATTGAAGGCGCACAATTTATCATTCGTAATCCAAATGCAAAAACGACTTGCGGTTGTGGATCATCGTTTTCAACTTGATTCTTTTGCGGCGCGATAATATTTATCAATTTCTGGATTAGCCGGATCAAGATTTTTTGCTTTTTGAAATGCATCAAACGCAAGAGCAGAGTCTTGCTTAACTAAATATAATTTTCCTAATATAAACCAAGCTTGAGCGTCATTAGGGTGAGCTTTTGTTTTTTGTGATAATCGAGAAATCATCCCATCAATTCCTCCTAACGCTTGCACTTCTGTCAATAATTGATAATGTTGCTTTGGTCCATTTAACCATTCCGATAACTGATGTGTGCCACCCGTGCCTGCAAAAACCAATGCAATAAAACTAATCATGCATAAAACGGTCTTGCAAAGATTAGCTGAAATGGTTTTTTGAGAGTTGATAAATGGAATAGCGATTATTCCTACAGCGCCGATTATCATGACTGAAAATAAAAAATAGAGAAGATACATTATGTATGTTCCTTTCTGACATAATAAATTAAATAACTTAATCCAAATAGCAATAGGATAAAAGGTGTTAACCATAATGCTATCGTGTGTGCCTTAAAAGGTGGTTGATATAAAATAAAATCGCCATAACGATTAACCAAATAATTGATAATGTCAGGATCTGATTTGCCTTGCTGTATTTGTTGATAAATTTGTAGGCGTAAATCATTTGCTAATCCAGAGTTTGATTCAGCTAAGTTTTGGTTTTGACAAACTAAGCAGCGTAATTGGGTTGTTAATGTCTGAAATCGATTTTGATTTTGTATCGATGTGAATTGATAGATGTCTTGCGCAGCATAAGAAATTTGATACGAACTGAATATGCAAAAGATAATTAAGATGATACTCAATAGTTTTTTCATGGCTCACCTTGTAGTTTTGCAAGTAAAGGCAAAAATGTGTTTTGCCAATCATCTGCAGTAATCGGGCCAATTTGTTTGTAGCGTATCATGCCATGTTTGTCGATGACAAATGTTTCAGGTGTTCCATAAACACCCCAGTCAATAGCTGCTTGACCTTCTCTGTCGAGTGCAATTAATTGATAAGGATTGCCTTTGTCAAGTAACCATTTCTTTGCTGTGTCAGGATCATCTTTATAATTTAAACCATATAATACAAAAGATTTATTTTTAGCTATTTTTAATAATAGTTCATGTTCTTCAGCGCAGGTGGCGCACCAACTTGCCCAGACATTTAATAACGTAATATGATTTTTTAAATCACTGTCTAGCGTAATTTGTTGAGGATTAAATAGAGTGGGTAATTGAAAATTTGGCGCAGCTTTTCCAATCAAAGGTGAAGGAATGCGAGCTGGATGTAAAGATAATCCTTTCCATAAAACAGCACTGCAAGTTAGAAAAATGATAAAAGGAATAATAAACCTAAGCTTCATCGTGAATTCCTTTTTAACCAATAATCCAATAGCGATAATAAACCGCCAGCAAGCAACATGAGGCCACCAAACCAAATCCAACGGACACAAGGTTTATAATAAATGCGGACTGACCAAGCTCCATTATCTAATGGAGAACCTAATGCTAAATATAAATCTCGCCATGGGTTAGCAGAAATTCCAGGTCTGCTAAGCGTTTGTTCATGACTTTTATAGATGCGTTGTTCTGCAGATAAAAAGAGAGGATTTTCTTTATTTTTTTGAATTTCAAACACTGCATTAATGCTTTGATAATTTGCTTCGTTCATGTCTTCGATTTTTTTAAAGGTAAATTGATAACCGGCTAGGTAAACAGATTCTCCCAAAGCAATCTTGACTTGGCGTTCTTCGCTGTAGGATTTATTAATCGTAATGCCGAAAGCAAAAATGGCAATGCCTAAATGTGCGATGATCATGCTCCAATGACGTAACTGAATTTTATTTTTTAAGTCGTAAACGTATTGAAGAGTTCCTAATATTATCCAAGAGCTCGCCGCAATTCCCAGTGACGTCAGTATTTTAAATGGAAATCCAAAAAAAATTGGTAAAAGTACACCGATAAAAAAACTAAGAGTGAGAGAGATGCGCAACTTGATCCACAAGGGTTTGAATGCTTGCTGAGACCACTTGATATGCGGTGCCACTCCCATTAAAAAAAGTAAAGGCAGCATAATTGGTAAAAATACGGTGTTGAAATAAGGTTCGCCTACCGAAATTTTTTCATAGTCGAGTGCGTCTAATAAAATAGGATAAATGGTCCCTAAACTAATTGTCGCTACCGCAGTGACCAGGATAACACTGTTAATTAATAATGTTGTTTCTCGAGAAAACAAGGCAAACTGAGGAGCTTGATAAAAATGTTTTATACGTAACGCATAATATAAAAAAGCGCCGCCAATTAAAAACGTGAGGTAGCACAGTAAAAAAATACCACGTGTAGGGTCGCTTGCAAATGCATGTACAGAAACAAGGACGCCAGAGCGTACTAAGAAAGTGCCTAATAAACTCAGTGCGAATGTTAAAATCGCGAGTAAGATTATCCAGCCTTTAAATACTTCTCGTTTTTCTCCCACTGCGAGTGTATGAATAAGAGCAGTCGCTGATAACCACGGCAATAGCGAAGCATTCTCCACTGGGTCCCAAAACCACCAGCCACCCCAGCCCAATTCACGATAAGCCCACCAACTTCCTAACACGATTCCGCAGCTTAAAAATGCCCAGGGCATGATGATCCAAGGTCTGCAGGCACTAATCCATTCTTTATTTAATTTACCTGCAATCAGTGCCGCAATGGCGAAAGCAAATCCAATAGCAAATCCTACGTATCCAAAATACAACATGGGTGGATGAAAAATCAAACCGGGATCTTGCAACAGTGGTGTTAGGTCATCACCTTCTATCAAACCGGTTGGGAATGCGCGTTGAAAAGGATTAGAGGTCAATAATAAAAAGGCGATAAAACCTGTGCTGATAACGCCTAAAATCATTAAGATGTTTGGATAGATTTCTATTTTTTCTTTTTTTTGAGAGTAAGCAACAATCAATAAAATCGTCCAAATACTCAATACTAAGCACCACAATAAAAGAGAGCCTTCATGGCCGCCCCATGCTGCACCTATCCGATAAATCAATGGTAATAAACGATGAGAATGTTCGCGTACAAAAATAACTGTTAAATCATTGTTGATAAAGCAGATGATTAAACATAAAAAGGCAAATCCTAAAAAAAGAAATTGTCCCACAGCAGCGCT
>JABDBD010000025.1 GCA_013288815.1 Gammaproteobacteria bacterium | reverse complement strand
TTGATTGCGCGTGCTGACCGGAAGGACACGATATTTGGAGTTTGATCCCATAATACAAAGTGACTCATGGTTTTAAACGTTTTAATCTGCTCATGGTAGTTGTCTAAGTCGTTTATTCGAAGATCAGATTGATAATATTCCTGAAAAGAGTCAAAGTCTGAGACAATTCTGGCTAGCATTTGTTTGCGTTTTATGAGAGACATCACGCGAACACTTGGAAGCTTTATGTCATCGCGATAAGCATCGATGAAGCACTGAATAAATGTATTTGGCAGAGTTATTATTTTAGCAAGACCGCGATTAAGTCCATGTTGAAAGCGAGGGTAGTTAGCATATTTTGAGATGTCAATGTAGTTCTCTTCATTTTTAAACAACCAGTGGTGAGGAGAGTAGTTTGTCAGTGAAATGAAATTACTTAAATCCGCTTGCGTGATATCGTGATGTCGAGAATGGAGAAAAAGAGATGCAAAACACAATCCTCCGTCAAGTTTAACAATTTTATTCTGAGCGTTAAATCCAATATTCTGACAATGTAAATCATCTTCATCTAACCAGGCGCAGATGATAAGCGTTTCAGCTAAATCTTCGAGAGAAGCTTCTATCATCTGTATAAATGACGATTCGGTTTCTGTTAATATGTTTCTAAATGAACGAAAGTTAGAAATTTTTTCTGAGAGAATATAAATATCGTTATTCCTTATCCAGTAGCGTGTTTTAGGATGCCAGGGCATAAAAAAGCGAATCCATTCTTGAGCGATAACTTCGGATTCAGCTTGGATGATATTTTCTTTATTCGTCTCGCCAACCCATTTACAAATCCATTTTTTATTATGACGATTGCTACTGGCTGTTTCCTTATGTGGCTTGGTAATTTCCCATATATGTCCGGTAGAAAGGGCTCCGCAGTCATTGGGGAGAGTAAACGGAATTGCTGTGCCTGCATCGAGGTAACTTTTATGTGTGAGTGACTTGGTGAGTTGTTGAGATTGCATATGTATTGCTCGAATTTATAGATGATACATAAAAAAACAGTATTATCCTAAATTCGAGTGTGCAAGGCAAATGCGGACGTTTATTTGTAGGGGTGGTTAGCTAAGTCATTGTGTTAACGTAGAGTCCAGAATGAGTTACTAAGAGTGTCCTTTTTTCAGAGAGTTTTCATCTGCCTGCAGATTGTTGCCATTATTATCGTTGTCTATATCTTGCATCGCAGAAGAGTCGGTATCTTGAGAGCTTTGTTGAGTGGCAGTGCTTTCTTTGGCTTTTGCATCTGCGCCATAATCTACGATCATATCAGATAGAGCGTAAGGTTGATCAGGCCTCATCATTTGTTTAAAGATATTCAATGTTGATGTAAGGGTAGCTTTTGCTGTATCCATTTCTTCGGCGGTTTTAGCAAATTTAATGGCTTTTCGCGCTGCAGCTAACGCAAACTGAATAGCATCAACTTGTGAAGCATAATCCGGACTTCCAATAGAGCTGATTGCTAACAGATCCCAATTTGCTGATGAAAGATGAGCAGATAACGGAATATGTGAGAGGTAATGATTTGCAATAATCGCTTTTTTTGCCAGCTCCATTAATTTGGTTGCTGCAAGATAATCTCCTTGTTGTAATCCTTGTATGTAACATTGGATTGCTAACTCAAGATTTGTATTTTCGTGTAATGCACCATACCGACTCAATGCGGGAGTATAGTTTAATTGCATGGCGATTTTATAATATTTTTTTGCTTCTTCAGTATTTCCGACTTGTTCATGCAGAGCTCCAAGACAAAAATTGATGTTTGGAAGCGTTTTATGATATCGAGATTCCAAATCTTCTTTCACACTTTCTGTATCTTCAATCACAGCGCCAAATTCAAGTAATATTGCCATCATAAAATAATTTGATTTGATATATGCATAACTCAATGCGGTACGACCCTCAGCATTTTTTAGATTTGGATTGGCACCTGCTTCCAATAATACTTGTAATGCAGCAGCGCAGCGATCCTCTGCTTCTTCATTTTGTTGTGCTGTGCTAAATGAGCGATAAGGGTTGTTGTCATTGACGGCAAGAGTCAATGCATAGTTACCATCTGCATTTTTTGCATTGGGATTGGCACCGGCTTCAAGCAAAAAATATAACCTTTCACTATCTGCGTTCGTTGCAGCAACTAACAGTGCTGCATCAAGTTCGCTTTGAGAATGGGGTTGTGGAGGGTGATTATTCATTCTATATGCTCACTTATCAACGTTAGGATAATATGCTGTGTTGTATCTATTATTATACATCAATGGTAAACAATCGAGAAGGTAGGTGTTTGATGGTCAGGCCTGATTAATGAAGTATAAAATATTCCATCTTGCGTCATCGGTAAGTATATACCACCGGTGTTAGTGTAGAAGTTTCCGTCCTCAAATCGCTGATAGGCTAAGTACTGTGAATGGGCTGGTTCACTCTTTTTTATAAAATTCAATAAAGCATTTTTAGCAGTTTCTTTTCAACTAAACGCCAATAGTCTTCATGTAGCTGAGCATCATAGACTGAAATTCTTTTATAATTAGAATAATCAGTATATTGTTGGCTGTTAAACAACATTCGAAACATTGTGCTTCCTCGTATTGAGTATAGTTTTGCAATATTGCACCATTGCAGTGCAAAAAAACAACACACAAATGTTTGTTGTTATTTTTCAATCAGATAGAATAGGAGAAAAAAATGAAAGTTTTTAATCTAATCGGCGCGTCGTGTATTGCTTCTGCATTGTTAATGTCAAATTCGCTTGTTTTTGCAGGTACGCTCACCCCAGAGGATGCAAAAATTGTCGCTGCGATTCATGTAAAATTCTCAGCAGACAACTCAATTTCAGCTTCAAAAATTGCTGTGACCAGTCATTCAGGCTTAGTCGAGTTAACCGGTAAAGTTGATACAGAATCAGAAGCAAATCAATTAATCTCGTTGGCGAAATCCGTGCAAGGTGTTAAAAAAGTTAGATCTAAAATACAATTAAAGAAATCTTAGAATGTATATACCCATTACACCTCAAGATGCGAACTTTAACAACACATCTTGCGGCGCATTTGAAACGTTTTTCAATCGAAAAACCTCACAATACAACAAGTATTGCTGCGGTTTTTCTCAATCAAAACGTTTCAACTGCTTGCAATCTGCATTGTTAAAGTTCGCATCTTGAGGTGTAATGGGTATACACTTTCAAAAACTTTGTTATAATCTCACTTCTAAAAATTTTTTTAAAGGAAGTTCTACTATGTCTTCAGCAAGAAAGGAATGTGAGACAGAAAATAATAAATCTGTTGCACCAGCGAATGACGAAAAAAAATATCAAGAAACCCTATGGGCGACCCTTACAAATGGTAGATATATGTTACCTTTAGCGTTAAAAGGATTGAGTCTTGTGTTGGTTGTACTATCCGGTGTTTGTTTGGCTAAACAAAAACCGACATCTGTACGTGATGCTGCGAAGCCAACATCGCTAGCAGTGGCGGGTGCGGGATTATTTTTTGGAGCTCGCCATCTTGGAAAAGCGTTGGATCGTCCTAAAAAATCAGATAATGATAGTGTGTCACGTCCAAGCACAAATCAGCCATAAATTAAAAAAAACGGCCTCACAAAGAGGCCGTTTTCCCTCACTATGACAAAACACATCACGCTTAATCCCTCTGAAATAAAATTAACGTTTATTGCGTCACCTGGACCTGGCGGGCAGAATGTCAATAAGGTCGCGACAGCGGTGCAGCTGCGTTTTGATGTACTGCATTCATCTTCATTGCCAGAAGATGTTCGTGCAAGATTACTGTTATTGTTAGGCAATAGAATAACCGGCCAGGGTGAGCTGATCATTAAGGCGAGTCGGTATCGAACTCAAGAACGCAATAAACAAGACGCATTGAATCGCTTGTCTCAATTGATTATGCAGGCATCTGTTATTCCCAAAAAACGCAAGAAATCACGTCCAACGTTAGCATCGAAACAACGTCGGTTAAATACGAAAAAAATGCATGGAAAACGCAAGGCGATGCGTAGTGATAAAATGGATGAGTGACTGTTGGTCGTCATACGGGCTCTAATTTATACATCAACGTCTAGTACGTTGTCGCACTAACTTTGGCACGTCTGGCATCCCATCTTGCATTTATTTTTGAATGATCTTTCATTCAAAAATGCTCGAGTTAGCGGTGCTAGCCCTGCGCTTTTTGAATGAAAAATCATTCAAATCTAAACGCAATCTGGGCGCCAGACGTGCCAAAGTTAGTGCGACAACGTACTAGGTTAGATGAAATGTTATTTGCAGCTATTTGACATTTCTCTATCAATATTCATTTTGTCATAACCATCTTTTACAAAAGTTGATTTTGCATGTGAGCGCGATCCAAACTGTCCATGTATATCTAATTTTTTAGCGGTTGAGTGTGCTTTTGTAGCAATATGTTGGTATCGAGCATTTTTATGCAAGCGAGTTGCATCTTCAGGACTTTTTACAGCATCTTTCCGTTGTAAATCTTTAGGATGTTTGTGATTATTTGGTTTCATTGTTGTGTCCTCTGTGTCTTTGATTACTGAGCGTGCGGTAGTATACAGAAGCTTATTAAAAATGCAAATAAGTAAAAGACTGAAATTATTTAGCTCTATTCGTATTTTGTTTTTATCAAACGTGATATACAAACAAATGCTGTATCTTATCCCAGGATCTATCTGCATGAAAATTGTCGTAATAGGCGCACAAACAGGTGAAATTTATCGAGTAGGATATTAAATGCTAAGTGCTAACCAGTTGATGCATGATAATCATCACAATGTTGAAGAAGAAAAAAAACAAGAGATACCAATAGCAACAATGAACCAAGTTCCTCGTCATCGGCGTTCTTGTGCAAGCTTATGTAAATTTGCGTTGAGTCCGATTACAAGTTGTATTCGTTATGCATGGAATAATAAAATTGTTACAACGATTGCGTTGCTCTCAACTGCTTCTGCCGCGCTATACTCCTTAACTTTTCTTTCGGGAAAACAGCCGCAGGATATTAATAGTGAATGGTGGTATTCAATGTCGGATGCCATACAGTTTTGTTCAGTGATGAATGCATGTATATCCATCACTGTGAATCTATTAACAAGCACAAAATACTTACCGTTGGCTGGTGTTAAGCTGAAAAAGAATTTAACCCATACATGTGAATCACCGAGTTTGTTCATCAAAAATAATATTTGTCTTTTGGTTGGGCTGTCAGTGGGTCTTATTTATGGTACGCAATCTTATAATGCTTTTCTGTGGACGAATATCTCACTCAGTATTATTTCAGGTATTACCAATTTTTTATCTTATTCCGCAAGGCGGTACAATAGTATTGTCGATTTAATTGAAAAATTTAAAGATCTTTTCAATAGCGATGTTCGGTTTCAGCAAGAATGTATTAAACAATTATATCATTTAAAACCAGAGTATGTTGAAGAATTCAATTTACTGTTTCATGACAAACCTATTAATGAAGAGTCAGTTAATTTGTTTTTAACAACACTTTACGATAAAGCAACCGAGGCTTTACACAAAAAGCCTGTTGTTTCTTTGTTTTATGAAAAAACACGAACAGATTTGCTGAGAGATGTGTTACACATGACCGCGAGAGTTGGCGTCGGATTGTTTTGCGCGATTGCAGCGATTCCTATCGGTATTCAAAACGCCTACGATGGTATACAACTTCTTCTGCCAAAGAATGTATCGGATAATTTGACTAATGCTAATGATGCTCTTAAGGTTCTTATCGGAGTTGTCCCAGGGCTGGCAAATGGAATTTTTTATTTTATTTCGGGGTATGAGTGCAGCGAATCATTAGAAGATATGTACGATGCTATTCGGGAAAATAAAAAATATTTAATTACATCAAGTATGGCATTAGTGTTAAATGCATTAACTGCTACGGGTTATTATGTGATTGCTCAGGCTACCGTTAACGAAAGCAATATTCTTAACATTCAAGCCCCAACCTCGTTAGGAAACGCACTTCCTATTATTTATGCGACTGCTGTTTTTATTACAGGTGTCAACAATACTGATGGTTTGTTTGCGAAAGTGAATCCTATCGTACATCGGGTCGGTGATATAACTGAGTGGTTAGAGCGGCATAAACTGCCCAGCGAAAAAATTTCAGTGCTGCGCCGTCATGCTTTCTTTTCTCCTAAAGCGTCAGTTACTAAAGCGGCAGACGATATCGAGTTAATACCGAGCGGACTTCAGATTGTTTAACCTATCTTCGTTTATTGATCAGTTTAAGAGGTGTGGATAATACTATTTACAGTAATTCTCTGTTTTTCAATAAGCTAAATAACCTCAGTTATGGATGAGAAAAAATTGAATTTTTATCAAATTAGTGCACAATACACATCGAGTTCTGAGGTATTTAATTATATTTAAGGAAGATATTATGAAAAAAATGATTAAGATTGTATCTGGAATAGTGTTATTAACCGCCGCTAGTTCTGCATTTGCAACTAAGTTAACTTGCCCTTCGATTAGTGATATTAGAAACAAAGCCACATTGGAAAGAGCTGCTGAGCTTGGAGATAAAGGGGCTTGGGGTTTTACATCGAATGCATTTAATTTTGATGGTGCGAATTGGAATATTATCATGTTTGCAATGATGCCTGGCATTGGTGATCCAGGTTCTGCAGTTAGCTATGCCCAATACTTTCTTGATAAATCTGTTTTAGTGCAGCCAGAAGTACTCTCTACTGATGGTACTCATATGACTTGTAGTTATACGCGGGACGGATTTAAGTACAGTGTGTATGCTGAAACTCCTGCTAATTTTGGAATATATAAACGATAGTTTTTTTACTTCATATGACGTGCGAATTACTGCTCTAACCACGAATGTTGAGCAGCGTTGCATAAATTTTTTTTCACCTCTCCCCTTGTGGGAGAGGTCGACGAGCACGCTTTTTGCTCGGCGGGTGAGGGGTGAAAAAAACATATTTCACAAAAATGTTTGGGTGTTTGTCAGTTGTGATTCTCAATAGCTGTAAGATTTAAATCCCATTGCTATGTCGCTTTAACTGTGTTCTTATCCATAACTGAGGTTATTTAACTAATATGTTATATTATAGGTTAGTAATGTACATTTGTTTAAGGACTTCCCATGCGATCATTCTTGTTAAAATTCTCAGGAAAATCTCAACTTGTCATCGTTGTTGGTGCTACTATTACTATTGCTTATATTATCGCTTTAATTTCCAAACAATTCTTTGATGTTCACCAATTAAAAATCAACACGGATCTCATTGAAACAGTCTACCAAGTCATGGGGACGATATATGCAATTCTCCTGACGTTTACATTGTGGGGTGTTTGGCAAAGTTATACTGAAGCAGATACTGCCGTTCAAAAAGAAGCGTATGCACTGATGGATTTGGTGCACGTAGTTGAAGCGTCACCTCGATGGAAAGACTTTAATATTCGTGATGCGGCACTCACTTACTCAAAAAATGTAGTCGAGCACGAGTGGGAAACGTTGCGGGACATGACAACCTCTGTCATTAATCTTCGCGAGCAAGGTTACTCAGCCGCAATCAAGATAGTGCAAGCCATACAAAATATTAATCCCGAAGGTGATCGTGAAGTTGCAATTTTTTCCCAGCTGCTGATGCTTCTCAATAACTGGCAAGATGCTAGGCGAACACGCATACTCATTGCAAGAGGGAACTGTGCAAAAGCATTATGGCCCGTTTTATTTACGGGGGCTTTTGTATTGCTTGCTTTTCATGGACTTTTCGTTGCTCAAACACCGGGTATTTGGATTGCTTTATTGGGCGGATTTTCATTGGTAATTGGGTTGACATTTTATCTTATTTTTACGCTAGACTGTCCTTTTGGCGGTTCGCCTTGTATTGATTCTGAGCCTTTTCTATTAGCCATTCATTTGCTCTCTAGCAAACAATCAGTTGAGAATAAGTAAATTGACGTATCGATAGAGAAGAGATGCCACTTATGCCACATTATGTAATAGTTGCAAACGGCGATTTTTTAATAAAAGAAATCATAGCTGAAGCTGTTCAAGGAAAAGTAATTGTAGCGCTAGATGGTGCTGCTAATAGATTAGCGTGTCTTGGTATTAAGCCAAATATTATTTTAGGTGACTTTGATTCGATAGAGCCTAGTGATGCGGCTTATTGGGGCATACAAAAAACATTCAGCGAAATAAATAATGATTCTAAAGCTTACGAAGGAAAGCAGGGTGTTACTATCGTACCAGCAAAAGATCAAGACCTGACAGACCTTATTAAGGGAATTCATTATTGCGATAAAAATAATGCTGAGAGTATCACACTGATTTGTGCTGCAGGTGGCAGAATGGATCATCATGAAGGAGCTGTACGGTCATTGTGTTCTGAATATAAAAAAAATCGAATGATTTTTTTGCATACTGAGCAACAAACATTACGTTTTGCTAAAGATGAATTGGTTGAATTTCACGGTAAAATTGGGGATAAATGCGGTGTGCTTGCTTACCCGTCAGGATCGTTTACATCAACAGGGTTGCTATACGCAGGTGATAATTATCCATTAACGTTTGCATTCAGTGAAAGCATTTGTAATTCTCTGAAATCAGCAACAGCAAACATTAAAGTAGTCGGCGGTGCATTATTAGTGATGTCTCCGCAGTTAGCTTCGCAACGAGATTTCGCAAATCAACCTGAGGTGGCGCGTTTAGAGTTGAAATTACGCGATGCTAAATTATATGAACAATGGCGAAAAAGAGATGCGCAGCAGAGTGTGAACAGGAATTTGTTTTCTTAGGAGGGAGTCATGATCGAGTATTTATTTCAAATGAATGATATACGTTTGTTTGCTGTATTGAGCAGCGTTTTCTTTTTTATATCGATTGTATTTATAATCGTTGTTAGAAGTGCCATACCACTTCGCTTACGTTATAAGGATAATGCGACCATCATTGGTACTGTCTCTCTCATTAGTATTATTTATGGAATATTGGCGGGTATTACTTCGTTATATCTCATTAATACCAATACTAGTGCTTCAAATATAGTACTGGGTGAAGCAAATTCTACTGGCAATGTTTATCGCTACAGTCAGTGGTTAAAAGAACCAGTGCGTTCTACGATTAGGCACAATATTAACGATTACATTTCTCGTGTGATCAATATAGAATGGCCGCAAATGAGGACTGGAAAAATCGTAGATGTAAATGGTGGTAATTATATTTTAGATAAAATTATGGATGAAATTATTAAGTATTCAGAAACGACAACGGCTGAGAAGCGTGCAGTCGACAAGTTGATGGATGATATCAGATTAGTGTATGTGGATAGACAAGAACGGATTGAGATGAGTTATTCCGAATTGAGTCCAGAAATATGGGAAGTTATCTTAATCGGAACTTTCTTAACTCTTTTTTTAAATTTTCTTCTTGGCATGAATTTTTATTTTCATCTTCTTTCATCAGGCGCTGCAGCGCTAATGTGTGCTTCCATGATTTTTTTATTGATGACGTTAGATAGGCCTTTTCAAGGAGAATTTGCGATTGACCCAGGCCCATTTGAGGCGGTGGTTTCTTACATTAAAGAAACGACGGCTAAGGCGGAGGTCAATCATAAGGTTGAAGATGTAAAAAGATAGCGACGTATCTTAGAAAAATCTTGCGCCAGTATATTCAGTTCTATTTTTGACCGTATTATGATAGAATTCACGCTATCAATGAACGTACTGAATGGGTTTAAAATCAATATGCAAGAAACACCTATGAAATATCATGGACTTAAAGAGCTTCGTGCGCCGATTCTTTCTGTAAACTTGGAACACAAAAAATCTCTTTCTCTGCTTGACCGGACAGCCGTTTGGATTACCAACAAAGTGGGAACCATGGGATTTTTTGCAATTGTTTTTATCTGGACAATTGTATGGCTTGGCTGGAACACATTAGCACCCACAGCATTGCGATTTGATCCTTTTCCTGCATTTGTGTTTTGGTTATTTTTATCAAATGTCATGCAAATATTTTTAATGCCACTCATTATGGTAGGACAAAATCTTCAAGGCCGGCACGCAGAAATGAGGGCTGAAGCAGATTTCAATGTGAATACTAAAGCAGAGCGAGAAATTGGCGCTGTTCTTTTGCACCTTGAAAATCAAAATTCGTTAATCTTGCAAATTCTTCATCATTTAAAAAATAATTCGGTATCAACACGAAATAAAAAGGAAGAAACTTATAACCTCAACGTCTCAGGCGGCTGAGTAACCGGATCAATTAACTTGTAATGACGGCATAACAATGACTCCGGCGCTGACGCTCTTGAGTTTGAAATAAGATTCGATTCTCTAATAAAATTTGCTAGATCTCTCGTAAACTCGCCAACCAGACCCGTACAACCGTATAACTTAATACTGCTGATCATTGTTTTTAAATTTCTATCTTTAAAGTGAAGATTTTCTAGGGCAACTTTTTCTTCTAGAGGCAGGGCTTCTAAAAATATAACTAAGTTACTCAACAGCTGGGTAGCATGCTCTTCAGAAAAAATGAATTTATCAAATATAACACCACTAAATGTGTCGTGCTTTCTATCTGGTGTATGATTGCTATAGTCATAGATTTCTTTACCTAGTCTCTCTAACTCGTTAACAGTAGATAGTCGAATTTTCGCTACGCCTTTTACTTCGTTAGCATAGAGCTTAGTGCAAAGATCAGGAAATTCAGGTCGCTCACGAAAAAGTGTTTGTACTTGTGAATCCGAAAAATAAACAGGTTTCACCTGGCTGAGATCGCGTGAAAGTTGACTTTTTAATTGGTACTCTTCTTTTAATTCACTCACAGCAAACACAGCTGGTTTTTTCTCTGCTGGATACATTTTATCGATGTATATATCATTCCACTCAAATTCATATAAATGTGAGTGATAAGGTTTTTGTCCAACACGCTCAAACCATTCATCTACGCCATAGCGATGTTCAGGTAGCATCGTGTTTAAATCGAATCCTTCAATTCTGCCAAGCATCCAGCATAATTTAAAAAAGAGTTGATTGACTATATGTTTTGGTAGATGAAAATAATCTTCTCTTGGATCTTTCGCTAATTCGATTTTTCGTTTCTGAATAATTTTATATAATTCTTTTAATTGATCATCGGTTAAAGGATCGGCTAATCGTGGTGTAGCGTATGTATGCATAAATGCATATAATTTATTAATACTTTCACTACTGACGAATAGTTTTTGTATCAAAGATTTTCCATCTTTCTTATGACGTTCGTATGCGTCAATCAATGAGCTTATGAATTCGAATGTAATTTGTTTTTTATATCGCTTGTCAATATAGTCAATAATACTTTGAATAAAGCCAATAATCGGTGCTACCCAGTCAGCGTTGTGACCATTTTGCGGTTCTATACTTTTTAAAAACTGTTTGATTCGATAGAGTTCGCTATCGCTGCGTTCATCCAAAGGTCTATCTGTTTGTATGTGCCCTAGCTTTTGTACGATATCCGTTATCGCTTTTGTACATTCGGATGAGATATCTGGGATAGGATGATCTCTTAAGTTTGTTAACTGTTCGTTTATTTTATTAAAATGTGCTTCACTTAATTCATTATCGCCTTGTCCTTTTTGAATTTTTATAGGGATAGTGATTGTTTTATCGCGTGCTGTGTGTAAGGGCGTTTTTCTTGTGATATAAAATAGGGCGTTTGGCTGATTGTGTTCGTTGAATACGGAAACAACATTGTGCAGCATTTCTGCTTGAAATGCTCGAGTTGGTTTTCGAAACTGTAAGCTGATTTCAAACTCATCTGCGATAGGTGGAAATTCTTCACATGATAGTTTGCTGTTTTTTGCATGCGTGATAATTTCATTAAGCTGTGACGGTCTAAGTGTGCCAATTTTTCCGGATAATAGAGTGAAACATCGAGCCCATAGCCATTGTGCTTCTTCAGGATTCATTTGTTGATTGCCAGCTGCTATTTTTAAAAGAATAAGAAGTTTGGCATGTGAAATGGAATGGTGATCCAATAATTCTTGAGCTAGGCTCCAATTATCAGCTTTAATGGCTCTTTCAATAATAGTCAGATGGTCTTCTAGTGGATTAGAAATATCATTTGCATTCAGGTATAACTGCAATAAATCTCTTGAGCCATTTTCTATAATAGCTGTTTCATGAGCGGTAATATCACCACCGCTGTGACGTAAGTACATTACAATTTCAATTAAAGGTGATTCATCCTCATCAGCATAGACTGAATTCCGGCAGCTATGTGCTAGTGCGTGTAAAGCAGTACTGGAATAATATTTGGTGGCTGACACAAATGAAAATACTGCTTTTAAAATAGTTATATCGCCATAATGAATAGCAGCTTCAATCAATACCACTGCCTCATCACCTGAATGAATATAATTGATTGCTTTTAAAAAAAACGAAGGCCAAATATTGCGAGGACGATTCGAAAGAATGGATTTGATATTATCAATTTCTTTTTTTCCAACCATGGAATAGAGTTGATATTTTCGATAACTTTTCTCTATCTCTGTTTTGTGTTTCTCTACGTTATGTTGGGAGGCTATGAGTCGTGTAATAAAACGTTTACCCGCTTCTCGTGCAAGCGAATACGCAACATAATAACCCGCATAGGCAAAACATCCATAAGCATCTTTATCAAAATCGGGGTCTATTGCTTCAATCTGGGAAAAAGGAACTGTTTTGATAATGAGATCTACGCATTCCCAACGCTTTAGCTTGGCGGCATAGATAATAGGGGTATCACCGTCTTTATTTTGTGACGTGATTTGAGAATGATCGGCTGCTAATTGTTGCGCAAGTTGATTAAACTCGTTATTTTTTATGAGATCGAATATGGGCATGGGCTATCTTCTAGTAACTTTTACAGGTCTGCATTATATTTAATCAATACAGTCTTTTCAAGAGAAATTTTGACTATATTGGCATAATTCTGTTGCTATTTATGATCATGTGTATTAGAATTGCTCAGGCAACCTGTGTCATCTTGCTATTACCGAGTAAATGTACATGCCAATACATTCAACATGTTATCAACTTGTTACCCTGAAAATGGCCCAAGAAAATCCTGGTTATTGGCATATGGTTGAAAATATGTTTAGAGAGCAAGCAGCTCGTATCTTACAGCGTAACTATCGAAAAAAACTTAGCAAACGACATCAGCGAGAGTATTCATATAAACGTAAATACAACGAAACTTTAAATGCTCCGCTCTCATTAAAGTTTCTAAAAGAACCGGTTGATAATTCACAAGAACAGATTGTCAAAATGAAGCAAGGTGAATGGCTTAATCTGAATTTTAATGATTCTGAATTTATTCGCTATATTTACAAAGCAGCTAGACTAAATGAAATTAGCATAGCGGAAATGACGACAGCGCTATTGTTGCATAATGCAAAAATTCAATTTAAGTGTGATCGACCCAATCAAATCAAACGTCATCGATTTGATGAGCAAGGTCCTTATAATATTAAAAATATTTCATATTCAACGGATGAAAATCGTCAAGAGTTTTTTGAGAAACTGAGTCTCTTGCCGGAATCAGAGAGATATTATTTTAGTATTAATTTCTATAAGTACCAAGAAGTCGCGTTTCTTATGTTTTGTTTATGTAATGTTAACTTTGATCATCTAGGACAAAAAAAATTTAGACTCGCGCTAATTAATTTTCTCATACAAGATAGGCAGTTATTTCCCGAAAAAAATGAAAAATATTCCAACTTAATAACTATACTCAAAAAAAAATATCATGAAAATGTGAGTGAAGCGGATGCATTAAAAAAAGATTTGTTGGAAATTGTTACGGCTAGTCTTGATAATCATCGAAAAGATATTAGTTTTCAGGATAACAGCAGCATACAATTCCTAGAATCTATTTCGGTTGTGGGCGAGCAGATACCTTCTTATGAGACGTCTCCTGATTTTGATGAGAAAAATCCTGCCAGTCCATTGTTATGCTTTATACTTCCAACGGTTTCAGCTTTTGTTGTTTTACAAAATGTAATGCATGGCCTTGATGCAACCGATCCATTTTTTTCAGTAGGGCAGATTTCTACCCGATTCATACGGGACCTGGATGAAAAACCAGAAAAATATCATCTACAAAAACAAGCTCGTCCTGTAGAAATTGATCATCCTGATATCTGTGGAACTTACAGTGTGCATGGTGCTGTGGCTCACAAATTTATACTAACGTGGCACGATTTGTTCCATTGCTGGCGAAGCGGGGCGAATACGAACAAACCGTTTATACGACATCTGCGTCAGTTAATCGAAATAGAAACCGGTTTTGATATGTCTAAGCTAATTTGGAAATGTGTTGATATGGATTTCGGTGCGGGAGTGTTGCTAAGAACGCTAAAGCATTTACAGGAATTGATAACGATAGGCCATTTTCGTCATTTATTAAGCTTAGCTGGATGGCCTGCATCCGGTATTACCGATCTAACAAAACGTTCCGATGTGGCCTTTCTGTTCATCATAGACATGATCAAAAATTCTAAAAAATGGCCTGTTAATTTAATAGAAAATAATAATTTTTCGAATAAGATTGGGATTCGCGCTCTATTTTTGAAAACAGCTCTTATACTAAAAAGTATTATTGATCTCAATCCTAATAAGGGAAATAAATTTATTTTGCTGGCATTTAGATTGCATCATATTCCAAATGGAATGTTGCTTTGCAAGCTGCTCGATGAAAAAATTGGTTTAAACAAGATATTGATGTGGACTCGAAATAATGGCCTTAAGTTAAAATCTCCTTATGAGGTGAATGGTATCCATCTAGATCCTTTCTCTGCAACTGAGGAGGATGATAAACCTAACCATTTATACCAACAGCTTTTTAAACATATTGCTTTGCTGGTTAAGCCAGATGAAATTCTATTTGGCAACGAGGATTTAACGGTTGAACTTACTGAAATGCTAACTGCATACGCATCACTCAGCGATGAAGAATTTAGAGAAAAGATAAATGTTGCTGAGTTAAAACAGTATTTAGCAGGTGAAAAACTTAGCGCGGAGATCTATGCGGTTGTTAGTCAGTTTTCACTCGAGAAAAGGCGAATTTTTCATGAAAGTTTGTCAATAAGCAACTTTAAGGATTTGGAGTTGCGATTAAAAAATCTTAATAAAGAACAAAAAAAACAATTTATAGAATGTCTTACTCTCGAAAAAATAAGAGATCTGTCAATACGCGAAAATGATTTCTTACTTCCTGCTATTACTTTTTTAGAAGTTGCGCAGCTTTCGACTTATTTTAATTTGTTTGCGGAGCACGAGTTAAATAAAGTTGTTCCTGACGTGACAGAGCTTCACTGGAGACTTCTATCGCTGCCTAAAGAGTTAGGGTTAGAGATCGCAAAGAATTTACCATTACCCGTGTTAAAACATGCTTTGGGAAATCTAACTAGTATTAATTTTAAGTCGCTTAAGCTGCGTTCTGATGCTCTATTGGTTGCATTAACTCGGGTCTATATAGATGAGCAACACCTGAAGAAAGCGAAAAGCCGATTTTCATTATTTGGTAGTGGTATATCGAAAGAAAATAAAATCAATGCAGCAATTGCGCTTCAACAGGCAATTGTTAACAATGGTTCTATAGATTTAGTCGAACATAAAAATGCATTAACTCACGGAAGGTTAGCAAAAATTTATGGACAATTTTAAAGTCCAGGGCGTTGTTGATGATGGTTAACTATTTCAGATGTTATTGCTACTGCTTCAAATGGATTATCATCATCGATGTTGATGGCATTCTGTCTCGGTTGGTTTGTAGCATCTATTTCTAAGCAAGGATAATCCTTGTCACCTCGTTCAGTACGCAGCTTTAAGGTAACTTGTTTGGGTAGGACATTTTGAATACTTGTAATGTATGATGTTAATCTCAGATTGCTTTTGGTCAACAGGGGTGGTGATTCGTAATTAAAAAATTTCAAATCCAGCATAGATGCGACTATGTTGTTATTCGCTATTAAGTCTTGTGGGTGATGTATGTAATTTACTTTAAAAATAGCAGGTTGTGCGAATGTTTCTGTGTTGAATGTGCTGACAGAGTTGGCTCTCGCATAAATCAATGCATCAAATAGACATCGAAATAATGTCACATCACCGGACTGAGGAAATGAACCCACTAACTCTGCATCAGGAATAGATTCACGAATTTGAGATGTAAAGCTGAGATACCACGGCCTATGTGGACGCTTAACGGGAATAGGTGAGCCTATCATAAAAAAACTATTTCCATCTAATTCTTGAAGATCTGCTTCGATGCGGTTCCACACTTTGTTTCCCTTGCTCGTACCACTATCATCGTCCCATTGATATCGACCTGCGCGTATTTCTCTCGCAATTAAATAGCAACGTCTTGTTGTTTTGATGTCATCTAAATACTCTCCATATTCTTCCGGAGGCGGAGGCAGGTTCATTTTTCTATGATAGGCTTTACGTTTTGTAGAGCTAGATAAAATTGCGTAAGCTTCATTTAATGCATCTAAATTATTTGAACTGAAAAGTGAAACAAAGGTATTCCAGATGCCATCATATTTTTTGCGCTGCTCAAGATAGGCTTTTTTAATTTGACCTTGTGTCGCGTTAGTCGGTAGGTTGAGTGTGTTGTAGTGAGTATTTCTAAACATAAAATTACCTTAGGGTCTCTAATATCTCAGATTTTCTTTGTCGATATGCTGATTATCCTCTCCACCATCGTGACATTTTATTAAGTAATGAATTGCTATGTTTTAAATCGGCATTAATATCTTCCATTTTCGCTTTCATATTTTTTGTTTTTTCATTTTGCTTGGCTAATTCAGCGGATGTCTCTGCGGCAACGCTCAACGTTTCATGAAGCGTTTGTCGTGATTTAATAAGCATGTCTAATGAATCTTGCTGCTTTTTTTCTAGTATTCGTTCATGATGAGATAAATATGAGTTCACCGATGAAGGTTGATCTTTTGTAACCAACAGTTTTCTAGTGATTGAAGCAATGTGTGTATCACACGCTCTTATTCTATCTTGCAACTCTTTTTTCTTGGCAGCATTTTTTATATTGTGAATTTCTAACCTTAATATACCAAGCTCTTCCTTTCTCGATTCGAATTCTTCCTGATTCTGTTTTGGATCTAAGGCAATAGCTTTAAGAGTCGTTTCAATTTCGTCAAGTTGTGTTTCTTCGGGTAACTTGATTGGAGCATTATTCTTAGCGCTAAACATGATACCACCTCGATTTATTACTAAAATGACTGACAGAATTAAACGTTACTCTTGAAATATTAAGGAATTATTAAGGCTGTTATGGGTTACTTAATATCTATTAAACTCATGTGGTTAGAGTAAATTATTTTTTTTCAAAATTGCTCTCCTGGGACGTATATTTTTGAAAATATTGACTATACTTAATTAGACGATGAATTGGGAGAGAGTATATGTCTGCCTCTAGCTATAAAACACCGCAAGAAATACGTGGTCAGCTTATTAGAGAGTTAACAGATATGCGAGAAAAAGCAGAGCGGAAGTATGTTGGATATAAGGATGTTACTAAGCCTGAAAATTACGATTATAAAAAAGTCCCAAAACTTATGCAAAAACGCCATATAATTTTTGCCATCAAATCTATTGAGCAAGACAATTCTAAGAAAGACATTAATACATATACTATGTTTGTGAACTGCTATGCAACGATGCGCACGCGGGGTAAAGATGAAGACCCTGGGATAATTCCGTATAGTAATTTACGAATGGTTGGGGAAGGGTATGCTCATCCTTACTTCGAGAGTATAAATGAAAAGTTTAAAGCTGCATTAAGTTCCATTGCTACTTATTATAAAAATTGCCTTGAATCATCTAATATGTTAGAGCGATCATTTGGCAACTTAAGTCAACTAACAAAATATATGCGATTAGAGACCTTGTATCAAGAAAAAAATCAACAAGATTTTTATTACCCATCTATAGATCAAGAAAAAAAAATGGCAGCTGCTAAAATATTCACGGACACAATTGATTTAATCGAAAAATCTTCTAACAAGTCCACTGAAAAACTTGCATTATTTATGTATGCTTTAAATACATTTAAGACAGAAATAACGAAAATTACAATTGAAAAAGACTCTAAGCTTAAAGGAACAGGAAAGTGGGGTAGAATGATAGAAGAAATTGAAAAATGTACCACTAAAATTGAAGCAAGTCTGTCTCAAGTAGAGCAAGTTGATTTTAAAAGTGCTCTTGGTCAGGCAGAAACAAATTTCTTGAAAATAGTAAAAAGTGAAAGTACGCCATCTGTTTCTTTGCCTCGTAAAATGCCTACTGCAATTAATCGCAAGGCTAAAAATTTATCTAGTAGTTCAACGTCATCTAGTAGTTCAGCTTCATCTAGTAGTTCAATAATAAGTACGTTAAATAATGAGAGATCAAGTGTGTCTGCTGATCCAGGACTAGAATCTCTTCAGAATGAATTTAATGCTTCTGTAAATAATGCTGACGATAGACAGATCAGTATTTCTAGTCCGTCTTCAGACACAAATATTCAATTATCCCCTAATGCTGTGCCAGAATTAAATAATAGTAATCAGAATCCAAGCGTTTCAATAATAAAGGCTGGATTATGATTACAGTCCGCCACATACCAGCTAACGAAATTATTAGATTATTTTCCATATTCCAAAATTATAAAAACAAAAATACGCGATTATTAAGCAACATGGCTGCTGCTGAAAGAATGTTTGTAGACTATCTCGCAAAAATTGACCCTGAAATGATATGCGAGGCAATGAGTTTAAATGCGGATCTTGATATTTTTTGTAAGTCTAAACATGTAGAAATAACTCGCGCTTTATCTGAAGAAGTCATCAGCGGATTACATGCTAGTCGGTATTTTACGGAAGAAGTTGAATCATTAAATAAGCAATTCAAACACTCTGCTTTTAAAAGCTATTTGACTAGCTATTTATTAAAAGATATTGATAAGGCCCCGCTTCCGCTTTCGAAGTCTCTTAATAACAAATTGAATTATGCTTGCGAGCTTGGAAATTACCATGCGTTAGCGACAAGGTGTCAAATATATAGAAAAATGTTAAGCGATCCTGCGTTGAGTGCTGATAAGTCACGGTTATTCATCAATCATTTATTGAGTGATGTAGATATTCTTAAAAACTTATATGGAGTTTTAGGTTATGTGGAGGCTGTGCGAGCTCATTCATTTCTTGCTCATTATTTTATAAAAGAAGAAGATGAGATTATGGCAAGTCTTCACAGAGATCAAACCATACAAAGTTTTTTTAGTATCGAAAACTTATTAACTGCTGCTGATACAAAAGATGACTCTTATCGCTTGTTATCAATGTTAGGTGGCCTGCAAGCATTTACAATCGTCACCGAGCAGGGCGAGTTAAAAACCCTGCCAGAGATTAAGCACTACTTACTTGAAATAATATCACTAGAAACGCAAATTCGATTGCAAAAGTTAGGTGTGGATGAAGTCGCTTCACTAAAAAAACCTCCTGTTAATGCGAAATCTAAACTCGAAAAATCAACTGTTAAAAACCGTAGTTAACAACGCCTTAAAGCTTAGCCCTAATCCGCCCAGCATAAGACATTTCATTTGGCGTGTTCTGCGTCGTCTGATGACGACTTCCTAAATACTCAGTAATCGGCGTACCACCTGTCCCCACGATTTCATCGGGTTTGATACCTGTTTTGGCTGCGGGAGAATGGAGGTAATTTACAACCAATCCCATATGTCCACCTCGAAATAATGTAATTTGCTTAACTGCTTTTTCCCATGCAGAAAATAATTCTGTTGATTCGCTGCGCTGCACGACTGCATGAATCTTGCCGCGGCTCAGCACGCTAATCAATATTTGATGTTCTGTAGGCATATAAGATTTAAATTCTTGTAACGTTTTAAACATGCCATTCATTTCATGCTTCACACCTAAAGCTGCGTCCAAGGCGGGAATGATGCTGCTTTGTGCGCCTGAAGATCCTTTATAACTATGTGAGGGTAACTTATCTTTTGTCGCTACGCCTTCAAATCTTACGCCGACTTCTGCGGTTGTTGGTGATTTGACTTTTTCCCAGCCATTTAAATAAAGCCGTAGTGTATTCCAAAAATAATCTGGCTGACATTGTTCGTACATTCGTTTCAAGACAATTGTTGTAGCTTCCAGTGATGTTTGGATTTTTTCAAATAATAGAATTAATTCTTTTTCTTTTCCCTTATCAACAGACCCTATAGTATTTGCTAATAAATATGCGTTAAACGCAGGCTCTAACGCTGCGCTTGCAGCTGCTTCAATCGCTACATGAATTTTAATAAACCATGCTTCATCTTTTGTGCCAGTGAATGTAAAAATGGGTTCGATATTTTCTGGTACGATTCCCTGATGAGAATTCCTGAGTCGCCAATTATATAAAATATAATCTGCGTATGTGAGTGTAGGAAAACGCTGTTCTTGTTTACAAAATTGATAGAGTGGTTTGGCTATCACTGCTGGAATGATAGTGCTGGGATTCTCAAAATCTTCCCAAACATAGCTTTGTGCTAGCATGGTGAGAAGTAGTATTGCGATGCGTTTTTGAGGTTGATGGTCGTTCTCTAATAAAATAATCGGATCAGGAAATATCGTATTCAACTTGTTAACGGTCGCACGCAATATTTTTTTCTTCAGTAATTCTGGCAGATTCTTTGCGATTTGGTTTAATTGAATATTCAGATCTGAGGCAGCTGGCAACTCAGTTAGCGGTGCTGCTGTTGGCAAAAAACCATTTCGTTTGCTAATAGTGCATTGTTCTGTATTTAAAAAAAATCGATGATTTAGCATATACTTTTCCTGTTTTTAAATTCCCATATTCACAAATTACTCAAGATAAAAATTCTCAATCGTCATTTTTATCAGTTCTGACTTAGAGTTGGCTCCTGCTTTGATGCGAATATTAGTCAAGTATTCTTCAACAGTACGAAAGGAAATACCGAGTTGCTGGGCAATTTCTTTTGCGGTGAAGCCTTTCACTGTGTATTGCAAGCACTGCATTTCTCGTTGCGTTAATTGCACATTGTTGATTTTAAATTGATTGGCCTGTAAAGGTTGTTGATCGGGCTTGTCTTGATTCAGCAAGCCTAATTTTTTTAATTGAGAGAGTGCGTCAGATAATGAGTGTTTGCCTAAAACAATAGAGACACCCATGACGCCAATGATTTGTTCGTTATCACCATACCAGGGTATTTTCACGGATAAGAACTGCATGGTCTTACCATCTTGACGCAGATTTTCTTCTTCAAAAATTTTTGTAGCGGCTGCTTGCATCACATCGCGACAATTATCAATTAATGAGCTCGCACTTTCTTGTTGTGATACATCTAATAGTGATTTGCCGACCGATTCGGTAGGCGAATCGAAGCCGCAAACAGTGGCGCCTTCTTCATTGATTAACGCAGTTCTACCATGCTCATCCAGAAAATAAACGCTAAACTGGAGTTGCAGCAAACTTGCTACGGTAGGTGCATGCGCATGTTGGGTGTCATCTGGCTTAACCAGCTTGACGCCATTTTGGAAGTTGATGACGCGCATTTCTTTATTTATTTGATATTCGTTCTTTTTCATATCTACCAATTATTAGTTAATATGGTGTATAAATATAACAAATTACATAGCAATTTGAAAATAGCCTTTTTGCTAGACTTTCCACATTAGAGGAGTTGATATGTTTTCAGGTTTTTTTAAGAAGCATTCTGAAATGAAACTAGCAGGGCTAGCGATGATCGCTTTAGAGTGCGTATTAAGGTGCAGTGCAGAAACCGATAATGAATATTTCATTACATTGACGACAGCGGTCAGTCTTTTCGTCGGTGGCTTCGTCCACTCAGAGTGGCAGCGTAGGCGAGATGAGGCAAAAGCCTATCACATTTTAAAAAAACAACTTTCTGATGTTCATGCTTCTGAATTACAGCATGAACAGCATGAAAAAAGTATTTTGCCCTTGAGCCAATTAACCGTGCCGGATGAAGGCCCTCTCTTTTTCAAAAAGCATGCAGCTCACGCTGAGGAATTAGCATGCTTAACGCCACTTCCATGGCGCAAGTTTGTTGAGGAAGCAAATATAGTGACTGTTACGTTTGGATATAGAAAAGGGTTCAGTAGAAAAGAGCCCTACTATGTGTCACATGCTATTCTTTATCTGCAAGATGAGAAAGGGCGGCATGCGGTTTTTGGTTACGCTAAACAACGCAGCATGCCTTTCTTCCAACACTACAATGGCATTGCTAATGGCATGGTGGTTGATGATATTTTGCGAATCTATACCCTTTGTCGCAGCATAAAAATCGAAGGCAACAAATCTGCTGCGATGAGATTGTTAGAGAGTTGTGATGAACTGTCAAAACAATATTATACCGTTTTTACTACCAACTGTTTTACTCCCATCCTACAGTGTTTGCTACAGGCTGAAGAATTTGGTTTCAAGGTGCCAGATTTTTATAAGGAAAGTTTGTTAGTCGCGATTCCTTTTGAGCAAAACCTTGGAATTGGTATCACATCCAATCCAATGCTGCGCGATAGGGCGAAGGCTTTGGTAGATGAGATCATCAACACGCAAAGGTGTAACGGTACTTGTACAGCGATTCATTAAGTTTAGTTTATTGTTGCGCGACCGTCGTTGTTTCTTCCAACTTCTTTTTTTGGATGCTTTGAGTGTAAACGGCATCAAAATTAATTGGCGTTAAGTAAAGTAACGGGAGCGTGGCTCGCGATACTAAATCAGAAATGGCTTCGCGCGCGTACGGAAACAAAAGATTAGGACACGTGCCACCTAAAATGGCATTCAGTTGATCGGGTTCAAAATTTTGAATGGTGAATATTCCTGCCTGCAGTACTTCAATAGTAAAAATTATTTTGTCAGCGGATTTTCCATTGACAGTGACTTTCAATACAGCTTCATGCACGCCTTCGCTCAGTTTGCTATTAGACATTTGTACTTGCATATCCAATTCTGTTTTTAAATTTTCTTGAAAGACTGCAGGTGATGAAGGTGCGTCAAACGAGGAGTTTTTTAGGTAAATACGCTGAATTGTAAATACAGGCGCTTGTTGTTCTGCATGGGTAGTTTGTCTATTGGCTGACTTGTTGCTCGTTGGCGTCTGTGACATCGCGCGACTTTCTTGTAGCATGTTGTGGCCGTTACCCTGTTTTTTAGAGGACTTGTTCTTCATGATCATCTCCTTAGCGGTAAGATAGGCGAACCATTGTTTTAATTTAGCACACTGCGCAGGTGGTTGTCGATATGAATAATGCTTAGATGAGTGATCATCATGATTTGACACAAGGAGGTTTGCCAGATACATGCACAGAAGCAGTGTTATTGTATATGATTTATTATGCAGCATTACAATATTTCTTAAAAAATTCCTCACCCTCCGCTGCGCGTCGACCTTTCCCACAAGGGGAGAGGTAAAACAGCGTCAGTGGTGTATACTAAAGATAATATCATGATAAGAGTTGATCGCTTTACTGGGGGACAATACAGTATGGATGCGCTTCTCGAATGTTTGGTGATACTCACTAAAATTAATCATCACCCTCTATCGCAAGATGCATTATTGGCAGGCCTCCCATACGAAAATAAATTGACGACTCAACTGTTTGTTAGAGCGGCAGAGCGAGCAAAGTTATCTGCTAAAATCTTTCAACGACCGTTAGATGAAATTACGCAAGATGTTTTGCCTGCTGTCCTTATCCTGCATGCTGAAAAAGCGTGTATTCTGATTCAAATAAATCCTGATCAAACCGCAGATGTTATTTTTCCGGAAACACCGGATCAATTGTCAAAAATATTTTTAACTGAGTTGGAAGAATGTTATTCGGGTGAAGTTATTTTTATTACCCCTGCGTTTATGTTTGAAAAGCGGACGGAAGCACTCGCTCCTAAAAAAGATCCCAGTGCTTGGTTTTGGGGAGCGCTATGGCGGTATCGGTATATTTACCTGCAGGTAGTGCTCGCAGCGCTTTTTATTAATCTGTTTAGCTTGGTGAGTCCTCTCTTTGTCATGAATGTGTATGATCGTGTGGTCCCTAATTATGCCACTACGACATTGTGGGTGCTTGCCATTGGTGTCTTCATCATTTTTACTTTTGATTTTATATTGCGAACATTGCGAAGTTATCTCATCGATATTAGTGGTAAGAAAGCGGATACGTTAATGGCAAGCGCTATATTCCAGCATGTTCTGGGTATGCGCATGGAGCATAAGCCAACGTCTGTCGGCGCATTCGTTAGTAATATTCGTGAATTTGAAGTGCTACGTGAATTTTTTACGTCAGCTACACTGACCACGATTATTGATCTTCCTTTTACTATCTTTTTTATTCTGCTGACTTGGTATATTGGCGGAGTAGTGGTTGTGGTTCCATTAGTCGTTGTTCCTCTTGTTATTATCTCGGCATTATTATTAGAAAAACCCTTGCGAAATAATATGTTGCTTAGCCTGCAAGGTGCTATGCAAAAACATGCGGTTTTAGTCGAGTCACTTTCGGGACTGGAAACGATAAAATCACTCGCGACAGAAGGTCTCATGCAAAAAAAATGGGAGCAAAGTGTGGGTGTGACTGCAAAATATGGACTTAAAGCACGCTTTTTTTCAGGGCTAGTGGTTAACATTGCGAATTATGCGCAACAACTGGTAACTATTGGTGTGGTGATTGTTGGCGTTTATGCGATTCATGATGAGGCATTGACTTTGGGTGGATTGATTGCTTGTAGTATTTTATCAGGACGCATTCTCGCGCCGCTTGCAGGTATGGCAAATATTTTTTCACGGTTTCAACAGGCGCGAGTGGCTTTAGATAATTTAGATCAGGTGATGGGTAGCCCACTTGAGCGACCTGAGGATAAAAAGTTTTTACATTTGCAAAAAATAAAAGGAAATATCGAATTTGAAGATGTTTGTTTTCAATATCCAGGTCAAGAGGGGGCCGCTTTAGAAAAGCTCTCTTTTAAAATATCTGCAGGTGAACGTGTAGCCTTTATCGGTCGTGTTGGGTCGGGTAAAAGTACCGTGACAAAATTATTATTGGGTTTATATAAACCGATATCCGGTAATATTCGTATTGATGGTATTGATATAAACCAAATTGACCCCGTCGATTTGCGCAAACAGGTAGGTTATGTCTCCCAGGATAGCGTGTTATTTTACGGTACCATACGTGATAATATTGCGATTGGAATGCCAACCGCTGAAGATGCTGCGATTATGGAAGCAGCTCGCGTATCGGGAGCCGATTCTTTTATTCATCGTCATCCTTCTGGCTATGGAATGCATGTCGGTGAGCGAGGAGCAGATTTATCCGGCGGGCAGCGGCAAACGATTGCGATAGCGCGCGCGCTGTTGGCGAATCCTGCCGTTTGGTTGTTTGATGAGCCTACCAGTTCCATGGATAATTCCTCAGAGTATGAGCTCATTCAGCGTTTAGCAGAGCATCTTCAAGGAAAAACGGTTTTACTGGTGACGCACAGGACTGCTCTTTTTCCTTTGGTCGATCGTATCATCGTTATGGATACAGGCCACCTCGTTATGGATGGTCCAAAAGATACAATCATTACTGCGCTGAGTCAACCCAGGAAGGGGCCGACCTCATGAGTAAAAAAGAGCATGTTCATCCTGAGGATGAAGAATTTATTTCTGATTACAAGGCTGCGTTTTTAAATAAAACGACTTTTTGGGCTAATAGCATTTTGTTTGCTTTATGCAGTTTTTTAATAATCGCTTTAACTTGGGCTTATTTTGCTGAAATTACGCAAGTCACGACAGGGCAAGGTGTTGTTATTTCTTCTTCTTATGAAAAAGTGATTCAGAGTTTGGATGGCGGTATTGTTAAAGGAATTTTGGTACATGAAGGGGATACTGTGCGTGCACAGCAACCCATTATGTTGTTAGATCCCACTCGATATAGAGGAGAGTATGAGCAAGCTTATGATAAATATCTTGCGTTGCTTGCTATGGTGGCGCGTTTAACGGCAGAGTCACAGAATCGAGATCATGTTGTTTTTCCGACGGAATTAAACGATCAAAAAGATCTAATTACACGCGAAACACATTTGTTTGAAACGCGCTCGGCGAATTATCAAGATGAAGTGAGTACATTGCAAAAAGGGTATGACTTAGGGTTGAGACAAATAGCTATCCTGCAACCTTTGGTAAAAAAAGGCGTTACTTCTGAGCTTGAATTAATACGTACAGAGCGTGAGACAAACGATTCTAAAACCAAACTACTCGAAGCTAAAAGTAAATTTCACGAACAAGTTTGGACGGATCTCAACGAAAAAAAAGCTGAGTTAGCTGAGATAAAAGAAAATCTGACTGTTTTAAAAGACAAAATGATACGTACGACAATACGTTCCCCCGTTTATGGTATGGTAAAAAAAATTCACATTTCAACAGTAGGTGGTGTCATTCAGCCCGGCAATAACATCATGGAGATTGTTCCTCTAGAAGATACATTGTTAGTGCAGGTTCATGTCAATCCGGCAGACATTGCATTTGTTAGGTTAGGTCAAACGGCGATTGTTAAAATTACCGCATATGACTATTCCATTTTTGGTGATTTACATGGGAAAGTAGAATATATTAGTCCTGATCTTGTTCAAGAAGAAAAACCTTCGGCAGCCATGAAAGATTCTGCGGGTTTTTATCTTGTTAATGTTCGTACCAACAAAAGTTATTTAGATTATAAAGGAAATAAGTTGCCAATTATTCCGGGTATGGGTGTTTCAGTACAGATTCAAACAGGTACGAAAACAGTCATGCAATATCTCTTAAAACCACTGATGAAGGCAAAGACAGAAGCATTACATGAACACTAAAAAATTTTTTTATTATTTAATGTGCTCGTTGCTAAGCATCAATGTTGAAGCAGCATCAAGTGTCTCGTCGGCACAAGTAGAAACGATTGGAAGTGCCGTTCAAAAGGCCTTGATTTATTATCCCTCTATCCAAAAAGCACAAGCCACGGAGCGGGGTGCTGAGTATGCTTTAAAGCAAGCAAGAGGTGAGTTTCTGCCTTCGGTTAATTTGAATTATGCTACAGGACGACAAATATTTAATGGCCCTACGGTTGTCACGCCTGCCGGTGGTACGCAAACCATATTACATCGTGTGGAAAGAGGTATTGCATTATCGCAGCCCATTTTTACAGGGTTTAGCTCTTATTATTTGATGAAGCAACGACATGGAGAGCTTGATACGGCGAGCTTTCAAGTATTAGGAGAAAAAGAAAATATTGCTTTGCAAGCCGCGCAAGCATACTTACAAGTGGTGCGCGCTAATCAGTTAGTTGAATTGGGTCAGCAAAATGTCAAAGATCACCAGCACACCTTAGACTCCATTAAAATACAGTATAGAGGTGGTTATTCGCCTAAAGCAAATGTTGATCTGGCAAATGCGCGGTTAGCGTTAGCTTATTCGTTATTATCTACTCTGCAAGGTGATAGACAGAATGCAATAACGACTTATTTGCAAATCATTGGGCATTTACCTCCAAAATTAATTTATCCATCTGCGCCACGGTATTGTCAACTTTGTGATTTGGATACGATAAAAAAAGATGCGGTTGAATCGAACCCGTTGTTAAAAGCTGCCATAGCAAAAGTGAAAGCAGCTTATTTTGCTGTTGCTTCAGCCAAGGGTGCTTTTTATCCGCAAGTATCTGCAGATGTCAGTGAAAATTATAATAATAATATTGATGGAGTTGTTGGTCCTGTTCGCGATCAGAAATTTTTGTTATCAATGAAATATAATTTTTTTGATGGCGGAATGGATTATGCCAAAATGAAGCAAGCTGTCGCGAATCATGCAGCAGCGGAACATGATATGGAGCAAACACGATTGTCTGTGTTGCACGATGTCGAGCAGGCTTGGAATAATCTCCAAGTAGCAGAAAAACAAGTTAACCAATACGCGGAATATGTAAAATCGACTCAGGCGACTGTCAAAGGCTACGAGGCTCAATTTAAAATTGGCGAGCAATCGTTGTTTAATGTATTAAGTATGAAAGACGAATTATTTCAAGCGCGTCAAGATTATGTGACCTCAAAATACAATACATTGCTTTATCGCTACCAAGTGCTAGCGGTAAGTGGGTTCTTATCAACGGTATTAACCTTAAATTAGGACCTGTGCAACAATAACTTATCTTTCTTGCGCTCAGATTGAGGTTAGATTTGAACGTTTTATTCTTCGAGAAAATACGCGCATAGTTGCGCTATGTAAGTGTTTTCTCGAAGAATAAAACGTTCAAAGATAGCCTCAAGATGAGATGCAAGAAAGATAAGTTATTGTTGCACAGGTCCTTAGTGATGCTGTGCTCGAGTAGTTTGTATCTTCGAGAGTGTTGTAAATTGGAAACCAAAGGCTTCGTAAATATCTTCTAGCGCAGCTAACATACCATCTGTTGTTTTATGGTTACGAGCAGCTTTCAGTGACTCTATTTTTTCAGCGACAACTGGGAGTGGGTAGTTATTGCGTGTTTGTACTTGTTCACTAAGGACATTGATTTTGTCCAGCAGCTTGATAAAAGTATCTGTAGAATATCCTGCTCCATCTAATATTGTGATGACATTTTCTCTTTTAGCGCTGTATGAAGATACAATTCGTTCTTTTAGACTATCCAATTCATCCCTCAGATTTTCTCTTAAGGTTTCGACGGGTGTAAGTTCTTCTAAATGAACAAATGGTGTAGGATCATCTTGTTCAGATGTTCTGCAACACCAAAAACGTAACCACTGCATAATATCTCCAATTAATTAGTTTCTGATATACTGATATAAGAATGAATCTAAAACAAGACTAAATCTAATCGGCTAGATGACAAAATCAATGCTAGAATTAACACTATAACGCTCGAATCGCCTGCTAACCAATTGATTAGACTCAATATTACCCCTGTCTTATGGATATTTCTAAAAAGTTTCGGCAAATAATATTACGTATTATAAATAAAATAATATTCTGTACTATAATTAGACTATGGATCATAAACTATAGGGTTACTATCATGAGCCGTCCAAGAGACCCGTCTCCACCTAGTCGTCGAAGAAATAATTCCTCTACTAGCATCATGAACCAACTGGATGAAAACAATAAAGCATCAAAGGGGAGTAGATCTGAAAAATTTGCTCTTATTAAACCTGATACAGAAAAAGCTTTAATGAGTATCAAACATACTTTAGAAAAAGCTAAAGCAAATAATCAGTTATCGGGCCTTTCTAAAGAGTTAAGCAACGCTCAGGATTTATTAGAGCTTAAGTTTGATCGTCTACGCGACGCTCATGAGAAGAGGGTGGATCATAAAAGAGCAATTACAAATAATGGTGTCAAGATCTCAAAAACAATTATACCAAGCATATTACATCCTGCTGGTTTTATAAAGGGATTATTCACAGGGTCGGGTATAGGACCGAATAGGAAGGGTGAGGTTCCTGGTATTGGAGAGGTGCTTGGTACTCTTGCCCATGATGACATTGCTACGCGCTTGAGCTTTAATAGTGCTTATTCTGCCGTAGTTGACTGTTTAGAAGAGGTGACTAGTATAATGAGAAAAATGAATATTCTCATGAAGCAAAACGATCTCAATGTTAGCTATGCTTTATTCACATTTTATGAAAAAATGCATGCCTCTGTTTCGGATGAGGTCATGAATCAACTGGCTCAAGTTGATCTTTCCGCTTTTGTAGGTAAGTCTGATTCATTAAAAAATCAATTCAAGGAGATTCTAAAAGGACATAAAGATATACCGGAAAAAGTTCTTGAAAATTTAACGAAACAGTCATTAGAACAATTTGAATATCGAAGCATTTTAGGCCCGACGGTATCAGCATTTATTCCTTCTTCCACGCATATTCAAGGAACCAAATCAGTGCATGATGTGGAATCTTTCCTGTATGGTATCGGTATCAAAGAAACTTTTTCTGATAAAAATAAAAGTGAGTTGGAAGGCCTTTTAAAAAAATGTGGTATTCGCATCAGTCCCGATCAAGCCAATCAGATGCTCACCGAGACTGTGGCTCAAGCTCAAGTCATCAGAAGTCAAAATGAAAATAACTCATCCTCATCCTCATACACTAAACCCTTTTGATTCTTTTAGGAAGTTAGGGCTAAACATTCCAGTATTCGACTATTCTACATTTTATTGATTATATTAAATAAAAATTAATTCAACCTTTAATTTTACTCCATCAAATCAATTTATTTTTCACGATAAGCTATACTATAACTATATGGAAGACTAGGATTCCTAACAATGAATTCAAGAAATACTGCCATTTATCAAAATACAAATCAGTATACCTTTGTGGAGGAACTGACAGCAAAACACGGTGGCGCATTCAGCCATATAACTGAAATCGTGAAGGATGCGCAAGGTAATGTTTTTTATAAAAAGAAATTTGAGGATCAAAATTTAAAAAATACCCAACTATCTATTGCAATAGAAGCAACTGCAGGACAGCTTTTCAATTTGTTAATGCCTTATCAACCCCAAACCTTGTTAGCGAAAGATGAAAATAACAATATCTATGTGTTATCCCAAGAGATACCTGGGTATACATCACTTTCCAGGCTTGCAAAAAAAAAACATCTAGCAGCTCTTCAAAAAACCATCAATGGGGAATCATGCAAAGGCCTTGGCAGCACATTAACTGCAGCTTATTTTTTGAATGAAACGGATGCGAAGCTGGGAAATTTAGGTCTTGCGCACATTAATGATAAATATACGGTTATCAAAATTGACAATGATCGGTGCTTGTCCTCTTTACGACGTCCTCATCAATTTGCTCGTAAAAGCGGTCAAATCACTGAGCAGGGCATTAGACGAATGCCATTCATGAATGATTACCATGCTAACCATTGGATGGATCGTATTCAAGGCGGCTTTCTCAATGCAGAGTATCTTGATCCAAATAACCCTTCTCGCTTGCTTGATGAGAATCTTCCTGACTATCCAGGTTTTCGTTTAGAAGTAAATGAAATGATGCTAAAAATAATTCTTATGCCAGAATCTTTAGTAAAAGAAATTGCGGGACGCAATACCAACGATGAAGAAATCTTTCAATCTGTTACCGCAGAAATTGCTTCACGTAAAAATCAAATGCTTGCAGCTGTATTGCAAAATGATGACTTCAAACTGTTTATGCAAACACCGCAAGCTAAAGCTTGCTTAGCAAGCACTATTCAAGAAATGCAGGCTTATCAAAATAATAATAATTTATCCGATCACTCTATCGCGCAAACGTTAACAAAAGGCTTTGACCAATTACGTCGTCAAATCTATGATCCTGTAAGAGATAAGGACAGAATAAACATTGTCACCTTAAACAAAAACATAGCAGATAAAGTTATTAACAAAATCAACTCAGAAACTATCAACAAAGTAGAGGATGACAAAAAAAATGGGAAAGGGCCTTTAGAAGCCTATCTCACTTTTTTTAAAGCCGCAAATGACCTGTCGGCACTTCTTGATATAGCACACAGTAAAGCTCTATTTCATCTCAAAACATCTGGAGATAAAAGCAAGGTTAATGAATATATAGAGATAAAAAATAAGGCTGATCCACACATAGAAGTATTTATGAATCTCGCAAATCAAAAAATGAAAGAACTTTTTGATACGACTGAAGAGAAGGAATTTATTGAAATAATAAATAATTTAGAAAGTGATACTCTATTTAACGCTATAAAAAATATTCCCAAAAACAAACTTAAACAATATAGTAAAATTGCATTAACAGAAGGAAGAATAAGCTTCTTAAGCTCATTGGATGATATCAATCCAGAATTATTGGGCTCTGTTTTAAATAAAAAAGATAAAAATAATATGAAGGCAATAGACCGTTTTGCACTTCAAGGAAATGCTGATGTCGTTGCTGGGCTAGTCAAGTTAGACAAAATGATACCCAATGACTTTGATAAGAAAGGATTATTATTTATTCATCATTTAGGCATCCAAGGCCATGTTCATGTGCTAGAAAAACTGTATCAAGTTTGTAATAACGCAGAGCTCAGCACTCTTCTAAGATTACGAGATGAAAATGGCATGACCCTTCTTCACCATGCTGCACAAAATGGTCACATTAATATTCTTAAGTTTATCAATGAAAAATTAGGGCCCATTGCTCAAGATTTTTGGATGAAACCAGACAAGAAAGGTTTTTATCCTATTCATTATGCTGCTCAACAAGGAAATCTTGCTATTCTGCAAACACTAAAAACAATGAATGTTAAACTACTTGATCAAGCTAAAAAACCCAATAAAACCGCTGCTATTGTCGCCATTAAAAATCAACAATGGGCTGCAGCCATCATGCTTTTACAAAATACTAAACAACTGCCTGGCAATACACGTGAGGACGATAAAATCAATGCACCTGATGTTCGCGAAGAACTTGTGACACAATTCATTGAAAATATAAAAGCAGAGACTCAACATCTTCAAGGAGAAGCCAAAACTAAAGCTATTCGAGCTAGGCTTGATCCTGTTATTAAAACTCCTTCCAAAAATGCATTGGGACATTTATTACAAACACCAAAAACAACGGGGTTTGTTAGTAAAATTACACAAGCAGTCGGTGAAAAAGAGTTAGATAAAATAACCATGGAATTTTTAGAATATCTGCCAATGCCAAATCCAGCTTTGCATGCGGAGTTGGAAAAGCTGGCTGACCTTAGCAATCGTTACAATCTGGAAGAAGCCAAAAATCCCCAAAATATTTTTGCTTTAAATACAGCAAGTGTGAATGTAGCCAATGCTATGGAAACAGTTAAAGATACAATGGATGCATTGACTATCAACCAACGAAATAAACAAGGTTTAACGGCCGCACACTTAGTTGCTAAATTACAAGGTATTTCTGAAGAGGAACGATTAAAGCTTATTACCCTGCTAAAAAATAAAGGAGCTAATTTGAATTTGCAAGATGCTGAAGGAAACACACCTATGCATTTTGCGATGAAAAATCCAAAGTCAGAGGAGGTCACTAAGGATGTTTTCAAAGCGCTTAAAACCGATGTGAATATAAACTTAGTTAACACTTCTAATGAAACGCCAGCAATACTGGCAGCTAACAGCCCTGACGAAGACGATGCTCACAATAGATTGCTAATGCTTCGAAAAGAAGGCGCTGATTTGTTTCAAACAAATCAAGCCCAAAAAATGCCTGTTTTGACGCTTTTAATGAATCCTCAGGCAGGAGTACATACCATTGATTTTTTATTAGGATTAAAATTAAATTCAGCAGAAAAGAAATCATTTTTATATCCCATGGAGTTGCAACCTGATGACAAAAATAAATTAATTGATAAGTTAGTTAAGTACGTGTCAAATTCTTTAAGTTCTCAATCCAAGTCTGTTATTGTGGCTACTCGTGAATCTCGTTCACGGTTATTATCAAACATGTATAACAATGAGAATATGCTCGGTTATTTATTAAATAGAGTTAATATTCCAGAAAAAGAAATTTTACAAGGATTACAGCCGCCTTCACAACAGTCTCCTAATGATATCATTGTTTCGACAGAGCAAAAACAGCCAGGAAGAACGACAAAGAGATTTCTTTAACTAAAAATAATTATATTGATGAGGTGATATATGACAAAAAAAATGGAAGAACTTGAAAAGTTATATGATAAACGTGAAGCGCTTATGCGTGAAAATAATGATTTAGTCAGCAAAGGATTTGCAATAAATGAAACTATTTATGAATTGAAAAAACAAAGACAGACTGCAGAATCTATGTCAAAAATGACAAACCTCAACACCCAATTATCCGCTATCAATAAAAAAGTTATAGACACAAAACTACCAGAAAGAATAAAGAAAATTCGACAAGACATTGCAGCTTTGGAAAAGGAAATTTATGGTAAGCCATTAAGTGACTCCTCTCCACGCACCAGAAATCCACGTCCAAGTTAGGAGGATTGTTTATAGGTAAACACGAGATTCTAACTGCCGAATCTAGGATAATGCGATTATTTCATTTTCTTAATTTGAATTTGTAATGATGTTTCAACCAGTTCACGCCCTCGCGAAACAATATCAGCTCGCCAAGATGGTTCAGCTGGAAAAAACGAATATAGCATCCGTTGTCCCGCCGGGCCGCATGGATTATATTTTTCTGGATTACGTTTTGTATGATGAAAATGCATATTTTCATCATACAAAGCTTGAAAGACTTCCTTTTCTGGACGTGTACCAAATTCTTGTGTAATGACAAGAATCGATTCAGGCTGAACTTTTGCAACTCTACAAAGATGCTGGGCAAGATAATCACCAAACTTGCCTTTAATTTTATATCCACCTGTGTCCGCCTGTTTTTCCAGGCTGATTTTTTTTCCAAAAATAGGAAATAGTTTTTTTGCTGTTTCTTCATTTGTTAATAAAGTATCTACCGCAAATTCGCCAAGACCTGTATGCACATCGATGATAACAAATGACAATTGAGATAAATCTCGCTGTAATTGCATGAACAAAGCATCGCACCAATTTAGAAATACGCGAGGCCCTTCTGCAATTTCCTTGCCACCATAAAACAAGCCCTCTGGATAGTCATATTGTCCGCCCGCAAGCGCACTGCGTATTGCTGAATGCCCATGCTTATCACATATCTCCTGGTAGGCTTGTTGGTTAAAAGGCGTAATGCTTTTGGGATTGACAATAGAATCAATCGATGCATACAGCTTAGGGCTCTCCCGTTTTTCATGTGAAGCTACTAAATTACGATTAAGGTCAATATTACTTTCGTTAACACGTCTATTCCAGGCCATACCAAAAGGATTCAAGCCATGCACAAAAATAATGGCTGTCTTTTCAGGTAGAGGAATTGAATTGGTTAGTAACTCACATTGAATACCTGCACCTGCAAATCCTTCTATGCCATGAATGGCAGAAAAGTGAAATACCAGTTTAGTACACGTGTTTAAATTTCCCATAACTGCAATATCAATAAAAAGATCCATCCCATCCGGCCCTTTTGCACTAATAGGGAGTGAATCAATCTTCACAATCTGAGCATTCTGTTTAGCAGCTGCAATAAATGCATTTCGACTAGCAGCATACTCTTCCGAGAAATAATCTGGCTTCCTCGCATTCACTGCAACATTCTTGTGTAGTGTCCTCATATAACTGCTAAATTCCTGGATTTTTTCTACGTAGCGATGACCTAACTTAGTTAATAATTCTTTTTCTATTAGGTCAATAGTGTCATGGCGATAATCCTTATTTATGAATGTATCTTTTAGCGCTGCAATTAATTTAATATCTAATGATTTAGTAAATATTTCACATGAAGAAATTTTATTTTTCACGCACAATAATAAAATTTCAAGCTTACCAAAGCTAAATTGATGTTCTATTCTATGCGTGAAATCAGGGTTTTCATTATAAATAAAGTCATCACTTTGATAACGTGCAAGTATGTTTTTATAAGCTTCTTTATCAGTGATAAAATCATGGATTGTATGTTCATCTAAGATGAAGATATCACCGTCTTGCGATAGTTTGACTTGATTTCGATATGCATTAATTAGGCTTCTATCAAAATCATTTGCTGTAATATCAGGGTTGATATCTGTTAGATTAGTAATTCTTGCTCTAACACTGGTAATGCCTTTCGATTGTAATTCTTCTGCAGATGGCGTTAAGTAAGTTTCTAATTTTTCTTTATCAACATTTATTAACATTGTGCCGTGATGCCGAAAAACATAACCATCAAATGTAAAAGCGGATCCAGAAATTTTTCTTTTCCGCGCTTCTGTTCCCTTATGGATAACAATATCATTTGAACCTTGCATGGATGCTGTGTAACCATTTAAATTAAGACTATTTACTGCATTAATAATGACAGGAAAATATTTTTTTGGTTGGGGATCTGTATTTGCTTCTACGAAGCTAAACAATCTGTTTCCTCTATCAACATAACACGCACCGCCACCCGTATCTCTTCTGATAAGAGGAATGCTATCTTGACGCATTGCTGCCATATTGCATTCTTTCCAGATATTTTGGTAGCGACCAACAAATACTCCGTGGTGACTTGAGCAAAGAAATAATGTATTCGATAGGCTGCGTTTTACCATTTGGGTGATGTAGGTTCCAATGCTTAGATTAATATAGGGATCGCTAAATCGGCTGATGATAATTGGCATCGCAGTAGTCTCCAGAGGCTTGATCAATAATTAAATCTTTATAATTGTAGACTAAATAATCTATACTGCAAGCGCTGATTAATATATGATTAAAAGATTTTTAAAACCCAGCGAGGTAGCCTGCATAGAGCGAAGCGAAATGCAGGGTCGTTTAGATTGCGGTGGGTTTTGTTTGGGGTGTTTCCCGTATTCCGCTGCGCTGCATACGGGCTACGTGCTAAGGAAATGGATCAAACAAAGACTGGCACGCACACGGGCTCGGACGCGGGCACGATTGGGCCTGTGGTATTAAGAATGAAATAAAATCAGGTCTTCCAGTACAGGATCGCATCAGTATGATTTTGCAGATTTCTAAAGAACGTATTTATGATTAATGATAATGCAAAAATAATTTTATCAAATATAGATTATTATACCGCACAACAGTATTGCAATTTTGTATTGTTTGAACCAACCTACCTTCCAAAAAATCACAAAGTAGTTGAACGAATAGTGCGAAAGGAATCAGTAAAATCTAATGCAACTTATTATTATATAATACGTTGTAATGAACACATTGAATTTACAATAAAGCAATTTAATTTTAGTGATATTGAAACAATACCAGCATATGATCACCCCAATCTTTGGAAGAGTGAATCAGCTTTGCTGAATAAAAAACTATTTTCAGAAAAATTTATTATTCATCCCTTTATTTTTGGCGGAGATGATTCTGCCATTTCAGATAATATCATCTGGATAGGTTTTAATTATAAAGAAAAACCAGAGAAATCATTATCTACTCAAATCATGAGGACTTCAGTTGAGATTACAGTAAGGAATGGCGATATAACTGATCAAGAACTACTGAGAATCTGTAGGGGCCTGAAAATTTCAAATTTGGATTTAGTAAATGATATCAATAAGAAATCTTTTGCTGAGTTGAGTTACAAATACCGTTATCCATCATATGGTGGAAATATTCCATTATGTTACTGGAAACATCAACGATCAGATACAACTAAAGTGGAAATGTACTCTCTTGAAGAGATTCCGGTGGATCTTTTTGGCAGAGATATTTGTCCTTCTAATATTGATCAATATGATTTAAATTCAGCTATACATTTTTATGTTTATTCAGATAGTGAAGAAAAAATTGTTACTAAAGAGGTGGAGTATGTTTTCGAACATAAAATTACAATTGGGAGTTACATTCGCTTACTAATGTCGCCTACCACCGATGGTGGAATCACTATTCCGCCTGTGCTGAGTAATCAAGAATGCAAATATCGAGAATATATTTATAACGGCACAACAATTTATCATACCTATTTATCAGAAGATTATGGAATGCATGGGGCTGCATGGACTGCTCATAATCGTAATATTATGCTTTTTGTAAAGCCAGCAACATGGACAAATATCAAATGGTTTGAATCGCTCGTTTCATCTTTCTTTAAACCTAAATTCGGCATATCAAAAAGAAAATAAATCCATTTTACGTGATGATTCTGTGTTATTACATACCCCTGTAAAAAAACAGAAAGGACAAAAATTACTAGACTCTGCTGACAGATTGTTATCAAGCGCTATATCAAGTATTCGCCAACCAATCGAATCATTTTTTAATTGGCTGGAAGAAAAAACCAGCATTCAGATGGCAAGCAAAGTTAGATCGTACAATGGACTGATGGTCCATGTGTTTGGTCGCATAGCCGCGGCATTTCTTCTGCTAGTTGAGCGAACAGCCTGCTCTTAATTCGCATTTCATAATTATTATATAGGTCGTTGATTTTACGTGCATAACTTTAAACTGTTAGCCAGTTATCCACGCCAATTAAGATTACCTTAATATATGACCTATATTATGAACAATATTTATTCGAAAATAGCATAAAGAGGAATATTAGGCATGTTTGCTCACATAAACAACTCATCTCTTAAGTCATTAAAATGTCAACCCAAGCGTGCTGATCAAGCCACTGGCCAACCCACGGTGCTGGTAGGTGAGGTGTCGACTGCGGTACAAGCAGCACATACAGTACTTTCTAAAAATGCCTATGTCTTACGCCAAGCAAGATCTAAACGTGAATCAATAGCTTCTTCAAGTGAAACAGAGAATGATGAAGAAACAATCCAACAGGATGGGCTTTCTCATCGCGACAAAAAACAAAGGGAAATAAGCAGTCTTTCTCAAGCAAAACTATATCGATTTGTAAAAATAACGGTGAATGGGAACGAATTAAATGCATTAAATGTCGATAATAATGTCGAATTTCCTGTAATGGATGCCACGGTAACTATAAATTCACATGATGAAAAAGGATATTCATCTATTAAATTGTATGAAATAAATCATACAACTGCAGAGTTTTTTGCTCCCACTAACGAACAATATTCTGTTGAAATTTTTTTCTGTAATAACAAAGTAACAACTAAACTATCAGCTGAAATGTCATTAAATTTAATTAATTTTTTAAAATTGTATAAACCCAAATTCAATAGTGATTATTGCTGTATTAACTTTGCATATGAAATGGCATACGGACGTGGAAAGGTTGTTAACGATAACGATCCAGAAAATTTTGATGAGTTAACAAATAGCGCATTTTCTGAAGAGAAATTAGTTCCCGGGGATATTGTTCACCTATTTAATGCTAGAAAAGACCTTCACCATTATACCATTTCTATAGGTCAAAATTACTATCTTTCCCTGTTTGGAGCATCTGGGCCATTAATTGTTTCAACATTAGATGCTTGTAAAAAGGGGTTTGAAACTGATATTTGCGTTCAAGCCATAAAGAAAAAACTGTAAATTCAGAGTGAATTGTCATGTCAGGATGGATACAAAGGAAAGATGGGAACGAATGCTGTAACTTATACCATATTGCAATAAACAGCTAAAAATATTCAAAAAATGTAGAGAAAATTATATTTTTTTAAAAATCTTTGAAAAAATTAATAGATATAAAGAGTTGCAAGTGATCGCTTAACTTAACGAAAATGTAAAATTTTACAAAGCCATTCCTGTTTTTTCTAATTTTAAAAAATATTTTTTTTAAGATAGTGTAATAAATCAATCGGTTAACCTCTTTATGCAAGTTTAGTTTCTTGAAGCTATACTTTGAGTACATAGAGGAGATTCTTATGAACACTAATAGAATACAAAACTCTTTGCAACCTGAGGGTCTGCAACCCTTATCAAAAGAGGATATTGAAAGATTTTATCTTGCTTTATCAGAACAGATTTGCCTGCCGGGTGCTTATATTCAAGGGGCGGAACTGGCGTTTAAACTTTTTAATAAATTTATTGGTAGTAAGATGAAAAATCTCGGTGAGCTCAGAAATCTAAAAACTGCGATCAATCAATTGAATGCGTCAGAAAATTTCGAACAAGGCCTCATTCCGCGAGTGATTTGCAGCATTGACGCCACAATCAACCGCTCTCCGCTGGTACCTTTTATTGTGACTCAGGATGAAGTTGAAAGTGGAGAAGAATTTATAGAAAGGTTAGCAAGCACTCATCAAGATAATACGCAGAGAGCTGCCTCGCCTGACTTGTCGAATAGTATCCCTGCGCAGTTAAAATCGGGAAGAAAAATTCATGTTGATACCTTACCAGATGAAGGTTATCGAAAATTAGGAGATGATGAAATTCGCTTGCTGATAGAAGCCTTAGATAGAGCAGACTATAGAGAAGCTAAATTGCGTTATCGAAGTGCCGTAGAATTTTATAATAAAATTAAAGATTATGCGCTAAAACCTGATCAGTTAAAAATAAAAAACTTACAAATGGAGGCGTACTCGGGGGATCCTATGAAAGCGACCCTAAATACGTTGGCTTTTGCTGAACTTCCTGAGATGGGTCATTATACTGAAAGTGATTATAAAAACTTAGGAGATAAAGTACTACTTCAATTGCAAGAAGCCTTGGAAAATAAAGAATCTCAAAATGTTATGAAACTTTTTCGTCTTGCGGCTGCAATCTATAGACTCGACAAAACCTCTGATTCTAATCTTGATGCTCTTCGAGACTTAAAATCAAAGGTCATTGATACTTATCAAGCTCAATTTCAGTCTGGACTTGCGCAAGATCTAGAATCTGAGAAAAAGATTCAAAAAAAAGCATAATCTCTTAACCGATAGATACTGTGCAAGATGTATTATTAAATATAAGCATTTGTTAATCTTGTTTGAAAATCTTCATTTATTTTTTGGAAAAAATTCTTGTTGCACAAGCATTGTGTATTGCATCGAAACCACCCATAGCTTCAACATTTTTGCTATTTTGATAAATATAGTGAATACTTCGTGGATCATACACCCCATCAATTTCATCATAATATTTATCAACAGCTTCATCCTGTTTTGGTTTATCTAAAAGAAGATATTTGCCAACTGCAAGTGCAGTAGTACATGCAAACACTCCTCCTGAGCCCGTACATAGCCCGGCAGCGATACAGAATAATAAGCCGATCATACCGTTTTTTTCTGCGGTTGGAATTGATTTGAAGTTTTTAAAAAACGAAAAAGAATCGTAACCAACTCTGTCTTGCTGGTGCTGATAAGCGTACTGATATTGCGGCATAGAACCCTCTCAATGTGATTAATTATAAGTAATGATTGGCGACATTGTATAGCAAGCAATCAGCATGAGCAAGGGTTTAGTCTCTTCAGTTTAGTCTCTTCAGTCTCTCATGGTTTTCTCCACCCAATACACGGAACAAGGTAAGTGTTTGGCGCCTAATTTGATTTGCTTGCAGAGTAGAGCTTAATACACATATTACAACTAAACTTAAAATTGATAATTTCATTGAATATTCCGTTTTAATAATTCAATCTTATCTATGTTTTAAAGGAATGTTATTTGAAAAGATGAATACTTTGGTGGGTAAAAACAAGTGATGTTTTGCGTCTTGAAGAATTGATGTGTGGTTTATGTGTTCTTGCTGGGATAGCTATCTTGCAGTGATTGCCGCACAGTTACTCCCTATAGAATCACACAGGGTCGGTATTGCGCGAGTATACTCGCGCACGTCATACTCTTGCGCTTCGCTGAATGATGCTCGGCAGATTTCTCTCGCTGCGGCATAATGCTCCCCAACAAGTTTGTTTTTGCTCGAAAAAAATTTTCCACTCGCGCGAGCGACGTGCAACCCCGCCCCACCCCGCCGCGCGCAGCCATACGCGTCCGCACCGCAGCACCCACCGCGCCGGCGCATATATCGACCCAACCAGAACCAGAAAGAAAAGATGAATAAGACGTACCAGATCCCCGCAACGATAAATCTCGCTTCAACTTTTCTCCATTTTCGAGCTGATAATAAACCCCTTGTGCAAATGCCATCGCAACATTGGCTGGTACAAAACGTTGAATATAATTAATCACCACATCGAAAACTAAGTCAGCTTTACGACCATAATAACCACCAAAATTACTATCTTTAACATGTTCGTCGACCAATGCAAAAGCGTTTAGCAGTAATCGCTCATCAAAATGAAAACCTATTGTTAATGGCTCTGCACATTTGCGATCGAGGTAATTCTTGAAATTTTGTATTGCACCCGAACATGCTTGATCATTGCTAGATTGACTAATGGCTTTAAATACATCTTTCAACTCTTTTAAATCTTTTTTTGCTGCTTCTTCAGCTATTTTTTCAAAGCCTTCTGGAAATTGTTCTTCTGTTTGTTTTGCAATTTCTGCTTCACCGTCAGGTAACAGTCGGCCATCCGCGAGTATACTCGCGGACGTCATACTTTTAAGATAGCGATGCAGCATTTGCACCATGCCTTCTTCATTAACGCCTAATGTATGTTTTCTTTTTTCGGTGATTTTTAAAAGTGCGCTATAAGCTTGTTGTTGAGCTTCTGT
>JABDBD010000024.1 GCA_013288815.1 Gammaproteobacteria bacterium | reverse complement strand
CAAATCCGCCTTGTAAATTGGCCCAGTTGTAATATGGTGCCGGTGCTGAAGATGAGGATGAAGATGAAGATGATGATGAACTTGCAGCTTGTTCTATGCGTTGCTTTTTAGTTTGAGGCACTTCTGGGGCTGATATCTCTAGTGCCTGATCTAAATTCGTTAACTCAATTTGCTTATCTTGATACACTTCACACGATTGAATCAAAGACATACCTTGAATACAACAACGACGCTGCAATCCCAACCACATTTCAGATTCAACTAATTGTTTTGCTTGCTCTTCTTCAGGATCAAAAAAACCATCATGTTTTTTTATTTCAGCGTAGGTATAGAACTGATGAATATTCTCGATCAGTGTACGCATTTCTTGATTTGGCAACACGAATCCATTAAAAAATTTGGCCAAATCAAACGTGGGCTTATCTAACTGAATTAATAATTGCGTTGAGACCTCAATGCCATATTGCTGACGTATACCTTGACTCACTCGAATAATATTGCGTTCATGCATAATCGATTGTGACAAGTGTACGCTTGAATACAAATATTCTTCAACTAACCGGTGTAAATCAACATCGCTTGCATTTGGCAAGTATGTATTAAACCCTGCACGATTACGATTGGTTAACGCAGTCATTGACTGACGATAACTTTCATTACTTTTTAAAATCGCCACGACCTCATCTACTGTTGTTTTGGCCAAGCGATCTTTTAATTTTTCTAATTCACCATCGATCACTGTTCCAATTGTCGCTTGCAGATGAGCACGAGCACCTTGTAACGAATTGGCACGATAATTTTTATCGGTTTGCGAGATAGAAACGTTAGGAATATTTTTATCACGAGCCGCTTTCATTCCTGTCAAACAAACCAGCCGTTGCCCGTTAATCCACATGATAGATTCTAATAAATTTTTGTAACCCACTTGTTCTTTTAATTCTGGACTATTGTAAAAGCTTTTTTTAATGTCAGCCGACTGATAAAACGCTTGAATACGTTTCAGCGTTTGTAAAATCGATCTTTGCAAATTAGGAAACATAGAGAAGTCAAAGTCTGGTCTGTGAATGTTTTCTAATAAATTAATCGCAGCATCTAAACCAAATTCTTGTCGAATATGTTGACTAGCAGTTAACAAATTTCGCTCTAGCGAAACAGACTGAGTTAAATAAATTTGTGCCTCAATATAGCCACTGACTATTTCAGAAAATTCGATTGCGGTAACAGAGGGATACTTATTGCGATTGCGTAATACAAAGTTTTTGACGGACCCTAAATTTAAAATCTCATTAACAACTTGCTCACTAGAAGCATCCGGCAATTGCTTAGCACGCTTAAACAGCTCATCTTCGATTAAAAATCCTAACGATCCTTCAATATATTGTAAGATTTCGTTCTTTTTCTCTATGGGAGATAATGGCGATACGATCTGTTCGTTGTTTGATCTAATTTGCATATTTGGACCCCAGCTTTGTGTGCTTCTGAAAATGTTGGGGTATAATATCACAAATTTCGCAAGAAAAGAACATTAAATGATCAAATTTTTGAAGCTAATCGATTATTATCAACGCCCGGACTGGCTGGATAAGTGGAACTATATGTCTGGTTATCATATACTGCTCGACTGGTGGACTAAAAGCGCATAGGGTAGCATGTTTTGTTCATTTATGCAACAGGCCTGCTAACTTATTGATCTGCTAGATGACGAAATGGATAGATAGACTGCTTCTGTACGTGGTCAAGGAATGATCGCCTAGTTGACGATATAAGTTTATTATTTCCTGCGATCTCTTAATCTTACCTTAAGCACTTATAGTTTATATTTTACACTGTTCTTAATTGTGCGACTAAACTATAATCATTTATTTATATAAAATGAGGAAAAATCATGTCAAATATGCGCTCGAAGCTGATTAACGGTACCAATATGCTGATGTCAGCAGGTATAGCACTTACATCACTTGCTGTTGGTTATTGGAATTCGTTTAAAAATAATGATTCACATCACGACGCTCAGGCTATAGCTCAAACAGTTACTCAAATCGTACCTGACCCAAGCTCACCTGTTAACATCACTAGCCTAGCTACCAACACAACTAGACTCGCTAACGATCTTTTCTATCGCAGCCGGGTACAAGGAATCGTTAATGACGCAGTTTTATATTTGCTTGTGTTACCTAGCTTTCTTGAGAGCCTTGGACACCATGCAGCTAGAAATGGAATGGCAATAGGAACATACGTGTCAGAAAATTGGGATTATATAGTTGGACGCGCTCTTCAAACTGGAGGCTTAACTTTAACGGCTGTAGGGATTCATGAAGATGGTGCTCGCAACCCGCAACTTGCAACAGCATATGCAGGCGCCGCACCAGTAGTCTTAGGCGCAGGAACATACTTTGTAGAAAGAAATCGTGCTAAGCACGCAGCAGCTGCAGCAATTGCTAATGGAAATCTAGAACGAGTCGTAATAAATCAGGGTAATCCTAGTGCTCCTGGTGTTGCTTCTGAATCAGAAGGGTATAATCCACCTGGTTTTCGCCAAGGCTTCTCTAACCAACAATCAAGTCAATAACGACAAAAAAACAAAAAGGCATCGCAAGATGCCTTTTTTATTTGTGAAAATATCTTACCTGCCTCAACGAAACCTTTATCGCTTCCCCCTCAAACCATTCGGAATTTTATGACTCACACGCTCAACTGCATATTGCATAGTCCGCGAACCCTCAAATAATTTATCTGTATGAACAACTTTGCGTTGTTCCTGCGTACTCGAATCAATATAGACATCACCACTTTTCGTCACATTCTCTCTATGCTGACACCAAAAACGTATGAGTGATTGCATGCCTGTTTTATGAATACGTTTTGCGGGGTTATTTTTTTCTAATACTTGCAAAATACATTTATTACGCCACAACGCATGGTCAAGTGACGGAGACTGCTGAACTTGTTGTTCGAGAAGCGACCTCAAGTCGCGATTATTATTTTGCACTTGCCACAACCATGATTCGATTGCGGTCGATTGTAATAATGGGTTAACGATACTAACCTCTTCATCCAAAACATCCACCTGGTCTAACCGAGTATTAACAACTGCATTCAACGTAATATCGACAAAATTACGTAGCATCGTTTGTATATTTACAACTTGCGTATCGTCAGTAGGCAGTTTTTTGTTAATATGCACAGCCAAATTCATCTGCATCAAACCAGCAGCAGAAAAGAATTCATTTAATGAAGTCTCATCAGTAGTATTAGCACTCAACGCTTGATAACTTTTTTGAATGACATCGAGATTCGCAGCAGCATCAGGCAAGTCTACTAGCTTATGCTGCAAGGTCTCAAAGATTTTCCTGACCTCATCATCATTTAGCAAAGCATGCTTAATTTCTCTTACTACGAAGCTAGCCCACTTATTATGCGCCTTATCTTTTTTGCTTAATGATGCTTCATTCACTTTCTTTTCTAACTGACAACAAGCAATTATTGCTTCTTTTTCAGCGTCGTTTTGAATCGTTTTGAAAACCGAATAAAATGAATTTAAGAATTCTTTATATTCCGACTTAAGATCATAAGCATTTAGTACAGAGTTATCAGCACTCGTTAATAGCTTTAATAAGGGCGCTTTTATGCAATCTGGCAACTGCTTAGTTAAATTCATAAGTGATGTCACTGCCATTTGATTAGCAGCAGACTGAACTTGACTTTCAAATAATGTTTCAAGCAGCCATTGCTCATCAAACACATTCGCAGTCCAATTTTGAATTTTATGGAGATATTGATCTTTCAATCTAAGCGCCCACTGCACTTGCCCGCCAAATTGAAACAACTTAACAAAATTACGCTTTTGATTTGGATTTATCATCTGGCAGTAATAGTTAACAAACTCAGCCAACGATGCCGCTTGTTGCGAAGTGAGTTGATGAAATGAAACAGCCTTCTTGATAACTGTTTTGGGTTGCATGACACACTCAACATCTGTGACACACTTAAATAAAGCATGAGTAAAATTGCGAGTAATCGCGGAACTGTTGTTTTCAAATAATGTGCCTAGTCTTACATCACCCTGATTAACGGTTGCAAATGGATTAAATAATGCAGCCCATTCGCTGTCAGTCAGTGGAAATGTAAGTGCCAATTTTTTATAACAGAGATTTTTTTCTTCTTGATTTAGTTGCGAATATAATACCGTCACTAACTGTATAGCATAGTCAATTAAATTCTTTTTACCTGCTATCAGCGCAGCATCTCCTTCTCCATCAGGTGATTTTTTTAAAAGATTCAGCATGAAATCTCGCGTTTCCATTCCTGTTTTCACTTTTAAACTAGGCTCATTAGCTGGCGCAGCAGATAAATCTAATGGGCTTTCTCCGAGATTTTCATTTTCTGCTGACGGTTGAAAACCTGAATTAATAAAATCATTCATCATATTAAACGGTGTAGCCAAGGTCTGCCATAACCCTTTTAACAAGCCATCCCATACAAACCCCTTAATTCCTCCAACAAACCCCCAAAATGATTTAAAACTTTCAGCTTGATAAGACTGTTCATTTGCCTGAATGTATGGCTGGGTTAATGGACGACGTATCACAGCCAGTAAATTATATTTATGGAGTAACTGCAACACAGCCCCTACCTTTTTAGCAAACCAATCCAACAGTTGCTCGTAATTTTCTGGCCCGCTCATTTGATTGCCTTCAGGGTCGCGGTATCCAGCATTGAAATTGCCATCATGCATAGCACTATATTCTTCTGATACAGCATTCGAAGGACCGCCATGCTTCAGTGCTGCATAAGCCATACCTGGACTTTGCTTGCGTGATAAATTTGCCTGCTGAATTTGTTTCATCTCTTCAAAGTAGAGCTTTATTGTTTTTGATTGAAGTAGTGATGCAACATGGTCCTTCGCTTGTTTAGCAATTTTTTCAGCGACAAACTCTGACGGCACAGGATAAAAATAGGAAATGAGAGTACTTAAATAACGAAGCACTGTTTCATATTGCTTAAGCTTGTCAGTTGTTAACAAAACAGGCTTATTAACAGTCAGATACCGCACAAGTTGTTCGCACGTTGCTTTGCTAATTGGGTTAAATACTTCGGCATTGGTAATGAAGTGTATAAAGCAATTTTTAAAATTAGCATCGTACTTGGCTTGCTCATATAAACTGTAAATTAAATTTTTAAATAACGCATAAAATATTTTCTGGCAGTCTTCAAAGTTGCGATTTGTTTCATGCAACGCTTGCGTGAGTTGCCTATGTTTCTCGATAATGTGTTCGTTTAAGACTAAATCAGGCAACTCAGGTAGTTGACTGTCAAGAGCAGGTAAAAAGTGGTTCTTGATACGTGCAACCGTCTCACGGAAGGTTGTGGAATACTCCATAATCCGCGACGATTGCAACATGCGAATAACAAACGAGGCACACAACTCATTTTCTTGCTTAAAATGCTTGTCGAAATTTTTCGGAACAACACCAATGAAGGGTAAAATATCTCCGTTATCATTTCGAATAACTTGACCATAATATATGTCAGGAATAAATTGATCGGGAGCAATGGGATCATAAGCAATATGGCCTCGAGTGCTGCCATGCATTGCCTGCAAGTACTGCAGCTGTTGCGGAGTCAATGGATTATTGTCACAGCTAGCACGTGAACTTTCACTACAACCACTGTCTCTAGGAAATGCCTGCACCTCGAGTGTACCAGCACGTCTATACATGGGTGTCTGTTTGTAAGCTCCACTTTTATCTTTAAAGTAAGTACCGTTATCACAGGGTTGGTAAAAACTTTCTAGTGTCACATTACCATTAACATCTCTGTTAACAATGAATTGCCGTTTGTATTTTTTATAGTGTTGATTTTCAAAATACGCCGGCTCAGGAAACAATTCTGCAACCAAATTATCGACGATTGCATTATAGAGCAATTCATCATGCTCAGTGGATTGTAATTGACTCATATAGTCAAAGTCAGTCAGTAGTGTTAACGCTTCAAACTTAACACCGAGCGCAGCATTCATGTGAACTTCAGCAGGCCCTTGTCTATGCAAACTCAACTGCTTGAAACGCGTCCCCCAATCCGCTTCTAATTCATTAAATTTAAACGGATAAGCATTAGCTTCGTTTGACAGGTTCACAGTACCATCCCAATTAGCACCTATACCTAAAGCCTGACCTGGGTTGATTTGAAAACTTTGCAATAGCTCAAATAAATATTGTGAAATGATATCTAAATCGTCGTTAGAGAACTGAAGATGTAAATTTGTATGTTGTTTTTTGTTATTCGTACTTCCATTTAAATAATCGAGATTTTGCTTTAACAATGAGGATATTTTTTCTGGATTTAAAAAACTAATTGGCTCAGCAATAAATGGATTGACAAATTTTTCGCTGTCAAGCGTATCATAACTTTGACTTTTATACTCAACTCCCAGATCTGCCAACGTATTTTCGATCCACACCTTAAAGTAAGCACTGACCGGAACTAACATACGATGCGACAGTTGACGCTCGATAATCGCATGCAACTCACTCACTGGAATAAATTTAGGAACATATTTTACTTGCGCATCAAAGTGTCCGCCTACTTTCATACCGAATGCATTCAATAGCAGGGTATCCGTTTCATTTGCCAGACGACCAGCGCGATTAAAATTATAGTTATAGTTTTGTATAAATGGATTTTGAGTTGCTGATCTATTTGGTAATTTAGAATCCACAACAACTGGCTTACTGATTTCTTCTGATTTCACTTCCTCAACACGATTAGACAGTGAACCTCTTTTAATAAAGTCAGATGGCGGATAGAGCAAACAAGGGTATTTTTCAAATAACGATTTATTGGATGCAGTTGACCATCCCACCATCATGCCAAGTAATTGCCATAATGAATCCTTATCACACTCTGACCCATACTGCTTTATTTCAGTTAAAATATTTTCATAATATTTTTCTAATTGCTGACGATCAAGACTCTCACGATGACCCGAATGATAATCTTCTATCAGCTGATTAAATTGTTTTATGGCGTGATAGATAGCTCGTGTATGGATAGGAAATTCACCTATAATCATCGGTAAGCGATATTTAAATGCTGTATCGTGCTGACAGCTATGATTACTCGCTATCAATACATCACACAGTTCAATTGATTGGGTCATCAACTCTTCTTCAGTTAATTGCACAGAAAAGCTGATACCCATAGCCGTTCGAAGTTGGTTAATCACTTCTTGGTCTTTACATGTCATTGCAAGCAAAGGCGAAACGCTTAACAGGGCTTCATCATCATTGGATAATGATGAACTAAATGCAATTGGTAATGTCTGCTTTAACGTGGCAAAGTCATTTTCTTGTAATGGCATAACTATGAAGCTCCGATAATATAAAGAAGAACAGCAATATTGCCCATCTATGTGAACGCATTGTTAGATGAATCCAAATTCTACTTGATTCCCTCTCCCCTTGTGGGAGAGGGTTAGGGCTGACGGATCGACGCAAATTTTTAATGTCTATTTTTACCTCTCCCCTTGTGGGAGAGGTAAATTTTTCTTTTAGGACAACCGCGGCACCATTGGCATACGCTCTTGATTTTCTCCTTCAGGAGCATCCAAATCATCCGCCTGACCTTCTGGATGATCACCCGCCGCAAACTCATCTACCTCATCATCTTCTTCAATCACATCGAGAAAATCTCGCTGCGCTAACTGCGCTGCAGGCGGTGAAACATCATATTTAAGAAGCTCGAGAAATTCATTTCTATCAAATGGTCGCTGATTCGCTACGCGAGGTTTGTAGAATTGGTTGCTTTGATTCGTTAAAACCAGCTTATCAGCGACTCTTTCAATAATATAACTCCACACATTCTTACTTTTTACACTCATTTTTTTATGACATTTGCTTAATTCAATCTGCATAATTTTCAATAATGAATTTTGGCCTTCCGCTTTATTAAACTCATTAGCAGCTGCTTTGCGAATAAACGCCTCTATTAATGAAGATACATCATCACAACCCATGAATAGATCATGTTTTAAAAGTTCATTCACTGCTCGTACATCATTCTTGCCATAGACACCACCATGTTTTGAATGAAAATTGGCAAGTGAAATACTGCCTAAATTAAATTTTCCAACAAGGTCTTTGCAGTCATCATCTCGTACTATCGACATGTACTTGTGCCGTGCCGAAACGCGAATCAATACCTCAAAAAAATCTTTGAGATCTATTGTATCTTCTTCTTCATCACTTAGGACAGCACACCGATCAATCGCACGGTCAATAGCATTTTGTACTGAAAGAATAGAGTTATTTGTTGATTGAGAAGCGTGGCCATCGACTTTTGTGTCTTCTGAAAAAGTAGCGGCAACAACACTTGCACCAACAGACGCACTTTGCGTTTGACTCTGTATATTTGCGAGCACACCATTTGGCATAGACAATGCTTGTGATTCTAGCAATAAAGCTTGCTCAGGGCGTTGATGTAAACTCAGAATAGCCAATACTTTTGATACCGATAGTGTAGTCTCTAACCCCATTGAAGCAGACCGTACAAGTAGTTTTGCAAGATTCACTACAACATCAGAAACAGAATCTGTGCTTAAACCCGATATCAAACTGACTTCCGAGTGGGAACTACGTGTGCTTTTCGCACTGCTCTGTACACGATTCATTCTTAGATCGTGATCTAAGCTATGCACTGCTCGTCTGATTTCATCAATTGAATTTGCTGTTAATGGCAGCATCGATATCATACCGGAAATTTCTGTGAATCTTAAACTACACTGACTGAGTGACGAGGCCAAGCAACTCAACATAGCGTGTTGTGAACTATGCAAATCATGCTTAGGCTGCATAAAATCGTGATCTTTACGTTCTGAAATTTCTCTTACTTCACGCGCACATTTCGCCAGTGATTGGCCTAAATGGGAAAGCGTTAAACGTAGCGCAGAAATAGCATGCGTCACTTGAATCGCTTTGCCATAGTTATCATAGTCACTATCATCTATGACGTGCCCACTCGAATTTGTAGCGGCTTCCCTGACGACATCGAGTGCTTGATTTGACGCATTTTCAATTTTATTTTTATCGAACAATGCCAAAGAGCGGCTGAAAGTCATCTCCAACAACTCTTCACATAATAATGACAAACAACAAGATGCAACCATCGCAGTAGCGTTTACGCGATTTGAAGAAATGTGTGTCTTCATGGCTGAATGGTGATTGTTGTGGCGTGCTGAAGGATTATCAACATTTTTATTTAATGCTTCAATGCAATTTTTTGTGAACGCTTGCAGGATATTGGATGCCTGACTCACTAGCTTACCGATTGAGTCATCAGACAATGCTTCGTTCTTATCTCGATCATTGATATTTTTTGCAGCTTTTACCGCAGCTATAGACTGTAAAAAAGGCATGATAAATAGGCTATGAGCACTTAATGTTGTCGCTATACGTGTTCTAGTCCCAGAGGCTAGTTGATCAGCCATGTCTTGGTTCAAGCCAGGGATTTGCCTATCTTCCCCTTCAGCATTATTCAGCACTCTGACGATATGATCAGCCAATTTATCCATTACCGCATCTGATACTAAAACACTGTCTAAAAAAAGCGGGTTATGAACTAATTTATCTTCCTCTTCCTTGCTGAGTTTGCGCAGCGCTTCTCTTAACACACCTGAGTGACACAGTGAAACTGTTAATGTGCGAGAAAACGTTGACTCAGAAGAACGATTAGTTGTTTTTGATGATGACCGTGATGCTGAATCTTTATCGGCACTTAAACGCGTCGCATTACTGATAAAACTTAAGTTAGATTGTGAATGATCGCCTGTTTTTATTTTATCAACACCATCACTCAATCGATTACATTGTGCACTCGCAAGACCTAATGCACGAAAAAATGTTTCAACGCTAACCCCCGTCTCTAGCCCCACTAAAGCTAAAATTCCTAATGCACCTGATAAAAATCCTGTACTATTACCTTGCGAAAACGCGATCGTTGATTTTCCACTACTGTTAATATCTTTTCGTTCAGCACCGGGTTGTAAAAAATCAAGATTGGAGCGATGAACCAACACGATTTTTTCCATAACACTTTGCAAATGTTGATGTAATGAAACATTCTCAGAAGCAGATTCTAATCCAACATTTTTCGCACTTTTTTGATGTGAAGCCACTACTGATTCTTTATATTCTTTTGCTTTTTTCTGTTCATCTTCATCTGGCTGAGTAGGAAGATACGGATACTCACTCACCGAGTGTAATTCACGCAATGCAAAACAGATTCCCGCAACCGAATTCAGTGTCGCAACCAGTGCTCCACACGTGACAACCTCACTAGCACCCAGCACAACAGGCGCAGAAACACCGAGTTCTTGACACCTTTCCAATCTTTCTTTTAATTGGCTGACTCTCGCCATCAATGCATCTAAATCTGCACCCGAATTTTCTTTTCGTGTTTTCATGACTTGGTCGAACTCTTGCTTGCTTCCTTTGTCATTTTGAGTGAAATCGATTGCGCCACTGACTTCCCGAGATATCACGCCTACAAAATCAGTGATCACCAATGGAATAGCCGATATGACTGAGCCCAACCTAGCACTCACCTCAGCGCTTAAACCTATCATCTTATTATCACTTTCATTCGCGGCCAAACCTAAGCCTGCATTGACTTCGCAGACAAATGAGTCAAAGACCAGCGTTAATTCAGATAGGTTTTGTGAGGGGACTCTGCCTTCATTTATATTTTCATTGATAGTGCTCGCCTTACACAATGATCTTTTCGTAATATCAACAGCAACATCTTTATTTTCGGTTACGGCTTCATTGACAACAGCAACAGCAATCGCAGATGAATTGACAGCACGTAAAGCTGTGACAAACGCTCCGGATGCTAGCATCCTAACGAACACAGAGATATTTGGGCCAGCTAGGCCATGATCGCTACTCAACTTCACAGCTGGATCGAAATTCGAAATAGCCTTTTCAAGATCTTTTAATGCTTTGAAAGAAGCTCGACTATCTTTGCTGTCTTTAAAAACTTTCATGCAAACCGTAAACTGGTGATAGATATTTTTTTCTTGCTCACTACCTTCCGATTCTCCATCCAGAAAATGAACCAATCCAGTTGATTCACGAAATATCGCACCCATCGTATCTAATGCGGCTGATAACACAGCTGAGACTGTGACCGTTGCCGACACAGGCAATGACGCACTTAGTTCCGCCGCTGAAACGTGCGATTGAGCAAAGCGTTCTTTACCAAATTTTTTATTAATTTCAACATCCAATTGCCGCAATATTCCGCGTAACTCTGCTGATAATGCCCGACAATTCGCTGAGAATCCTGACTGATGATTTGCGATCTCGTTAGCTACATTCAATTCAAATGCATCAGGTCGGTTAAATTTTTCTGGATGATGAACTGAATTGAAAATACCCTGAATAGCTGCTGTTAAATCCAATCCAAGCTGAGAAATATGTGTCACCGCGGTCGCTGATGCAACAGTCACTCTAGACACTAATGAAGCTGTCACGTTGGCAGAGTCAGCTAATGCCGCTTTTATTTCTGGAAATAATTGCAAACTAGGAATATTGACAGCCTCATCAGCTTTTGGTTCTTTAGCGAGCGCTTCCAGCACAGCTAACAATGAATCTCTTTCCGACATTTTTTGGTTGGAGACTATAGTTGACTCATTGAATGCTTGTCTTGCTAACGAGCTGCCTCTGTGCATACCAATGCTAGATGCTGCTGTTACTCCAGTTGTTGCGGATAGATTTTTGCTTAAAGGAGTTGAAATATTATTATTTTGCGGCATTTTTTGTTCCCTGTCTGTTTACATTATGAATGGATAGATAGTGACCACTAACGATCTCTTTGTTAAAAAATAATTTTCGGCATTCTATCGGGAAAAGATGGAAAAGACTAATAATTAGTGAGGCGAATTAGTGAGGCGAATCTAGGTAAGACAGACTATCGATAAAATATTCCTTCAACTGACAAATATTTTGACTCACATAATCACTGCTCTCTCTCGTATCTTTCGCATTATGCCCAATATTCCTGTCCAACATAGCGGCCAACAAAGCGACTCCATAGTAGTAACAAAGATCAGAAGCTTTTTAGCCGCTCGCCAGATAATCTTTACCATACTGCGACAAATAATCATGATAATTACCCAAATAATTTTGCACGCCGTATTGCTCTGACAAAGATAGAACTCGTGTTGAAATATGATCGATAAAGTATCGACTATGACTAACAAACAACACCGCCCCTGGAAATTTTTGAATGGCTTCGATCAACGCATCAATAGACTCAAGATCTAAGTGGTTAGTCGGCTCATCAAAAATCAGTACATTGTGTTTTTCTAATATTAATTTCGCCATAATTAATCGCGCTGACTCACCGCCACTTAATGCAGAAATCTTTTTGTGAACATCATCACCTCGAAATAAGACTTGGCCTAACACCTTTCTAATTTCTTGAGCAGGCGCAGCAATCGTATTTTCCATCCACTGCCAAACAGTCTGCTCAGGTGGTAGTTGCGTACGATAATCTTGCGCAAAATAACCAACTTGCACCGTATCACTCCATTCATAATGACCATGATCAGAATGGATTTCAGCCAATAAAATTTTCAATAACGTTGACTTGCCAATACCATTCGGTCCGATGATGGCACATTTGTCACCGCGGTTAATATTAAATGAAACATCTTTTAATAAAATTCGGTCATCAAACTTTTTATGAAGATTTTCGACCTTGATAACATATTTTCCTGATGATTTCTGCGGAGAAAAATGAAAATAAGGTTTAAAAATATTGGAATCTTTAATTTCAACTAACTCAATACGATCAATCATTTTTTGACGCGATGCTGCTTGCGCTGCTTTGCTTGCCTTCGCTCCAAAACGATCAACAAAGCTTTGAAGAGCTTCAATTTTTTTCTCTTGGTTTTTTAATTCACTTTGTTTTAACCGTAATCGCTCTTCTTTGGTTATGCAAAATTTCTCGTAATTTCCTGGATAATCCAACACAGTGTCATAATCAATGTCGAGAATATTCGTGGATAAATTATTGAGAAATCCTCTATCGTGTGAAATAAAAATCAAGAGTCCTTTAAACGTTGTTCTTAAAAATTCTTCTAACCACGCTATCGATATAATGTCTAAGTGGTTAGTTGGTTCGTCTAACAACATAATATCGGGTTTTTGAAAAAGCACCTGCGCCAATAAAACACGCAGCTTATAACCGCCTGATAACGCACTGAGGGGGCCCGTATGATATTTCTCAACGATGCCTAAACCAATCAATAAATTTTTAGCAACAACTTCGGCTTCATAGCCGCCTTGATGCATAATTGTTTCTTCAAGCTCACTTAAACGATAACCATCGGCTTCTGTGAAATCATGTTTATCCAATATTTTTTCTTTTTCAGTCAACGCATTCCACAATATTGCATTACCGCGAATAACAACATCGATTAAACGATTCTCTTCATAACGGAAATGATCTTGTTTCAATATACCTACACTAAGATTTTTTGCTTTCTCAACACTGCCTTGCGTTGAAGACTCTTCTCCGGCTAATATCTTGAGAAAGGTTGATTTACCTGTTCCATTTGCTCCGACCACACCATAACGTTGCGTAGGCAATAAAATTAAATCGACTTTCTGAAATAAGGATTTTTTTCCAAATTCCATGCTTAAACTGCGAATATCTAACATTTAGCCTAGTCTCGTTTTGTGTAGCGTATTATTTAGGGGATATTTATCACTGCGGAGAAATAATCTCTATGCACCATAATAGTATTTATTGATCTAATATGCAATAATTTTATACAGCTTTTTCAATATAGTTACACTTTCCTTTGTATTTAGTAGCCTTTATAGCAGATAATTTTATGAACATAGTGATAAAACAAGGATAACCTATGAAAATCTGGCAAACAGAGTTCACTCTTGTCGATCTTTTAGCTCGCGGCAAAAATACCATGATAGAACATCTAGGCATAGAATTTCTTGAAATTGGCGATGATTACCTAATTGCACGCATGCCAGTGGATAACCGAACCAGACAACCTCTCGGGATCATGCATGGAGGCGGCTCTTGTACGCTTGCGGAAACAGTCGGAAGCACTGCAGCCAATTGCTGCGTCGATACAAGCAAGTTCTATTGCGTTGGGCTAGACATCAATACTAACCATCTGCGATCAGTCAAAGAAGGCTACGTCATTGGTACGGCCAAACCGTTTCATTTAGGCAGATCGACGCAGGTTTGGGGCATTGAGATAGTCAATGAAAAAAAGCAGCTAGTTTCGGTGAACCGGTTGACAATGGCGGTGTTGGAAGTTAGATAGTACAGCGTCAACGTTTTTTTGGCATAAAAACACCTCTCACCCTAAGGACCTGTGCAACAATAACTTATCTTTCTTGCATCTCATCTTGAGGCTATCTTTGAACGTTTTATTCTTCGAGAAAACACTTACATAGCGCAACTATGCGCGTATTTTCTCGAAGAATAAAACGTTCAAATCTAACCTCAATCTGAGCGCAAGAAAGATAAGTTATTGTTGCACAGGTCCTAACACTCTCCCACAAGCAGAAAGGAAATAAAAAGTTATAGATACCTCATTTTTTTCCTCACATCCAATTCAACTTGAGCTTCTTTAATAGCTCTTTTCTTCCCTTGCTTAAATAGCGTCAGCTCAGCAGGCGTTTGCAACGCTGATTCATGTGCTGAGATCGCGCGTTCAACCTGAAAACTGGCGGCAAGCAACTCTTCTTTTGGTTTCCGCTGCGAGACGAAGAGTGAAAATGTTGATAATGCATCTGACATCTTAACATCATTGTCTTTATATTCATCTGCTAGCATTGATAACGTCTCCGCAAGCTGCTTAGTCGTATGCTTTCGTGCCTTACATAAAACTTGAAACGATTCCATGAGATCAGGATTATTTTCAGCAATAAATTCTAATGCCTTCTCCATTTTCAGCAAAACTTCTTTCATCATCAACACTGAATTTTTGATTGAAACAACTTGTAAATCAGCTTTACCTTTATCCTTAAGATGCGCATTAGCTTCAGCAAATTTAGCCGCCGCAGGAAACTGGATATTCATTGCAGTCACCATGTTTTTTGCATCTTGAATCGGAATACCCAAATAAAAATCGATATGTGTTGCAAAGCTTTCAAAACGATAAGAGTTCTGATATTGCGCCTCTCCTAATTTTTCTCTCACCCCAAACGCATAAATCAATGCAGCTTCAGTAAAGTCACAGTTCTCACTGGATATTTTATATTTAGCACCCAGATGATTGAACGCATTAGCGATGGTTTTCATTGCAATATGTTTATTTTCACAAAACAACTGATAATTTTCCAGGATAGTTTTGTTCGAAAAATACTGATGAACAAATTCTTTAAATTTATCAGATAAAATAATATCAACCATCGTATTTATTTTAACGCAGACTGAAGAAAAGTTTTCATAGCGTCGCTCAGCATGGTCCATCATTTGCTTATCATAGTTAACATTATAATAACGAATTAATTTTTCCAGGGCATCAAAATTATAAAGATATATATAAAAAAAGCCTGGTGACAAAACAGGTTGACTCTCACCATAAAGCCCAATTGTCTTTATTTCATGTTTATAGTCCATGCAACAAAAAGCTGGAAATTCCTGAATACCCGCAAACTGCAACAGAAGATGAATCATCACATTATTATTTTTTGTATTGGCTAGCGATATGTCGTAGGATGAAATGAGCTTATCAAAAAGAGCGACCATTTCATCATATTTATATTTCTTTTCAGCAATAAAGATTGGATTGTCGCTCAAGACAATTCTTTTTTTCACTTCTTCAAAGCCAGGTAATGGTATTGATTTATCCTTACAAATTTTTTCCAATACATTCAAGGTAGCTAACTTGATAGATTCAATCGTTGGTAAAATTTGCTTTTGCTTTTGCTTTTTATCTCTTTCAGTCAGTGATTCATATATCAAAGATGTTTTCTGTATCATTAATAGATCTTGAAGCCTAACAAAATAAGCTGCAATATCTTTAACATCTTGATCATTTTCATTATCGATAAAACATTTCAGATTGCCGCTCATCAAATTCATAAAAGCTTGTTTCGCTAGGTCGTATTTAGGACTTTCCTCATCCAGAATATCGTCAACATCCGGACCAACTATCCCATGTAACGCAATCAGCCACTGGCGCTTATCTTTGCTTAACTCTTCTTGCAATTTATTTAATTTTGCATCGTCAGATTCTACTTCTGGCGCAACAACTAATGCAGGGGCTACACTCGAAGGTCCAACTGGATCTTGTTGTTCTACTGGGTCCTCGAATTCCTGCTCGGGCTCTGGAGAAGAATCAGAATCAGAAACAGCTTCAAATAAAGGCATAGGAACTCCCAAGTCCATAAAAAACCTATTTACTCTATTATCCATTTTGAATCCTCATATTAACAATTTGATTTACATAAATAAAATTCTGCAAAAGCTTATTTATTACCTGCTTAAGCTTTAAAAAATGATTTTGAATAGCGTGAATAATACCAGATCGATTTGTTTTTTTACAGGCAAAAATAATCCTGGTCATTAAGCTCCCTTAGCAGATTAGTAGTTGTAGTCTTCCTTCTTTTTGATAGCATGACCCACTACAGATTCAACAGACTCACTGTCTGGTTTAATTCTGATTATCAAAAACTACTCAACGCCAGGGAAAGAATTATGAAATTTAAATATACCGCACTAATCACCAGCTTGATGATGTCAAACATTGTCTCAGCAGCAACCGCTGTTGATTTGAGCCATCAATCCATTCAATATTTACAACATTACTTTTCGACAAACAAAACAGCCGCCGCTTCACAACTCACTCAGCTGAAAGAAGTTCGTGTTGACGTTGATCAAAACCAAACAACACATAAACGCATTCAGCAAACCTATGCAGGTTTTCCAGTTTGGGATGCAACTGCCGTCATTCACACTGCAAAACCTGGCATAACAGCCGCTGCAAATTCAACAACCATGAATGGTGTGATTTATGAAGGTTTAGAAAAAGATCTTGCTGGCACAACAAACTTTGCAATGAATGATGCTCAAAAAGAAAAAGCATTATCACAAGCGAAAATTGCTTACGAACAAAAAACGAATGTTCATGGTGTCAGCTATCAACAAGAAGAAACGAAAACAATTATTTACGTTGATGAAAACAAGCAAGCGCATTACGCTTATTTAGTGAGTTTTTATGATGATGATCATATTCACGGTGCGCACCGCCCTACTTTCATTATGAATGCTGAATCACTGCATATTTATAAAAACTGGGACCAAGTTTTCACAATGGATACGCAGGTTGTCGGCGGTGTTGGCGGCAATGAAAAAACAGGTGCGCTTATTTATGATAACGCAACAGGAAATATTCCTGCATTGAATATGAGTACATTTTCATATGACACTGAAGTAGCGCCCGGACAAAAAATCAAAAACACTCTCTGTATATTTACAAATGATGACCTTGAAGTGCAAGATGTCTCTTATGATTCATCTGTTATTTCTGTACCTTGTCAACCACAAGCATCACACAACAACATCCTCTGGGTTTCCAATGATGCTAATTTCACACGTTGGAATGATGATGAAATGAATAATGGCTTCTCGCCTAGCTTAGATGCATTTTATGCTGGCACCATCATCAAAAAACTTTATCAAGATTGGTATGGCATTCCTGCGTTAGTCCAAGAAGATGGTAAAACGCCTATGAAAATGGTGTTGCGCACCCATTACGGCAGAAAGTTTGATAACGCTTTTTGGGATGGCAAGCAAATGACATTCGGTGATGGCGGCAGCATGTTCTACCCACTTACCTCGCTCGATGTAGGAGCACATGAAATCAGTCATGGATTTACTCAACAACACTCCAACATCGATGGCTCACAAGATCAAATGGGTGCTCTGCATGAGTCATTCTCTGACATCGCAGCTGCAGCGGCAGAATATTATGTGACTGGAAAAAATTCATGGAAAATTGGCTCTACAATCTCAAAAGGTGATAGCCCACTTCGTTACATGGACACACCAACAAGAGACAGCCGTTCATTGGATAACATGAAAGATTTTAAAGAAGGAATGGATCCACATTTATTAGCCGGCGTTTTTAGCAAAGCATTTTATCTTATTGCAACCACTCACGGCTGGGATACACATAAAGCATTTGACACGATGGTCAAAGCGAATATGTATTATTGGAATTCCAGTATGAAAACATTTGGGGATGCTGCGTGCGGTGTGGTTTCTGCAACGAAGGATCTCAACTACAATGTTGCAGATGTACGTGTTGCGTTTAGCAAAGTGGGAATTGATACGGATAATTGTTAAATACTCTATAAATATAGACATTCCCGCTGATAACAACATCACTTCCTCAGCGGGAATTCCTACCCTCCTCACATATCTATTTGATTTATATCGTTTTCTATTCTTTTATTGTTTCTTAATCTTTTTTATAATTTTTATCTCGAATAAACATAAACCTACTATACTTAATTAAGAACCATTATGAAGTGGTGGACAAATGTTTCTCATAAGACTTTTTCAAAATAAAACTGCACTGAGCAATAAAGCTTGGGAAAATTTTCTCGCTGTACACAATGAAATAAAAAAAATAGAACAAACAATATTTCCAAGTAAAGATAATGAAACTCCAGAAAATAAAAAACAAGCATTTAATGAGTTGAAAAACAATCCTGAATATCAAAGAAAATGCATACAGGCAGCAGAACTTTTATCTGAAATAAGAAAATCAGGAGATATCGATCAAAGCAAAAAATTAGTAAATTCAGCTAAGCCCGATTTACATGATGCTGGCACAACGCAAGATGTAGATTATTGGTTTCATGAATATACAAAAAGAATACAGGTGTTCGATTGGCTCAACCATCTTAGCAGCACAGCGATTCAGCAACTACTTGAGAAACAATCTAATCATTTAGAGGTGAAAGGTGGTTTTGGATTAGCAAGCATGTCATTACTCATCGCACTTGAAAAACAAAAAAGACCCGACTTCCATTGTTATACCGTCGACATACTGGAATTGGATAATTCCTTAGATAAACTATTTAAGGGCTACAAAGAATTGCCTGAAGGAGTTTCTCATCGAGCTCAAGTCATCATAAATAATAATTCTCATTACACTACTGTCGATTTTCATATCTCCCGAGAGGGCGTAAAATTTATTTTACTAGATGCTGCAAATGAACCAAGAGCAGCAGTAGTGCTCGATAAATTTATGCAGAATGAAGCTATTGTTGACGGAGTGGCAGTAGGAGCCGACAGAGCTATACAGAAAGATGCAAAGAGTTGTCCCGTCTTTGCTTTAGATCAAGCTATACAAATTTCTAAGATAGATATTTTTGAAGATCTTAAAAAGTTAGAATCTGAAAATTTCCAAGTCACTTGGTTAGATATGCCCCCAGAGCTCGTTAGACTTGCTCAATCTCCAAGCTGGATAGAAGAATATAAAAAACGGTATCTAAGCGAGCACCCATCAGTCAGCGCAGAGGAGCTTGATAGAAACTTTCCTCCATCTCTCAATATACCATTTAATCACCCCAAGACGGGGGCAGAAGTTAATTGCTTAAATTCACCTGAAATACTATTTAAAGAATATAGCGCCGCTGTTTTACATTTTATTAAAACTCATACTCCTGAAGATCTTACCCAAATATACAAAAAGGAAAATACTCCATCAGCTCCACATCGTGATAGCACAGCTCAAGCTATGAGTGGACTTACGATAAAGAAGCTTGACTACGAGACCTTAATGACGCTTCGCTCCCTTAAAGAACCTGATCCAGGAGAAATCTCACCTCACACTGCAGTAAATTTGCCAGGAACACCTGAACATACAGAATCTGAAGATAAAACTCAAAAATCTCAAATAACTACATCTAGTCAATATAGATAATATAGGAGCTCATATGTCACTAAATGCTCGATTAAAAAATAAAGCTTTTTACCCAGAATTAAATAGTCTATTTTTTAGTTATCTTTTAAAAATTAAAAAATATGAAGGTGTTAAATGCGAAAGATTGTGCGAGCTAGCGAGGCAAGCCATCCAAGATAAGAACTATAGCTTAGCAAAAGAATATTCTATCGCCATCATCATAAATTATGGCGTACCAGGATTTATACTTCATCATGAAGTAACTACTGCTAGCCTTAAAAAAGATGAAGTGATAGAACAAGATGTCAGTAACGCATTAACCTATTTATTTCTTGCGAAAATACTTTTTAACAAAGATCCTCACGCTAAGGAAATGATGCAACAACATATGAATGGAGAGAAAATATTCGAGTCAAATTATTTTGTAACTAAACAACAAGAACTCATGGATTTATGGGAGCTTGATAACAGTATGATAGACGAATGCAAAAATACTGCAAAAGAGTTAGCTAATAGAGCAATTGAGAAAAAATTAATTTCACCTTCAACAAACTTAGGGCTCGTGCAAAAATAACTTTTCAATCTATTATCGAATTCAATAGAGCACTGCAAAGCGGATTAACGCTTCGCAGTAGCAGCCAATTCAATCTGACGGTGATACAAAGCTTGTATAGGACGCGCATTCTCTCCGTGAGAGGCTTTGTTGAGAGCGTCGACTTGCGCAGAGGACACTGTTATCGCGTGATCCAGGACTATCCATTCTAATCCTTGCGTACACGGCGGAGTCGTCAGTGACCCTGCAAAATGATAATAACTTTTTTCGTTTGGAATTAAACTGATTGGATTAATCCGGTCGCCTTTTATTGAAAAGTCTTTGCCTTCTTCAGTGGGGATATGATTGATAATATTTTTCAATGTTGGGTTTTCTTTTCCTATCTTAGCAAACACTGCAACAACCGCTGCAGAACCATCATCTCCTTGATGCACGAAATGAATTTCTAATGGAAATGATTTGTCATGAAGTTTAGTTTCACTCGGCGTGTGAATATGAAATTGAACCAATTTATATTGATGATGATTAAATGAAATTGTTTCTTGAGCTGATTTTGGAAAATTTAACTGCACACTATGGCCAGTATTCGTAATTGTTTCAGTATGGTCTAACATCAAAAACGTATTGCCATTATCTGAGATTACCATTTCAGCAGGTTCATAATCCATGGTAAGCATGTTCGTGGTAACGTTGGCTTTTTTAGGAATATTAATAGGAGATTGAGTCTTTCCTGTTGAGCACAAACGAAAACTGGGATCCAGCTTTCCCCAATTCGCAGGCCCTATATCACCTTTATAGCTCCATTTGACTTTAATACCTGAGTCATTCGCTGCATGTACATTCAAACTGAATACACTACCCATCATCAACACAGCGTACACAATTTTTTTGAGAGCCATTATCAAAGTACCTCCATGGTAAGTAAAATACATTTAAAATATATAATAGAATTTGAGTAGAAATGCAATTATAATCCCAAACACGGCAGCTAAAATCGCGCAAAACAATAAAAGGCAAAGAATGCACTCTCTAGTAGACCAGTTTTCACAAACGATCGCTGCACTTCAAATGAATGTACCTTTTGTGCTGACACTCATTGGATGCCTCCTTGCCATTCATATACTGAATTGGATTGTCGGATTTCGTTTAAATATCTTGGGAATTTATCCACGCAAACTTTTTGGATTGCCAGGAATTTTTTTTTCGCCGTTCTTACACGGACACTTTAATCATTTATTTTTTAATTGCATTCCCTTGGCTATATTAACGAGTTTTGTGCTGTTGCAAGGAATGACAACGTATTTGTGTGTGTCGTTCATCATTATTACTTTAGGCGGGTTAGGCACTTGGCTGATCGGAAGAAAAGGACTACACATCGGAGCCAGCGGATTAATCATGGGATATTGGTCTTATCTATTAATTGACGCTTATTACCATCCGACAATTCTGTCAGTAGCACTGGCCGCTGTCTGTCTTTATTATTTTGGTGGAATGATCTTTAATTTATTTCCTAGCGAAGTCAGCTCATCTTGGGAAGCACATGTGTCCGGATTTCTCGCTGGGTTAGCGGCTTCTTATTTGACTCCGATGCTTCTATCTTACATCTAAGGAACGAGCACGAAATAACTCCCGCAACTTGGCGCTCAGTTGCGGGAGTTATTTCGTGCTCGTTCCTAATACGGCACAATCATCACTTTCGTACCCACCGCAGCAAAATGAAACCGAATCCAACGCGCATCCGCAACATGCAATCGAACACAACCATGACTCAGATTTGCTGCTGCAACTTCATTTGATCCATGAAGCGCTTGTCCACCACTGAAATACATACAATAAGGCATAGGTGCACCACCCTCACCCAATGGAAAACGTTTGGAAACACATTCCTCATCGCCCAATGATTGAATCCGAAAAACACCTGCACCGGTCTTGCAAGGACGTCCCAAATCTTCGCACCACTCAGAACCGGCTGTCGCCAATCCAGATTTCACAAGTTTACCATCTGCTAAATATGCTCCCCAAGCATGGCTATTTGGATTCACAATGATAACCTTCTCGCCCACAGGCTTTATTTGACTAGGCATATAGGGAGTAAAATATTCACCATCCTCTCTCGAAGAACTATATCTCGGGGTTCGATCAGGTTCTTGATCTCGGTAAATCTCTCTGTTTGAATAGCGATATTGAGGAGGATCTCTATATTCTTCATGGCTAAAAGTCGCCGTATCATCATCACCCCACACTTGTTGCGGCGTATTATGATACGTACCCGAGTCACCTGAAGAAGAGCTAAAAGAGTAGTCATCTTCTTCGCCATCGCTGGCATGAACATTCGCAGAAGTGAGCAAAAAGGCTAACGCTATAACCATTACAGACATCTTGTAAATGCGCATGGTAGCTCCTCATTTTTCTCCTTTAAGTTATATTTTACGCCAAAAACGACCTCTTTTTTTGCATTATTTAATCAAATATTTTTCTATTGATTTTTAATTAGTTAGCGCTGATTTTTGGGGTAAACCCTGGAAAACCAATGGTTTCTACTAGGGCATCTAACTAACTGATAGCTCGCTTGCACCGCCAACCAATAACATTTGCTTATCGTTTTAATAAAAACAATCGATTATATTTATCGACCTTCCCTCGTTATGATTCCCAAAAAACACAACGAGGAAAACCGAAATGCAATCGCACCCATCTCAAATCGATAAGTCGACACTACATAACGAGCTAACATTACGTTACCGAGAGTATTTCGAATCGAAGTTAGCAATCACTCTCTTACACAACTCAATCACATTGCCTGTCGTAAATAAGATCTCTCAAGCCATAATCAAGCTACTCACTGACAACAAAGAAAAGATGCTCGCTAATATCCGAAAAAATGCACTCAAGATTCAGGCAGAATTATCTGAGCCCTATTTTGGACATTTTTATCCAGCATCCACAACACTCACAGATCTGGAGATGTATGAGACTATGCTAACTGCATTGCAAGAACCCAAACATCTCTCACAAACACTGCAAATTCATTGTATTTACAGCTATCGATTAGCGGATGCGGTGCAAGCATTACCCATCAAACTCGCTGATAGCAAGAACAATCGCATCAAAAAAAATGCGGCTAACCCTTCAAATCAACTGGGTATTTCACGATTAGGTTTATTTACTAAGAAAATTGGATCTGCTGAGAAAAAACATGTTCGCGGCATGGATGAAATTAAGATAGATGAAAACTCTGAGTTTTATCAATTTATCTCTGCAAATCAAATCCCTTTTGCAGCAGGACCATCTGGCCATACCAAGTCTCTCATGGCTGGCGCAGTGCTGTACGGAAAATTAAACCATGAAGAATTGCAACAATATAGCCTAGCCATCTTCGCATTTTTAGCAGCAGGAGGACATCATAGTTATTATGAAGTTGCCATCTCCACACAATTACTGGGAATTCAATTTGACTTACATGAACAACACCTATCATTAACCGACGAGGTAAAAAATTCAGTTTGGTATCGTCAATTGATTGGTGAATTTCCAGAGTTTACTGACAAGGAAACAACGTATCTTTCACACAAGCTTTAGGATCTGTTTACATTATGAACTATTGGATAGCGCAATAGAAGCGCAAATTTTAAACCTTAGCACATTTTATTTCACAACTGAATTCAACTCCTTGATTTCTATATGAATAAATGGATAATGCAGTCTGATTTCCACTTGAGCAGTGTTGATGATAAAATATACTATAATGCTTAGGCTGCGCACCGCCTCAAATTATCCAGAACAATGTTACCGACCCAGGAGTGTTAGCACATGAATAAGAAAAAAGTAGTCGATTTATTTACCGCACATCCACATTCTGTCAATGAAACGTATTTTCAGCATTTACGATACGCATCCGTGGCTGGATTGAAATTGATATTTGCAGGAATTGCTTGTGTTATTCATAGTGTATTTCCATTTCTCTTTATTAACACCGCGAGCAACATCATGAAAAAAATTTCTGAAGAAATGCAGAATAGACGGGAAAATACTTAACCGATTAATCAGAATGAAATGAGCTTTGTTATAAAGTGGGCAACCCACTGTGAAAGCGAAAGACTTCATCAGGTGTGAGAATTAATTTGTTTTCTAATTTGCGAAAATGCTCAATACGACCATCTAAGTCTTCTTCAGCAAATTGATTCGCTAAATTCAAATATAATTGATAATGTCGCGCTTCAGCCATTAACAAACTTTTGTAAAAAATTCCCAAGTCATCATCCACATAATTAATCAAACTAGCAAAACGTTCGCATGATCTAGCCTCAATGAAAGCACCCATGATAAGCAAATCGATTAACCGTTGCGGATCTTGACTGTGCACACCTTTTCGCAATCCTTCTGCATAACGCGCAGGAGTTAAATGAGTAAAGATAATCCCTCTTGATTTCATCAACACACAGACTTTTTCAAAATGCCGTAACTCTTCACGCGCTAATTTTGAAAGCGGCAAAATAAGCTGCTCATAGTCCGCATAGCGAAACATCATCATTAATGCAGTCGACGCAGCTTTTTTTTCGCAATGCGCATGATCAATCAACAGTATCGCTTGATTCAATGCTGCCGCTTCACACCATGCTTGCGGTGTTTCACAACCGAGAAAATCTTTAATAAACTGAATATCCATAAAACTCCGCACAGAAAATAGAGAACTATTTGCTACTTGTCTATTGTCATCACACTACTCAACAGCACATAATACTGATTCTAAATTTTTACATTCACAAGGATATTAATATGCATTCTCACAATCACGGTTTTGGTGGTCATCATCATGGTTTTTTTAGACCTGTTGGAAATGGCTGCCCACTCAATCCTCTCGCCGTAGCTGAAGGCATGGCGCTTGGTGCTGCTTTGAGACCACCCGTTCTTTATCCGCAAAGCTACGTCACACCAGCACCTATCGTGATACAGCAACCACCGCAAGTTTATATTCAACCGCAACCTACTCCAGTCTATATACAACAACCTGCACCAGTGCCCGCGTATACACAGCAACCAGCAGCAACTGTCTGCGTGTCACAACAAGGAATGTTCACACCGCAACAACCTCCACAACAACCTGTGACTATACAACAACCACAACAAACACCAGCCTACTATCCACGCTAACTCTGCTGAAAAACTCTCGGCCTGAAGTATCAGCCGAGAGTTTATTTTTTCTAACCTATGAATCCGTCACTCATCTGCAATTCATTATAACGTAAATACCATCCAATCAATCCCAATGGCAATCCCAACAAAAACGGAACACGCCATCCCCAAGAATGCATTTGACTCTCCTCGGTAAGCAATCACTTAAAAAGTGATAATTTATACCATATTCTCTATTATTAGCCAGATATTTTGCCACTTTTCTAAATATATCCTCCTTACAAATCAGATATACTAGTTATATCAGTTATGTTACATAGCCCAGAGAACGACTTTTTTCTTGAGGCACTTTATATGATACGAACAATTCTGATTTATTTTTTTTTCGCATCACTCTATGCAACAACGTCATTCGCAGACGCGATTGTCACCACAAATAGTCTTAACGAATTCAATCGCGATTTTCAATCTATGTGTGATTACCAAGAATTTTCTGGAGCAGTCTTGCTCGCAATTGATGATAAAATTGTTTTTGAAAGAGCTTGTGGATTTGCAAATCGAAACTTTAATGTGCCCAACACAATTGATACAAAATTTAATTTAGGCTCTGTCAGTAAAATTTTTACTTCTGTCGCCATCGCCCAACTAATTGGCCAAAATAAATTATCTCTCAGTACTTCTATTCAAAAAATTACGCCATCGTGGCTACCAGAAGAGCTCGCAAAAAAAATAACTATTGGACAACTTCTTATTCACACGTCAGGCCTCGGGAATTATATAGAAGATAGTGATTGGAAATTAAAAAGCAACTCTAACCTCTATACAAACACCAGCGATTTTAGAGACTTGATTTATGACAGCAAACTTTTATTTACACCAGGAACAAGTCAATACTATAGCAATAATGGATATATATTATTAGGCGCCGTGATTGAAACTCTTTCACAACAGAACTACATTAATTATTTAAAAAAATCTATATTCGAACCCGCAGCGATGAATAATACAGATTTATTTCGATTAGATGAGCCCACACTCAACAGAGCTGACGGCTATATGTATCAATGCTCGAAAGGAAAATGCTTGTGGAAAAGCAATTACTTTCAAGCAAACTTTATCGGCAACGCTGCAGGAGGCGCTTACTCTACTGTTGGAGATCTTTTTAAATTTTCACACGCATTGCATAACAATATGTTACTAACACCTGAGCTAACTAAAGAAGTGTTATCTGATCGCATTATCACTCCCTCCAACGATATTGATGTGTATATTGCCATCAAACCACTGAAACTAAATAACCTAGAAATTCCTGTTGATTTTAGTTCATATGGTTTTGCTGGTGCTTGGAATAAATTTGGGTTAGCTGCATGGGAACAACCTTCTTTCTTAGGACAAACAGGCGGTATGGCGGGCGCATCTGCATTTTTTGCCACATCACCTGAAGGAAAATATACTGTCATCATTTTAAGTAATGTTAGCGGTTCCGGTTCAATTTTATTATACAAACGTATCCGCGCTTTGTTAGGTCTCTCTGCTGACATCATGAACTTTTAACCTTATTTTTTTTAAATCACCATTAGCCACTTGAACAGCCATGCATAAGATGATAATGTTCAACATCATTTCGTGCTAAATAATTCGAATACTTCAGCTTAGGGAAAAGAATACAATCTATGGAAAAAAAATTAGCCATAAATAGTTGTTTTTCTCAATATGTAGAACCCAAATACCTTGTCCTGTTATCAGCATATCGTGTGCACTGCTTCCAAGAGATGTCATCCTCTACATCTGAACGTAAATTATTACGAAGCACGCTTTCTAAATACGCGACATCTTCTAACAACAAACCAACTCTTCATCAATCGGTAGAAAATCCGTTGACTCTTACATTTTCTTCTCATTTCAAATTATCAAAACATTATGATGACTCTGCGCAGTTACAAAATAAAATGGTTGCTATTGATAGAATGAAATCAATTGATAAATTAATTTCTGAAATTGTCTATAACCACAACCATTCCTTAGCAGTGATGAATAATTATGTTTATGGATGCATTCGCAGAATGGAGTCAAAAAAATATAACGAAGATGATGTGTTGCAGATATTAAAAAAAGTTAGCTTGCAATCAAAACATCTTGCTGAGATTATTCTGAATTTAAAAAGCTTAACATCCAAAAGTATTTACCGATACGAAGCTGTTTGCCTTAATCACTTAATCAAAGAAACATTATCTCTCATTCGTTACGAGATATTAGAATTCCCTGTTGATATTCAGTTTGAGCCATCAGAAGGATTACCCTGGGTAAAGGTTGATAAAATGCATATCCAGCAAGTGATTCTCAATTTAGCATGTAATGCAATCGAAGCTATGCGAGATGCAAACATAAGCGATCCTAAGCTAACGATTGAACTAGGTGTTGTACAGGATAACGAAAATAATATCGAAGTTTCTCTGTTAGATAATGGCCCAGGATTCTGTTATGAAACCGCTGAACAATTATTTAACCCAGCTTTTACAACAAAGCCATATGGAATGGGCTTAGGACTAGCTGTGACACGCACCATTATCGAAAATCACAGCGGTCAAATCTCAGCCGGTCTCAATAATGAAAGGGGGGCATGTTTCCGGTTTACGCTGCCTTTAAAATCGGCAACTTATTAATAAAAACACATTACGCGGACTAAAGCAATATAGTCCCCGCCCTTCAGGCCGAGGTGGCGCTCCTGCTGGCCTAAAGGCTGGGATCTATAACCACTGAGGAATAAAGATTAACATGAAAGATAGACTCTTGACCGACAATGTCGTTCCCAATTTAGCAACTGACTCACACATCTTAACTATTAATCAACCGCAGACTCAAAATCTTATCCAACTAATGGGCATAAAAGAAAACGAATGGTTAACGGCTTTATCAGAGATGTCTCCTCTTCCTAAACGTTACCAATTCCGCTCGCACCATACTTCAGCGATTTTGTTCGCAAGCATATGTTCCGCTGCAGCCAGTTTTCTCTATGCTGATGGAGGGCAAGAATACGGCACCATGTCTGTTATTGGAGGCGTATCAGTCAACCTCACTCAAAACTTACTTTACAATACTGCAACATATTATTTTATAAAAAACTCTCTGCAAAACTTCAAACAAACCTGGGGACGATTGAGCATCTCAACTGCTATCGGATTAATAGCAACAACACCTTCGACCATGGGCACCTATGACTTGTCGCATGGCAACTTATTTAAAGCAGTCGCAAATGCCGTTGGAAATCTTCCACCGAATATTTTTGGTATGTATGTAGCGATCGAACGCTTTCATAATTTATTATATGACAATCCGAAAGCACGAAAATTTCTTCGACAACAACTTCACGACACAGCCAGGCAAAACAAAAATCTAATATCAGCTTTAGAGCCCGAACGAAGCCTTTTTACAAAATATAGCATAATAGCTGGCGGCTTCTTACTAGGTGTCGGCATGGACTCATCCCAAACAGGATATATTTGCGAAACAAAATGTTTAGCTAATGAGCTGATTACCAATAATGAAGCCGCTAGCATATCATTTGGCTTTGGTGCCATGTTTCCAACCATACTCATCGCATTACTATTTTCAGGAATGGATCTCGGCAAATCAGGCATTAATTTTCTTATTAATTGTTATCAATATGTCTCTGGTCATCAAAAAATTCAAATAACTACGCGAGAAACAAAATACCTTAGTATTTTTATCACGGCGTTATTTGTTTCTACCTGGCTTGCCACATACTCAAGCGCCGTTTCAAAACACTTCTTTACTCACAGATGCAATTTAGAGCCCACCCTAGGCGGCGAGATAAATACTTTTTTAGATCACGCATCCGATCAAGGTGCTATGATATTTAACGCAGCCATGTCTGCCATTGCCATTTATGCAGCACTCGATTTTGGCAAAGTTGCTTATGCCCCGGATGACAGCCCTGAGAAAGAAAATTATAAAATGCAAGCAATGGATAAAACCATTGCTAATGCTCCCATTGAAAAAATCGAAGCATTTAATAGAAAATATTTTCCAGAATCAGAAAACACTTGGAAGAAGGAACCTTCTTGTCTCACGCGTGCAGGACAACGAATGAAGTTTTGGAAAAAAGATCCTGCTGACTACCAAGCCATGCCTGACGAGCCGAAAGTATCTTCACCTGCTCATAGAGCTGCTCAGCCGTCAAAATAAGATGCAATTGTGTTATGTTATCCAAAGGAATGAGCATGAAAGCCGCTTCAAGATATTTTCCAATCACACTATTTGTTCTCTTGTTTTTAGGGTTTATTGCAGCCTCTACGATCGCACCGTTAGCTGCCCACTTTGAAGCACCCATGTCTTTTGATCTGTTGAATCATATTGCTTCCATCATGCAAGCAAAACTTGCACTAGCAGAAGGCCAGCTTCCTATTCGTCAAGCACTGAGCCAAGATGATGGCTTTTACTATCCTAACTTTCAATTCTATTCACCATCTAGCTACACTATCGCAGGCCTCATCTATAAATGGCTGACACCATCGAATCCATTTACAGCCTTAAAAATGACGCTATGGTTATCCATCACTTTAGGCGGATTTTATATGTATAGATTGGGTTTATGGTTTTTGAAATCCAAACCAGCGGCATTGTTGACTAGCGTTACGTATCTTACTTCACCCTATTATCTCATCGTGTTAGATCATCTATGCGGATTCAATGAAGCAGTCGCCATAGGAATTATACCGATCATTTTATATTACTCCTTCATGACATATCATTTTCCCAACCAACATAAATACCTTTTACTCACCGCTATCAGTTGGTATTTGTTGATAACGACACACTTAATTACCTTTGTATATTCAGCATCCTTAATTGGTTTTTTATTTTTTATCGTCACACTTAAGAATAGACATCATTTCAAAAGGTTCATTCAGGTAGGAATAGGCTTTACATTGGGGTGCTTGTTAGCAATGTGGTTTTTAGCGCCAATCCTGACACTATCAAAATACTTTTATATTTCTGGAACATTTAGTACATATGATGCTTTTTCACAAAGATTCCCGCCTTTTTTAGGGCTTTTTGCCTTTAACGCAAATTATTTTTCTCTTGCCGCAGGAAGCAAAGATCTCATTTCACAAACAGCGCCCGCTGTTGGAATTCCGATTCTATTAGGAATGATCATCGCTATCTATATTATTTATCATAGGAAATCGGCGATTAAACGTGTTGATTTTTGGATACCTTATCTGATCATCACCCTGGTCATCGCTATTTTATTAACATGGTCGCCATTAAATCTTTGGAAACTGCTGCCCCAATCCTATCGAGTTGGACAATACTCATGGCGGATGTTAAGTCAAGTGATTTGGGCTGGCAGCTTAATCACTGGCTGGGTTATCTATGAAATTTTTCAAAAAAAACTCAATGCAAAACATGTCATTCTTGGCACATTTATCTTAACACTTGCTACTAGTGCGTGGCTACCTATCACCAAAGCGCAATCTATTTCACTGAGAGAGTTCTTCAATAAACCAAAAATACTTTTCAATCCAACTGCTTATTTATTGAATATACGCGATCACACATCGTTAGTTGATCTCATTGATAACTACACTCTGGATACACTTGTCTCAGGAAAAAATCTAGCCCTCAAACAAGATTACTTTCTTCCACGTTCATTGTTAGATTTAGCCAAATCACCCACACTGACTTTAGAAGGCAACATTCCAGATGATTTCAAAAAAAATATAAATTTGATTGCCGTGATCAACAAAAAAGACACTGCAAAACTTCTTTTAAAACCCGGAAAATTTAAATGGGAAATTCCTCTAACTAATTACCCATCCATCTTACATAGCAAAGAAAATTTAACACTACAATTTAAAACCCTAACAGTGAAAGGCGAGACCCCCTCGCAAACAAACATACCATTAGCAAAAATTTATTTAACTGGATTTTATAATCAAAATGAAATTTTACCCATAGACCGAATTAAAAAATATTGCTCTTCAAAAAATAATGTGACTAGCTGCATAATCGCCGCGCCTGAAGGAACAAAACTTCTCGAACTGCCTGTATTTTTTTACCCACACTTTTTAAAAGTGACTCTCAATGGAAAAAATATTCCTTATAAAAGCATTTTAGAGTCTTCGCGAGCACTAGTAGAGGTTGATGCCATACCCGGGAAAACAAACAATATAAGCGTGGAATTCGTTGGCCTTATTTGGGCTAACAGAATTAGCGAACTTGCCGTATTCCTCTGCTTGCTTCTTTTAATTTCTTCAGGGCTAGATATTTTAAAACTCAACAGAGCAAATATATGAAACATTGGTTAACATCGATAAAAAATCCGCTTCTTATTTTTGGTTTCTTTAGTTTCGCAGCGCTGATCATATTAGCCCCGCTAACCGACAACAAGATGATAGTAGCGAACTCTCCTATTTTTGATTATCTCAGTGCCATTATTCAAGCAAAAGCCGCACTTTCTGAAGGACAATTTCCTTTACGAGACACCTTAATTAATAACGATGGATTTCGTTATCCTTTATTTCAATTTTATTCGCCCTCGACTTACATGATGGCAGCTTTTATATATAAATGGATGACTCCAAACAACCCTTATGAGGCTTATAAAATTCTATTGTGGATTGCTCTTGTCTGCGGTGGAATTTATATGTATAGACTAACCAATCTGTTACTCCGCTCAAAAAGAACCGCCCTACTATCTGGCTGTATTTATCTTTTCTCACCTTTTTATTTGATTGTTATCGATCAACTTAATTCACTGAACCAGGGCGTTGCCCTAGGTGTGTTACCCGCAGTGTTATTCTATACATTGAAGTTTTATTCTACTCCATCCAGTATTAAAAATTTTTTAGCGATGAATATCAGTTGGTATTTACTCATTACAATTCATCTTATCACTTTCTTTTACAGCTCTTTTACTCTATTTATCATCTTATCGTTGATAACCTGCACCAATCGAAAAATTAAAAATTTATGCTTCACTTTAATTTCGTATTTGTCTGCTTGCTTACTTGCAATATGGTATCTTGCTCCCTTAGCAATGCTGTCAAAATATTTCTATATGTCATCATCAGCGCTTGGTCTCTCCATTTCTCATCTGTATGGAATACCCTTGCTGAGCTTATTATCCTTTACCTCCAATTATTTACCGGGCCCCTCATATCATCAAGCATCACAAATTCTACCCTCGATGGGTGCACCGATTATTTTTGGGGTGGGTGCTTGCGCTTACCTACTACTCAACGGAAAAATCGAAAAAAGCACACAAACGCAATGGATTTTCATTTCCTTAATTGTATCTTTGATCCTGTTTATTTTAATATGGTCTCCCATTCACATCTTAGAAAGACTCACTCACAATCCCATATTAGACCAACATAAATGGTGCCTGCTCAGCCAACTATCATGGATGGGAGCCATTTTCACTGCGTGGATTATAAGCTATTTAACCGATCATAAAATTTCTTACATACACATCTTGATTGGAATGATACTTATTATTTCTAGCTCTTCATCTTGGTTACCTCCTGTAAATACTGACGTCAAATCCGTGACCCAATTTTTAAAAGCATCTGATCGCAACTTCCTTAAAATACCTTATTTAATTGATGCAAAGCGACACCCAGAATACATACTTCATTCAGCCGTCTTAAATGAAAACGAAACAATTCTTGCTTCAGCATCGCTAAAAAAATGTGTCAATAACAAAAACGTATTAGTTTGCAAAATACCTACGACAAAACAAATCAATCTAATTGAACTGCCTGTGCTTTATTTTCCTGAGCTACTCTATGTGACGATTAATGGAAAAGAGTCTCCGTATACAAGCGTACTTCGCGCGGGATATGTTATTGCAGCCATCACACCCACCTCGCCTGGAAACGTAAACGAAGTTAAAGTTGAATTCAGAGGATTACAATGGGCTAATCATCTCAGCATCGCAGCCTGGGTTTTTCTTTTAATAGCATTCATATTTTATCTTTCAAAAAAGGTAATGAACAATGCATAAAATTTTCGACTTAAAACAATCTATTTTAATTTTTATCTTGTTTGGATTCATTGCTGCAACTATGTTAGCCCCACTTGCCTCGTCTACTTTTCTTCAAAATAATTCAAACTTATTTAATCACTTGGCAGCGATTATGCATGCCAATTTTGCATTAAGTCAGGGACAATTTCCATTAAGAGACGCATTGATCAATAATTCTGGATTACGATATCCTTTTTTTCAGTTTAACTCTCCAATAAGTTACACCTTTAGCGGGATAATTTATTATTTTACACCTTCAAATCCATTCTTAGCCTACAAAATTACTCTTTGGATTGCTTTGACACTCGGCGGTATCTACATGTTTAGGCTTGGAAATTGGTTTTATCAATCCAAACCCATCGCATATTTAGTCAGTGTTATTTATCTCACTTCACCTTATTTTCTTCTCATTAATAATCATTTATTCGAATTTAACGAAGCCATTGCTTTAGGAGTTTTACCGATTGTTTTGTTTTATACTTTTAAGTGTTATACAACCGAAGCTTCATTACGATCAATGTTACAACTCAGCTTGGCTTTATTTTTTCTTCTCACTATTCATCTTGTTACATTCATATATACCTCTTTAATTTTAGGCATATTGCTCTTATTGATCAGCTATAAAAACAATAATCATGTCATTAAGTTATTAACACTCTGTTTAGCTTATTTGTTTGCATGCGCTCTTGCGATGTGGTTCATCGCTCCGATTTTTACGACTTCATCATTCCTTATTTCTCATCAGACAACAGACAATTTATCCGTGTTTCAAAGCCATCAACCACCTCTCTTAGGATTGCTATCATTTACAGCAAATTATTTGATGAACGCAAGTAAGGATAGTATCATTGGGATAACTCCTACTATTGGATGGCCGATATTATTTGCATTTGGTATCTGTATCTATGCACTCTTACATCCCATCACTCTCATTAAACAAACAAGGGCTCAGTATTGGCTACCGTTTCTCTTAATCACATTTTTTATTTGTTTTTTATTAACATGGTCACCTATCAACATTTGGAAATATTTTCCGTCTCCACTTCTCATGGGCGAATATAGTTGGCGCTTGCTAAGCCAATTGAGCTGGATGGGAGCTTTAATTTCTGGCTATGGAATATGCTGGCTTTTTAAAAATAATCTCACGCACAAGCAAGCCTACATTGGCATTTTCCTTTTAATATGCGTTTCCAATTCATGGCTTGTTGTTCTTGACAGACAATTAATAAAAATTCCTGATGACTTTATTCGACATCCTGGACTCACGTCTAATCCTGACTTCTATCTGTTAGATACGACCAGTCATCCTGAACTAATCAATGAAATTGATAATGTCACACTGAGTACTATCAATTCTCCAACAGGACTTCTATTAAATACACCCTACATAATTCCACAATCTTTGTTAGGTTATACGTCTCATCCTGCTATTCTTTTAGAAGGGGACGTAAAAAAAATTACAACTCATAACGAACTTTTAGCCATCATCAACAAACAAATGATTGCACATATTCCGTTAAAACCTGGCGTGTTACGCTGGATCATTCCCATTAATACTCAATTATTTAATAACAACTCACCTTTATCTTTTCAATTTGCATTATCAAAAAAATTAAATGACCCAAATGAATTCTCCCTGCCGTTGAAAAGCGTTATATTAACCGGATTCTTTAAGCCAGAAACTGTGCTGGATATGACAGAAGTCCAGAAGCACTGCTCGCTTGAAACATCTATTGTCGACTGCAAATTATCAATCCCTCAGCAAATACAAACCGTTGAGCTGCCAGTGAATTACTATCCAAATTTATTAGATATAAAATTAAATGGAAAAACGATTCCTTACACGAGTGTCTTACGTTTTGACCATGCTATCGCTGCCATTACCCCCCAAAAAGGCACACTGAATGAAATGACTATTCAGTTCCGCGGATTGGTATGGGCCAACTACACCAGTTGCATCAGCTGGATAATCTTTTTGATTTTGTCCCTATGTGTTTTGGTGCAGCGAATTATTCCTGTTAATATCTGGAGAACACATCGCAACAAACCTCTATTCGAAATCGATTAACATTTGATTATTCTCTTCAGTCCCTGTAAAAAGACATCATCACTGAAGAATTGATGATACCCATTCATGAGCAATTTAATTACACTTGATAATGTCTGCCTAGCTTATGGCTTAGATCATTTATTAGACAATGTAAAATGTCAAATAGAGAATGATGAACGCATCTGTTTAATTGGCCGAAATGGTGCTGGCAAGTCGTCATTCTTAAAAATTATCGAGGGAACTCACTTGCCAGACAGTGGCACAATTTGGCGAAAACCTAACTTACGCATCTCTCGTTTAGCCCAAGAACTACCCCAAAATATCGATATGACAGTTTTTGAATTTGTCGCCCAAGGTTTAGCACAGACTGGTGAATTACTCGCAGCTTATCACAGCCTCACTCTGCGCTTGATGCACTCACACACAGAGCAAGACTTAGCTCAACTAGAAAAATTACAGCATGCAATTGAAGCTAACAATGGCTGGCAATTTGAGCAAGACGTTACAAGGATCCTACAAAGATTAGAGTTAAATCCTGACAAACCCATGAAAGAACTTTCTGGCGGCTGGCAGCGTCGCGCTGCACTCGCTAAAGCTTTGGTTTCGTCACCCGAGTTACTGTTACTCGACGAACCGACCAATCACTTGGATATTGAAGCAATACAATGGCTAGAAGAACAACTGCTTTCTTGCAATACGGGATTATTATTTATTACACATGATAGAGCCTTACTGCAGCGTTTAGCGACTCGCATTATTGAATTAGACAGAGGTCAACTTACCTCCTGGCCAGGTGATTACGGTAATTTTCTCCGTCGAAAAGAAGAAATGTTGCATGCGGAGTCACGTCATAACGCAGAGTTTGATAAAAAACTTGCTCAAGAAGAACGTTGGATTCGACAAGGAATTAAAGCGAGACGAACTCGAAACGAGGGCCGAGTACGCGCTCTAGAATCCTTACGATTAGAGCGAAGCAAAAGACGTGAAATTCAATCAGCAGCGACATTTAACATTGGTGAAGCACAAAAATCAGGAAAATTAGTTGTTGAAGCGACAAATATTTCTCATCAATTTAATCATCAGGTTATTATTAAAGATTTTTCTTTACGTATTATGCGCGGCGATAAAATTGGATTAATCGGCCCCAATGGTGTCGGTAAAAGTACTTTACTCAATATTTTATTAGGAAAGCTCAAACCACAACAAGGAACTCTTCTTCAAGGAACAAAATTAGAAATAGCTTATTTCGATCAGTTGCGACAAAGTTTAGACTTAGAAAAAACCGTAATTGACAATGTTTCTCAAGGCACCGACACGATAGAAATTAATGGTAAAAAACGTCATATTATTAGCTACCTTAATGACTTTTTATTTACACCACAGCGTGCGCTCACACCCACTAAATCACTCTCTGGTGGCGAATGTAATCGCTTGCTATTAGCGCGTCTATTTAGCCAACCCGCTAATCTGTTAGTCATGGATGAACCGACAAATGATTTGGACATTGAGACGTTAGAGTTACTTGAAGAATTACTCACAGAATACCAAGGGACCTTACTACTCGTCAGTCACGATCGTGCTTTTCTCGATAATGTAGTGACGAGCACACTAGTATTTGAAGGTCAGGGAAAAATTGAAGAATTTGTAGGTGGATACAACGATTGGTTGAGACAAAAAAAATCTCCAGCTTCTTCAAACGTTACCCCAAAAATTCCTACCGCAAAACCATCCAGCGAAAAAACACACGAAGCTAAAAAACTTAGCTTTAAAGAACAAAATGAATTAGCCAATTTACCCAAGCTACTAGAGTCACTTGAATCAGAGCAAAGTGAATTACAGAATCTCATCTCCTCTCCTGACTTTTATCAAAAAGAGTCTGAGTACATCACAAAAACATTGAATAAACTTGCCGAATTAGAATCAAGCATTCAGAAGGCATATCAGCGTTGGGAAGAGTTAGAAAGTAAATAAGAGTTTTTTTCCAACAATTTCATGCTAAGATAACTATATATAGTTATCGGAGAACATGGAATGTTCATCAATACACTGATCTGGATATTAAAAAACTTTAGCTTTGCACTTTTCTTAGTAGCAGTTATGTTCAGTTGTGTTCAGTGGGCAATTCATCACAAGACACCCACATATGAAATTTTTTACCGATGGGTTACTTTAGCACTTGGCATCTCTTCACTTTATACATTCATCATGCACGCTTTCTATCCCGCTTCCTCAGCTGCAATCATAGGATGGCAGACTAGCCCTTTTCAGTTTGAAGTCGCCGTAGCCAACTTTAGTTTTGGGGTAATCGCCTTAATATCGTTCCATGCTAGTTATGGATTTCGCTTAGCAAATGTCATTGGTAATTCGTGTTGGTTAATGGGTGACGCCATTGGACATATTTATCAAATGATAACTTTTCATAACTTTAACCCTGGCAATGCTGGGTCATGGTTTTGGATGGATATCATCATTCCTCTTGTACTCATGATTTGCATTTCAAGAATGAGAGCTCGCCTGTAAAAACTCCATAATGACATTTTAAACATTTACTGTAAAATCAAGCTATCAATCTATTTGTATAGGTATGTATATGTTAGGCGAGATAAGGCATCAGGCTTTACGGGATAAATCAGTATATATTTCCTGCATTGTTCCCGTGTATAACGAAGAAGCTGTAGTAGAAGCCTTCTTTAAACAACTACATACCACACTCTCAACCTTAACAAACCGATTCGAAATTTTGATAATCGATGACGGCAGCCGCGATCGTACCGTCGAAAAGTTATTAAGCTTACCTTCCGAATACAACATTAAAATCCTTGGACTATCGAGAAACTTTGGCAAAGAAAATGCACTGACTGCGGGTTTAGAACATTGCACAGGTGATGTCGCTATTTTAATGGATGCTGATTTCCAACACCCTATTGACGTGATTCCTACCTTTCTTTCACATTGGGCTGAAGGATATGAAATGGTTTATGGAACCCGCGACAGCAGAGACAATGAATCTTCTATCAAGCGGAATTTTGCCAAACTATTCTATTGGGTGATGGCTAAAATTACTAACATTGATATACCCAATAATGCAGGTGATTTTCGTTTACTCGATAGAAAAGTAATTGATAGCTTAAACCAACTCCAAGAACGGTCGCGATTTATGAAAGGGTTGTATGCCTGGGTAGGATTTAAAAAAATAGCCGTTCCTTTTCAAGTTCAAAACCGTGCTGCAGGCAAAAGTTCGTGGGGGCTAGGCCGATTAACAGAGCTGGCATTAACAGGTATTACTACCTTTTCTGACATTCCACTACGCGTATGGGGACTGATAGGATTTATTATCTCTCTTGTTTCACTTTGTTATGCTATTTATTTTGTTACGGTTACTTTAATTTATGGCGCTGATCTTCCGGGCTTCCCTAGCCTCATTGTTGCCGTTATGTTTTTAGGCGGCATTCAATTACTTTCTATCGGCATTTTAGGCGAATATATCGCCCGCATTTTTACAGAGGTCAAACAGCGTCCTCAGTATTTAATTGAAAGAAAAATTGGTTTTGATAACACAGAACATTAACCATCAAAATCTATATTGCGGAATCTCAGGTACTACTTGTGTGATCATTTCGGCAGAGCTTTTCTTGAAAATTAGCAAGCCCTGATTAATCGACTTTTCAATATATTTTCGTGGTGGGGTAACTAGCTTTAATAATTTTTCAGTATACGCAAGCATTAATAATAAAAGTAAACCTACGCTAAAATTAAAAATGGCTAATTTAGTTTTTGATGTTAAATCACATAAGCTGGCCAACATTACTAAACGTTCTAGAGAAGAATATGCTTGCTCAGTACAGTTTCGCGCTCTTATCATGAGCAGCTTAAACTCTAACTCCTTAATAGTTATTATCGTGTCCTTGGCAGCAGACGTACTCCTTGGTAGTGAACATTGAAATGAACGACATAAATCAAGTTCATTTAAACCTGGAAAATCCCGCATTGATAAATCTTTAAAAACACCTCTAGGAACTAGTTTTTGGCAAATTAAGTGGAAGAGTATAGCTTCTGCAATTAGAATGAGAATGTGCCAAGGATTTTGATTTTCATAAAGATTCTTCAGCGTCAAGAAACAGAATAAAAGAATCCTAAGTATTGAATGTGGTTTTTTTAAAAAACCGCTTAAATCATATGGCCTTTCTTCATCCCTGTATATCATTTTCTGATTTGTTATTGCTATAAGATAGGATTGTGCCGTCATAACAGAGCAGGTATTTAATACAATGCTGAGTTGATCTTCCGGGAAATAGCTTCTACCAGGTTGTCTGACAGAATCCGCCAGCAAGCTATTTAAAGTATTTGCTGTGAGTAATGAAAAAAATAAGTCGAAGTCCTCGTGCGCGCTCCATCCTTCAGGATCCCAGGGCAGCCTTTTGATTATTTTATTATAAACTTGCAGTTCTGAAGCTAGTGTTTTACCACGATACAAATAATCAGGATCTATTTCATCACGTGCCATAAAGTTTATATAACTCTTGCAAGATTTTATTTTATCCTCACGAGTGCAAGCAGAAATAATATAACGTCTTAAATCTATATCATTATCAGGATCAAGATCGCGGCAATCTAGATATCTTTCTAAAAATTGACGTAAGGTAATATTTTTGCTTTCGGACCATAAACTTAGCTTGATTGATTGTAATACTCTATTTAACAAAGAAACAAATAGTGCGAATTTAATAGTGGGTTCAATTCTTTTTTTTAGGCTTTTATTAACTCTGTACAACTGAATAAGATCTGCACCAGAAAACTCTAAAATTAATTTTAGACTGTCTTCGTCATTTAATGTCATTATAGATCTTCTAGGTATCATATCTGTCAACAGCGCCTAGAGATCATGCATTTCGGGGTTTATTACTGAAGAGAACAACATGATTGTATTCTTGAATTTTGTAAACATTAGGCTTGTTCTTAAAATTATTAAAATAACGCACATCCGTTAAAACAAATAATCGCTTATTACTGTTCCAACGCTTCCAAAAAGTATTCTCTTCGATTAACCAATCTTTAGTATCTTGAAAGACCATACCATACCACAACTCTCTCAACCAATTATCCTTGCTTCCAATGTCTGCAGCATGCCAATCTGCAACAATAGTAATTCGTCTTTCTAAATAAATAGGTAAGTCTTGATAATATTTATAGAAAGTTACGATTTCATCATTCGATGTTAATGTTGGCTTGAGCTGAATTGCTAAGGGTTTAATTGATTTTTCATTAAGCCCATCCGCACTCGCAAGAAACATTAATAGTAATACGCCAATTGTAACCGTTAAACTTAAAAATAAACTATTCATCGAACATTTGCGTATTGACATCGACGTAAAAAACGCAGAAACAAAAAGCGTTAAGCTCATGCAACGTAACAATGGAAGCATATGAATAGGTAAATGTAACTGAGCTTGGAAATACGGCAAGATAAAAAATGCTATACCGACTACAATACTGATGGATAGATAAGCATAACCACCCACCAAAATATCTTTTATACGAGAGTTACTCCAAGCATTATTTAAATAATTTCCAACGAGTAACGCAGCGACTGGAAAAATCGGCAAGATATAACCAACAGTTTTTGACTTAGGTATCGAAAAAAATATTAAGACGATAGAAAACCATAACAATAAAAATAACTCAACAGAATAACGTTTTCTATCACTCCAGATACGCTTTCCTGTTTGTACTAACGATTGTATCAAAAATACTGACCATGGAAAAAATCCCGCCAATACGACTGGAATATAAAACCAAATAGCTGCTTTACTATTAAAATCCTGCGTCGTTAAAAAACGTGAAACCTGTTGAGTCACGAAAAAAAAGTGTAAGAACTCAGGATTTGCCTTTTGAACCAAGACATACCAAGGAAGAGTGATAGCTAAAAAAATCAGGCATCCCATGCCTAGATATATTTTTTTTAACATTGACCATTTATTTAAAATCAATATCCAAGAGCCGACGATCAGCAATGGGAAAACAATTCCAATCAAGCCTTTAGTCAGAACAGCAAGACCAGAAAAAGCATAAGCGCTCAATAAAAAATTTCTGCGCACTCGAACATTTTCAGTTTGTATGCCGGCAAGAAAACAAAGCAAGGAATTTCCAATTAACGCGGCAACTTCTAAATCAAGATTTGCATAATGTGCTGCGCCATAATATAGAGGCGTCGTTCCTAACATTATGGCCGAGATGAGTCCTGCGCGACGACTAAATAAAACACGACCAGCAAGGTAAGTAATAATCGTCCCCAAAACTCCCATGAAGGCTGGCCAAAATCGTAATGCCCATTCTTTTAAACCAAATAGATGTATTGCAGATGCCTGTAGCCAATAGTACAAAGCTGGCTTATCCAGAAAAGCCACACCATTTAATCTAGGAGTTATATAGTCGCCAGATGCAACCATCTCTCTGGCCACCTCAGAATATCGACCTTCATCAGGTATAAATAGGGCATGAGAACCTATCCATAAAGCATAAAATATCCCCATAAATACAATGAGATAAATAATGTCTAGAAAGTTAGGTCGAAATATTGACTTTGTTTGGGTATGATTGGATAACACTTATTGATTCTCTTAAGTTACTCTAAGCTTCTGGTAGTGGGATCTCACATGAAACGGATAATTCTCTGTGCTGATGATTATGGACAAAATCAGTCTATTTCTCAAGCAATTATTGCACTACTTGAAAAAAAATCCCTATCTGCTGTCAGTTGTTTAGTCACTACAACCTCTTGGAAAAGTTGCGCAACACTATTAAAACCTTTTATTAACCAAGTCGATATAGGACTTCATTTTAATTTAACTGAAGGAAATGCCGTTTCAAAAGATTTAGTCAGGCTGTGGCCATTACGAAATTTAATTCTGCAATCGCAGTTGCGCATGCCCGATAAAAAAATCATTATTGCCGAACTGAATGCCCAAATAGATGCGTTTATTGAAGGACTAGGAGTACCCCC
>JABDBD010000023.1:1969-45679 GCA_013288815.1 Gammaproteobacteria bacterium | reverse complement strand
GAGATCTTGTAGAAGATTATCAGCGTAAAAGTCTAAAAGCGCAGAATCAAATTTTTCTCTCTCTTCTTGCGTGAGTGGTGTGAGATCAAACTCTTTTAATAGCTTAGATAATAAATCTGATATTTTCTCTTGAAATGTTTGATAGGTGTCAGATGAATTTAATTGTATTCGCTTGATAAATGCATTAACTAGCTCTATTGGTCTTTTCAGGTGGTCTGGTTGCTCTCCTGCTTTCTGCTCTTCTTCTAAGTCTTCAACCACGTCACTAGATTTTGCACGAAGTTTTTCACTGAGCAAATCTTCAAAAATTTTACGAACTCCCGGATTGTTTATGTCTTTTAGTCTTTCTAATGACATCGCAATTATCCTCGTTTCATATTATCGATATGATTAATCATAAAATACGCTACTATTATTATATAGTATTTATTTTGGTTAATGTATGATAGCCCAAAAAGATTTTAATTCATTGTAATGAATGGGAATTTATTGAGTGAATTCTTAAGGAAAAATTAAGTATTGCATGGTTACTGACTCATGTTATGCAGTAACTGCTCAATAAGCAGTGCAATGCCAGCGGTGGAAACGGTATCAGCGTAACATGCCTAAGTATTAAGAACTCGCATTTTGCACTAACGTTTTCTTATCTAAATTATAGATCACTTGCAGAATTTTTAAGGCTTCATACAACTGAAAATCCTGTTGCGCTAAATCGCTAAAATCTATCGGCGATAATTTTTTTGTTCCTGCATTTTTGCCTGCTAAATGATTCTTTAGTTCAAATTCTCTGATGGGTCCAACTATCATTGCATCTGGATTAGTGGATTCCACTTTTAAATTTTCGACAACAACATCAGGCTTAATGCCTTCATTCTGAATTTGACGTCCTGCTGGTGTATAGTAAAGTGCAGTCGTTAATTTTAATGCGTGTGTTTTATCAAGTGGAATAATCGTTTGCACTGAGCCTTTACCAAAACTATTTATTCCAACAACGGTAGCACGTTTATAATCTTGTAAAGCACCCGCAACAATTTCAGATGCAGATGCGCTACCTTCATTGACTAATATAATGAGTGGCATTCCATGTAAAATATCATCTGAAGTTGCTTTTGCTTCATATTGTATTTGCGGGAGATTTCCTTTTGTATACACAATTGTTTTTTTATAATCACGTAACGTTTTACTATCTAGAAAAGCATTGACGACACTGACACCGCTTTTTAACAATCCACCGGGATTATTGCGTAAATCTAGTATCAAACCATTTAATTTTCCATTGGAAGCAGCTTGCAAATTTTGTATGGCTTTAATCATTAAATCAGCGGTTGGTTCTTGAAATTGACTGATACGAACATATCCAAATCCATTGTCTAACAATTTTGATTTGACTGTTTCAATATGAATAACATCGCGTTTCAAATTAAAACTGAGCGGCTTGGTTTGTCCTTTGCGTAATATTGTCAATGCAAGTTGCGTGTCTTTTTTTCCGTGAATTTGGTTAATCGCTTCATCAAGCGTCATGTTACTCACAAGCTTTCCATTAATTGCAACAATATAGTCCCCTGATAAAATGCCTGCTTTCGCTGCGGGGGTATCATCAATAGGACTAATAACTTTTAATACATCATATTCACTTGTTACTTCAATTCCAATTCCAGCAAATTCGCCGCTTGTTTCTACCATTAATGTTTTATATGCAGTCTCATCTAAATATTCAGAGTGTGGATCTAATCCTGCAACAATCCCTCGAATCGCATTTTCTAATAATTTTTTTTCATCAATAGGTTTAACATAGAATTGATTAATAAGAGCAATAGTATTCGTGAACCGTGTGACATCATTATCTTCTAAAGCAGGTGTAGCACTTGCCGCCACATCGGTGATAGGAGCAATAGCAGGGACCGGAGGAAGAGGATCAATTGCAGAAGCCGAATAAGATGTACCTACAAGCAAAGTGAGCATCACGAGAAACCCAGCATACTTACGCGTTGTGGACTTCATGACAATATTCCTTAAATAAGGTTTATCTTGTCTTGTTAATTATATCTTATTTTTACAGACTCAGCGGAAATCTTTTTATTATTATTTCTGGATGTTATAAATCTTCGCAAAAATTAACAAATAACATAATATATGACTATTCAAGGTATAGGTACTTGTTGCACAAGATGAGCGAGCCATTAGAATTCACTTTCTCAGTTAAGATGCCTTATACTGGATAGATACGTCTTCCCATAAGGATATCTGCGTGAAAAATGACGCTAATAATAATAGAACTATACTAATTGAACAGCATAAACGCTTCTCTGAATCCTGTTTATGGCGGCTCCAACGTGAATATTTTGATAAGTCAGGTATTGACGCATGGGTCAATCAGGTTCCCTTTTACATCACGAGCAATCCTTATATCGCTAATTGCTATGCTCAAATCGTTGTTCGATTTATCCGTGATTGGACCAAACAGCACCCTGATGCCAAACAACATCCTTTCTACATTCTAGAGTTAGGGACTGGTTCCGGTCGATTCAGTTTTTATGTGTTAAAAAAAATAAGGGAATTACTGCAAACATTGGGAATGGCAAACATCTCGATTTGCTATGTGATGAGTGATTTTACAAAAAATAACATTAAATATTATGAAACACATCCTGCGCTGATCCCTTTCATTGAAAAAGGATTAATTGATTTTGCCATTTTTGATATAGAGACAGAACGACCTATTTCATTATTGCGACAGAACATTCTTTTAAACCCCGAAGTTTTAGTGAACCCGCTGGTGACTTTTGCAAATTATATTTTTGATACTGTTTCTCATGATGCTTTTACTGTTCGTCAAGGTAAGTTGTATGAACTACTGCTAAGTACATCAACTACCGAAGATAATTTGCAAGACAATAAACCTAAAGACATGGAAAAATTATCAATTGATTTTAAAATCCATGAAATTAAAAATGACTATTACAATGACCCTCATCTTGATGATATATTAAATCAATATAAAAATACTTTTACTGAATCCAGTTTTTTATTTCCGATTGGTTCTATTCGTGCTATTAAATTTCTTAAAAAAATTTCAAACAATAAGCTATTTATTATTTCTTCAGACAAAGGATATAGCTCTATAGAAAGCTTGAATCATCTAGGTCATCCATCTATATCGTTCCACGGAAGTTTTTCCATGATGGTAAATTTCCATGCGATTGCAAATTATTTTAAAAATTGTCAAGGCGATTACTTTTTACAAACACCCAGAAAAGGAATTAAAACATCTGTTTTTTGCGGTCATTTCCAGTTGAAAGACATGCCTGAAACTTCTCTTGCTATCCAACAATATATAGAAGGAGTCAGTGCAGCAGATTATTTTACATTACACAGAAGAGTGAGTGATTCACTGCAAGAATATACTTTAGAAGCAATTGCTGCACATCTTCATTTTGCACTTTGGGATCCACACATTTATTTAAAGTTAACGAATAGAATTGTCTCTTTGGTTGAAGAATCAGATTTAGATACAATCAATTTTATTGCCAGTAATATGTCTACATTAGCATCCAATTATTACTACATGCCAAAATCAGATTGTGTACTATTTGAAATTGCTGTTTTCTTTCATGCAATCAAACGGTATGAACAAGCTCTTCAATATTATTTAGAAGCAAGCAAATACGTAGGCCGGCAATTTAGCCTATTTTACAATATGGCTTTATGCCAGCATAATTTAGGTCGCATACAAGATGCACTTGTCAACTTCAAACATTCGTTAGAACTCGATTCTGAGTCGAAAGAAGCATTAGAATGGATTGTCTACTTGGAAAAAAACACTGACAAACCTATGGATAAGGGCTAGGCTTAGGAACAGGATTAACATTTTGAGCCCCCGTACTCGCATAATGCACATAAATCGTAATGGAACCACTTTGACTAATAACTTGTTGTTGACTATTCAGGATAGCCGCTGAAACTGTATGCTTCCCTCGCTCAACGTTTTGAAGCATTAAACTAGTACTTGCCATCGCATTTCCATACGGACTTCCATCCAAAAACAACTGCACTAAATCTCCTGGCTGTAGGTCAGGAGTTGAGGTGACTTCAACAGAAATATTCCGTTGATTTTGAAGTGTATCTTCATTTTTAGGATTGGTAATAGCAAAATGAGTGTAAGCTTTATGTGTAGTTACATCAGCGCTATCAACGGATTTTTCTTCCGAATTTTTTTGTGTATTTTGGGATTGTTCAGGCGTGGTTGGTGTAACAGGTTTTGACTCAGGCATACTTAATAATTCGGAATTTAGCATGGGCACATCAGAATAAGTAATATTGCCTTGATCGACTTGCTTATAGATCGCAGCAAAACATGATTGTGATATTAAAATGAAAAACAACAAATATTTTATCATGTTAATCCCCACATTCAGATACAATTCATTAAGAATCAAGTGAACTCTTTCCCATATTAATAGATTATTATACCTGAATATACAGGATCGATACTTCCTACATTTGTTACTAATCGTGTTGACTGTGCAATGCCATATTTATCTGTCCATGACACAGTGATATCCATATTTTTATAACTTGGATTTACATAAGATGTTATAGTCCAGGTTAACGTATAGGTAGCATTTGTACCCGTCACAGTGCTTGTGCCTGAAGCAATACTTTGATAAGAAGTATAGCCTGCTTGATTGCTGATGACTTGAAAGTCCCGCAATGATTCCAGCTCGCTCTCAGCTAGAATAGTCGCTTCACTTTGTTGCTGTGCTAGAGTATCACTATATGCGACACCAGCTTGAAATCGCGCTAAAGCGACCACGGATATAGCAATAATGCAGACAGCTATTATTGCTTCAGCAAGTCCGGCACCTAACTGGTGCGACATAGGAGCAGATTTGCAAGTCATCTTAAAAATCCTTCCAAGAACCGCCGACTCTTCCATAATATCCGATTGATGGTAATTGTTTTAAGGTATTCAATATCGTGCTATTAAAATTCGTTTGATCGTTACCTGAACCAGTCATGGTTCCTGTCACAGCTAACGAACCATTTACTACCGCATTTCCAGAGCTTGTAAAATTTCCTATTACGTATACAAATCCATAAACTGTAAAATTTCCAGATACGCTGAGATTTCCATTTACTATTAATACTACTGGACTCAGGCTAGAGCCAATAGTTGTATTACCTCCATATGATGCAGACTGATCCACCCAAATTGAAGCACCTGTGATTCCATTTGCATTGGCATAATTACTTGTATAATAATAATTTGCAGAATTTTTTAAAGCGGCTGATCCGCCAGCAAAATACTGAGCGAAGAAAGCAGCGCTATTCATGCTGGCAACCGATGCTACATTTGTCTGAACATCACTGCCCGTGTGCCCTGCATTAGATCCCCCAGTAGCAGTATTAGTATCGGCATTTCCTGACATACTTAAACTGCTTCCTGTTATAACTGTAGTACTCCCCGTTAAATTATTCACTTGCGCATTGCCGCTGAGAGTAACACTTCCTTGTATAGTCATAGGATTTGTGGGAGGATTATCAAAAGAAGAGCCAAATTGAACTAATTGCTGAATAACTTTTGTCCCAGTTCCATCTGCACTTGTTCCTGTTGAAGTAATTAAAATAAGTTGATAGTTAAAAGCTATTGGATTGCTATAAACAATCGAATACTGACAGCCATTACCTAAAATAACATTCGTTGTGCTGCTATTTGAAAAATTAGGTATTTTACCCAAAACCGGATTAGCTAATATCGTTGCACTATTCTGATTTAAATAAACAATACCAAATTCTAAACCGGCTTCAGCAGCCTCATATGCTTTTTGATTTCGATATTGATTAGCTCCAATTTTTTGTTGCATCAAACTATAGCTTGCGGCAAATAAGACAATCAACGTTGCCGTTAACAACATGACGACTGTTAATAATAATGTAGCCGCACCACGTTCCATTCTAAGGACTGAATTTATCATTTCGTATCCTGACATGCTGTGTTAGTGTTTTAGTAATCGTTGCATTTCCCACTAGTTGCCCTGTTACTGAAATATCTACACTGCGAAGTGTAATCGTTGAAGTTCCTCCTGAAGAGATAGATTGAGTATTGAGAGTAAACGTTAGGCTAGTGATAGTTATAATATTTGGGTCAGTCATATTTTCCCAATCTCTACTTGTACAACTAAAGGATGCACCCCAAGGTCTTGTTTGAATCGCTCCTCCCGTTAGACGATAACCATATCTTTCATCGTCCGATGAACTACTGATCGCCGGTAACGTTCCACTTCCACTTTTATCATAAGCAAACAAAATGCAGCTATTACTCGCCCCTACGCTAACATCGACACCGCTTGCCATGAATGGATTATTATTTTGATCCAGTCCAATATCATTTTTTGCATTACTCCAATAACCTGCTCTACGTATATCACTTGCCATCAGCTGTATGGCTGCTTCTAACTGTTGGTTAAGGCGATTCGTATTTATTGCATTTGTATAGCGCGTAAGATTCATAATAAAGAGGGTCACTAACGCTAAAAAAATAACTGCATTAATGGCCACAGCAACCATCAGTTCTGTTAAAGTAAATCCATGATATTTAGATTTAGATATTAAGGACATGTTGGAAATCCACTAACAGAGGATGAACAAATTTTCATATTACCCAATCCAGTTATGCTAACACTCATTGAAGTCGTTTGGCCATTCAAGGTAAATGTGATTAAACTACTTGAACCTGCTGCTCCACGCACACTCTCAAATTGAACAGCATTATTCGTTAAACCTGTTGCCGACAATGAAATTTGTTGGGATAGATTTGCCGTCGTCGTGCCTAAAGTACAACTGCTTGCATTCGAGCAGGTACATATAGATGATGGGTTTGATCCATAACACCATGAACTTCCGCTTGTGAAAACCACATAAACCGTTGTATTTCTCTTTATTGCTTCACTACGAGCCTCTTGAAGCGCATAATATAAATTTTCAGTAGTTGCAGTGAGTCGTTGCGTTTGTAAAAAAGTCGTAAATGCTGGAATAGACATTAGGCATAAGATAGCAATAATGACTAATACAACAAGTACCTCTAAGAAGTAGACACCCTGGTGATGTTTTATTCCTAACAAATGTAGAAATCTCCAGTGGTCAGTGCGTATAATAAAATTAGACTGTATTTATCAGTCACAGTCAATGGAATTTAGTTAGGAACGTAAACTGAATAACTGAACATAAAAACACCCTTTGAGCCTAGTCTGGGTATTTAAATGTTAATATTATTCAGCAAACGTCCCTGTAGGAGGAATTTTTGTTTTTGCGCTGGTGGAAAAAACATACCAACATTGATTTAATTGGCTTAGAAATCAACTCGACCGCGATTAAATTATTAGAAATCAAAACCATCGAGACATCCTACTCCATTGAAAATTTCGCAGTTATCCCTTTACCAGCTGGGGCTGTCACAAAAGATCAAATTTCAAATCCAGCTATTATTGCTACTTTACTCAAAGACACCTTTAAGACTAATGGAATACAAACAAAAAATATTGCATTAGCAATACCTCGATCATCTGTTATTATCAAGAATATATCCATTGATAAGCGACTCAATGCTTCTGAAATGGAAGCTAGAGCATGGGTAGAAGCGAACAGACATTTCCCCGATCTGATTGGGGACATTTACTTAGACTTTACAATAATAGGCCCCTCATCCGAGGACCCAGCGCTTGTTGATTTAATCTTAGTTGCTTGCAGAAAAGAACAAATTAATCCATACATCGACTTGCTACAACTAAGTGGTTTGATCCCAAAAGTTATTGACGTTAATTGCTACGCTCTTGACAGAACACTTTCTGTTATTCTGAAAGAAAACAAATCGACGAATGCCATTGCCATGCTAAACTTAAATTTAACATTGAGTAGCCTGATTGTTTCTCATGCCTCAAATTTAATTTATGCACATGATCACAGTTATGATGGAAACCGATTATTAGCTCAAGTCAAAAAATTTAAGGAAGAAAACGAAAATATCGACTTTTCTCAAAATGGGCCTTACAAAGAACTTCTAAATGAAAACTTAAGCTCGCATCTTCGCCATACTATGCATTTTTTCTACTCTAGCCGTACCAACATAAACATAGGAAAAATATATATTTCAGGAGAGTGTGCAACCATACCTAACATTGCTGAGTTCATTCGACAAGAAGTAAATATTGAAACAGAAATAGCAAATCCATTTTTACACATGTCGCCGAATGAAAAAATTAATAAAACAGAACTTCAACAATATGCACCTACATTAGCATTATGTTGCGGATTAGCGTTAAGTTTATAAGGCCATAACTTATGGTAAGAATTAATTTGTTACCATGGCGCGAACAAGCCAGAAAAGCGAAACGGATTCGTTTTGGTATTTTATTGGGAATTTTTCTACTGTTTACACTCTTCATCATTATTTGCGCTCATATTTATGTAGACTCATTAATTGCTGCTCAGCAAGAAAGATTGGATTACTTACAATCTGAAATTGATCTTGAGCAAGGCACCTTAGGCACTTTAAAAGTTGAGAATAAAAAAAAATTAAGTCTTGAGTCCCAGCTTGGTTTTGTTATGAATTTACGAGCACGAGGATTGCAAGCAATTCATTTGTTTGATGCATTAACCAATAGTATTCCATCTGCATTAACGCTAGAAAAAATTGAACGTCAGGGAAATATCATTAATTTAACCGGCAAAGCTCAGTCTGATATGGAGATCACTCTGTTCATGAAAAACTTATTTAATCAACACTATTTTAATCAGCCTGTGCTTACTGACATTAGTACTCGAAAAAATGGAAATGTAGAAGAAAGATATTTTCACTTAAAACTAGTGCAGCAGGAATAACTGATGAATTTAAATCTGCAAAATTTTGAAGATTTTCCGAAAGTCATTCAATTCACTATCATTGTCATCTGCTGTCTAGTTTTTTATTATCTAGGTTATATGTTTGATATTTCAAGTTTAAACAAGAAGCTTTCTACCACACAAGAACAAGAACAAGAATTAAAAACAGAGCTAGAAGCCTTATCAAAAAATATTTCAAAACTTCAAGACGAAGTATCAGCATCTCCATCTCTCACAATAAAGCTTAAAGAATGGCAGGGCAAATTAATAAAATCGTCTCAGTTACCAGATCTACTAAATGATATTTTAAAGATTGGCACCGCTAATCAATTGCAGTTTACATTATTTAACCCAGGAGCAGAGATAAAAACTGGGCCTTATTTAAAAGTACCGATCAAGACCATTGTCGCAGGTAATTACATACAAATAGCTACCTTTGTCAGTCAAATAGCAAATATGTCATCTATTGTTGTCATTGGTGATTTCACTATTTCAAATGAATCGTCAAACTTAACCACTGCGCCAAAATCAGAAAATGAGACAACTGTTCCTTTGCCTAAACCGTTGAACGCGGAATTAACACTAGAAGTTTATTATCTTTCGGAGAAATAAAGCGATGAACCTTAAAAAGACTCGTTATATTTTATTCCTCTCATTTTTGTTATTATTTGCGTGTGACAGTAGTAAACATTTACAAGATTTAAAAGATTATGTGGCTAGATTAAAACATGCAGCAGCCAAACCAATCAACAACTCCCCTAATTTACCCTTATCAAAGCCAATGGAACTACAAGTAAAGACGACTAGGTCACCTTTTGATGATACGACAATGCAGAACATATCCAAAGAAAATCTTGCTCATCCTCTACAAGGCTATCCTCTTAATATGTTGCAATTTAAAGGAATCATCACAGATAGCAACAATTCTATCGCTTATGTCCTTACACCAAACAATAAAATTTATTCCGTAAAAATAGGCGATATCATTGGGGATCATTATGGTAGAATTAAAAAAATCTACCCAGATAGGCTAGAGATAGAAGAGACTACTAATAACGGGATAATTTCTTCTAAGCGTATTGTGACTTTACAGCTAAAGGAAGCAAGCTGATATGACACCATTCTCAAAATTTCAAAAATACTTCTCCACTGTACTTTCTGGGATTATTTTTTTCTTAATTTTTAACGGCAGCATTACCGCTGCGCCTACTAACATGTCTCAAGATGTTTTCAACAAATCCGGCATGTTGTCTTTTTACTTTCAAAATATAGAAGTCAGAACACTCTTACAGTTAATTGCAAAAAATTCTGGTATGAATTTTATTATCAGTGATCTAGTCAAAGGCAGCACGACACTCAACCTAAAAAATGTCACTTGGCAAGAAGCATTAGATATCATTTTGCAGTCACAAGGCTTAGCGGCAAGACGTCTTGGCAATGTTATGTTAATTGGCACAATTGACGAAATTACAACAAATCAAGCCAAAAAATTGCAATCTGCAGAGACTATTGCCAATTTAGAACCACTCTCTTCTACTATCATACAACTGAGATATACTGATGCCACGGATATGGCAACACTTTTGAAGACTGGACAAAGTACTCTTCTCACTAGCCGCGGACAAGTTGCTGTTGATAAGCATACTAATAGCATTATTCTACGCGATGTAAAAAATAATCTTCGAGATGTTAAAATTGCTATTAAAAGATTAGATATCCCCGCTAGACAAGTATTAATTGAAGCTAGAATTGTCACTATTGATGTGGATTTTGAAAAAGAATTAGGAGCACGCTTTGGTATCAGCAATCCTAACCACTTATCAGGAACATTTTTTGGTGCAAACTCACTTGCTCAAGGCACTACGCTTCCCAATGTCACACAGCCTGGTGGAACGATTGATCCTACTCAACGTCTTAATTTTAATACACCCGCTCTTGCTAGTGGCGTTTTTGGTGCGACCCCCGGCAGCATTGGATTGGCAGTTGCTAAGGTTGCCGGTGTCTATTTAGATATGGAATTATCAGCACTAGAGGGTGAGAACCATTTAGAAATTATCGCTTCACCCAGAGTCATGACATCTAATCAACAAAAAGCTGTTATTAAAACGGGTGAAGAAATTCCATATCAAGAATCAACCTCCAGTGGTGCAACATCTGTTACCTTTAAAGATGCCGTTTTAAGTCTGGAAATCGTTCCTCAAATAACCCCGAATAATAAGATTATTTTAGATTTAAAAGCAACCGAAGATACTCGCGGCACGGATACCTTAACCGCTCCTGGCGGCTCCGCTGTTCCATCCATTAATACTCAGGCGGTGTCATCAAATGTTCTTCTTAACAATAATGAAACAATAGTAGTAGGCGGCGTATACACACAAACTAAGAGGCATCAATACGAAAGAATTCCATTCTTAGGTTCTATACCGGTCATAGGATATCTGTTTAAACATTCTCACGATGAAAATAGAAAACAAGAGTTGTTAATATTTCTCACCCCGAAGATTATCAGTCCTCTTTCTGCTGCGCCCTACAAAAATGAAGGTTAGCATGAATAAATTTTTTAAATTATCTTTATTACTGACAGCTTTAAGTTTTTTATGGGCTTGTAGCTCACAACAAAGTTTAATGTTATCCGATCAAAAAGTACGTATAGCAAAAATCAATACCGAGTTAGGCATGGCTTACCTTAGCAACAACGATGTAGAAAAAGCGAAACGAAAATTTTTAATGGCCTTAGAGCAAGCCCCAGATTTACCAGAAGCATGGTATTCAATGGGATATTATTTGGAGGTAACAGGTGATACAGATCAAGCTAAGACTCATTATTTAAAAGCCATTCAATTAGCTCCTAAAAATGGTGAGGCACACAACAATTATGGCACTTTTTTATGTCGCATTGGCGATTATAAAAATGGAATAGAACAATTTATGCTAGCCATAAAAGATCCCCAATATGTGCAAACTGCCGCAGCTTATGAAAATTCTGCATTGTGCGCCTTAAAAATCCCGGACCTTAAAATGGCAATGCTCTATTTTGATAAAGCATTACGACACGATCCGCGTTTAACTATTTCTTTGTTTGAATTAGCAAAATTAGACTATCATTTTGGTTATTATCAAGAAGCCGAAATGAGATTAAATCAATACCTCAGTTACGCACCTGCTACTCCTCAGTCCGATCAGCTAAAATCACAATTGAAATTAAAACATGAAAGATAACTTGAGAGTTGATAGGAGACTCAAATGGAAATGAAGGATTTATTGATTTTATGTTCCCAAAAAAATGCATCTGACTTGCATTTATCTCCAAACCAACCACCTCTCTTACGAATTGATGGCGATTTAACGCCTGTTAAAGACGCACCTCCTCTATCCGCTGAAGAAATAAAAAAATTAGTCTATACCACTATGGATCAAGGTCTGCAGTACCAGCTAGACACCCAACTAGAAGTGGATTACGCAACAGAAGTAGAAGGGGTTGCAAGATTTCGGGTAAATGTATTTCATCAATCATTAGGTCTTGCAGGAGTTTTTCGGGTCATTCCACAAATAATCCCTACATTAGATCAATTACATTTGCCTCCTGTTTTTAAACAATTATTGTCTTTGCCTAATGGACTAATCCTAATAACAGGTCCAACAGGATCTGGAAAAAGTACCACATTAGCAGCTATGGTAGACGATATTAATATCAATCAGTCAGAGCATATTATTACCATTGAAGATCCTATTGAATTCACACATAAAAGCAAAAAAAGTTTAATCAATCAGCGGCAAGTTATTCGAGATACACATGATTTTGCTGCTGCATTGCGATCAGCTTTACGAGAAGACCCTGACGTTATGTTAGTCGGTGAAATGCGAGATTTAGAAACCATACGATTAGCCTTAACTGCTGCTGAAACGGGCCACTTAGTCATGGGAACTTTGCATACCAGTTCTGCTCCTCGTACTATCAGTCGTATTGTTGACGTTTTCCCCGCTGGAGAAAAAAATGTCATTCGCAACATGCTTTCTGAATCTTTACAAGCGGTTATATGCCAAACACTCTTAAAAAAAATAGGTGGTGGGCGTATTGCAGCATTTGAAATTATGCTTGGTACACCAGCTATTCGAAACCTAATAAGAGAAGATAAGATTGCCCAAATGTATACAAGCATTCAAACTGGACACGCAGTAGGTATGTGCACTCTTGACCAATATCTACAAGAATTGCTCAATAAGCAACTGATTACTGTTGAAACAGCACATGAAGCAGCGCTAGATAAAAATCATTTTAAGTTAAAACAATAACCTATAGGTATCATCAATGGTCAATAGGTTATGATCTGGTTAAATTAAGTGCTATTATGGCCTGATTTTTTTGGGTAAAAGGTTTATAATGTATAGTATAAAGGAATGCTCTTTATGTCTCTGGTTTGAAAAAATTCATATTAATCCACGGAGGTGTACAATGCGGTACCCTATTCATTCACTTAAAGGTTTCACGTTGATAGAGTTAATGATCACGGTAACGATTATCGCGATTTTAGCGGCTGTAGCAATACCATCCTATCTAAACTACACAAGGAGAGCCTATTATAGTGAAGTTGTTTTAGCAACAGCACCAGCAAAACTGGGAGTCACGGAATGTTATCAAGAACAAGGAGCTTTAACAAATTGCAATGGTGGTTCCAATAATGTTCCTGCTAATATCACCACAGCGACAGGTGCGGTTGCTTCACTAACAACTGCTGCTGGCGTCATTACAGTAACTCCTGTTGCAAACAAAGGTATCGTTGCGACTGATACTTATATTCTGACTCCAACTGTAACCAATAATACGTTAATTTGGACTAGCTCAGGCGGTGGTGTAACTAATGGATATTCTCAATAACGGATTAGTTTAGATTCTCTGTCAACATTTCACTATCATTATGTAACGTACAGGAAGTACGTTACATAATATAGTGAGTTTCGCGTCCCGGCTTAAAAAAGTTAGGGAAAGTGATATGGAAAATGCTAAATCATCAAATAATATTTTAACAGGATTTGCTTCTTATCTTTCTGAAAGCAATTTGATTGACAAACAAGTTACTCTTGATGCGTTACAAGAATCTAGCCTAACAAAAATTTCCTATATTGATCTGCTCGTCAAGCAAAAAATACTAGATGAAACTCATGTTGCTAAAGCAACAGCTGAGTACTTTGGCTTACCGCTTTGTGATATCACAGCGTTTAATACCGATAATATCCCTTCTGAATACCTAGGTATTCAATTGGTGCGCAAGCAACAGGGGCTCCCTCTTTTTAAAAAACATGGGTTGTTATATATAGCAATTACTGATCCCACCATCGAATCCTTATATGAAATACGGTTTTTAACAGGGTTAGATGTCAGACTTCTCATTGTCGAATCATCAAAGCTGAGTCAGGTTATTAATGAGTTACTCAATACCCTTATCTTATCTGAAATGAGCACGTTAGGTGGCGAGCGCGTTGATAACGTCACTGTAGATGCTTATAAAGAAGAAAATACTGACCTTTCTTCTTATGATGTAGAAAGTGCTCCCGTTGTCAATTATGTTAATAAAATTTTATTAGATGCCATTGAGAAAGGTGCTTCTGATATCCATTTTGAAGCCTATGAAAACCTTTATCGAATTCGATTTCGTCAACATGGTATCCTTTATCCCGCTGCAAGCCCTCCTGCAAAACTAGCTAACTACCTCCTCGCCAGAATAAAAGTCATATCCAGCATGGATATTACTGAACATCGCATTCCTCAAGACGGGCGTTTTAAATTAACCTTATCAAAAAAGCGCTCTATCGATTTTCGTGTCAGCGTATGTCCAACTGTCTTCGGAGAAAAAGTTGTCTTACGTATTTTAGATCCCGCAAGCATTTCACAAGGTATAGAATCATTAGGAATGGGTCAGATACAAAAAGAGAATTTGCTCAGCGCACTTAACCGCTCACAAGGTATGATACTCGTCACAGGACCGACTGGCAGTGGTAAAACAGTTACACTCTATTCTGGATTAAGTTATTTAAATTCGAGCGAAAAAAATATTTCAACTGTAGAAGATCCAGTGGAAATACCCTTATCAGGAATTAATCAAGTCCACGTGAATCCAAAGTTTGGTTTAACCTTTGCTGTGGCACTTAGAGCCTTTTTACGACAAGATCCTGATGTAATCATGGTTGGAGAGATCCGCGACCTAGAAACAGCTGAAATTGCCGTAAAAGCGGCACAAACCGGACACTTAGTCTTATCTACCCTACATACTAATAGTGCGCCAGAAACCATTACACGTTTGATGAACATGGGCATCCCTTCATACAACTTAGCCAGCTCATTAACGATTGTCATAGCTCAACGTTTAGTTAGAAAATTATGTGAATTTTGTAAGCAGAAAGATGATATTTCAGAAGAAGTATTTATTGCTGAAGGGTTCAAGAAAGAAGAATATGGAACTTTTCAAATCTACGCTCCTGGAACATGCGATCGCTGTATGCGCGGTTATAAAGGGCGTATGGGCATATTTGAGGTCATGCCTATTTCTAAAGCCATGTCACATATCATCATAGAAGGCGGCAATATTTTAGAAATTATTGAACAAGCAAGAAAAGAAAACATTATGAATTTACGTGAATCAGGATTAGAAAAAATTAGGCAAGGACAATTAGGAATTACTGAATTAAATCGAGTTTTTAAATAAATATTAGCTTACAATTAAGATGAGTTCACTATTCATGAACACAGCAGGATAAAATATGCCAGACAATATTCAGCAATTTGAATGGAGTGGTATTGATAAAAATGGTCAACGTATCAAAGGTAAAACTCAAGCGGCAGATTTAAAAGACGCTCAAGCCGAATTAAAAAAACAAGATATAGCGGTTATTACAATTAAAGCAATCTCACAGACCAGTCTGTTCTCTAGCCGAAAAAAAGTTAAAACTAAACACGTTCTACTCTTTACTCGTTATTTATCAACAATGCTGTTTGCAGGCCTTCCTATTCTCCAAGCATTAGATATCATCGCCCAAGATCAAGATAACGCAGCTATGCAATCATTTGTTGTGACTCTTAGAAAAAACATTGCAAGCGGAAAAACATTATCAGAATCTTTTAACGAATATCCTCAATACTTTGGCGAACTTTATTGCAGCTTAATATACGCAGGAGAAAAATCGGGTACGTTAGATAAAATCTTAAAGCGATTAGCTAACTACTTAGAGAGATCTGAATCTTTAAAAGGAAAAATTAAAAAAGCCTTGATGTATCCAATTGCAATCATGAGTATTGCCTTGCTGGTCAGTTCGATTTTACTTATTTTCGTTGTTCCAAAATTTCAAGACTTGTTTAAATCATTTGGTGCTCAGCTGCCTTTATTTACACGAATGGTTATTGGATTATCCAATTTTATGCAATCTTATTGGTGGGTGCTTTTATTAATGATGGGGCTTTCTGCTTGGGGATTTCGGTATGGCATACGTAATATTCCTTCGTTCAAATATAAAGTTGATAAGTTCTCATTGAGAATATTTATTATTGGACCCATATTACAGAAAGGAATTATTGCTCGTTTCACACGGACATTATCCACCACGTTAGAATCAGGCATGCCGTTAACTGATGCCATGAGCTCTATGGCAAATGTAATGGGAAATGTTTTATATAGGGATGCTATTGTTAAAGTTCGCGATGATGTTGTGAGTGGTAATCAATTTAGTACATCCTTAGGTGCTACCAACCTTTTTCCCAATATGGTCGTTCAAATGATATCAGTCGGTGAAGCCGCAGGTTCTCTGTCTGACATGTTAACAAAAGTAGCTGACTATTATGAAGAAGAAGTCAACAATGTAGTTGACAGCTTAAGCAGCTTGCTTGAACCTCTCATTATGGTCATGCTGGGTGTCATTATAGGAGGATTAGTAATCGCTATGTATCTACCTATATTTAAGTTAGGCTCTCTTTTCTAGGTGAAACAGTTATGAAGAAAAAAATGATATTCAACGGATTTACATTAATTGAATTAATGGTTACATGTACCATTATTTCGATACTCATTTTGATTTCAATTGCGTTATATACACCTCAAGTACGCAGTGGGAGACGTTCAGATGCCATTAATACATTATTTTCAATTTCGTTAGCAGAAGAAAACTATCGTTCAACTAATGCAACATACGGCACAATTGCACAAGTTTGGAATAGTGTTACAACCTCGACCGGTGGTTATTACACATTAGCCATAAGCAACGTTACATCAACAAGTTACACTATCACAGCCACTGCAGTAGGCGATCAAGCTAATGACATCCAAGGCAGTACTTCTTGTACCCCTTTAGTTTTTGCAATGAGTGCCGGAACAATTACGCAAACTCCCACTGCTTGTTGGCCATCATGATCATTGAGAATTTATTATGACAGATACCACAGATTTAACTTACATTATCAGTGACCCTATTGAATTGAATCTGTCTTATATGCCTTTTATTGCAAATGGCGGACTCTTTGTTCCTACTTACGATCATTTTGCTTTAGGCGATAAAGTCCGAATCAAACTACAATTACCTGGAAAAAAAGACGCGATTGATATTGAAGGAAAAGTTGTTTGGATTACATCTAAGAATGCGCTTTACCACGTTTTAGCTGGTGTAGGCGTACAGTTTACTGGCTCCAATAGTCAAACTATTAAAGAACAATTAGAGAATCTTTTAGATAAGTCTATTGAAGTTGGTGGATATACTTATGGCATTACTGATACTGATAAAAAAGAAAAATAAAGATTACTGTCCTAATTATTTTTAAATCTTTGCTCTATCTCCAGCTGAACTTTCTTAAATACCCCATCGATGGAGTCAATACATTTCTGAACTTCATGCCAATCTGATTGCAATACTTTTTCTTCTCCTTTTAAACTCAGTGCATGAATCGACATAATTCCGCAGTTTCCAGCAGACCCTTTCAAACGATGGAATAACTCCTTCGCAACATCATTTTTTTCTTTTTTAATTGCTTTTCTAATTTCACTTATTAATTCGGTAGTAGCATTGACAAAACTTTCCATTAGTTCTTTAATCGCCGATTTATCGTCACCAAAAATATCGTTTATTCTAACCATATCTATATGTGAGTTTGGACCTATTATTTGAGATGGTTTAAAATGGTCTTCCACTTTGTTAATCTCATTACCTCTTAACCAACGATTCAGTGTCTCTGATAATACTTTCATGTCAATTGGCTTAGCAATGTAGTCATCCATACCAGCAGCCAAACATTTTTCTCTATCTCCTTTTAACGCATAAGCTGTCATAGCAATAATGATTATATGTTTATGTTGTTCCTTTTCTAATTTCCGAATTTCTTCTGTCGCAGCATATCCATCCATTTGTGGCATTTGACAATCCATTAATATAACGTCATAAGGAATTTCCTGTAATGCTTGCATGACTTCAACACCATTTTCAACAACATCTGCGCGATAACCTAATTTTGCCAAAATCCTCAATGCAACTTGCTGGTTTATAGTATTGTCTTCTGCAAGCAAGATCCTGGCTTTTTTCTTCTCCTCAAAGATATCAGCATTTGATTTTGTAACAACTTCATTTATTATTTCATACTTCTTAGTTAAAACAGCGACAATACTCTCATATAACTTAGATTGTCTAATGGGTTTAGTGAGATTCATTGCAATATCTAATCGCTTTAATTCCTCAGGCGTGAATGTTGTACCTAACGAAGATAGCAAAATGACAGGAACATATGGAATTTCATTAAGATCTCGCATGATTTGGAGAAATTCAATTCCATTCATGCCAGGCATGATGTAATCAACCAACACCAACGAATAAGGACTATTATCGTGAATAGATTTTTTTAACAGTGATAAAGCTTCACCTGCATTCGATGCAACATCACAGTCTAGTTGCCATGATTCAAGCTGTCTTTTTGTAATCTCTCGATTAATTGCATTGTCATCAACACACAATACACGGGCCCCACGTAGTTGCGGTAATAATTCGTAGACAGTGTTTGACTCTGGTACTTCTGCTTCAATGAGTTTAATCGTGAAGGAAAATTTACTGCCGCGTCCTGGCAAACTTTCAATATTAAAAACACCACCCATGATCTCAACTAATCGTTTGGAAATCGCCAATCCTAATCCTGTTCCACCATATTTACTTGAAGTAGATCTGTCTCCTTGAAAAAAAGGTTGGAATAAACGCTCACGAACCTCAGGTGTAATACCAATACCTGTATCGTTAACTTCAAATAATAACGTTAGTTCTTTTTCAATCCTCTTTACTAACTTAATTGAAAGACTAATTTCACCTTTTTCTGTAAACTTAACTGCATTACCCAATATATTGCTTAACACCTGCCGTAGTCGTGAAGGATCGCCTTTCAGCCATTCAGGAACATTAGGTTCGATATAAGCACCTATTGCAAGTTTCTTTTTATGTGCTTGAGCCGCAGCAATTTCAATTGCATCATCAACAACCGGATGCAAATCAAAATCCATATTCTCTAAATCCATTTTACCAGATTCAATTTTTGAAAAATCTAAAATATCATTAATGACTGAGAGAAGTGCTTCTCCAGATATTCGAATAGTTTCTATATAAACTCGTTGTTCGTCTGATAATTTCATTCCCAATAAAAGACCTGTCATACCAATAACACCATTTAACGGCGTACGAATTTCATGGCTCATATTTGCTAAAAATACACTTTTAGCACGACTTGCTTCCGCAGCTTGATCTGCTAGTGCTTCAGCCATTTCTTTTGCATGTCGTAATTCTCTTTCAGCTTTTTTTCGTTCGGTAATATCCCAGCACACACCTGTCATGCGTATAGGTTGATTATTGTTATCTCGATATACTTTACCCTTCATTCCGATATAGTGTAATGATCCATCAGGATGAATAATTCTAAATTCTGTATCATGTTCCATTTTTTTCGATAAGCTTTTTTTCACATTTTCTAGAATTGACTTACGATCCTTGTGATAAACCAAGCTTAAAAATTCTTCAAAACTTGCTGGGAAGCTACTTGGATTCAACCCAAATAAATTATGAATATAATCATCCCATACCATGTGATTATTTGTAGTATCCCAACTCCAAGTACCTGCTTCTGCAGATTTTAATGCTAGCCCTAATCTTTCTTCATTCTCTTTCAGTGTTTCATAAACTCGTTTCATTTCACTAATATCAGCCGAAATGCCGCCTATTGCATAGGGCATCCCATCTTCATTAAAAATAGGAAATAAATTTGAGATGTAATAATTACATTGGTTTTTGTCAATAATTTTTTCTTCAATAGTAATCGAGCTTCGTGACTGCAAAACTTTCAAGTTATTTTTAATCATATCCTCAGCAATTTTTTTCGGCAGAACATCATAGGGTTTCTTTCCAATGACTTCCATTTCGCTTATATGAAACAATCTTTCAAATTGCTTATTAACTAACGTATATTTTCCTTCAAGATCATAAATGTAAATCGCAGAACTTGTATTATCTAAAATAGCTTGTAATCTTACTTGGTTTCTTTTTAGGGTTGCGGCAATTGCCTCCCTCTCAATATCTGCAATCTCAACAAAATATGCGTATATGAGAATTAAACTGGTTAACAATGCAATCGTTCCAACAACCAAGAGAGCAGCCTTTAAACCTAACTCATATAGCGAACCTGAACTTTCTGTTACCGCTAAATAACCAACAATAATTGGAATGAGAATAATGGGTGGCATTAATTTTCGGACTAAGACTCCACCACTGTGCTTGCTAACAAATAGTGATGCTATTCCTTCACCTGAGCGTGCAAATAAAATTCCTAACACTAAAATCATAGATGTGATAAGCGTCGGCATAGCCATTTGAGAATGCACATCTGCAACCCCCAGTATTGCAGAAATTTTCTCAAGCTCGTAAATATGAGTGAGTAACTCAAAGAGTAACAAATAAAACATAATTGAAATCAAAACTTGATTAACGCGAAAACTAATTATTTCATTATCTGAAAAAAACAATACGAAACCACTTAAAACAAAATTTGTGGCTATAAACGGAGACATTCGTCCTGGTGACAAAAACATTGGAACTTCTTTTAAAGGTTCCTTAAAAAGACCTTGGTCAATTCCCAAGTCTATTTTAAAAAAATATTCAAATAACGTTAAAATACCTATTAGAAAAACAGCAGCCGAACAAACTTGCGCTATATGTGATATGTATGCTGTGTTATTTCTCTCGCATTTTATCCACAATGCAACACCACACAGCATAAAGCATAAAGCGACATTTGGCTTTATTGAGTATATTAATTGGATAGAATTTATTTGTAGCCAAAAAGAAAAAAACCATCCCAGAAGTATACCAAATCCACTCACAATAACGAATGCACTTGTGCATTTCGCAAATGTTATTGGCCAACGTGGGACATTATTCTGTAGGTTCTCATTATTCATAGACCCTATCCTCAACTTATTCATTCAAATGGAATTTGTCAATCAAGTCTGCAACTTGCTTTAGATTAGAGTGTAATTCTTTAATTTTATTTATATGAATGAGATTGTTATCAGTTTTTTCGAGTAGATTGGCTGACTTTAAAATTTCATTAATCTCTGCTGATATTGTTGGACTAAGAGCTGTTAGGCTTTTAATTTGTTGAATATAACCTTGCAGCTTTTTATTCTGAGTCGCCAAGGTATCTTCAAAATGGATTATTCTTTCCCCCACTGAAAGACGACTATTTAACTCGGCCATATTAAATGGTTTAGATAAAAATTCATTTGCACCTGCTTCAAGACCTTTTACAATATTTTCTGTCCCAGTAACTTGAGTCAATAAGATTATATAGGGTCTATAACTAAGCTGTTTTTTTATTCGTATACATAAATCTATTCCATTTAATTTTGGCATCAGCCAATCAATGATTAATAATTTTGGCGCATCAGGATGCTGAAGAATATCCCAAGCTTCTTCGCCATCTTGCGCCGCGACAACCTTATAACCCCATTGAGTAATAGCAGCCCGCAATAATATTCGCGTAGGAGGATCATCATCAGCTATGAGAACAGTAGTAGGTGAAGCAGTGGATAATTGAGTTTCATCACTTTTATCAAATACCATAGCACTATCCTTTGTATGACCCCACTTTAGAGATATCAATCCACAAGGAGCTAGGAAAAGCTGTATTTAATTATTCTTACACTATAATTTTAACACTATTTAAAAGATTATTTTGATAAATAATAAATATGAAAATCAATCGCACATCTAAAGGTAAACTCTTTTTTCCCAAAAACAAGCTTTTAGGCTTTTATCTAACCGATAATAATATGTCTCTGTATCAGTTAGTTGATAATTTTGAACATCATAACTAAAAACCTTGAATGAAGGATTATTACCGAATATAGGACTTATTGATGGAGTAATGAATGTGTTAACAGTACTAGGCTGACTCAACATACCTAGTTGCAACTCCTCTCTATGAATATGTGCTGGTAATATCGCACTAATAATGGAAGCATATTCTTTAATATTATCATTGAATATCGTTGTATAAGTTGGTTGCCAGAATTCCTGAACACCATTCAAATAATTTTTTAATGTCCCAACAACATTAATACCCACAGGTATATGAAAAGCCAGTAATACCTTTTGATGTTCGAGTTTTGATTTCATTAACTCCTGGTGCAACCAATCTAACTGAGAAAGCGCCAATACTTTTGATTGCATATCGTTTATTTCTGCAGAAAATAATACGGAGTTGAGTACAATTAACCGATATTTAGGTGATAAATTTACCGAATAGTATCCACTTTGATGAAAGCTTTGTAAAAATAAATTTCTATTTTCCTTATCTAGAATTAGTTTTGACCACGTGATTGCTGTTTGCTGTAGAAATATCCCATTTTCTTTTACCGTGTAATCAGCATCATATGTATCATTATTTCCTACTGCAAAATAGATACTTTGACTGGGTAGCGTCTGTTGGAATTTCATCGCTATGAACTGAAATATTTTACGAACAAAATTTTGATAACCTGCTTGAGTATAATCATGCGAATAAAGAATATACTCCGTTCGAAATCGGTGTGCCAAAATATCGCCTAATACTACAGCAAATTCAAAACGTTCTTTTTGATCTAATCTTTTTATTTCATTAAAGGTCACCTTTAAAAGACTATAATTCGTATCATGATAATAATGCACATTCTGACTTTGATCGTCATAACTAAGCAAAATGTCTTCCCACATCTGATATGGAAGCTTTATTAGTTGCGCGGCCAATGGGCATGCATGCAAGCTGATACTACATGATGCTAATGGATCAAAATGTATATCTGCTACACTGACAAATTTTCTATTTGCATCCAATGCAAAAGTGAATGTTTGAAATGAAATGATTATCACTAACATAATCATTGAAACGATCAATTGTTTTTTTTTCATACAAGCAATGTAATCAAAGTTCCACATAGAACATCTCTCATGATAACTGTCTAAATTTATTATATGGAAGCTCTATGTTTCGCAAAATTCTGTTAATGTTAGCATTGTGGTTAACCACTCAGGGTTTATTAACTTAATAAAATCACATAGTTGCTCTTGAATAAGTACATTGATTAATCCATCTCTCTTAAAAATATCATGATACAAACTTTTCCCCAAATACAGATCGAAGTCTTTCAAAGTTTTCTTTTTGATAGCACTGGATTGTTTATCAAATACATTTAATATAATTTTTTGCTGATATCGTTTGTATTCGATTAACTTTTTGTCCTCAATTTTGTTAGTTTTTTTAGATTTCAACCCTACATTATTGTGTAAAATTTTAATTAACTCTTTACTGGATTTTGATGGTTGAAAATCGTCTATCAAAGCACGTAATAAATATTTGGCAATGTTATTTATTTTCCCCTGGAGGAAGCTAGGAGAGGATTCAACAATAGAAATTTTCTCTTGGATATACTGTTCATCATAATTTGAAAGTGTCTCTTCAATCTGATCCTTTGAGAAACCAAATCTCTCCCTCAATCGATTAGAAAGCGTCATAGAATCATCAGTTTTCACTGCGTCATGAATCATTTCTTTCGCTCGTTTAATCAAAAATTGAATAGCAACTATTTGCCGAGCATTCTTTTGCAATTTCAAACTAACTAGTAAGGGTGAATACTTGTTTACTTCCTCAATGGCTTTATCCAATACCCTACGCTTAAAGTCTCTAAAAATTGCATATTTTCCCTCTTTCACACCCATTAATTTCCTAAACTGTCCTATGTCAAACCATGGTGTTTGCTCGATATTTTGATACCGTATACAGTTTTCATATAGTGCTAAGCCATATGTTGACTGGAACTGAGCCTGTACTACCATATTTAAACGGCCATATAATTCTGGCGAATATAAAAGTTTTTTCATTTTATTACTATAAGAATAGGTACAAACTCCTCCTTCAATGCTGGCATCTGAAATAATTGAACTGGCATTCCAAATACCTTCTGAATCTAGCTTATTTCCATCAACTAGATTCCATTCGATAACTGTCGAAAGAAGGTTAACGAGCGCTTTCTTAATCGTTTTATAATCATGACTATCATATCCAATTAAATTACACAGCGCTTTGATTTGAATTTGATGCTCATCCTTTATCAGCAACTCATTATAGGCATTGAAAAGTAAAGCATTAGCAATTTTTCGTTGAATTAAGCTCAGTTTATTACTTGAATGTATGGTGGCAACATGTTTTTTTAATTCTAAAGTCTTTTCATTTCCTAACATGACTCACTCCCTATTTAATCCTTGAATTCCATGTCTGTCCTCAAAGATTTTATCCTGTAAGCGTCACATTTTCGCATCATGAATCATCCTGTAAGCGTCACAGTTTGATTAGTGATCCTATATTTAATCGTATGACCTAACTCTAGATATAATAACAATAAAAAAAATTAAATTTAATAATTTCAATTAGTTACAGAAGAGTTAAGTTACTTAACTAAGATCGTAGAAGCCTTTGTATAATAGCAGTTCGAACTATTCCGCTTTGTACTCCTTCAAGAGCTGGATACATTTTTCGAACTTCAATGACTGCGTTATCTAGACATTTTTTAAATTCCCGAGTAATAACAACATAATCAACTTTTTCAAATCCTTTCATTTCATTACTCAAGTTAACTAGTTCGGGATAATTACGCATAGAAAGTAATGATTCTATACCCTCTTTAATCCAACGACTTTTGCCTCTCATGTCATATCCATCTTTAATAATCTGCTCTCTAAATTCTTGTTGAAGAACATCTGGGAGCACAAATGTGATTTTTGCTTTAGCTTCCATAGGGTTTCACTATGCCTCAATTTGTTCTAACGTTTTCAGTAACTGCCTAAAAGCATGGTTTATTGCATTATAGTCAGTCCAATTCAAGTCACTAAAATATTGGTTCAAGTGCAACAATTTCTCATTCTTCAAAACAGAGTCAACTATAATGCGGGCTACATTAATTTTTTTTGTACTACCTAAATTAACTAAACTTGCCTGTCTGCCTTGCGTTCTTGGATTCATTGTTTTAATAGCAAACTTCTTTTTAAACTTATCTTGAGAAGATAGGGATTTAAGCTTCTTCAACGTAGCTCCGTTTAAGCAAGCTTCAATCGCACTTATTTTTAACTCATTTGATTTGATGGTAGATAGCAAAGCTGCCTTCTCAAGATTTTTAATTTTATTAGACCGAATCAATTCTTTTACTTGATTATCAGCTTTTAAAACAGCGCAATAATTCATTGCATGAGGTAACGAGCAACCTAATAATCGACTTAGTTCAACAGGCATCACCGTTGCGATACCCTCATTGTCACATTTTAGAAAAGATGAAATAATTTTCTCAAGATTTTTTAACCTTTCCCACAAAGAAAGATCTTTACGTTCGACATTTTCCATCCACTGTAAAAGACTAATTTTTAAATCATTAGGCTTTTTATCAAGTATCTTAGCTTGTATATCAGTTTTTTTAGCAAGAATCGAAGCTAGGGTTCTTCTTTCACCAGCAACTAATCTATATTTGTCACCAAATTTATAAACAACGATAGGATTAATAATACCCTGTTCATGAATAGAGTTAGCAAGCGAAAGTAGACTAGACTTTTCTTCCGATTTTCGTGAATAGTCTTTGTCTTCCTTATCTAAGCCATGATGCAAGTCTTCAAACGATAAAATTAAATCACGTGGGTTTTCAGGATCTAACTCGATTTTTTTTAAAGGAATAATTTCGACTCTTAGTTCGCCATTGTAGTTATGTGCGGCAGTTACCGTTTCCTCTAATCCCTCAGTAAGTGCATTACTAATCTGAAATACCTTTTTTTTAGCCATGAGTAAAAGCCCTCTCCATTATGTATAAACACGCTGCTTCATATTCTAAACGAGCAACATTCGTTTTAGGTAACTCAAAAATACTTTTTGGATTTGCATCTTCAACTAAGATCTCCGTATAAATCGCACGCTTTTTTATTACTCTAGGCATAACGTAATCTGAAACCCCTTTCATCAGTTTTAAACCTTCTAAAAATTGCTTATGCAGTTTAATGTCACGAACCTGGTTAGGTAATATACCAATAAGATCTATCTGATTTTCTTTTGCTCTATAATAGGATTCCTGTTTCCACAATTGAAGCATACCGTAAATGCCTTCTATCGAAAATTGTTCCATTTGAGCAGGAATCACAATATGTGACGCAGCTTTTATAGCAGCAATTGTGAGAGGACCTTTCGAAGGTGGGGTATCAATAATAATAACGTCATAACTGCCTCTAACATCTGGTAATTCTAAAAAACGTCTTAGTTGTAGATGAACTTTCTCCAAAACTTCATTTTTAGTTACAGCTTCTGCTTCCTGTAACTTATGAGAATGTGCCGGTAATAATTCTAAGTTAGGGATAGCAGTAGGGTAAGGAATAACCTCTTCACCATAAAAAATGTTAGCGATACTACTACGACCATCCCATTCAGAATCAGTTTCGGGTTCAAAATCAGGATGAAGTGCGGGAATTTTACCACCACGATACGCTGGGTCGTACTCCATTGATATATAACGACCAGAAAAATTAGCTTGGGGATCCATGTCAATAATTAATGTTTTTAACCCCTTAATTAAAGCCGAATATTCAGCTAACATAATTGAATTAGTAGTTTTTCCCTCACCGCCTTTATGGGTCGCATTTACAATTATCTTAGTCATAACTGTCCCTTATTTATTGAAAAATTACTCCTAAATTAGGTATGAGCATAACATATGCTTAATCTTTCGTTAATCCTAAAAATAAAAACAACAAACAAACGTTTGTAATTGTTTAAAATATTTTAGAGTTAGTTTAGAGCTCGTATCATATTGTTTTTATTGATATTATACTGATAAAATGTGACGTTTTCAGGAGCGTGAGTGACGTTTACAGGATATTTGTGGACATTTACAGGATGGATTTGTGACATATACAGGAAGAAGTGTTTGTGCACGAGTGACGTATACAGGATTAGTGAGACAGCTACAGGATATTTAGCTTAGATTCGGCAGTTAAAATCAAAAATATATCCATTATGGATAAGCTCTGGTAATAGTTTCTCAAGGCTTAGGGAATTGGATGATTGATCACTAGTGGAATTTATTTCTTTAAGAGTCAAACCTTGTTGAATTAACGATAGAAGTTTCCATTCAGCTTGAGACAAAACACTTATATGAGAACAATCGAGATATCGCCAGACAAATAGAAAAAAAGTTGATGCTTCAGGTAATACGAATGGAGTATCAGATATATTGTCTAGTTGGTTTAATTCCCATATACGGTGAATTGGGTAAGAGGAGGAAAGTAGTGTACTGTGAGTTGGTAATAAAAAAACAATATTCTCACCATGATCAATATGTCTAGAGAGCTTTTCAAAGTCAAAAGATGAGTACATAGGTGCTGTTAATGCGATATGCCAAGCCCATTCAAGCTTGGCGACATCAGATAAATAAGGCAGTGTAGAAGCAGGTGCAAACGAAGTGATAAAAGTAGAAAAATGATTTCCATAAGCATTCAAATCGAAATAATAGGGAGCGTGTTCACTAATATAGTGATCAACCATGAAATGAAAAAAATGATCCCCAACAAGCTTATGGCAAACAGGATAGGTAATTGTTAATACTTTTTCAAATCTGGATTGGATGCCGTGTTTATAAATCGTAAATTGATCGCTTGATGACAAGTTTGGAATTGTCATAATTTCATCAAGGAAAGTAGTATCCATACTGTTTTCAAAGCGATTGATAAAGGCATTTTGAAGATAACGTAAAGACATTAAGCTATTTTTTTGGTGGTTGCGTGTTACCGCCGATAATTTTATTACATGTTCCTTTAGGTACAGTAATCCAGGCAGTTTTCTCTCCATCTATTTTGGAACTACCAGCACAAGATTGGTTTGCATACGAACAATCATTCATGCCAGCTTTTGCAATACCATAGCACTTTTCTAATCCCTTCATCATTTTTGGTGTTTTGGCTATAGTAGTGTTTGCATCAGCGATAGTGTTAGTTCCAGCACCAGCAGCTAAGATTGCTGCTAATGTAGCTTGAATAATTTTCTTTTGCATACAAAATTCCTTTTTCAAATATTAAAAATTATAGAAGTTCAGAATAGTGTCAAGGATTTATAGGTTAATGTCTAGCAAATGATTAATCTTTTATTCATTAGCGGTTATAGACCCCGGCCTGAAGGGTGGGGACTATATTGTTTTTTGTCTCTACGTTAATCTTACAAACTGTATTACTTGCGAGAGGTTTCTAGAGTCTTGTATTGGGTGCGAAGCACGCGCCGCATAATTTTATTTGAAGCTGTTTTAGGTAATTGGTCAATTAAGACAATATCATAAATTTTAAAAAGAGGATTCAGATGTTGATTAATTTTAGCTTGCATCAGTTTAAGTATGGTATCTTTATGGAGTGGAGCTTGAGTGGCTGCATAGATTATTAATAAGCTAGGGCCATTATAATGAGGCTCAATGGCAATAGCAGCAGTTTCAGTAATATCGGGTAAATCTGTCAGTACACGTTCAATTTCAGCAGAGCTAACCTTGATCCCACCTAAGTTCATAGTATCGTCTGCGCGACCTAATACACAATATCGACCACTTGCAAAACGATGCAGTTGATCTCCATGGCGTCTTAATTGTTTACCATCAGTGGAAGTTGGCATATTTGCAAAATAAATATCATGGTGATTAGCATTAATTAAAGTATTTGATAATCCTATGGAAGGTGGTATGAGTGTGACTTCTCCATAATTGCTTGGCTTGCCGTGTTCATCTAAGATCAATAAATCTAAACCCATTGCTGCTGTTGTGAAAACGGAAAGAAAATTGCTTTCAACAACAGTGCTCGTAATGTAGCTACCTCCGATTTCAGTTCCTCCACAATATTCTATAATCGGTTTATAATTCGCGAGGTACATAAGGTAGAGCATGTTTTCCGAATTAGAACATTCAGCTGTTGAACTAAAAACTTTAATATTTTTCCAATTCAATCCTTCCATGACAGTACTTTGCCGCCATGAAGAAACAAATGTTGGAATGACCCCTAGCATAGTCACATTGGCATCTTGTATAAACTCCCCGAATGCACGTTCGTTTGGAGAGTCTGTATACAGTGCAATGGTAGCTTGATTAATTAGCGCGGCAAAAATAAGCCAAGGACCCATCATCCAACCTAAATTGGTTGGCCAAGCAAGAACGTCTCCCGGTTTTATATTTTGATGATAATAGGCATCACTTGCGACTTTAATAGGCGTTACGTGAGTCCAAGGAATTGCTTTGGGCTGGCCTGTTGTGCCCGAAGAAAATAAAATATTGCAATGCTGATCAGGACTACAGGATTGTGAAGTAAAGTTTTCATTTGAAACTAAAAAACGATCCCATTCGATATCAGTACTTCGCAAGGGTAATTCAGCATGACTTGTGCGGATGACAACAATTTTTTCTGGATTAGCTGCAACGACTTTTTCGTAAAGAGGTATTTTTTTCCCCGAGCGATAAATATAATCCTGAGTGAATATAGTTGTTGATTTTGATATATGAAGTCTAGTTGCAATTTCATTACTTGAAAAACTGTCAGCAATTGAGACCACAACCGCGCCCATTTTGATAATAGCAAGATACAATGCCACAGCATCTTTTGTCATTGGCATATCAATAGCAATTCTATCACCAACAGAAATGCCAACAGCAACTAAACTATTGGCAATCCGATTAGTCTGTTTATTCAATTCATTATAAGTCATCTTGGTCAATTGATTATTTTCATTAAGATATATGATCGCTGTTGACGAAGGCTCAGCAATAAAACAACTATCAATAATATTTAATTTAGCATCGGGTAGCCAATGAGGATTTTCAACAGAAAAATCAGGTTTGCAGATTGCAGATGGTGGGGAGTGAAAAATAATATTTAATTTGTCGATTGTATATTTCCAAAAATCTAAATAGTAATTCACACTCCAGGAATGAAAAAGTGTAAACGTTGAGATAGATAATTCATGCATAGATTTTGCAATATTCGACTGAGTTAAGCACTCTTCATCCGGCAACCAAGCTGGCGCAGAATCTGGGTTTTCTCTCCAGTTTGGAAATACAATTGAAAATAGACATAAATGTAGTTGAAAAGGGAGTAATAAAATTTCTTTTGAGATAGAGTTCCAGGCTATCTCAGGGGGCGCTTCTAAGTGACGATTGATTTTGGTGACAAGGCTATTAACATGCTGGGGATTTGCTCCATTTGCAATAAGGAGATTAGCATCTACATAATGTGGCATGGTTTTCTTCCTATCTTGGCAGGTGTTTTAATATGTATTCAGGATAATGTAGGAGATAGCGAAATGTTACCTGAAACTCTAAAAATTAACTATCAGCGATTTTTATGATACTATGCGCTACTTTTAAACTGATTTTAGTAGTTGGTGAGTCATGTCAAAAAAAGCAGTCATCTTATTTTCCGGTGGTTTAGACTCGACAACCTGTCTTGCGTTAGCAAAGGAACTGGGTTTTGAATGTTATGCCTTAAGTTTTCATTACGGACAGAAACACTCAACAGAATTAGAACAAGCAAAAAAAATCGCACAAATGATGAGTGTTAAAAGTCACAAGATTATTTCTTTATCTCTTAATGAGTTTGGAGGCTCTTCTTTAACATCACCAGAACTGGATGTAAAAGATTACACAGGTAGTGATGAAATTCCAAATACATATGTGCCTGCACGAAATACTATTTTTTTATCTATTGCCTTAGGATGGGCTGAAGTATTAGAAGCTTATGATATTTTTATTGGGGCAAATGTAGTTGATTATTCTCAATACCCAGACTGTAGGCCAGAATATTTAAAAGCATTCGAATCGCTAGCGAATCTTGCTACAAAAGTGGGTGTTGAAAAAGGGAGTTTTAAAATTCATGCACCTCTGCTATTACTTAGTAAAGCAGAAATTATTACAAGAGGTATAAGTTTAGGAATTGATTATAGCATGACTGTTTCTTGTTATCGGTTAAATGCAAACGGTCAAGCCTGTGGTGTTTGCGATAGCTGTATTTATCGTAAAAAAGGATTTAATGAGGCTAAAGTTAATGATCCGACGAGTTATGTCAATAATCCTAAATGACAAAGCTAAGCGGGTATGGCGAATTGAAAATGATACAATCTGTCATTCCCGCGCAAGCGCAGTAGTGTCCGGTTAATCTGTAGATAAGTAGAACTGTCACCCCGCAAAATTATCAGCCACAATCTTAAGAAGAATACAAGATTCGTTCTGATAATTTGTGCGGGGCCTGGTTAGCGAACTTGAGTGATACATTGCTCCTCTCAAAATTTGCACCAGGCCCCGCACAAATTTTCGTGAAAAGTTTGTTGTTCTTTTCAGATTTCGTTGACGAAAATTTTGCGGGGTGACAGTTCAGTTAATGGGACGATTTCCCGAACACCAATGCGCGCAGGCGGGAATGACAGTAACCGCAAGGCATACGATATCTCGTAATTCTCAATACAATGTCTCAATTTAATCTAACATACCATATTGTTTTAATTTTTTTCGTAAAGTTCCACGAGAGATACCAAGAATATTTGCCATTTTAACTTGATTATAATGGGTATGGTTTATCAAGGTTTCTAATAATGGACGTTCAATTTCTTCCAACAAAATAGAATAAAAATCTACGGGTTGCTCATTACCTATGTTAGTAAAATAATTGCGCAGAGTATCTTTAACAGCTTGTCTCAAAGTAATCGTATCTAATAATTCTGTTGTTGCGGTATTTTCTGACATAATAAACTCCATTTTTTTAAGAAAGGTTCCTTGATGAGAAAATTCTTGTTTATCAAAAAGGAGGTTCGCAGTTGAATAAGGCTTCTTACTGTGATGTCTGTTGAGTATAGAAATAACTTTATTTTCTAAATATTCAATTTAAATCATATGAAATGTTGAAAGGGGCATCACAATACCCCTCTCAAACTTATACTCACATATTGTTAGCAAGAACCATTTATTAATAACAATACAGCATGAATGACTTATCATGGTTATTTTGGAGAGCCACCATCAGTATCGACCACATCTTTTAGGTTTTTTCCTGCTTTAAAGTATGGAACAATGGCAGCTTTAATCATCATTTCCTTACCAGTTTGTGGGTTACGTACTTTTCTTGCCGCACGTTTTCTTACCCCAAAACTACCAAAGCCAACTAAAGAAACGGTCTCGCCGTTCGTCAAAGTGTCTATGATACTATCCAATGCGATTACTAGCGCTTTTTCTGCTTTAGATTGAGGAATTTCGGCTTTATTTGCTATTGCAGAAACAAGCTGAGACCTATTCATAGCTACTCCTTATGATACGAAAGACTATCAACTATTGATCATCATCCATTAACTTTTAGAAGCTTCAACCACTTCGTTATGTGGAATTAGGTTGGATATATCAATTTCTTTCGTCAGTACTTGAGAAGGAGTCAATTCAATATCAGCCTCAACCTTAGACTTTTTATCAGTTTTTTTACGTGTTTTTGAAGCTGTCGTAGGTTTTTTGTTTTTCATCATCCATTGTTTTTCAAACTGTTTTAGATGCTTGCTAAGAGCAGTAAATTTAGATTGCTTTTCTGAAAGCAGACTAGATTGTTTTTTTAAATTATCGCACTTTGTCGATAAATCTTGGATAAGACTGCAGACTTGATCGTAATGTTGCTTAGCTGCATTTAGGAGTTTCTTAGCGGCGGCTGTATTATTCATCTTAGTTTTATTAACGAGGGCTGTTCGCTTATTTTTAGCCACTTTCTTTTGTACTTGTGCTTTTTTCAATTCGCTCTTTAATTTCTTTTCTTGTTGTTTTAGCGCTGTGAGCTCTTTACGGAATTGCGTCATTAATTTTGCTGGAGCCTCATTAAATTCTTTTTCAATAACTTGAGCTGGAGTCATAACGGATTTAGGCTGACGCTTTATATTGTTTTTTGCTTTAACTGGTTTAGCATTTTTTTTTCTTTGCATTGTAGATTTTCCTCATCAGACGTTTTTTAAGATTGTAAAATCTACCATTCTTTTGCTAGAAAAGTCTACTATCCATTGTGTTAATTATTGATTTAATTTCAGGAACTCATTAAAGTAACTACTTTATGTAAGCAATCACAGAAAATAAAAAGTAGTTAGTGAGGGAAGTGAATATTTTTCAGAGTAAGAAATTATTAATAATAACTTTTTAATTTTCTAATAGAATTAAAAATCACTGACGGTTAACGAGTTTAGTGAGTGCATTCAGAATAAATGTTCTTCAACTTAACCTAGGAGTACCTAATTTGAGTAATGCAAGTTTAAAGGAACAACTGCAAGCCTTATCTATTGCACCAACGAGTGAAGATAAAAAGGACCAGTCAGTTAAAAAACAGCAAAATGCAAAAAAAACATTTACTAAACCTAATTCACCAAAGAAACCTTCAACAAAAAATACAAAAAGTACTGTAACACAGAAACCAGCTTGGCTTGAGTACGCGCAATACGGAGTCGAGTTGTTAAAAGCGCATTTTCCAAATTGTTTTAAAGAAATAAAAGAAGTTCAACCTTTAAAAATTGGTATTAAACAGGACTTAGTAAAATTACTGAGTACTCGCGAAGATATTGTTACAAGCGATAAAGCATGTATGGTAAGTAGTATTGCTTACTATGTAAATTCAGCAAGTTACCATAAAAGTATTATTGAGGGGGCTAGCCGCATTGATCTTGAAGGACAAGCTGTAGGAGTGGTCAGTGCTGAAGAAGCAAAGTATTCCACAGAGTCTCGAAAAGCAAAATTACTAAAGAAAAAAATTCCGCAACAAACAGCTCCAGCTGTCTCTGAAAACAAGGAAAACTAAGGCCTTTTTGAATGGATGATTTTTTTATTCTGTGTAATAGAAAAGACATGGATTTAAAGTGACTCGTTTGAGGCACTCATTGTATACTTCAGTAACACACTTTTATTTCCTTAATTTTAATTTATGGTGAATCATGAAGCTAAATAGGCGGTTCTCACCTGTTACATTATTAATGTTAAGTATTAATGGAATGATTGGTTCAGCTTGGTTGTTCGCTCCTTTATATGCCGCAAAAATTGCTGGTTCTGCAGCAATTATAGCCTGGTTAATAGGAGGGATAGCGACAGCTACCATCGCGCTTACTTTTGCCGAATTATCTGTTTTGCTTCCTGTAGCAGGGGGTACAGCTCAAATTCCTCAGCTTAGTCATGGGAGCTTAACAAGTTTTACATTGAGTTGGGTTGCTTGGTTATCAGCGTTAACGATGGCTCCTATCGAAATCCAAGCTGTACTTCAGTATGCTTCTACGTATTTTTCTTCACTGACTCATTTGGTGAATGGTATACCTATTTTGACTTCTGTAGGCTTATGTTGGGCCAGTATATTGATGTTAGCTCTATGCATCATCAATATTGCAAGCTTTAAAGGTCTAGTTAGATTTAATTTGATTTTATTTATTTTTAAGATTTTTGTCATTTTTCTGACGATATTTTTATTAATTAAAGTCAACTTTCATTCTCAAAATTTTTTAGGGTTAATGCCGACTAGTACTTCTGTGTCAGGTTGGCAAGCTATATTAGCTGCTGTTGCTTCAGGTGGTATTGCTTTCGCGTTTACTGGTTTTAAACATGGTGTTGAATTGGCGGGAGAAGCAAAAAAGTTTGCGGTAGCTATACCGTTAGCAATTGTTGGGTCAGTTTTGTGCTGCTTAATTTTATATATCGGATTGCAGGTTGCATTCATTGGAGCGCTTGAGCCTACTGCTTTAACACGTGGATGGAGTCATTTGTCATTTATAGGTGATGTAGGTCCTTTTGCAGGTCTAGCTGCTGGACTAGGATTGATTTGGTTACTTAAGTTTTTATATGTAGACGCAGCAGTATCTCCATTAGGAGCAGGTTTAATTTATGTAACATCGACTGCTCGTATTCTTTATGCAATGAGTCAAATAGGATATGTTCCGAAATTTTTATCACGTTTAAATAATAAAGGGTTTCCAGTCGCAGCTGTTTTTACTAATTTTGCCATTGGAATGTTTTTGTTTTTACCCTTCCCGGGTTGGCAAGCTATGGTTAGTTTTTTAGTGTCAGCTATGGTGATTTCCTATGCTATTGGTCCTATTGCACTACTCTGTTTGAGAATACAGCTACCGAACGAAGTGCGACATTTCAGACTTCCTTTTTCTAAATTAATTTGTGTATTAGCTTTTTATTTTTGTAATTTATTAAGCTATTGGACAGGGTGGGAAACAGTACGTAAATTGTCTATCGCAATAGGGATTGGTTTTATTTTTTTTATAACTGCCTATTTACGTAATAAGCTAGATACTCATTCACTAGGATTAAAATCGGTTAGTTGGATATTACCTTATTTGCTTGGACTCACTTTAATTTCTTATCTAGGAGCATTTGGAGGAAAACATATTATTCCTTTCGGATGGGATTTTCTCGTTATTGCTTTGTTTAGCATAGCCATATTATGTTTAGCCATCATTAGTAGATCAAAACATACTGTGGAAGATTTTGCAGCTCATGGTGTTTTCCAGTCAACCTAAGGAACGAGCACGAAATAACTCCCGCAACTTGGCGCTCAGTTGTCATGCAGATTTGCACGAACTTTTTGCGAAAAATCGCGAGCATAGTTGTTCTATACCCATTACACCTCAAGATGCGAACTTTAACAATGCAGATTGCAAGCAGTTGAAACGTTTTGATTGAGAAAAACCGCAGCAATACTTGTTGTATTGTGAGGTTTTTCGATTGAAAAACGTTGCAAATGCGCCGCAAGATGTGTTGTTAAAGTTCGCATCTTGAGGTGTAATGGGTATATAGTCCACGACCGCTAAGGAATAAAGATTAAGTTGCCGAATGCTAACTTTTACCGACTAAATAAGCAAATAAAAAAATGATTGAACTCATGTCCGTTAAAACCCAACAATTTTGCCAATATCTCTGCTGCTAAATTCGAAAGTTTGTTATAAGAATTTAGTTCAGACACAACCACAGCCTTTGTTGTACTTGCCAACAGTGTTATCTCCTTGAATTTAAAAATACATGGATTTTTAAACTTCCCATCTTCTGTGGTAAATAAAATTTTCTTAACGGATTTTAATCGAATTGGAATTTGATTTTTCTCTGCTAACTCAATCAGCTTTAAAAGAAAACTGTGTGTGATTCCATTCACATCAAAGAGCGTGCGTGGTTTATAATTTGGCTCTGAAATCACTCGAACAGCTTGCCACCCCAATGCTTCTGGGGTTTTTGCTGTCAACCAATGTAGCGTAGCTAGCAGCCAATGCTCTAATGCTAATAAATCCCTATTTTGCCTTTCATATAACATGCCATAGCATACATTTGAATATATCCAATAAGTCTCCGAGCGAATCACCTCCGGCAAGTTAAATGCAGCATCATAAGCTGCTTTAGCAGAATCATACTCTTCTGCATAACGATACAATCGCGCCAAGCTAATGGAATTAACATAGGTTATCTGAGGACTTTCACTATTCTCAGCTATCTTCTTTTTTATTTTATTTTCGATATATAACGCATTTTCAACATGCCCAATTAAATACTGATATAAAGCAAAAATATTCATTTTATAGAGACAGTTTACGTCATTCAGTGTTGATTCCATCGTCATGTTTGCACGATTAAAATAATATCCAGCTGCATCTATACGCCTAGTCAAAACATTTCCCCAGGCTTTAGTCACATAAAATGATTCTATCATTTCTTCATGACCAACCTCAGGAACCCGATTTTCACGAGCAGCCTCATCATAATACTGAGTGGCAATACGCATAAATTGGAGCTGTACTAAATAGACAATTTTTATAGTTATATGCAATACACTGTCAATAGCAGTTTCTAATATAGAAAAACCTACTTCTTCAGCGCCTAAACTTGCGCAATGCCAGGCATATTTTAAAACTAGCGCGGTTTCGACATGAAAATCAATATGCTTGAAATCTACAATACAAAACCAAGCCATATATTTCGAATAATCACACACAGTCGAAATATAATTTTCCTTTTGTGTAAAATCGATCGCAACCGTATTGGATTGTTTTAAATAGAATATAAAAAGTTGATTCTCGCGAGTTATTTTTTTATTTAAACTAATAAGCAACACCACTTCATACTCTATCGCTTCACGAATATAATCTTTAATGACCATTGCTAATTGCTTAGCCATCAACACTGAAACTTCGCCCATTGACTCTAAATCAACCCAAAAATCCAGGGGATTTTGGTAATCAGAATATTGAGGCAACCATTTTTCAAATATATTTTTTACTACTGTATCTAGCTTAGGATCATCAAAATACATCAACAGGTCAAAGACCAGCGAATAGGGAAAGAATGTTGAATGAGTTGCATCTGAAAAAATAACAAGCTTACTGACTTTAGGAACTAAATGTAACATATTAACCTCTTTTTACGGAAATGCTATCAGGATAAAACAGATGAATATTCACATAGCTCAGTGATAGAGGTCTTGCAATCATGGCTAATTCTAGCGTAACGAATCACCTGATGAGATATTCAAACTAAAATTAGAAATTTTGCAAGACCAGCCAACACAAAACTATTTTTTTGATTTTATGAGTAGAAGGGAATAACTGAAGTGAACGGAAATACTAAATTATTTTAATAAAATGTCAACACTATCGAAAAAGAAATTTTAAACATCATCAACACAAAAATTGGCCGCAATACAACTTAACAAAGTGATACGCAAAACCTATTGATTTAAAATCTGCATTTTGGGAATTACCTCCTTTCAACACACGCGTCCAAGAAAGGTCTACTACCCAATTTGGCGTGAGATCATAGCTCACTCCAGCGCCGATAATTGGACGAGCTGCGGTCGAATAAGCTTGACCACCCGTACAGCTAGTGCCACTCGTAGAATTCTTTGCAAACATATCTTTAAAACCAGCGGTTCGCAAAACATCTATCCCGGCTTTTCCGAAAACACTGACGACACTCACAGGAACTAAGCCTTTAGCGACAAGATCAAATCCGTATTTTGGTGTATTTCGACAACTACCGCCTGAATAATTATAATTAGCGGGACTATAACGAGTAGCACCCCCCTCCATCGCTGCATAGGAAGTAAAGTTATATCCCATAAATAAACGAGCACCAAAGCCGTTATTACTCGGGCTCACCGAGACTGATTGGCCAGAACTTGTTGTAAAGGTTCCTGGCACGGCATGTACATTGGTTTGTCCTGCCTGCAACCCTAAAAAAAATCCAGGACCCGTCGCATATGCAGAAGTCAACAGACTGGAACCTACCACCGCAAGAACATGCAGCAATCCTAATTTGCTTCGCATTCTCCAAATCCTCTCTGAGTCAGAATGAAATTAGATTAGTGAAGGCGAACACTAAAGTCCAGCAAATTAATCAATAGTTTTAGGCTTAATAATAATTTTGCCGCCACAATCTCGATAGCAGATATCAAAATTCATTTGGCAATCGCAAGGTATATTCTTACAGCAATTACTATCATCAAAATCGTAGATAAATTTATTATCTTCACGATGACTTGCTTTTTGTTCATCATGATAAATATTATAACGGTAAACCGCATTTTCTTGATCGTTGATCTGGCACTGCTCTTTATGAACATTACACATATGCTGACAATGTGTTCTTTTTTCTAAACACCCCATCATACACATTTTGCCTAGAGTGGAATGAGGCGGAACATAAATATATGTATTCACGTTGTAACAACCAGCCAGGGATAAAAAAACAAGTAATAAGAATAAAAATCCATTTTTATTTTTCATAATAGTCCTTAATCACAACGCGCGAACTGCAACTCCCAAATGGCCCGCCCTGACTTCGTACCTCTGCTTTCAAATTTCGTCATCACAGGACGTTGAGCAGAGCGTGTTGCGAATTGGCCTGCTCCAGCAATATTAATTAGCTTATCTGACTTTGATAAAACTTGCATCATTTGTTGCGCATAATGCTCCCAATCCGTTGCTAAATGCAAAACACCAGCAGTCTTTAATTTGTCTGCCAGAATATTAACAAATTCAGGCTGTATAATACGGCGTTTATGATGTTTGCGCTTAGGCCAAGGATCTGGGAAGAAGAGCTGAATTCCATCTAAACTTTGAGAGGAAATACATTCTTGCAGCACTTCAACGGCATCTGCATAATAAATTCGAATATTTTGAATGTTTTCTTTTTCAATCTCTAGCAATAACGATCCGATTCCAGGATGGTAAGTTTCAACACCGATAAAATCCTTTTCGGGATGTTGTTTTGCGATCTCACTTAACGATAGCCCCGATCCAAATCCAATTTCTAAAATGACAGGCGCTTTTCTGCCAAAAATTCGCTGGAAATCAACCATACCATCTTCTTTCATTAATCCGAATGTTGGCCACAGCGTCTGTAATACACGACGCTGCGCATCGGTCATGCGGCTATCACGACGCACAAAACTACGCACTCGGCGTAGAGGGGTGTCTTTTGGGATCATTACATTCTCTATCATATTTATTCATTAGAATTATTAAATGGGGTCAGCCTTGGCGTTTTATACTCTTTTTCTTCATCTTCTTCATCTTCCTCATCTTCAGCATCACTAACTTCTACGGGCTGAGATAGCTGAGCAGCCTCTTGAGCTACGTTTGCATTTATCTTGTCAGAAGCCAGGTCGTCTTCAACTTCCTCGTATTCCTCTGTAATAACAACAGCCTGATTCAGCTGAACATTCGAATCATCTTGTTCAGCTTTTTTTTCTGCATCTTTTTGTTGTTGCTGTAAAATTTGTTGAATATTAGTCATACACAACTCCTCAACTTTAAGGTTGATGTTATTATTAATATAGCACACATTTAACACAAATTTGGCGAAAATGGACTTAAAAATAGAGAATAAATGGTTTTTCTGAGATAATTCTAGATTCGTTAGAATCTAGAATTATCTCAGCTTAACTCTTTGATTAACTTCTGTTTTAAATCAGACAACCGAGTCTCTAATCCAACCATATAGGCCTCTTTAGGATAAGATTTCAAGAACTGCGTCGCCTGTGCAATAGCTCTTTCTCTAATTTTATGAATAGATTCATCCAGATATACTAACTTCCCTTTTTCAAAAACAGGGACAAGAAGGTCTACACAGGCATCAAAATCCATCACTTTCATGTCAACATGTGACTCCTCAAACGATTGAGCTGTAGGTGTTTCTGGAATGCCTAATTCAATATCATACAAAATATCCATGACTTGTTGTTCGTCTTGAAAAAAACGCCGCACTTGATAAATGCCAGGTGTCGATATTTTAAAAACTTGCTCCGATAATTTAACTTTATAAGACCATTGCTGGTCGGCATCACGCAAGGCTGATAATTTATAAACGCCCTCTAATGCGGGCTCATCATGCGCTGTGACTAAATGAGTGCCTACACCCCAAATGTCAATCTTCGCGCCCTGATCACAGAGTTGTTTGATGGAATGCTCGTCTAATGAATTGCTTGCAATGATTTTTGTTTTAGAAAACCCTGCTTGATTTAACATCGCCCGCGCCTTCACGCTTAATGGGCCTAGATCACCTGAATCTAAGCGTATACCCGCTAATTCAGCGCCTTGGTTACGTAATTTTTTCCCGACTTCAATCGCATTTGCAACGCCCGCTAATGTATCAAACGTATCAACTAATAAAACGCAGTTATTCGGCATCACCTCTGCATACGCTGAAAAAGCACTAAGCTCATCAGAAAAAGCCGTCACCCAGCTATGTGCATGTGTTCCCCTCACAGGGATATCATAAAGCTTTCCTGCCAATACATTTGAAGTCGCCACACAGCCGCCAATATAGGCTGCTCGAGTCGCTGAAAGCGCACCATCAGGACCTTGAGCACGTCGCATTCCAAATTCGAAGACATCAGCTCCCTGAGCAGCTTGGCAAATTCGAGAGGATTTGGTCGCAATGAGCGTTTGAAAATTAATAATGTTGAGAAGAATGGATTCTAATAATTGCGCTTGTAATAAAGGACCTCTCACTCGTATGAGTGGTTCGTTAGGAAAAACAATTGTCCCTTCTGGTATTGCATCAATATCACAACTTAAACGTAACTCTCGCAGATATTTTAAAAATTCAGCAGAAAATAAGGGTTTTCCATTGGATGACATCAGCGTGTTTAGGTAAGAAATATCATCATCCGTAAAACACCATTCCTCAAGCATTTTAATGGCAGTACCTAATCCACATGCAATAGAATAATTTCCACGAAATGGATTCCTTCGAAAAATCAGCTGAAAGACGGCTTCTTGGTTATGCATGTTTAGCTTCCAATAACCATATGCCATCGTCAACTGATATAAGTCAGTCAGTAAGGAAGATATCACGTTGTTTTTATCCCTTTTTAAAAAAAATCTTGCAAATTCAGCACATTAGTCATTCGCTGTAGACTTTGACTGCCGAATTGGGGATTATATAGGCTCAACTTCAGAATAGAAAGTATGTGTATGATTCGACTCCAGCATGTATACAAAAATTATACCACCCAAGATGGGACTGTTACTGCGTTATATGATATTAACCTTGATGTGCTGCAAGGTGAAATCTTTGGTGTCATCGGTAGAAGCGGTGCTGGTAAAAGCACATTGATTCGCTGCGTTAATTTATTAGAAAAACCAACGCAAGGGCATATCATCGTCAACAACCAAGACCTCATGAGTCTATCTCCACACGAACTACGGCAAGCTAGACGAAAGATTGGAATGATCTTCCAACATTTTAATTTATTATCATCCCGCTCTGTTTATGACAATATTGCTTTCCCTTTAGAATTAACAGATCTAAGGCGTGACGAATTTGATAATGTGATATTACCCTTGTTGGAATTAACGGGATTAACAGGCAAAAAAAATCATTTCCCTGCGCAACTCAGCGGTGGACAAAAACAACGTGTAGCAATTGCTCGCGCACTCGCATCCAAACCAAAAGTATTACTCTGTGATGAGGCCACTTCGGCATTAGATCCTGAAACCACTAATAGCATCTTGCAGTTATTACGAGATATACGAGACAAATTAAATTTAGCTATTCTATTAATAACACATGAAATGTCAGTGATTAAAGCCTGTTGTGATCGCGTTGGCATTTTAGAAGGCGGACATCTTATCGAAGAAAATGAAGTCGGCGAATTTTTTGCATATCCCAAAACACCGACTGCAAAAAATTTTATTTTCTCATCCATGTCACACACATTACCGCCTATGTTACAACAACATCTTTTAACAGAGCCGACAAATGACACTCACCCTGTGCTGAGATTATGGTTTCTACCAGACGCGGCAACGCAACCTATCATCGGACAACTAATTAGTCAGTTTGGGTTACGAATTAACATTCTGCAAGGCAATGTGGAATACATCAAAAAACATGCGATGGGAACTATGTTAGTTGCCATTGATGGAGAAAAATCAAAATTATTAGCGGGTATGGAACATTTAAAAAAAATGGGTGTTAACACAGAGATTATTGGTCATGTCCCAAACGATATTATCCCTTTTGCTTAAAGCAACAGGTGAAACATTATTAATGGTTTTTATTGCTGCTAGCATAGCTATTGTCGTGGGACTTCCCTTAGGCGTGCTACTCTACATCACGCGCAAGGGAAATATTTTTGAAAACAAAAGCATAAATATTTTTCTGGCGACACTCGTTAATATGACACGATCAATTCCTTTTATTATTTTAATGATCGCCGTCATACCATTCACTCGCTTAGTCGTAGGAACTTCCATAGGAACATCTGCTGCAATCGTTCCTCTCAGTTTAGCAGCTATGCCATTTATTGCGCGTGTTGTGGAAAGTGCTTTACTTGAAATTAACAAAGGATTGATAGAGGCTGCTTTAGCAATGGGCGCCACTCCTTGGCATATTATTCGCAAAGTATTACTACCCGAAGCCTTTCCAAGCATTATGAATGGATTGACATTAACAACCGTTAATTTAGTGGGTTACTCAGCAATGGCGGGTGCTGTCGGAGGCGGAGGATTAGGTGACCTTGCCATTCGATATGGCTATCAACGTTTTGATATTGGCGTCATGTTAGTTACAATTGTCATTATGATTATTATCGTTCAGGTCATTCAATATCTCGGAGATTTTTTAGTTAAACAATTCTCATGTTTCAGAATATAAGGTAAAGCATATGTTTCAAACAGTTAAAAAAAGTATCATTTTAATTTGTACATTACTGTTGTTTGGCTGCCAGGCTGAAGACAAAAGTGTTTTAAAG
>JABDBD010000023.1:0-1942 GCA_013288815.1 Gammaproteobacteria bacterium | reverse complement strand
AACACAACTCATGGAAGTTGCAAAAGATGTTGCGAAAAATAAATATGGCCTGAAAGTTAAAATCGTTGAATTTACCGATTACATCGAACCCAACTCTGCTTTGAACGATAGCAGCATAGATGCAAACATGTTTCAGCATCAACCCTTCTTGGATCAACAAATTAAAGATAGACACTTTAAATTAATCAGTGTTGCAAAAACATTTGTATATCCTATGGGTGTTTATTCCAAAAAAATTAAGCGCATACAAGATCTTCCAGATGCAAGTATTGTCGCCATTCCAAACGATCCAAGCAACGAAGGCCGAGCACTCATTTTATTACAAAAAGCAGGTTTAATCCGCCTGAACAACACCGCTGGGTTGTATGCAACACCTGCAGACATTCAAGATAATCCTAAAAAACTGAAATTTAAGGAACTCGATGCTGCGCAATTAGCACGAAGCTTGGCTGATGTTGGAATCGCAGTGATCAACACTAATTTTGCAATTCCAGCAGGATTGATACCCACCAAAGATGCTATATTGCATGAAGGACGTGATTCTTTATATGCTAATATTCTTGTGATTCGAGAAGACGAAACAAACGATCCACGAATCAAACAATTAACAGATGCACTTCACTCACCCGAAGTATTAAAAACTGCAAAAGATCTTTTTAATGGTCAAGCTATTCCTGCTTGGCAATCAGAACCTTAAGGAATTTATTATGCATTTAAGAAAACTTTTACTTGTTAGTCTTTGCGTACTTTGCGTAAGCTGCGCATCCAATCGCCCCTCAGGATATGGTTATGATAAAGACATCTATGACTCACCTGAGAATCAATACAAAATCGGCTATCGTTATTTATTAGGTCAAGGCGGCCCAATAAATTATAGCGAAGCGTTAGTCTACTTTAACAAAGCGGCTAATGATGGTAACCGCTATGCACAAAATGAATTAGGTTATCTTTACGCAGCCGGAAAAGGTGTTCCCAAAAACTATCACACAGCCATACTTTGGTACACGAAAGCATCCGCACAAAATCTTGCATCAGCGCAGTACAATTTAGGCATGATGTATGCAGATGGTCTGGGAACACCTGTCGATAAAAATAAAGCGATGGAATTATTTCGCAAATCGGCAGACCAAGGATTTGCTCCTGCTCGTAGAGCACTAGGTCAGTAATGCACTCACCTCGAAAACGGTTTGGTCAGCATTTTTTGGTTGATAAAAATGTTATTACGCGCTTGGTCGATGCGATCTCCCCTCAAAAGACAGATAACCTTGTCGAAATAGGACCTGGTCAAGGCGCGTTGACGATTCCTGTTTTAAAAAAAATGGGATACTTAAATGTGATTGAGCTAGATCGCGATCTCATTCCTATTTTGACTGAGCGGTGTAAGCCACACGGCACGTTAACAGTTTATCAAACTGATGCATTAGATTTTGATTTTCAAACACTCGCTCAAGATGCCCCTTTGCGAGTCATTGGAAATCTCCCTTACAATATTTCGACGCCTCTTATTTTTCACTTATTAGAGTATGCAGCACTGATTAAAGATATGCATTTTATGCTGCAAAAAGAAGTCGTTGATAGACTAGCTGCGAAAATTGGAAATTCCGATTACGGACGATTAAGCATCATGGTGCAATATTATTGTGAAGTGTCTGCATTGTTTGACGTACCCCCAGAAGCATTCGATCCACCGCCTAAAGTGAATTCGAGTATCGTGCGCATTATTCCTTATAAAAACATTCCATTTAGTGCAAACGATTTCTCTCATTTTGCAAAGCTTGTGAAACAAGCGTTTAACCAACGACGCAAAACGTTGCGTAATTGCTTAAAATTAATGGTGGATGAAGAAGGCTGGAAACGCGCTGGCATTGATTCTTCTTTACGTCCCGAGCAATTGAGCGTGGCACAATATGTTCGCTTAAGTAATGAAACATGTCATTCTCAG
>JABDBD010000022.1 GCA_013288815.1 Gammaproteobacteria bacterium | reverse complement strand
TCAGCATGTGTTAGAGGCGCAAACGATTAGTCAAATGGTTGATGCAGTACTCGCTATGCCTATCGATACCAAGATTATGGTGCTTGCTCCTGTTGTCCGTGAGCGTAAAGGTGAGCACGTACAATTACTACAACAGTTGCGTAGTCAAGGCTACGTGCGTGCGCGCATTGATGGAAAAATTATTGAATTAGATCAACCTCCAAAATTAGACTTACGAAAAAAACATACGATAGAAGTCATTGTTGATCGATTAAAGGTTAGACCTGACGTTCGTCTGCGCTTAGCGGAATCCTTTGAAACTGTTTTACATTTAGCGGATGGTCTTGCAGCAGTTGATTATATGGAGGATTACACTGACTCAAGCGCAATTTATTTTTCTGCTAAATTTGCTTGTCCTGATTGTGGATACAGTATTACTGAGTTAACGCCGCGATTATTTTCATTTAATAACCCAGCAGGTGCGTGTCATGTGTGTGATGGCTTGGGTGTGAAGCAACACTTTGATCCTGAATTAATTGTTGTGAATGAAAAATTAAGTTTAGCCGAAGGTGCTATTCGCGGTTGGGATAAGCGCAACAATTATTATTTTCAATTATTATCCGCGCTTGCAAAACATTACAAATTTGACATGAATTTACCCTACGTCAAGCTCTCCAAAAAAATTCAACACGTCATATTGTATGGCAGCGAAAATGATTTAATTCGTTTTCAATATAAAAATGAATTAGGCAAAGGCTTTACTAAAACCGCGCCATTTGAGGGTGTGCTTCACAATATGGAACGCCGTTATCGTGAAACGGAATCGGATATGGTGCGTGAAGAGTTAAGTAAATATCTTTCGACAAAACCCTGTGAAGAATGTTGCGGCTCACGCCTATGTCAAGCCGCGCGTCATGTTTATGTGGCTGATACGACGTTGCCTATGGTTGCTAATTTGCCGATAGACCAAGCAAAAGAATTTTTTGAAACATTGAAATTGCCGGGTTATCGAGGTGAAATTGCCACAAAAATTGTGAAAGAGTTAACGAGTCGTTTAACTTTTTTAGTGAATGTGGGTTTAGATTATTTAAGTCTAGATCGTAGTGCGGATACCTTATCCGGTGGAGAAGCGCAGCGTATTCGCTTAGCAAGTCAAATTGGTGCTGGTTTAGTCGGTGTGATGTATATTTTGGATGAGCCATCGATTGGTTTGCATCAACGTGACAATGCGCGTTTATTGAAAACATTACAGCATTTGCGTGATTTGGGTAACACAGTGATTGTTGTTGAGCATGACGAAGATGCGATTTTAAATGCCGACCATGTTGTTGACATCGGCCCGGGAGCAGGTGTGCATGGAGGTTATATTGTTGCAGAAGGTAAACCTGCTGAGATTATGAAAAATAAAAAATCGTTAACCGGGCAATATCTTTCGGGCGCAAAAAAAATTGAAACTCCAACAAAGCGCCGAAAATTTAATGCAAAAAATACGATTTCTATCAAAGGTGCGCGCGGTAATAATCTGCGAAATATTGATATCGATATTCCAATGGGGTTGATGACGTGTATCACGGGTGTTTCCGGTTCTGGAAAATCCACCTTGATTAATGATACGTTGGCACCGATTTCCATGCGTAAGTTAAACGGGGCAGGTCAACGCGAAGTTGCGCCTCACGATAGTATCATGGGCCTTGATCAGTTAGATAAACTCGTTGATATAGACCAAAGTCCTATTGGTCGCACACCCAGATCAAATCCTGCAACCTATACGGGTTTATTCACACCAATACGTGAATTATTTGCTGGTACTCAAGAAGCCCGTTCACGTGGATATCAACCAGGACGTTTTAGTTTTAATGTCAAAGGCGGTCGCTGTGAAGCATGTCAAGGCGATGGATTGATAAAAGTTGAAATGCATTTTTTAGCAGACGTCTATGTGACCTGCGATGTGTGTCAGGGTAAACGGTATAATCGTGAGACGTTAGAAGTGACATACAAAGGTAAAAACATCCAACAAATTTTAGAAATGACTGTTGAAGATGCGCGTGTCTTTTTTGATGCGATTCCTGCGATTGCACGTAAACTACAAACGCTCATTGATGTTGGATTATCTTATCTTTGTTTAGGTCAAAGTGCGATAACGTTATCCGGCGGCGAAGCGCAACGTATTAAATTAGCAAAAGAATTATCACGCCGTGATACTGGGAAAACCCTTTATTTGTTAGATGAACCGACGACCGGTTTGCATTTTCATGATATCGAACAACTGCTGACAGTGTTGCATCGTCTGCGTGATGCAGGTAACACGATTGTTATCATTGAGCATAATCTTGATGTGATCAAAACAGCGGATTGGATTATTGATCTGGGCCCAGAAGGCGGCAATAAGGGCGGACAGATTATTGCAACAGGGACGCCGGAAGAGGTTGCAGCAAATAAAAAATCGTATACGGGGCAGTTTTTGGAGAAGTTGTTGTGTTAGTTTTTATTCTGAGTGCTCTTATCACGAGTGATGAATATCTAAAGTGACGATTCTGTCGAGTTTCTGTCATCCTGAGCGATAGCGAAGGATTTCGCTTTACGGTATAAAAAACCTTCTGTTAGAGATCGCTACCAGGCCCCGCACAAAAACGCGTGATAAAACTGTTTTCATTTTAAGAAAGTGGACGCGTTTTTTGCGGGGTGACAGAGTTGAGAATTTGTTAAGAAAGAGATAAAGCTAAATGGAAGGCTCGCACTCCGCAACTCAGTAGATGCTGATCAAGGACAAAATTAATTATGAAAACATTCCCCCTCACCGAAACCACTTTTTTATTACCCGGCCCAGCAGGCGATTTAGAAATTTTAACAGCGCCCCCTGCCAAGGATGCGCAAAAACAAAAAGCCATCGCCATCATTTGTCATCCCCATCCTTTATATTCAGGCACAATGAATAATAAAGTCGTGACCACGCTAAGCCGTGTGTTTACCGACTTAGGATTAAGTACAGTGCGATTTAATTTTCGTGGTGTCGGAAAAAGTGCAGGGACGTATGGCAATGCGCAAGGTGAAATTGAAGACTTGTTTGCTGTGATTCAGTGGGTGCAAGCAGTGTGTCCGGATTATGAGTTATGGCTGGCTGGATTTTCATTTGGGTCGTATATTTCAGCGTATGCTGCGAGTCAAATACCTGTTGCGAAGTTAGTGAGTGTGGCGCCGCCAGTGACACACTTTGGTTTTCCCAATCTACCTGCCATATCATGTCCTTGGATAGTAGTTCAAGGCGATCTTGATGATGTGGTGAATCCTGCTGATGTGTATGAGTGGATGAAAACAGTTAAGCCAGCACCGGCGCTGATTCGCATGTCAGATGCAGGGCATTTTTTTCATGGGAAATTATTAGAATTACGGAAACTGTTAGAGGCTGAATTGATGGTTGACTAAAAACTCTTGCGGAGTGCGCAAGAGTTTTTAAGATTAATTATTTATTTCGGCTGAAAGAAGTACGATGCTGCTGGTTCTTCTCTTCCTCTTCCTCTTCCTCATCTTCATCGGTAGACTCAATTCCTCCAATATTTGGATTAATATCTGACATTTCAATTTCTTCATCATCAGATGCATTTGGTTGGCTTTTATTTTTTTGAGTTGTTTTTTTGCTCTCATCGAGATCATGTGTTTTCTGCTTAGTAATGTTTTTTGTTAAATCCTCTACTTGAGATTGCAATGTTTCAGTTTCTTTCTTAAGAAGGTTTAATGCTGGATCACTAGGTGCGTGTTTTTTAAGTTCGAATTGTGTGCATTCATTAAGTTTACCAATTCGATCAATAAGTTTATTATGAAGTCGTTCACCCACTGCAGATGCGTTAGGTTGGTTAAACTGTTTAGCCTTGCGATATTGAGTTTCTAAGCTTGCTATTTCCGAACTTAAGTTTGTAAGAGCTTCCCTTAATTTTGCTTGCTCTGTTCCAGAGAGATCCATATTTTTATTTGCCGTTTGCTCAGCAAAGCTAGGGCCTTGCTTATTGTCATTGACAACTTCATGGAATTTTTTAAGCGGATTTGAAAACCATGCCGTCTTTTCGTAATGAGGAATGTCATACATCGTTTGTTTAACAGGAGCGTAATCCATGGATTGTGCATAATACACTGCAGCTTTAACAATTTCTCTATCGAGTCTGCAGCCAGGAACTTCTGTGAGTTCTAACGGTTCCATACCATTAGCTCTTGCGGTTTCAACTAATTTTATCGCTATTTTCATCACGGCTGGGCTAGGTTGATATTCTCCATCTTTCTCTTTGCCTTGAAGATAAATGCTTTTATAAGCATTAAAAAGAGCCTCTGCAACAGTCCCAGATCGTTTAAAAGTATGAGCATATGGCGTATCTTTACTCTTGAGGAATTCCTCAAGACTGGCTTTTGTGATCCCTTGACGATTGCTTTGTTGTGAGCTCAAATATTGATTGAGAAGGCTTTTGACTGCATTCACTTCATCATCAGTGCGCATATCCAAGAGATCTTTATCTTTTGCAGCTTGTAAAAAAATATTAATAACAGACATCTCTTGGGGTAAATGAAAATCAAGGGTAGAATTATCTGTGCCAGCCGGTTTATGTTTTACCATGACACCAGCTTGACTCATCCCAATATCCATTTTAACAAATTGCTTGTGACCTGGAGGAACAATTCGCTCAAGATTCACCTGAGGTTTGTTACTCTGTCCTCGAACAGCATCCCCATTGGTTCCTGTTGCGGGTTTGTTTGCGTTACTAAAGAAAGGATGGTCATACACATTTTGGTATTCAGCTTCAGCTACAATTTCAGATTCTTCTCCAAAATGCCATTGCAAAGGAACATTCGTCATATCCCAGAATTGTTTGATTTCTTTTTTTTGCTGCGCATCGCCTTTTTTATCGATGAAAAGTTTTTGTAGCTGAGCACGTTCTGCAGCCACTAATTCAATATTTTTTAAATTGAGACTTCTGACTTTTCTCTCGAAATTATCAATGTCACGGCTGGCAATATGTCTTTTTAATTCAGCATGGTCTTTTTCTAATAGGCTAGGATCTGGGAAGTAGGTTTTTAGTTTGGTTAGTAAGGTTGCGACTTCGGTGTCTGGTTGGGCGGGCGGTGTTTGTTCAGCAGTCTTCACACGATTTTTTTCTACAGCAATTTTCTGTGCGTTACATTCGTCGATTTGTGTGGTTAAGCCGCGAATGATATCAGCTTCTATTGCTGTATCTGCTTTTAGTTTTTTTTGGGCTTCGATAGTTTGTCGATAGAGCTCGATAGTCTTATCATACTCAGTTTTTATTCGGTCAATTAACGCATTTTTTTTATCTTGTTCTGTTGCGGCTAATGTGTCTCTTAAGGTATTTGTACTTTGATATGCAGCAGTCGCTTTAGCTAAGAGATCTTCATATGCTTTTTGTAAAGCAACCTGATTAAGATCTACGGGTTTTAGTTTCAGGTCTGTATCTTGTTTTTTGAAAGCAGCTAGTCTATCGGTTACAAGCTGTTGGAGAGCTGGGTTCGGATTTGTTTTGAGAAGAGCTAATGCGTCTTCATAATGTTTTATGATTTCAGCGCTTGATTTTTCATAAGTTGATTTGAGTGCTGCCTGGGGTGGAGCTAACGCAGCTGTGCTTGCAAAAAGATTTTTAAAAGCTGCAAGATTTTTGGTTATTGTGTCTTCTTTTGTTTGTGCTTGAATAATGTTATCTAAAATGCTGGTATTGTCTTCGTAAGATTTTTTTAATTTAGCAAGCTCTGCCCATTTAGCAACTGCTGTAATTTCTAAGGAGGGTTCGCTTTGACGTTTTGCAGTAACAAATGTAGCGAGCTCAGCAAAAGCATCATCAAGGTCGGTTTTTGCTTTAGCTAAGTTGCCAGGTTGTATTGCTTCTTGATTAATTTGTTGTAGCTTGGTTTTGAATGTTTCAATAGCTTGTTTAAACTCAGGAATAAATTTATCATATGCGGCGGATTCATTAACTTGAGTTTCAAATTTTTCGATATCTTGAACAAGCAGATTATAATCTGTCTCCTCAGTGTCATCATTAATGCTTGCTACTCGAGGCCTAGCTAACTTCATTTTCTCTCGGCATTGCTCATTTAGGTCGGAATCCTTAATGCTTGTGGTTATTGCAGCAATCTTTCGTAATTTTATATCAAGATCATTTTTTAATTTTTTCGAATTCTTAATTTTAGGCATCTTCAACACTCCCGCAAATAGTAAAACACATATAACAATTATATAACAATTCAAAGAAAAATGAGCGAAATATGCTTTCTCAAAAGCCAAATGCGAATAATTCTCAATTGTATTGACAGATCCATACGAAGAAGCGATACTAGATAGATCAAAATTAAATAACCAACCAAACAAGTATATCGTTTAAAATCAATGAGATAAGTATGAAGTTGAGTGACATGACAGTCGGTAGTCTGGGTCGAATTACCGCATTACAGCCAGGTGAAAAAGTCTATAGACAGCGATTAATTGCGATGGGGCTGCTTCCGGGTACCGAATTATTGGTTTCTCGCATTGCTCCATTGGGTGATCCGGTGGAAATTACGGTGCGGGGTTTTTCACTCAGTCTGCGCAAAGGCGAAGCGGATATTATCCAGCTGGAAGGGATATAACATGCGCGCATTGACCGTTGGTTTAGTAGGGAACCCGAATTGCGGCAAAACAACGCTTTTCAATCAACTGACTGGCGGCAAACAACGCGTGGGTAATTGGCCGGGCGTCACTGTCGAACGCAAAAGTGGATACTTCAAACAAGACGATTGCACGGTTGAAGTCGTCGATTTACCCGGAACTTATTCTCTCATCATGGCATCGGAAACATCCTCAATCGATGAGCGCATTGCATGCGAATATATTCTCAGCAATGATGCAGACATCATCATTAATATTTTGGATGCGAGTAACTTAGAACGAAATTTATATTTGACGTTGCAACTGATTGAAATGCAAGTGCCTATGATTGTTGTGTTGAATATGATGGATGTTGCAACGCAACGGCAAATACATATTTTACAGGATGTGTTAGAAAATGAATTAGCTTGTCGTGTTATTTGTGTAGAAGCACACAAAGGCAAAGGCATTCAGGAATTAAGGCAAGCGATACTCCATATATCTTCCTGCGCATTCAATGTGAAGACATCCGATGAGAGTGTTCTTTCTCAATCTATTTCACAGTTAGCAACCGACATTCAACCTTACATTCCCGAAGAATTTTCTCGACATGCGCAATGGCTTGCGATGCGTTTGTTAGAAGATGATTTGTTTGCCCAGAAAATTATTCCACATGATATAAAACCCTTTGTTTTACAGTATCAACAACGTATTCGTGACAGCGAATCCGAAGATGCGGATATTTTAATTGCCGATGCGCGTTATCGATTTATCAACAACATCATTAAAAAAAGCGTGACCAAACCGCAGCACACATCGCCTACGTGGACAGCGCGCATTGATAATATCATCCTCAATCGTGTGCTTGGCATTCCTATTTTTTTAGGTGTGATGTATTGCATGTTTTTGTTTGCAATTAATATTGGCGGCGCATTTCAAGATTTTTTTGATATGGGTAGCAGCACGGTGTTTGTCGATGGTTTGGCGTATGGTTTAACGCAAATAGGATTACCGAATTGGTTCATTGCGATTTTAGCCAATGGTGTTGGCAAAGGAATTAATACAACCATCACATTTGTTCCAGTGATTGGTGCATTATTTTTATTTTTAGCATTTTTGGAAGATTCAGGCTACATGGCGCGCGCAGCATTTGTGGTTGACAGAGGCATGCGTGCACTCGGGTTGCCAGGAAAATCATTTGTGCCCATGATTGTAGGTTTTGGCTGCAACGTTCCTGCGGTCATGGCAGCACGCACATTAGATAATAAACGCGATCGTATTTTAACGGTCATGATGAGCCCCTTTATGTCATGCGGTGCGCGATTAGCCATTTATGCTGTTTTTACCGCTGCTTTTTTTCCTGTTGGCGGTCAGAATGTGGTATTTGCATTGTATTTAATGGGTATTGTGATGGCGATGCTAACCGGATTGTTATTACGAAAAACCATTTTGCAAGGTGATCCTGCGCCTATGGTTTTAGAGTTGCCGCCTTACCATGTTCCGCGTGTAAAAACATTATGTTTGCATGCATGGCAGCGCTTAAAAGGATTTTTATTTCGTGCCGGAAAATTAATTATTCCTATTTGTGTGTTGATTGGTGTGTTAAATACATTAAATCTCGATGGAACTATGAATACCGGCGATGGTGATACCCATTCATTATTGTCAGCGGTCGGAAAATTTTTTACTCCGCTATTCGCACCTATGGGCATTCATCAAGATAATTGGCCGGCAACAGTAGGCTTGGTCACCGGTGTGTTAGCGAAAGAAGTGGTCGTGGGCACGCTGAATAGTCTCTATACCCAAGTCGGACATTTAGCAATGCTGCAAGCGAGTGGTTTTAGTTTTTGGGGCGGCTTGCATGATGCAGTGATGTCAATTCCACAAAATTTAAGCCAGTTAGGTAGTTCGTTGGGAAATCCTGTGTTAGCCAAAGCACCGGTGCATACACTGAGTCAAGGTGTCTATGGATTAATGTATCAACGCTTTGATGGTCAAGTAGGTGCAATTGCGTATTTGTTGTTTGTTTTATTGTATTTTCCGTGTATTTCGACGACGGCAGCTATGTTGCGTGAAGTGAGCCGCGCATGGACGTGGTTTTCCGTGTGTTGGTCAACGGGAATTGCTTATTGCGTTGCGGTTTTGTTTTATCAAATTGCTACTTGGGTTCAGCATCCGTTGGTTTCATGTTCATGGGTGGCGGGGATTACGGGTTTATTATTTATCACGATTGTGAGTGCGCGGGAAAAATTTACCTCTCCCCTTGTGGGAGAGGGACCGGTGCTTAAGCTCTCAATTCTGTAAGCGGCGGGTGAGGGGTTTCTATTGACAAGAGGACTGCATGAACTTAATCGAAATTAAAAATTATCTAATGCAAGTGAAGATCACCAGTCTCGCCAGTATCTGCACGTATTTTAATGCAGAACCGGATATGCTACGCCAAATGTTGAACCACTGGATTCGCAAAGGCTGCGTGCGTCAATGTTTAAAAACTCCTGAATGCGGCGTGAAGTGTGGAAAATGTAGTCCAACGACGACAGAAATATATGAATGGATAATCCTAAATTCGGCAGTTGAAATCTCGTAAAACGGCAAAATGCTGCGAATCTAACGAGTTTTTTTGAATTTTTTTTCTCACCGTACGGGTAAGTACGGTTTCGTAAAAAAATTCAAAAAAACTCGTTACCTTCTTTGCCTTTTGCCGTTTTACGAGATTTCAACTGCCGAATTTAGGATAATGGTTTAAAACAAAATGTTTTGAACTGTGGATTTTCAGTTTATACTCGAATGATTATTAGATGGAAGGGCTAACGCATGTCAGATCAGCCTAAAGCACCTATTATCATTAATCCGGTTCCTCCGTTGACGACGAATGAGGGAGCAACGTTTGGTCCGTTTGATTTATTAGATTATATTCGTTCGCCGGATGTGATCAGTGGTGAGCTGACATTCCAAGCAGAGCTAACCAATGGTGACGCATTGCCGCAAGGGTTAATGTGCACTACGGATGGATTTATTAGCGGATTGCCGCCGGTTGGCACTGCTGGTAAATATGACATTTTGCTTACCGTCAACAATGCTTCTGAAATTCCTCTTGTAGTTGGAATCACTTTAACGATTAACGCCAGACCACAAGTCGATGTTGAAACACAGCTTGGGGTTATCAAAACTCAAATTTGGGAAGCATTAGCATCGGGTATCGATCTTCCTAATTCTGAGTTCGCCGATTTATTAAATCGTCCCATTACCGAAACAGAAGTATATTATCTGTTACAACGATTTGCTGTTTTAACCATTTGGGATATCTATAATTTAGAGCCTGCGGGAGATAAAGTGGCTTTATCTTTGCCGGGCTGCAGCAAGCATTATGTTATTTATGACAGAGGCAGTTGTTTGGTGGCTGCGCCTAAAGATTTATTTTCTCATGAAAGAACACTGGCAGATGCATTGCAAACATCCAAAATAATGGCTAGAGAAGTATACAAAAGAGGCTGGACTGTTGAATTTGCAGGCTTCAATAAAATGGTGCGCGCTGCCTGGGTAGAAATCCAACTATTAGGTCAAAAACATGGTAAGTCATTGGAAATAATGCATTATACGCCTACTGAAGAAGACAAAAAACTGTTTTCTGTTCAATCTCAAGCTGCTGATTTACAAGGCCCTTCGTTTTAATACAAAGAAATATCGTCCAGAAAAAAATCAATCCTATTCTATCGCCTGAAGCTGCATCATGAATATACTTAGCGCTAAATATTATTTATTTTACCGCTAAGTACAGTAATATCTACCTACTCTTAGCGTTGAATATCATGTAAACTTAGCGCTAAGAAGAACTTATGATCAATAAAGTATTACATTCAAAAGCGTTGTATAACCGTTCGTTACATGAATTTCATCTGCGCGAATTCTCTATTGCCGAAACAGCGTTATTTCTAAAAAATCGAACCATACGTGAAATCATGAACGCTTACCTAACAATAGGTGGGATCCCAGAATATTTGCGCGTAATTGCCAAAGAATCATCTTTATTCTTAGGTATTTGTAAAAATAGTTTTAAGAGTGAAAGTTATTTCAGCCATGAATATCAGCGAATATTTATCAGCAGTATGAGCGGATCTCAATATTATCAAAAAACTATTGAGTATTTAAGCAAAAGACGTTTTGCTAGCCGCAATGAAATTGCTAAACATCTGAAATCTTCGCAAGGTGGTAGCTTAACTGAACTTTTACAAGATTTAACACTTTGTGGATTTATACAACAATATACTCCTTACCAAGCGGGTGAAGCGAGCATGCTGGTGCGATATTGTATCAGTGATAATTATCTTCAATTTTTTTATAAATTTATAAAACCAAAGTTACGAGAGATAAGACAAGGAACATTCAACACGAATCCCAGCGAATTATTGAAAACGGATACTTACCAGAAATGGCTAGGTTATGCCTTTGAACGTTACTGCCGAAAAAATCATAAATGGATTGCTGAACTATTAGGTTTTGGTGCAGTCAGTTACATGGCTGGTCCTTTTTTTAATCGCAACACGCAAACCAACGACCCTGGTTTTCAAATTGACCTAGTATTTGATCGGGCTGACAATGTGATCACCATTTGCGAAATTAAATATTTACAGTCTTCCGTTGATACCACCATCATTCAAGAGTTCGAACAGAAATTAAGATATTTTCCAAATGAAAAGAAAAAAACAATTCACAAAGTTTTAATTAGCGCGGAAGGGGCTGCAGAAGCATTAGTAAACCGAGCTTATTTTGATAGAATTATTACGTTAGAAGCACTACTAAGAGAGCATGAAAAATAGCATCTCTGTGTAAAATCCAAGATGGTGTGTCTTCCCGCAAAAAACACGCCACATCTCGTGAATAGAAAACCAAGCAGTATTCGGGGTAATGGCGAGAAGTATACAAAAGAGGCTGGACTGTTGAATTGGCTGGCTTCAATAAAATGGTGCGCGCTGCCTGGATAGAAATCCAACTATTAGGTCAAAAACACGGTAACTCATTGGAAATAATGCATTATACGCCTACAGAAGAAGACAAAAAATTGTTTTCTGTTCAATCTCAAGCTGCTGATTTACAAGGCCCTTCGTTTTAATACAAAATTAAGAAATCTCGCCTATAATTTATATTAATTGGGTTATAATGGTAGTAATTGTAATCATATGTTAAATATTTAATGAGGATTAATCAATGAATGATCCACGTTCTCTTCCTGATTCTTCATCGAGCTCTCAAACAGCAAGTGTTGCAGCTGATTCTGTGTCATCAGCTTCGCCACCGCCTGCCGAGAGTTCTTCTGAGTCGGTGCCAACTCCTGCTCTAAATTCTTCATCGAGCTCTCCAGCAACAAGTGTTTCAGCTGATTCAGTAGTGATAGCAGAGTCCCCTGTTTCTGATCCCATAGCTGCTCCTGTTCCTGGTTCCATAGATGCTGCAAATCCACTTCAACAAGGTAATGTTGCAGCCACCACTGCTGCTACGGAAGCTGCTGCTGAAGAGGAGGAGGAAAAAGAAAAAGACCAGGAGGCTAAAGAAGAAGAACAACAAGCTGTTGCAACACAGTCAGCAGCAGCCCCGGCTTCTAGTGTAGACGAAGCAGATGAAGATGAAGCTGAAGCTGAAGAAGAGGCTGATGCTAAAGTCGATCAAGACAACGCGGGTCCGCATTCTGCGTTTACTTCTAGACCGCTGACGCCAGTTCAACCTGCTGTTTCTACAGTGCCTCCATTAACTGCAGCTAATGCGAGTTCGACTATACCGCTGACGCCAGTTCAACCTGCTGTTTCTACAGTGCCTCCATTAACTGCAGCTAATGCGAGTTCGACTATACCGCTGACGCCAGTTCAACCTGCTGTTTCTACAGTGCCTCCATTAACTGCAGCTAATGCGAGTTCGACTATACCGCTGACGCCAGTTCAACCTGCTGTTTCTACAGTGCCTCCATTAACTGCAGCTAATGCGAGTTCGACTATACCGCTGACGCCAGTTCAACCTGCTGTTTCTACAGTGCCTCCATTAACTGCAGCTAATGCGAGTTCNNNNATACCGCTGACGCCAGTTCAACCTGCTGTTTCTACAGTGCCTCCATTAACTGCAGCTAATGCGAGTTCGACTATACCGCTGACGCCAGTTCAACCTGCTGTTTCTACAGTGCCTCCATTAACTGCAGCTAATGCGAGTGAAGAGCCAGAAGCAGACATTCCGCATGCAACTTTCAAAGATAAAAAAAATGAACTAGAGGAGCTCTTGAATAAAAATACAGTTGAAGAAGGTGAGCCTTTACTTGCTATTAAACTATGGAGTGAGTTATCAAAAGATATAGACGAGGTAAATCATAGCAAAGACGATATAAAATCAATAGAAGGCCTTACCGTACAATTGCAACGGTATAAAAATTCAAATCAAGACACAATTCTGAAAGATGCTGACAAACAGCATGCCGGTCATTCTGCTAGGCAGGATATGCATGCTCTAGATGTACAGGCAGAGAAAATCATGAAACAAAAAAAGGAAATCATGAAACAACAAATGCAGGCATTGACCGAGTCATTGAAAAATTTTATAAATGCGAACCACCCCGGCCATATTAAAGAAATATCTTACGACGAGAAGTCTTGCTGCCTGAAAATTACCACAAATGATAGAGGGAGTGATAAACAAGAAATTGCAGTCAAAGAATTTATCAAAAACAAATTTCAGTTAGAAAAGGGTGATCTAAGCACTCATCGGTTTTCATCGACTTTCGAGATTTTCCCAGATCATGTAGATGCCGTTAAAAGCGGCAATTTGAATTTTGATAATTTTAACAAATTACTTTCTAACTCAGAGCTTCATGATCCTATCAAAAAAAGCCCTCAATCTACGCCAGTTCAACCTTTACCTGCGTCCCCGCCACCAGCACCTCCATTAACTGCAGCACAACAAGCTGCAGCTAAAAAAACTGCGCCCAGCCCTCAGGCTAAACCGACAAATGCAACCCCAGAGCAACAACATCAAAAAACGAAAGAGGTATTAACCAGTCAACAGTATTTATCTTATACGCAACAAAAAGTAGAAGAGATTAATAAAAAATACGCAGAATTGGGATGGAGCAGGCTGGCAAGAAGTGGACCTGCAAGAATCAGAAAATTTACATATGTATCTGACAATATTCCAGATGTTTCAGAACCAGACGGAATAAGGGTCAGCGGGGCAGGTGAACTTAAAGCAGGCAAGTATGAAGTAGAAGGTAAAGAAAAAGAATATTGTTTTCATGTCACCGTAGATAAAGATGTGATATCAGTGAGATCTTCACCTCGACCAACTCCCTCAAATTTTAAAGAAAACATGAGTGATCGAATAGACCTTCTGATCAAGGAGGGTGGTGTCACTTCTCTTGAGTTTACCCATAAAGATCTCAACAAGAAGTTTTTCAGAAAATCGGTATTTGGTAAAAGCAGGTTTGAGGAAGGGCTAGAAGTATTCATGAGTAAAGGTTTGCCATTTGATGCAAGTACAATATTGGATAAAGCACAAGACGAGGGTTTTTTAACCAAGGAGCAAGCAGATGAATATCGAGTTAAAATCAAGAAACATAATGAAAATGTTATTAAATCCAGCGCTTCTTTAAAGACTGATGCTGGTCCAAAATCTAAGGCTGAAGAAGAAGCTGAAGAGCAAAACGAAGTGGCAGGTATTGGTGTCGGTGGTATTACAGCAGGAAATAAAACTAAACCAACGCCAAGCACTGCAGCTACAGCCGGTCAAACAACACCTGTTATTAAATCCAGCGCTTCTTTAAAGACTGATGCTGGTTCAAAATCTAAGGCTAAAGAGCAAAACGAAGTGGCAGATATTGGTGTCAGTGGTATTACAGCAGGAAATAATCAAGCTACACCAACGCCAGGCACTGCAGCTACAGCCGGTAAAACAACACCTGTTAAAACTCCAACAACGTCTACTACTACGCCAGCTAAAAAAGAGCTTAATGCAGCTGAGCTTCTTGCCAAAGCTTCGCTGACTCGTACGGAAGCTTTGCGGTTAGTAGCTTTAGGAGATAACAAGTTTAAGGCCTATCAAACTTTCCGCAGAAAAGGTGATGATATTAACGCTAAAGTGTTTTTAGAACGAGCTAAAGAAATGTATAAGTATGCAAAAGGCCATTATTTTACAAAAGGTAGGAAAAAGACTGCTGCACTTGAGAATACAATTCGAGATATAGAGTCAAAGATAGCGAAGTGTGAACAAGCTGTTTTAATGCAATCTAAAGAAAATGAGGAACCAGAGAAACAAGAAGAGAAACAAGAAGAGAAACAAGAAACATTTGGGGACGCAAAACGGCATGTGCAAGACGCAGAAAAATTTTTGAAAGAAAACAACTATAAATCAGCATTAACGTCCTTAGAACAAGCTAAAAATATTTACGACAAGTCTCCTCCAAATACTCATGAATCTCAAAAAGTTAAAATTGAGACGGCAATAAAAGAGGTGCGACTAGATCAGGTGTATTTTGAGGGAATATGCCGTAAGCCTGAGCCTGAGCCTGAGCTTGATGTCGCAACGAAAAAGAAAAATTATGATGAGGCTATTAAATTAATCACTGAGTTAACAGCCGATAATCATTATGCTACTCGGGAGGTAATAAAAAGAATGAGCGGTGTGTTGGCTGACTTACGAGAGGATATTGGTAAAGCTATAGAGAAAGCAAATACGAGGGGGGAAAATGATGATGCGAAGAAAGAGCATATCGAAACAGCGAAAGGGTATATCGAAAAAGCAAATATACTTATCCAGAAAATAAAATATCAGAATCTAGGGGTACAAAAGAGTAATGCAGACAAAGAGCACGCAGCAGCAAGACTGCAACAGCCGCTCGAAAAGTCTGTTCAAGAGAAAATAGATAAAGAAACAGTAGAAATACGTGCAGATGGAAACAGAATGAGGTACAACAAGGAAGATATTGCAGAAATACACAAGTACGCTAGTCAGTTGGGAGTGGAAAGTGAAGAAGAGAAAAAAGAGAAAAAAGAGATTCCAGAAGAGAAAGAAAAGAAAAAAGAGGCTAAAGAGGCTTCAGTCATAATAGAAGATGAAAAAGAAGAAAAAATGGATAAGAGCCAAAGTAACGTGCCTGAGACTAATGCGTCTAAGATTATTTTAACTATAATGCCGCCACAACAAGAATTAAAGGATCAGCCGGAGCCGGAGCCTCAAGTCAAGAATGAATCCGATGACTATCTAGCTCTTATGGATAATATACGCAAGACAAAACAGCAAAACGAGCTACCTATAAAAACAGACTTAGCCAGAAATTATTATGCGATTTTGGGAGTAGAAAAAGGTGCAAATGAAGGAGAAATCAAGAAAGCTTATATTGCTCTCGCAAGAGAGCTGCATCCAGATAAGAAGCCAGGTGATAAAATAGCAGAAGCAAAATTTAAGGATGTCAACGAAGCAAATGAAGTTCTGAGCGATGCTAAAAAGCGAAGTGAATATGACCGTGATTTTTCTGTAGTTCAAAAAAATGCGAATGATCGTTTAGAGTTTTTTCTAACTCCTACTACGGCAATTGGAGCATATAATCCACCTATGACCTCCTCAGAGATTGCTCTAAATTTACGGGTTGCATCAGATGCTTTAGCAAATGCTGGCTATGACAAGGGAGAAGGCCTCACTCAGGGCATTAATATGAGGATAAAAGAGTTGGAAGAGCATCATCCTGATTTGATCACTGATGCAGGTCTGAAAACACAAATTGATGCATTTAAACAGCGAGACGCCGAATTTAATCCAGAGGCTGAATCTCCTCGTCGAGGTCCGTCCCCGGTAGATCATATGGATTAATTAGAAGCAAGTAATAGCGGGTCTTTATCTTGTAAAGTTACTCCCCCTCCGCTACAATCACCGCCACTAAAACGGAAGCGGTGATTCTCTTATGCGAAAACCCCTAGTAGCTGGCAATTGGAAAATGCACGGTTCGCGTCAGGCGGCCAAGACGTTGCTTGAGTCAATCAAACAAGGTGCTGTGGGGATTTCCGATATTGATATCGCAGTTTTCCCGAGTTTTGTGCATTTGCAGCAAGCCCAAGAATTATTAGCGAAAACAAGTATTACCTGGGGTGCGCAAAATCTTTATGTAGGGGAATCCGGTGCGTTTACGGGTGAAGTATCTGGCCCGATGCTGGTGGATTATGGCTGCCAATACGTTCTTATCGGGCATTCTGAGCGTAGACATGTGTTTAAAGAAGATTTAGCGCTAGTGGCGGCAAAATTAAAATCAGCGTGTGATGTAAAATTAAAGCCGGTGCTATGTTTAGGCGAAACATTAGAGCAGCGTAAAAGCGACCAAACTGAGCAAATTATTGCTGAGCAATTAGAGTCCGCTATTGATACCGTGGGAATAAAATCCTTACAAAACATGGTATTAGCCTACGAACCCGTGTGGGCCATTGGGACGGGTTTAACAGCAACACCGGAACAAGCGCAAGCGGTGCATAGCTATATACGCAAGCTGCTGGCAAAACAAGAGGTTGCTCTGGCCAATACAATGCGTATACTTTACGGCGGCAGTGTAAAAGCGGATAATGCAGCAGGGTTGTTTGCTATGCCTGATATTGATGGAGCGTTGGTTGGGGGTGCTTCGTTAGAGGCGAAGAGCTTTTTGGGGATTTGTGAGGCGGCGGTGAAGGAATTTAAGGAAGGTTTGCTGTCTTAATAATTGTTTTCACTGTTGTTATCTTCGCGCATAGACGTTAATTTTAAGATTTTACCTTCTCCCCTTGTGGGAGAAGGTGGTCCGAAGGATCGGATGAGGGGTGCTTCTGCCGGTAGTTCCGTTGAAATACCCCTCACCCGCCGCCAGTGGCGGCGACCTCTCCCACAAGGGGAGAGGTAAATGACAAGAACTGCAAAAAGGTTAAAAAAATGTATCAATTAATTCTCGTTATACACATGTTTGTCTGCATCAGCATCGTAGCGCTGGTGTTAGTTCAGCAAGGTAAAGGTGCAACCATGGGCGCTGCGTTTGGCAGTGGTGCATCCCAAACAGTCTTTGGAAGCCGTGGCTCCGGTTCATTTTTGTTGAAATTGACAGCAGGATTTGTTGTTATTTTCTTTTCGACTAGCATTATCTTGAATCATATGGCGACAAAAGCAGTGAAACAGGAGCGCGTTGTAACCCTCCCTGCTGATGGTACAGTGATAACGCCGAATAGTATCCCTTCCTCAACAGGGTCTGTTCCACAACCTGATAAAAAATAAGAAGTTTAACGTAATGCCGAAGTGGTGAAATTGGTAGACACGCCATCTTGAGGGGGTGGTGGCGAAAGCCGTATCGGTTCGAGTCCGATCTTCGGCACCATGTTAGTAAATAAATCGTAATTCAGCGAAAAATCGTATCCTCTAATAAACATGACAAAAATGAAAAAACCCCTCACAATAGATGGTTAAGAATAAATCGTTGAGGGCAGAGGTATAGGAGACACATACCCATGTTAGAAAATTACGTGCCCATATTGATATTCATGATAATAGGGGCGGCATTAGGTGTCATTGTTCCTACCCTAGGTTATCTTTTTGGTCCCAAGCGTCCTAATCCTGCAAAACTGTCATCTTACGAATGTGGATTCGATACATTCGGCGATGCACGCATGCCGTTCGATGTTCGATTTTATTTAGTTGCCATCCTATTTATTATTTTTGATTTAGAAACAGCATTCTTAGTTCCTTGGGCTGTTGCCTTCCGCAAGCTGGGTTGGTTTGGCATGGTTTCCATGGGAATTTTCCTAGGTATTTTAGTCGTAGGATTTATCTACGAATGGAAAAAAGGGGCATTAGAGTGGGAATAATGAGCGCACAAAAAGACGGTTTTTTTACGACGACCTTAGATAAAGTCATTAACTGGGCGCATACCGGTTCATTGTGGCCTATGACATTTGGTTTAGCGTGTTGTGCTGTTGAAATGATGCATGCAGCGGCTGCTCGCTATGACATGGATAGATTTGGTGTGATTTTCCGAGCGAGCCCGCGTCAATCAGATGTCATGATTGTTGCTGGAACCTTATGTAATAAAATGGCGCCTGCGCTACGCAAAGTTTACGATCAAATGGCAGAACCACGCTGGGTCATCTCGATGGGATCGTGTGCGAATGGCGGTGGATATTACCATTATTCTTATTCAGTAGTTCGCGGTTGCGATCGAATTGTTCCGGTCGATATTTATGTCCCGGGTTGTCCTCCCACTGCAGAGGCATTGTTGTACGGTGTCATCCAATTACAAAATAAGATTAACCGCAATAAAATAATCGAACGGTAAGGAAAATCATGTCAGATATCGAAGCGTTGCATGCCAAGATAACCGAGCGCTTTTCTAGCATAGATTTTACTGCTGAGGTTGCTTTAGGTGAGCTAACGCTGGTTGTTTCACAAACGAATCTCCACGCTGTTGCACTCGCGTTGCGTGATGAAGCAGATTTTCAATTTCAATTATTAGTGGATGTGTGCGGCGTAGATTATCTTCATTATGGCTTGTTTGAATGGCAAACTGAATCGACAACGACGACGGGTTTTGAAAGAGGTCGTGATTGCAGCGAGATTATGAAAAATAATAAAAATGATGAATTACATCATCACGACTTACATGAATTACAAAAACAAATTGAAGAAACCAGTGGCGCAGAAGTCAAACCAGACATCAAATCACCTTATTCAGACTTACCAACAGACTCGAGAAGACTCAAACAATTTTTAGATCCCACTATTAAAAATCGAATCGATGGAGCAACACAAGCTCTCACTGCAAAAATGGAAGGGCGCGCAGCCAACCTTGCCGTTTCTGAAAATTTTATTCCTAGTATCGAAATCAAAGCAGCACCCGCGTTAGAAGCTGACGAAAAAAACCCAAAAAAAATGCCAGCACGTTTTGCCGTCGTCTATCATTTGTTGTCACTCACACTGAATCAGCGTATTCGATTACGTGTATTTGTGGATGAAGAATCATTACGAATTCCATCCGTTTTTGACATTTGGCCTGCCGCCAATTGGTTTGAACGCGAAGCATTTGATTTATTCGGTATTATTTTCGAAGGTCATCCAGACTTGCGTCGGATATTAACAGACTACGGTTTTATTGGTCATCCCTTCCGAAAAGATTTTCCACTGATTGGTAATGTTGAAGTTCGTTATGACGCAACATTAAAACGTGTTGTGTACGAACCTGTGAGTATTGTCCCGCGAATTTTAGAACCAAAAGTGATTCGTCGTGATAATCGTTATGAGACAGGAGAATAGTTGCATGGATAAATTATCAGAAATTCGCAACTATACCTTTAATTTTGGTCCTCAGCATCCTGCTGCGCACGGTGTGTTACGTTTGATTTTAGAAGTGGATGGCGAAACTATTTTGCGTGCTGACCCGCATGTGGGTTTGCTGCATAGAGCGACGGAAAAATTAGCTGAGAGCAAACCCTATAATCACACCATTGGTTACATGGATAGATTAGATTATGTTTCCATGATGTGTAATGAGCATGGTTATGTGCTTGCAATTGAAAAACTTTTGCAAATCGAAGCGCCAATTCGCGCGCAATATATTCGTGTTATGTTTGATGAAATTACCCGAATTTTAAATCATTTGCTGTGGTTAGGTGCGCATGGTTTAGATGTGGGTGCAATGTCTATGTTTTTGTATTGCTTCCGTGAGCGAGAAGAATTACTCGATTGCTATGAAGCAGTGTCAGGCACACGCATGCATGCAACGTATTATCGACCTGGCGGTGTCTATCGTGACTTGCCAGGCAAAATGTCTCAATACAAACCGTCACGTTGGCACAATGAAAAAGAAGTTGCAAAACTCAATGAAAATCGACAAGGCTCGCTGCTTGATTTTATTTGGGATTTCACCGAACGTTTTCCAAAACGCATTGATGATTATGAGACATTATTAACGGATAACCGCATCTGGAAACAACGTACCGTGGGTATTGGTGTCATTTCTCCTGAACGTGCAATTGCATTGGGTTTTACAGGCCCCATGCTGCGTGGTTCAGGTGTTGAGTGGGATTTACGAAAAAAACAACCTTATGAAGTGTATGACCAATTAGATTTTGCTATTCCTGTGGGTGTAACGGGCGATTGTTACGATCGTTATTTAGTGCGTGTTGAAGAAATGCGTCAATCCAATCATTTGATTCGTCAGTGTGTGGAATGGCTGCGAAAAAATCCCGGCCCTACGTTAATTGACAATCATAAAATTACACCGCCAAAACGCGTGGACATGAAAGAAAAAATGGAATCCATGATTCATCATTTTAAATTAATGACAGAAGGCTATTGTTTGCCAGAAGGCGAAGCCTATGCCGCAATTGAGCATCCTAAAGGTGAATTTGGTGTGTATTTAGTTTCTGATGGTGCGAACAAACCCTATCGTTTAAAAATTCGTGCTGCTGGCTTTCCTCATTTGGCAGCATTAAGTGAAATAATTAACGGACACATGATTGCTGACATGGTAACAATCCTGTCGAGTTTAGATATCGTTTTTGGGGAGATTGATCGCTGATGTCAGAAGTTAAACCACATGTATTATCAGAGACTGTCCGTGCCAAGATAGATCATTGGATGAAGCGCTATCCTGCTGAACAAAAGCGTTCGGCTGTCATGGCTGCATTACATTTCACACAAGAAGACAATGGCGGATGGCTGCCAGAACATTTATTGGAAGCGGTTGCTGATTATTTAGGTATGCCAAAAATCGCTGTCTTCGAAGTCGCAACGTTTTACACGATGTATAACTTAAAACCCGTAGGCAGACACTTAATTGAAGTCTGCACGAGTATTTCTTGCATGTTGTCTGGCTGCGATAAAATTGCGGATCACTTAAAAAAACGTTTGCAAATTGATTTTGATGAAACAACAGCGGATGGAAAATTTACGTTACGCCGCGTTGAATGCTTAGCATCTTGCACGACAGCGCCTATGTTACAAATTGGAAAAAAATATTATGAAAGCCTCACGCCCGAGAAAGTAAATTCAATCTTGGATGAGATGGAGTAACTTCATGGCTAATGAAATTTGTTTTCGTACACGACATTTAGAAAAGCCATGGACGCTGGCAACGTATCAAAGTGCTGGCGGTTACGTTCAGTGGAAAAAAATTCTTTCTGAAAAACTTCCTCCTGAAAAAATTGTGGAAACATTGAAATTATCTGCATTACGCGGACGCGGCGGCGCAGGATTCCCTACGGGATTGAAATGGAGTTTCATCAAGCACGATTTGCCCGGGCAAAAATATGTTTTATGTAATGCGGATGAAAGCGAGCCAGGCACATGCAAAGATCGCGATATTTTGCGGTATAACCCGCATCAAATCATCGAAGGTATCGTGATTGGCTGTTATGCCATGGGTGCAACAGTTGGTTATTGTTATATTCGCGGAGAATTTTTTGGTGAGCCTTACGAATCGTTTGAAACGGCATTGGAAGAAGCAAGACGCGCAGGTTTATTAGGAAAAAATATTTTAGGTTCTGGTTTAGACATCGATATTTATACCCATTTGGGTGCGGGTGCATATATTTGCGGAGAAGAAACCGCAATGATGGAATCGCTAGAAGGCAAAAGAGGCATGCCTAGATTTAAGCCGCCTTTTCCTGCTGCTCGTGGAATTTATGGCAAACCGACAACGATTAATAATGTTGAAACGTTTGCATCTGTCCCAGTGATTTTAGAGCGAGGGGCAGAATGGTTTCTAGGTTTAGGTAAGCCAAATAATGGCGGCTGCAAAATTTTCAGTGTGTCAGGCCACGTAAACAAACCTGGCAATTTTGAAATTCCATTAGGCACGCCGTTTAAAGATTTATTAGCCATGGCGGGTGGTGTGCGTGAAGGACGTCAATTAAAAGCGGTTATTCCCGGCGGATCTTCAATGCCAGTTTTACCCGCTGAGATCATGATGTCATTGGATATGGATTTTGATTCCATTCAAAAAGCAGGTTCTGGTTTGGGATCCGGTGCGGTGATTGTGATGGATGATACAGTTTGCATGGTGCAAGCGTTAGAGCGCATTTCTCGTTTTTATATGGAAGAATCATGTGGTCAATGCACACCTTGTCGTGAAGGCACGGGTTGGATTTATCGATTGGTTCATAAAATAGAAAAAGGTTTAGGTGCACTCGACGATCTTGAAACACTGCGTCGAGCTGCAAAAAATATTGAAGGCCGAACGATTTGTGCATTCGGAGAAGCAGCGGCTTGGCCGGTGGGTGGGTTCTTGAAACATTTTTATGATGAGTTTGTTTATCATGTGGAGCATAAGAAATGTTTTGCGACAGGCTAGCTTTGCTGAACACCTCTCCCCTTGTGGGAGAGGGTGCAGTCGGAGCTTTCGCGAAGCATGCTTCGCGCCGACGGAACGCCTGACATTTGTAATGTCAGGCTGGACTGATGCTTAGGTTATCAATTCTGTAACCGGCGGGTGAGGGGAGCCGTAAAAGCCCCCTCATCCGCCCTTCGGGCACCTTCTCCCACAAGGGGAGAAGGGAAATTGTTAAGGCTTTACTAGGTTAACACAATGTCAGACATAGAAATCGAAATAGACGGAAAAAAATGTCAAGCCAAGCCTAATGCGATGGTGATCCAAGTCGCTGATGAAGCTGGAATTTATATTCCGCGTTTTTGTTATCACAAGCATTTATCTGTTGCTGCAAATTGTCGTATGTGTTTGGTCGAAGTTGAAAAATCTCCTAAAACCTTACCTGCGTGCGCGACACCCGTCATGCCTGGCATGAAAGTATTTACTCGCTCTCCAAAAGCATTAGCTGCTCAAAAAGCTGTAATGGAATTTTTACTGATTAACCATCCGCTAGATTGCCCCATCTGCGATCAAGGTGGTGAATGTGAACTACAAGACTTAGCGATGGGATTTGGTTCTGAAGATTCACATTACAATGAAGGCAAGCGTGCTGTAAAAGACAAAGATATTGGCCCATTAATAGAAACAGAAATGACACGCTGCATTCACTGCACACGCTGCGTGCGTTTTGGTGCGGAAATTGCGGGCATGCGCGAACTCGGTGCGACAGGGCGCGGCGAACACATGGAAATTGGAACTTACATCGAACATGCAATGAAGTCAGAAATTTCCGGAAACGTCATCGATATTTGTCCGGTTGGTGCACTGACATCAAAACCTTTTCGGTTTACCGCAAGAGCATGGGAACTACAACAATTTCCCACAATTAGCGCACATGATTGTATCGGTTCCAATATCTATGCGCACACACGCAATGGTAAGGTCATGCGTTTTATTCCGCATGAAAACAAAAATATTAATGAAACCTGGATTTCAGATCGCGATCGATTTAGTTATGAAGGGCTTTATCACGAAGATCGCATTAAAAATCCGTCAATCAAAAAAAATGGCGCTTGGCAAGAAGTGGATTGGCCTACTGCACTTGAATTTGCTGTAAAAGGTCTGCAGCAAATAGTAGAAAAAGATTCTCCCGAACAGATTGCAGCGTTAGCTTCACCGAGTTCAACATTAGAAGAATTTTATTTACTGCAAAAATTAATGCGTAGTCTTGGCTCTTCGAATGTCGATCATCGATTACGTCAAGTCGATTTTGAAGATCAAGATAATGCGAGTGCTTATCCCTCACTGGTGATGCCTGTTACTGAGTTACAACAATGCGATGTTATTTTTTTAGTAGGCAGTCATATTCAGAAAGAACAACCGATAGCTGCTTTACAAGTTCGTAAAGCTTCTTTGAATCAAGCAAAAATTCTTGCATTGAATGTGATGGATTATTCATTTAATTTTGCACTGACAGCGAAACAAATTGTTTCGCCTGGCGATTTAGTGGTGCGTTTGGCAGCAGTGATCAAAGCGCTGCATTCAAGTGCACAAAATTCTATTCCAACGGAAGTGCTTTCCGTCTTGTCGCATGTAGAAGTGACGACAAGTGATTCAGAAATGGCAGCGCATTTACGGTCAGGCAAAAAAGTATGTTTGTTGTTAGGAGCGATTGCGGCCAATCATCCAAATGCTTCTCTATTACGCATACTGTCAAAAGAAATTGCTAAGTTGACGGGTTGTCATGTGGGCTTCTTAAGTGAGGGGGCAAACTCAGCAGGTGCATGGTTGGCTGGTGCTATTCCTCATCGAAAGGCCGGCTGTAAAGCTCTGCAAAAACCAGGCTTAAATGCAAAATCAATGTGGGAGCAGTGCTGTAAAGCTTACCTATTACTGAATGTCGAGCCGAATGTAGATTGTGCTAATGCGGTGTTGGCTTCGAAAGCTTTAGAGAAAGCGCAATTCGTTGTGTCTTTGTCACTGTTTAAAAATTCAGTGTTAGAAGAGCACGCTGATGTCATTTTGCCGATGGCCGCTTTTACAGAATCAGCAGGCACCTATATCAATGTGTCTGGTGCAACACAAAAATTTGCAGGTGTTGCCAACGCATTTGAATCTTCTCGACCAGCTTGGAAAATATTACGAGTGCTAGGGAATTTATTGCATTGTGAAGGCTTTGATTACACATCACAGGAAGAGGTTTACCAAGAAGTGAAGTCTATTATTGATAATGCGGAACCGTTATCAGCAGTCGATTTTAAATTGCCGGAAGAAAAATTCAAAAAATCACATGCAAATACTTTTTATCGGATAGGTGAAATTCCTATTTATTCTGTGGATAGTTTGGTGCGGCGCGCGCGCGGATTGCAGTTGGCGCAGCCCATTTTAGAAGGGAATGTGATTGAAGCGAGAATGAATTCTCGCACGGCTTCGTCAGTGCGAAAACAAGATGGCGATCATGTGACTGTGACTCAGCAGTATGGAAAAATGACTTTGCCTGTTCGTATTGATGCAAGAATTGCGGACAATGCAGTGTATATTGCGGGTGGAATTCCAGAAACAAGTGAATTAGGTGAGTTGTTTGGTGAGGTGGAGTTGCAATGACAGAACTATGGTTAGTAGCCGCAATCATCGTAAAAATAATTGTTGTCGTTGTCGGCTTGCTTTTATCTGTGGCTTATCTGACGTTTTTTGAACGAAAAATTATTGGTTACATGCAAATGCGTATTGGCCCAAATCGTGTGGGGCCATTTGGTTTGGGGCAACCGATTGCCGATGTGGTCAAACTATTATTAAAAGAAATTATTGTCCCAACAGCGTCGAACCGTTTTTTGTTTATCATTGCGCCTATGATTAGTTTAGCGACGGCACTTGCGGGTTGGGCTGTGATTCCATTTGGAAAAGAAGCGGTATTAGCGAATATTAATGCGGGTGTTTTATATTCTCTTTCCCTATCTTCACTGGGTGTTTATGGTGTGCTCATTGCAGGCTGGGCATCTAATTCAAAATATGCATTATTTGGTGCGTTGCGCGCGACGGCTCAATCGATTTCATATGAAATTGCCATGGGGTTTGCCTTGGTGGGTGTGATGATGGCTGCTGGCTCTCTAAATTTTCAAACAATCATACAAGCGCAGAATGGTGGTATTTGGCATTGGTATTGGCTGCCATTGTTTCCATTGTTTATCGTCTATTGGATTTCAGGCGTTGCAGAAACTAATCGAGCACCTTTTGATGTTGCAGAAGGTGAAACGGAAATTGTTGCTGGTTTTCACGTAGAATATTCTGGTACTGCATTTGCTTTATTTTTCTTGGCTGAATATGCCAGCATGATTTTAATTTCTGCGTTAATTTCCATTATGTTTTTAGGCGGATGGCTTTCGCCTTTCCAAGGTATTCCATTGTTAGAATCTATGTTTGCAGGCGTGCCAGGTGTTGTCTGGTTGTTTGGTAAAATAGCTATTTTTATCTTTTTTTATTTGTGGGTGCGCGCAACCTTTCCACGCTATCGCTACGATCAAATTATGCGGTTAGGTTGGAAAATTTTGATCCCAGTGACGTTGGTGTGGATTGTGGTAATTAGTTTTGCTATTCAATTAAAATTGGCACCTTGGTTCGTTTAGGAGATTTTATGAAACGTTTAATGCAACTCCTAAAAAGTTTTTCGTTGTGGGAATTAATCATAGGATTAAAGCTCACTGGCCGATACTTTTTCTCACGAAAGGTGACAATACAATATCCTGAAGAAAAAACGCCAGTTTCGCCGCGATTTCGTGGTATACACGCACAACGACGATATCCTAATGGTGAAGAACGTTGTATTGCATGTAAATTATGTGAAGCAGTGTGTCCTGCATTAGCGATTACCATCGAGGCTGAGCCACGCACTGATGGTTCTCGACGTACTACTCTTTATGATATTGATTTATTTAAATGTGTTTATTGTGGTTTTTGTGAAGAAGCGTGTCCGGTTGATGCGATCGTGCTCACAGGTTCTCATGATTATCACATGGAAAATCGTGGCGAAAATATTTTAACAAAAGAAAAATTATTGGCGATTGGCGATAAATATGAAGCGCAGATTGCGAAGGCGAGGGCTGAGGATGCGCCTTATCGGTAGTTAATCATGTCATTTCACCGAAGGTTTTTCCCTTCTCCCCTTGTGGGAGAAGGTGCCCGGAGGGCGGATGAGGGGTGTTTTTGTGCTAAAAGCACCCCTCACCCTACCCTCTCCCACAAGGGGAGAGGGGATAAAAACCAGAAATTTATTTAAGCAACAATGCATCGCGAGCGACAAGGATAATAAAGATTTAAGTACAACTAAACAAAAGGCAAACAATGACCGTACTACAAATAATATTTTATCTATTTTCATCGCTGGCTGTGTTCTCAGCATTGATGGTTGTCATCTCCAGCAATCCTGTGCGCGGGGCGTTATTTTTGGTGCTAACGTTTTTTTGCATGGCTGGTTTATGGATGTTATTACACGCAGAATTTCTCGCGCTAACGCTAGTGTTGGTATACGTAGGTGCGGTGATGACATTATTTTTATTTGTGGTGATGATGTTAAGTGTGACGCGGCTCAACCTACGAGAAGGTTTTGTGCGCTATCTACCAATCAGTGTGTTGATAGTCTTATCCGTCACCGGATTAGCGATTATGGTAGTAGGGCCGCAACGTTTTGGTTTGATCCAAATGCCTCTACCGCCGGCTACTCCAGCAGATTTTAGTAATACAGCTAGTTTGGGTTTGTTGCTTTATACTCATTATGCATTTCCTTTTGAGATTGCTGCTATCGTTTTATTAACAGCGATTGTTGCTGCAATTACGCTGACGCATAGACAATATCCTAAAAAACATAAATCGCAACGTGTCAGCCAACAAATTGCTGTCTCACCTAAAGATCGTATGCGTTTGGTGAACATGCCATCAGAACCAAAAATAAACTCAACCAGAAAGGGGCAATAAATATGGTATCTCTTTCAGAATTTTTAATCGTAGCTGCTCTTTTATTTGGAATTGGTATTGCGGGAATTTTGATAAATCGCAAGAACATTATCGTTGTCTTAATGTCGATTGAATTAATTTTATTGGCAGTGAATACGAATTTTATCGCTTTTTCTTATTTCTTGAATAATTTAGCTGGCCAAGTATTTGTCTTTTTTATTTTAACGATTGCTGCAGCTGAAGCAGCCATTGGTTTAGCCATTATGGTAGTGCTCTTTCGTAAGAGAGGCACGCTTGAGGTGCAAGAGTTGGATTTATTAAAAGGATAACGGTGTGGACAATTATCTATTATCAATTGCACTGACTATTATGTTGTTACCCTTAGCGGGTTCTGTTGTCGCTGGCTTGCTGGGAAAACAAATTGGTAGGGCAGCAACGCATTGCGTGACTATTTTATTAGTCGGTATTTCTTTTTTATTGTCCTGTTACGTGTTTAAAAAAATTGTATTAGAAGGTTATCCAACCGTTCAGGGTGTTGTCTATCAATGGGTGAGTTCCGGTACTTTCAAATTTGATGTTGGATTGTTAGTCGATCGCTTAAGCGCAACATTAATTTTTATTGTTACATTTGTTTCGCTCATGGTGCACATCTATACCATTGGTTACATGGCAGATGATCCGGGTTATCAACGGTTTTTTAGCTATGTTTCATTATTCACATTTGCCATGTTGACATTAGTATTAGCGAATAACTTCTTGTTGTTATTCTTTGGATGGGAAGGTGTGGGATTGGTTTCGTATCTCTTGATTGGATTTTGGTTCAATCGAGAATCGGCTGTTTTTGGTAGCTTAAAAGCTTTTTTAGTGAATCGAGTGGGAGATGTTGCTTTTGTTTTGGCGATTGCAGCGATTGTCATGATTTTTGGCCAGTTAGATTATCATTATGTATTCACGCATGTTAATTTAGTGCTTGATAAAACCATTAAAATTTTTCCTACGGTGACTCCGCCAGCTATCTCTGTCGTTTGCGTATTATTATTTATAGGGGCAATGGCAAAGTCAGCGCAAGTGCCATTACATGTGTGGTTACCAGAATCCATGGAAGGTCCAACGCCGATTTCTGCATTGATCCATGCAGCAACCATGGTGACAGCTGGAATTTACATGGTGGCACGCATGTCACCCTTATTTGAATATTCCACAGCGACATTAAGTTTTATTTTAGTGATTGGCTCGATTACGTGTTTTTTCATGGGAATTTTAGCGGTTTTTCATCATGATATTAAACGTGTGATCGCTTATTCAACGCTATCCCAATTAGGTTATATGACAGTTGCTTTAGGTGCATCTGCATATGATGCAGCTATTTTTCATTTAGTCACACACGCATTTTTCAAAGCATTACTTTTCTTGGCGGCAGGATCTGTGATTATTGCGCTGCATCATGAACAAGATATGCGAAAAATGGGCGGCTTGGCTCGCGTTATGCCGATTACCTATTTAACATTTGTTATTGGAGCATTGGCATTAGCGGCGATTCCACCCTTCGCAGGGTTTTATTCCAAAGATGCGATTATTGAAGCGGTACATTTGTCTACAATCCCTGGAGCTAAGTTTGCTTATGCCTGTGTGTTGGCGGGCGCATTCATTACACCGCTTTATATTTTTCGAGCATTGTTCTTAACGTTTCATGGCGACATGCGGCTTGATGCTGAAACCAAAAAGCATGTACATGAATCGCGTTGGGTTGTTCTCATTCCTTTGATTGCTTTAGCAGTGCCTAGTATCTTTGCTGGCGGAATGTTAGTGGGACCTATGTTATTCATGAAGCCGCGTTTGTTAGGTGATAGTATTTTTGTGTTGCCTGCACACGATGTGTTATCCCAATTAGCCGTGCATTTTCATGGTGCTAAAAATATGGCATTAGAAGCTGGGCAGAGTCTACCCTTATGGTTAGCATTTATGGGCATTGTAGTGGCCTGGATATTCAATTTATACAAGCCTTCACTCGCCGAAAAATTGAAGAAACAGTTTGCGTTGTTGTATTCCATCATGGTTCAAAAATATGGGTTTGATGATTTCAATCAACTTGTATTTGTGCATGGAACGCGGCGATTAGGTACTTTTTTTTATAAGATCAGTGATTTGATCTTGATTGATGGAATTTTTGTGAATGGTTCTGGTCGGCTAATCCAATGGTTTGCACGTGTCTCAAGACATCTGCAGTCCGGTTATATATATCATTATGCATTAGTAATGATTGGTGGATTACTTATTTTTCTCGGTTGGTTATTGCTAGGATCTTGATTTATGTTTTCACATCTCCCTTTGTTGTCAATTTTAATTTGGCTCCCAGTTGTTGGTGCAGTGCTGGCACTCATGACCGGTGGAGATAAGAATGCCAAGTTTTCACGCTCAATTGCGGTGATTATTAGTGTCATCAATCTTCTTTTATGCATACCGTTATATTTGAATTTTGATACGTCAAGTTATGCCATGCAATTTCAAGAAAATGCATTATGGATTCGTGTTTACAAAATTCATTATGCTGTTGGCGTAGATGGTATTTCATTAGCAATGATTATACTCACCAATTTTACGGGATTACTCGTTATTTTAGCAGGATGCCAAGCAATTAAAGTGCGTATTGCACAGTACATGGCAACGTTCTTAACAATGCAAGGAATGATGATAGGTGTTTTTGCTGCAACCGATGCTATTTTGTTTTATGTGTTTTGGGAAGGGATGTTGATTCCCATGTATTTAAGTATCGGTATGTGGGGAAGTTCAAATCGATCATATGCGTCGATTAAATTTTTCTTATATACATTTTTAGGCTCAATTTTGATGTTGATTGCATTGTTATATTTATATAATTTAACAGGCACATTTGAAATTCAAAAATTTTATGGTTTAAGTAATCTCAGTCTACATATACAAGAATTATTATTTTTTGCTTTCTTTTTAGCGTTTGCTGTAAAAGTTCCTATGTGGCCTGTCCACACATGGTTGCCTGATGCGCATACTGAAGCACCATCAGGCGGGTCTGTTGTTTTGGCAGCGTTGATGCTGAAGTTAGGAATTTATGGATTCCTACGGTTCAGCATGCCTATTGTGCCATTAGCCTGTCAGCAATTAGCTTGGTTTATGATTACATTATCGTTAATTGCTATTGTCTATATTGGTTTGGTCGCGATTGTTCAAACGGATATGAAAAAATTAATTGCGTATTCTTCGATTGCGCATATGGGATTTGCGACGCTTGGGTGTTTTATGATTTATGATATTTATAAACATTCCATTGCTGTTCAAGATGCTTATATGAGTTTAGAAGGCGCTGTTATTCAAATGATTGCTCACGCGTTTGGTTCGGGAGCCATGTTTTTGGGTGTAGGGATGTTAGCTGACCGATTTTTTAATCATAGTCGTCTAATCAAAGACTACGGTGGTATCGCAACAACTATGCCGATTTTTGCAGCCTTTTTTATGCTTTTTGCCATGTCGAACATTGGCCTGCCGGGAACGGCGGGATTTGTGGGTGAGTTTATGGTGATTATGAGTGCTTTCCAAGCGCATTTTTGGGTAGCTCTCATTGCAGCGACCACTTTAATTCTTGCTGCATCATATACTTTATGGATGTATAAGCGTGTGTTTTTTGGGCCTGTTGCGAACGAGTATGTAGCGGAGTTTGAAGACATTACTTGGCTTGAAAAAACAAATTATATTTTATTAGCGGTTGGTGTTTTTTTCTTGGGGCTTTATCCGAAACCTGTTTTAGATGTGTTGCATGTGACGGTCGGGCATATACTAGCCTTGAGTCTGCCAGGCGTTGCTGCTATTTAAAGGAAAAGAGATATGAATTTTGCAATGCCAATTTTTTCAGTTGCTCTACCTGAAATTTTTATGTTGTGCATGATCACATTGGCTTTATTGACCGATGTTTTTTTACCTGCACGGTTACGATTGGTGACGTATATTTTAGTTCAAGCGACTGTCGTTATTACGTTCTTCATGTCTATTTCACAATTTTTTAACTATCCTAGTCCCATCATTACGTTTAGCGGAAATTACATTATCGATAAATTATCGATGTTGCTAAAAATATTTGTCTGTTTGATCAGTTTTTTTGTCTTTGCTTATTCGCGTGAATATATTCAGGCTCGAAAAATTGCATTTGGCGAATATTATGTTTTAGGATTGTTAGCTGTGCTCGGTATGTTAATTATGTGTTCTGCCTATAGTTTTTTAACGATTTACTTAGGCTTAGAATTACTGTCGCTTGCTTTGTACGCTATGGTCGCGATGCAAAAAGATTCTTCACAAGCTACCGAAGCTGCAATGAAATATTTTGTGATGGGCGCATTAGCCTCTGGATTATTATTGTATGGAATTTCTATGGTGTATGGTGCAACAGGTTCCATTCAAATATTGGAAATTGCAAATCGAGAAGGGCTTTCATCCACACAACAGATGGTCGAATTGTTCGGATTGGTTTTCATTTTAGTGGGATTACTATTTAAGTTTGGTGCTGTGCCATTTCATATGTGGGTTCCGGATGTGTATCAAGGCGCATCGACAAACATGACACTCTTTATCGCAAGCGCACCTAAAATTGCAGCGTTTGGAATTACTATCCGTATTTTGGTTGAAGCAATGCCAAATTTACAAATACAGTGGGAGCACGTTTTAATTGTTGTTGCTGTGCTATCGATGTTTTTTGGAAACTTATTGGCGATTGCACAAACTAATCTTAAACGTATGTTAGCGTATTCCTCTATCGCACATATAGGGTATATGTTGTTAGGTATTATTGCAGGCCCAAATTCTGCAGAAGGTTATTCTGCTGCTATTTTTTACGTCGCTACATACACTATCGTTGCTGCGGGCGCATTTGCGATCATTGCCATCTTAAGTAAAAAGGGTCTTGAGTTCGATCAGCTCAACGATTACCGCGGACTCAATGCGCGCAACCCATGGCTCGCGTTTATGATGTTATTGTTAATGTTCTCAATGGCTGGCATTCCACCTACAGTAGGGTTTTTTGCTAAGCTTGGTTTATTAGAAGCATTAGTCGAAGCTCATTTGGTATGGCTTGCCGCATTAGCATTGTTATTTGCTATTGTGGGTGCGTACTACTATTTACGTATGGTGATGTTAATGTATTTTGAAGAGCCTGCTGAAGGTCTTGATGAATCACGATTTACTGTTTCACCAAATATGCTAGCAGTCACGACAGTGAATGGTTTATTTGTTTTAGTATTCGGCCTTTTTCCCAGTAGTTTAATTGATATGTGTAGAGTTTCTTTCGCCTGAGGTAGTTATTTAACCTCAGTTATGCTATCCCGGTCTGAGACTTTAAGTTGAATTTTGCCCATAAATTTGGCACAATTCACCGCTAGCAGTACATGGAGATACCTTAGTTAAGGATGGTTTGAAACTTAAAATAAGTGTGTATTCATGTTATTAAGTGATTTTCAATATGATCTGCCGACTGAGTTAATTGCGCGGTATCCTCTTGCTGAGCGCAGCGGTAGTCGTCTTTTGTGCCTTGAGGGAAACTCAGGACGTATTACTCATAGTCTATTTACTGACCTGGTTAGGTTAATTGAGCCTAATGATTTATTGGTTTTCAATAATACCCGTGTGATTCCCGCTCGTCTCAGAGGACATAAAGAATCTGGAGGACGTGTAGAAGTTTTGGTAGAGCGCATTCTGGATCAACATAAAGTATTGGCTCACGTTCGCGCCAGTAAGGCTTTGCGCCCACAGACCTATTTGCTATTTCAACATAATATTCAGTTTGAGGTTTTAGGACGTCAAGATGATTTATTTTTATTACGCTGTTTAGATGAGCGAGCAGTGCTAGAAGTCATAGAATCCATTGGGCAAATTCCTTTGCCTATGTATTTCCAGCGTGAGCCAGAAGAAAGTGATAAAGAGCGTTATCAAACAGTTTATGCAAAACACAAAGGTTCTGTTGCAGCTCCTACGGCAGGGTTACATTTTGACGATGAAATATTGTCTGCATTATCGAAGAAAGGAGTTAACTTTGGTTATCTCACACTACATGTTGGTGCAGGAACATTTGCTCCTGTCAGAGTAGAGCAAATTGAGCAGCACCGTATGCATCCTGAATATATCGAGGTTTCTGAAACGTTATGTGAGCAAATAAAGCAAACAAAATCCCAAGGCGGACGAGTGATTGCAGTAGGAACCACTTCTTCGCGCAGTTTAGAAACAGCAAGTCGCGGCGGCGAAATTCAACCTTATTATGGAAATACCGATATTTTTATTTATCCTGGCTTTCAATTTAATTGTGTCGATGCGCTAATAACGAACTTACATGTCCCTGGCTCTAGCTTGCTCATGCTGGTGTCTGCATTTGGCGGCTATTCTTCAATTATGAAAGCCTATCAGGAAGCAGTGCAGCATCGTTATCGTTTCTATAGTTATGGTGATGCCATGTTTATCACTCGCAAAAGTTAAGTTTTTTAATTCATATTACACGGTTGCTCTTTTTCGCCCATATACTTAAGGAAGAACTCGTCTTTGCGAGGCTGCGAAGCGCTTAGCCGTGGCAATCCAGGAGTGTTAAGTGAATCTGGGTCGCCACGGCTAAGCGCTTCGCAGCTTCGCGATGACGGCCGTGGGTGCTTATTACGTAAGCTGAGTTTTTAAAATTTGCGTGTAGCCTACTAAAAAGGTAAATTAGGTAACTTTAATTTTGAGTGTAGGGATAATAAATGAACATCATTGCAGGCTTGTTAAGTAGCTTTGTCACAAATGCTTATGCGGACGGTGTTGGAGCAGGTGCCCCACAACAACCCAATCTTTTTTTACCTTTTTTCCTCGTTTTATTTATTTTATTCGTATACGTCACTGTTTGGCGCCCACAAAATAAGCGTGCAAAAGAACTGAGAGAAATGCTGGCTTCTCTAGCGAAGGGTGATGAAGTCGTCACCGCGGGTGGAATAGTGGGTAAAATAAGTAAGCTGAATGAAAATTACATCGTCTTAGCTGTGTCAGAAGCAACTGAAATGACGATGCAAAAGTCATCAATAGTGAATGTGTTGCCTAAGGGAACCCTCAAATCTATTCAATAGGCATAATTTTAAAAAAGTACATGGAAGAAACGTATGATTCTAAATCGGTATCCTTGGTGGAAAAATTTATTAGTCTTTGTTGTTGTGCTGATTGCATTTATTTATGCATTGCCAAATGTGTATGGAGAAGATCCTGCCGTGCAGGTCTCTGGCACAAATGCGGCTGTCGTAGTAGATCAAAATAAAGTAAATCTCATTAAGCAAACACTCCAAACTGCAAAAATTAAATATGATAATTTGCAAATGGATAATCAAAATTTGCTGATTCGTTTTTCTTCTACGGATGAACAATTAAAAGCAAAAGAAATTATTCAACAGACTTTGGGCGAAGATTATTTGGTCGCACTCAATTTAGCGCCGGCAACACCAAACTGGTTAAAATCATTGGGTGCAACACCCATGAAGTTGGGTTTAGATTTGCGTGGAGGCGTGCATTTCTTGTTGCAAGTTGATGTAGACTCTGTCGTAAAACAAAAAGCAGATGGTGACATGCGTAGTATTGCGCAGCTCTTGCGGGATAATCATATACGCTACTCAGGTCTTGTGCATGATAGTGAAAACAACATTGTGCTAGATTTTCGTTCGCTTGATGCATTAGATAAAGCGTATTCTGAAATACAGTCTCGGTTTACGGATTTTGTTTGGGTTAAGAATACAGATGCTAATTCATTTGTCATGAAAGGTTCTTTAGATCCAGTTGCCTTGCAACGATCTCATCAGGACATCATGGATCAAGAAATGAATACATTGCGCAATCGCGTTAATGAACTAGGTGTTTCTGAGGCAGTCGTTCAGCAACAAGGCGCAAGCCGAGTGTCTGTTGATTTGCCTGGAGTGCAAAATACAACAGAAGCTAAGAATATTTTGGGAAAAACAGCTACCTTAGAATTTCATATGGTGGATACCGAACATGATCTTAGTTCTGCGATGGCTGGCGTTGCGCCTCCCAATACGCATCTTTATAGGGATGAGGGGCGACCCGTATTATTAAAAAATGAAATCATATTACGCGGTTCTTCAATCACCAGTGCCACCTCTGGATTTGGTGATGATGGAAGAGCCTCTGTGAATGTTCGTTTAGGTGGTGGCGGTGAAAGTTTATTTACGAAAACGACGGCAGATAATATTGGCAAGCCTATGGCTGTGTTATTTGTCGAAGTGAAGTCAGACACTAAAAATGTAAACGGACAAAATGTTATTACGTATCGCACAGATAAGCGTGTTATCAGTGTTGCTACGATTCAAAGTGCACTCGGAAATAGTTTCCAAATTACAGGATTGACGAGCCAAGAGGAAGCAAGGACGTTAGCATTGCTGTTGCGCGCAGGTGCTTTGCCAGCAACAGTGACGTACTTAGCAGAGAGATCAGTGGGCCCGACATTAGGTAAGCAAAATATTCACATGGGTGTTCTTTCTGTTGTTGTTGGATTTAGTTTAGTTGTCCTCTTTATGGCGCTTTACTATCGATTAATGGGCTTAATTGCTGATTTAGCATTGGCAATGAATCTTGTTTTAATCGTGGCGATGTTATCGCTCTTAGGAGCAACGCTTACTTTGCCTGGTATTGCCGGTATCGTGTTAACAGTGGGTATGGCGGTCGACGCAAATGTATTGATTTTCGAGCGTATACGCGAAGAGCTACGCAACAGCATGGGTGTCCAAGCCAGTATTCATGCCGGTTATGAAAGAGCATTTAGTACGATTGTTGATGCGAATGTGACAACATTAATTGTTGCTGTCGTGTTATTTAGTTTAGGTTCAGGCCCTGTGAAAGGTTTTGCTGTCACGTTGACTATCGGCTTGATAACTTCAATGTTTACTGCGATTACAGGTACACGTGCTATTGTCAACTGGATGTATGGCGGTAGAGTTGTGAAAAAGATTTCGATTGGGATGTAATACTATTAAATGTAGGATAAACAAACATGGAATTTTTTAAGCAAAATACACAAATCGATTTTATGGCTCAGCGTAAGCGAGCTGCTATTGCATCTGCAATTTTATTTTTATTATCGATTATTTCCTTACTGATGAATGGATTAAATTGGGGTTTGGATTTTACGGGTGGAACTCAAATCCAACTGAGTTTTCCCAGAGAAGCAAATGTAAATCAAATTCGAATGGATCTTCAAAAATCTGGATATAATGAAGCAGTTGTGATTAGTTATGGTACCTCAAGAGATGTGTTAATCAGTTTAGTTCCGAAACATTCTAAAGATAATTCTGCTGAAAATAAGGCGGGTGCTAAATCAATTCAGGATGAGCTTGTGAGTCAGGTGCGTCAAGTATTACCTGATGCGACTGTTCAACAAGTTGATTATATTGGCCCCCAAGTTGGCCAAGAGCTTGCTACAAAAGGTGCGTTGGCGATTGTTATCGCATTGCTAGGCACGATGATCTACATTGCCTTGCGTTTTGAGTTCCGATTTGCAATTGGTTCTACTGTTGCATTAATTCATGATCCGGTTTTAATTCTGGGTATTTTTTCATTTTTTCATATCGAGTTTAATTTGATTGCGTTGGCTGCTGTGCTGACTGTTATTGGATATTCATTGAATGATACGATTGTCATATTTGATAGAGTGCGAGAAAACTTTCGTAAATTACGCAAGGCAACTCCTGTCGAAGTGGTAAATCAAGCAACAAATCAAACGCTTTCACGTACTATTATGACTTCCGCATTAACATTAATGGTCGTGTTTGCCTTGTTTTTCTTGGGCGGCAGCATGTTAGAAGGTTTTGCTTTGGCATTAATTATCGGAATTATTATTGGTACCTATTCATCTATCTATATCGCGGGATCGTTGGCGTTATCATTGGGCTTGACGAGACAGAATTTGCTTCCGACACCAAAGGAAGAATTAGATGATAGACCCTAACAAATTGTTTGTTCTGAGAGGTTACGATTTTCAATGAAAGATAGGCAGCAGCGACATGAAGTTACGGCGACACGTCCGCCATTACCTTTGTATGGATCTTTAATTGCAAGAGTTATTAGTGAAGCTAAAAACAACTTTGTGACAGGATTAGAGAGTGTAGAAAAGTTCAAACAAATACATAGTTCTTTAGTTTTAAAGCATGATGCTGAAACTCCTCTGTCTTTAATGAAAGAAGATTGTTTTCGACATGACATGAATCACATTGCGAAGAGTAATTTACTTTCTGGATGTTCTCCTAAAGGACATCAAATGACTTCTTTTTTTCATGATATTGCGTACAATCCACATGCTAATCTTAGTTATATTGTTTCAGTTAACCAAAATTCAGTATATAGTGATGCTGCTGCTGATGGATTCAATGAATTATGCTTACAAGAAGGATCTGGAACGATAGGTCCGTATCAAATTAGCGTAGAAAAAATAATTACTCTTCAAGACAATATTTATCAATCACAATTATTCATTCGGTTCAATGAAACAGATTTAGAAAATATGCGGCCAGTTGATATGGGTGCGCATTATTATAAACAGATTAATATTATTGTCATCGATTTGGAAGACGGTGACACTATTCAGCTAAAAGATGATCATTCTAATGTGCTCAAGGATATTTTGTGGCAGCTTGCGGGAATGTCGGAACACATTCTTTTCCAATGTGCCACTGGCGTCAAGTGGACTGGACAGCTTATTTTACTGCTGGAAATTTTTAAAAATTATTCTCAAGTGTTTTCAACACAAGATCCTTGTCGCATTTCTGAGGAAATTCATCGTATTTTAGCGAGGATTCGATTGGATAGACCCGCTTTTATCCTGAATGAGGAACAGTTTTTTGACGCTATTCGAAATGCAGATATATTACATCGCTATGTGTTACAAAAAGGTTATCATAACAATCCGACTCCAAAAACGATTGAGCATACGTCGCGGATAGAAATAAGAACCGAATATTTTTCATCAAAAAATTTAAATTCTCCTAACGGTATGTTTTCTCGCAAGATGTCTATGTTAGATTCTAGTAAGTCTGAAAGTGTTAATGTGTTTTCGCATAAGCCGACATCCTATTGACATGAGAACATTTCCTGAATATGAATCATTTGACGGCTTAGGACTGGCAGCCTTAGTTCAGCGAGGGGTAGTCTCACCAGCTGAATTATTAGAGGCGGCGATTGAGAGAGTTGACACTTACAATCCTAAGCTAAATGCTGTGATTCATACTTTCTACGAACAAGCCAAACAAACAATTAGTCATGGTCCTGTAGAAGGGATTTTTCAAGGCGTCCCTTTTTTATTAAAAGACTTGTTGGCAGATTATGCAGGTGAGCCATTAAGTTCTGGCAGTCGATTTACGCATTCTTGGAAGCCTGATAAAGATAGCGAGCTAGTTAGTCGCTTCAAAAAAAGTGGATTAATTATTTTTGGAAAAACAAATGTTCCCGAATTTGGTTTGAGTCCTGTTACAGAATCTGTTCTGTGGGGGCCTGCACATAATCCTTGGGATATTTCGCGTTCCCCTGGTGGTTCTAGTGGAGGTTCTGCCGCTGCTGTTGCTGCAGGTATGGTTCCTATGGCACATGGAAATGATGGCGGTGGTTCTATACGCATACCTGCATCTTATTGCGGTTTATTTGGTTTTAAGCCTAGTCGTGGACGCAATCCTTCAGGGTCAAGCATAATGCGAACGTGGGAAGCCATGGTGGTTGAGCATGTACTAACACGTAGTGTGCGCGATAGCGCGGCCATGTTGGATGTGTTGGCAGGTCCAGAGATAGGCTCATCTATTGCATTGCCCGCGCCAACAGGGTCTTATCGAGAATGCTTAAATAAATCTCCCGGGAAATTACAAATTGCCTTGAGTGAACAACCTTTTTTTGCAGGCACAGTGAGTGAAGAATATATTCATCATTTGCATAAGGCAGGTTTGCTGTGTCAGGACTTGGGGCATGTTGTAGAACCTGTTACGTTGACCATTAACAGTCATGATGTTGCAATAGCATATACAACGGTATTAGCAGGCGAGATTGCAGCTACACTCAAGCGATTGACTGAGACAATGGGGCATAAGCCTAAGCATAGTGAATTAGAAATCCAAACTGAGATACTCAGCTGTATTGGCCACAAAATGAAAGCGTCTGACTTTGCTTGGGCTAGAGAAGTTTTAGAAAATGCTGCACGCCATATGGCAGAATTTTTTCAAGATTATGATGTGTTAATGATACCGACAATGGGAGTGGAGCCTCCGCGAATAGGACAATTAAAGCTAGATATGTTTGAGAATGCGATATTAGAAGTGTTAACGCATGTTCCTCTCTCGCCATTGATAAAAAAAGCAATGGAGTATGGCTCAATAAAGAATTTTGCCAATATTCCATTTACTCCTATTTTTAATATTAGCGGTCAACCAGCCATGTCTGCGCCTTTATATCAAGGTAAACAAGGCTTACCTATAGGAATACAATTTGCAGCTAAGATCGGCGCTGAAGAAATACTTTTCCAGCTTGCTGCTCAGCTCGAAAAAGCGATGCCGTGGTTTGAAAGAAGGCCGTTGATAAATGAGACTATTCAGAGTGAGGTTAAATAACCTCAGTTATGGATAAGAACCCAGTTAAAGCAGCGTCTTTCAGCCGAATACTGCGTTGAAATCTTGAAAAAAACACTTATGTAGAATAACTACACGCGTATTTTTTTCAAGATTTCGCCTTGTCTTCGGCTAAAATACTTGCTTTAACTGGGTTCTTATCCATAACTGAGGTTAAATAATCCAAAATGGCCGTATTCTTTAAATACGGCCAAAAAACTTTGAAAGTGTGGCCGTATTATTCGAAATAAGGCCAATTTATGTTAAATAATGAAATGAAACTGGCCGTATTAAATCAATTGAGGCAAGAATTACAGCCTATTAGTTTACCGCAATTACTTAAAAAATTATCTTCTCAGTGGATCAACTAAACGAATGGCTTAGTGTAGTGAAGAGGGTTAGATAGCTGCTACCTGAAATCTATGACTATTTTAAGCTGGCACTTTAATTTGGCCAACAACCTCTTTATTTTATATTTTTTAATAAGAATTTTAAGATCTTAGGATTGGCAGCCACGATATGGCCTGTTTTCAGAAAGTCTTCACCGCCTTTGAAGTCGGAAACTAATCCGCCCGCCTCCTTGATGAGTAGAACACCTGCTGCTATATCCCAAATTTTTAGCCCCATTTCCCAGAAGCCATCGAATCTTCCGCAAGCAACATAGGCTAAATCTAGGGCGGCTGATCCTCCACGTCGTATATCTTTGCAAGTTTCTAATACGGATAAAAGAGAGTCCATATAGGCACTTTTTTCATCAGAAGAGGTAGTGTGGGGTGAGCCGGTTGCCAGTAGGCACTGGTCAGGAATTGTGCGTTTGCTAACGCGAATTCGCCTGTCGTTTAACTGGGCGCCTTTTCCGCGGCTAGCGGTAAAGAGTTCTTGGCGAACAGGGTCATAAATAACACCTTGCTCAATTCTGCCCTTGCGCATGACGGCAATGGAAACAGCAAAATGAGGAACACCATGTATAAAATTTCGGGTACCGTCTAAGGGGTCAATTATCCAAGTATATTCATCACCTTGAACTTCAGCCCCTTCTTCACCAATGATGCCGTGATTTGGGTAGGTTTTGCGGATAATAGCAACAATATCGCGCTCTGCTTGTTGATCAATGTCAGTCACGTAGTCGTGCGGTCGCTTTTCGCTGATATGTACTGTATCTAAGCGATCAAGTGCGCGAATAATGGTATTGCCAGCGGCACGCGCTGCACGTACGGCTATGTTAACAAAAGGATCTTTCATAGTATTTTTATAGAACAGGTTTCAAAATTAGGAGGTTAACTATAGCAAAGATTGGAGTTTAGTGAAAATTAATTTTTTGGCCAGCTCTTGAAATGCATGGTAACAGGGGGCACTATCCTAAATTCGGCAGTTAAAAAGTAGGTTGTTTTATTTGCTTATTGCTTACTAGTACCGTTTCCATTTAATTTTGACCGGTTGCATCTCATCTTGCATTTATCTTTGAGCGATTAGTCTTTCAAAAAATGCTCGAGTTAGCGGAGCTAGCCCTCCGCTTTTTTGAAAGACTAATCGCTCAAATCTAAACGCAATCTGAGCGCAACCGGTCAAAATTAAATGGAAACGGTACTAGAGTGAGTGCTAAACATAGTGAAAGGGAGATGACTGTGCCACTGGCCTTATCTGGATCTGACAAACTTTTCAAAGAATCAAGAAAATATTATTTTGGGTGTATAGCTGCGATATGTTTTGTTTTTCTAGTCATACAATTTTTTTATATTCCTTATGCCACACTGTCCATCGATGACTTTTGGCTTGCTTACCACACGTATCACTATAAAACTCTGCTTCCTTACCGAGACTTTGCTCCTTATAAAACGGTATTGGGTTATTATATTTTTCTTGTCCCGTTAAATTTTTCCTATGGCTTGCTTAAACCAATCTTTTTTATCAAGTATTGGCTAACGCTCATTAATGTTATTTTTTTACTGAGCACCACATGCTGGTTAAGAAAATTTTTTTCTTCAACGGCTATTTTACTTAGTGTGACATTAATTGTTTTTACACAAATATTTCTCAGCTATTCATCGGATATACGTGTTGACTTGTTGGCATATTGGTTATGCTTGATCAGTGTGATGTTTGTATTCGAAGAAAATTATTTTTTAGCGGGAATCGTTCTTGGGTTGGGATTTCTAGTTTGTCAAAAAGCGATTTGGTATTTTATTGCAATGAATGCCGGCCTGGCTGGGTGTTGGCTTGTCAATGAGCGCACATGGAGATTGATTAAAAATATTTTAGTATTTAATTTCTCTACCATAATAATTGTGTCGGCTTATATTCTGTTTTGGTCTTATTTTTCTAGCCTGAAAATTGTATTGCATAGTGTGTTTTACGAGGCTTACATTATTTCATCAGTAGATTGGTATACGGGGATACGAACGTATTTTTGGAATTTTATTATTACGAATAATCCAGGACTTTTTTTGTTGTGGCCATTTGCTTTGTTTGGATTATTTATGCTGCCTGCTAAAAGACATGTTTTTATTGCTATTTACGCGTCAGTGATATTGTTTTTTGTTTTTTCATGTAAGCAACCTTTTGCATATTATCCACTGGCAGCTGTTCCTGCTCTTTTTCTCCTGTATGCAGAATTCTTCACGTCTCTCCACAATGCTCAGTTTTCTTTTTTATTAGCAAGAATTAATAAGAAACTCATAATATGCTTTTCATTTTTTTATATAGCAGGGTTATTTTTCTTATTTCTTAAATTTACCTTTCCCGATGTTTATTTGATGATTGCATTAGTCCCTCTCTTATTGTGTGCTTCATTAATGGAAAACATAGGTGATGATATTCGCAATGCATTCATTGGCGTCATGTTCTGTTTGTTTTTTGTGATAGGAAATCTTTTCTCTCTTATTCAGTTTGTGAATTTTCTGGGAAGCTCTAATGGTCATTATCAAAAATCCATGATTTATCTAATGGATAATTTGTTAAATAAAGGTGATAGTTATGTTGCGGGCGTGCCATTACTTCTTGATGTAGAACAGCCCGTTCCCGGATTGGTGCATATTGTAGCGCCAGCGGTTGATTATCTTTTTCATCCATCCAATAAGCTCTATCCTGTTGTGACGTTAAGCTCGCTATATCTTGTGCCAGTGACGACTCAGCAGATTATCGAATCCATTAAAAATGCACCTATCAAGCTATACGTTGATAATGATCGCTTTCATTCATTACCACCCGAAATTCATCAGTACTTGGCGACTCAGTACCAACATTTCTGGGGAAGTATATTTCTCTACGCTCCACAAGTTGCCGCAGGTAATCAAAATCTGAAAATTAAATTTGACGGTAATTATAAGGTGCATACAAAAAAGAATAGTGTGATTAGTATTGATAACCAAAAAATAAAGCCGGATGAAATGATTCATCTTGTCAGTCGAAGTTATCTATCGAATGCGAGTGAGGCGTATCGTCTAGAGTTTATTTCAGAACAAGTAAAGTCAAATTTACTTGAGCCGAAATATAAAGATAATAACTGGCAACGTATGCTTAACTAAGGAGATAAGAAAGTGATTCATTTAAACAAAAAACATTATCCCTATTTAGAAGAAATTAATATTGCTGTTCTGAAACAAATTCCAATCAGCAAATCATTCAGTGCTGAGCAAGCTGTGTTGGATGTAGGATGCGGGCAAGCAAATCTATCTTTAGAAATCAAAAAAAAAGGATATTGTGTGTGGGGTGTAGAAGAGAATGAGTTTGCAGCGACAAAAGCGCAATCACGCATCGATAATGTGATTGTCAGAAACTTGATTGCATTTGATAAAATAGAGGAAGAGATCAAAGCAAAACAATTTGACTACATTGTTTTTTCGGATGTTTTGGAACATTTGTATGATCCACTTTCAGTCCTCAATTTTTATTTACAATTTTTAAAATCAGATGGGCGTGTAATTATTTCAGTGCCTAATGCGGTTGTATGGTCAAATCGATTGAGTTTTTTATGGGGAAAGTTTGAATATGATGATACGGGCGTCATGGATCGCACGCATATTCGTTTCTTTACATTTAAAACAGCAAAACAGTTGGTCGCTGCTGCGGGATGCGCTGTTTGTCATACTGACTTAAGTCCATTTATAGTTAGGGCATGTTTGCCTATCTTAAAAAAAATAATGATTAAAAAATCTGATAAAAATAATTCGAGCAGAGCAATTATCGATTCTCCATTTTATCGTCTGTACGAACGTTTTATTTATCCTATAGAGTATGCGGTTTCGTATTGTTGGCGAACGCTATTTGCTTTTCGTATTGTTGTTGTGGGAAAAAAATTAGGTTTGAAGTGATTCATTCCAGTGAGTGCTCAGTACCATGGCTCGCCTTAAACATTCATCACTGTTGATATAATCAAACTCTGCGAATCTTCCACAGAGTGTTACATCGATTGAAGAGAAATACTCTTTAAATATTTTAGTATTTTTTGTGTAATTAAGATCATAAACAGGATAACCATATTTCATCCGGGTGATATCGGAAACGATGATATCTTGTTTTTGAATTAAGTTAATACGGTCTAAATCGTTTGCGACTTTTTCTATCATTGACGCATTGCTGAGTTCGTGGATGGTGTCGCCAGGGTTAGTTGTTATTTCAGCAATCAGCGATGAAGTACCGGGTTTTATTAATTGTTTGCTAAAATAACCCATGTAGCATATGCGATGTGTTACGACATCCCTATCTGGAATGTAGATTGCGCTTTTATCCAAAAGGGATTCGTTATTCACGCCTAGCATAGCAATGTTGATGGTGTTGTAACGTAAATTTTCGACGGCGCTTTTAACAGTCGAAGGGATATTTTCAAAACAATGAATGGCTTCATGGATAGGGAAGGCAACAATAATTTTATCGTAATGTTTTGTTGTCTGACCGTCAGAGACTGCCCACTCATGTTTCATGCGTCGTATGGATTTTACGCGAAAATTACACGTCACATTCGATTCTTGCTTAATCAAACAGCGAACGAGCGCTTCCATGCCGCCGATCTTTGGATATTTGAAAAAGAGTTGATGTAAATAACCTTCAGTCTCAATGCCCATTGCTGATTTTACAACGTCATCTACGGGCGGTTTTGGAATGCGGTCCACCCATTCTAAACTTAATTGTTCAGATGAGAGATTCCATATTTTATCGTTATAGGGAATCAAATATTTTTCTGCGATAGATTTGCCAAATGTATAGTAGCACCATTCTTTTAAGTTAGTGGGTTTTGCAAAATCATTTTTGAGGTAATCAATCAGGCAGTCATAAGCTTCATGCTTGTCTAATGCGCCTATTCCATTTTCGAAGGGATATTTGACAAATCGACCGTTATAATAAATTTTATTGTTGCGCTTGCAGTGATTAATATTTTCGCCTAGTAATTTTTCAACTAGTTGATTGATTATTTCATGTTTTGAGAAAAGAATATGACCGCCAATATCATAACCAAATCCATCTTTAAAAAAAGTGCGGCAAAGGCCTCCTGGTGTTGTCTCTGCTTCTAATACTTCACTAGGGTGCCGAAGAAAATGTTGTATTGCAATACCTGTTATTCCACCGCCTAAAATCCCGACTTTCATTGGGTTTCTCCAGAAAAACGAGCATGCCAAATTCGTTTCCAAGTCCACCATGCACTTTGTAGAGGTTGTAAGGTACTGTTGCCAATTCGTTCATTGTAGTTGATAAAAATTTCTTTGAGCCTATAGTTTTTTCGAATAGGTTTGAGTAGTAACTCAACGGGAAAGGCAGCCCCTTTTTCATTCCAGGGCAGAGCATGAATCATTGTTTTGCGGTAGGCTCTCATGCCGCTATGCAAGTCGGTTATTTTTCGTTGGAATAACAGCGAGGCTAGGGCGGCGAATCCAATGTTTGCGATATAATTCATCCACTTCATCGCGGCAGGTTTGTTTTTTAATCTCGACGCATCGACCACATCATAATTTTCTTCCAGTATGTATCGAGCAAGCTCTGGGATTTTTTCTGCAGGATATGTGTTATCGCAGTCTAATGTAACAATCACTTTTCCGGTTGCTGATGTCAGTGCTTTATACATCGCTGGCCCATAACCTTCAGGTGGGTATTGTTTGATGACGCGCGCTCCTGCTTGTTGAGCTAGTTCAGCAGTTTGGTCTTGGCTTGAATCAACGACGAGTATTTCTGCTAGCGGGACAGCATGACGAATATCTTGAATAACTTTCACGATCGCTTTTTCTTCATTTCGAGTAATCATAGCAACCGTTAAATTTTCCTGAGATAATTCGCAATGCATCGTTAATCCTTGTTTATTCTTTTAACGATTGGTTAGTCTAGCTTAAAATCCCACTGAGCGCATTATTTTAAGAGAATTACATATGCTAAATAGTATTCGGATCATTCTTGTCAATACATCACATCCTGGCAATATCGGTGCTGCTGCGCGAGCGATGAAAACGATGGGTTTGTCTGAGCTTTATTTAGTGGCACCTAAATTATTTCCACATGATAAAGCAGAAGAAATGGCGTCTAATGCGGCGGATATCTTGATACAAGCTCATGTGGTACCTGATCTAGAGACGGCGATAGCAGACTGTGGTCTGGTTGTTGGGACAAGCACTCGTTCTCGGTCCATTCCTTGGCCAATGTTGACACCACGACAGTTTGCTGAAAAAGCAAAAGACGAGTCGGCTTCTACAAAAATTGCTGTTCTTTTTGGGCGCGAGCAGTCGGGTTTAACAAATGATGAATTACACAAATGTCATTATCATATTCAAATTCCGAGTAATCCAGAATATAACTCTTTAAATCTTGCAGCCGCTGTTCAAGTGATAGCATATGAGTTACAAGTTGCTTTTTCACTTTCAGAAAGTTCTTCAGCAAAGTGGGATTATCCATTTGCTAATTCGTTAGAAATGGAAGGTTTCTATGAGCACTTAGAAAAAGTGCTCACTCAGTTGGACTTTTTAAAAATAGAAGCGCCTAGACAGCTTATGGTGCGATTGCGGCGCTTATTTTATAGAGCGAGACCAGATGTCATGGAAGTAAATATTTTGCGTGGCATATTAGGATCGATTGATAAAAATATTAAAAAAGATTAAGGCTCTCTAAGAGTTATTTATTCGCAGAGCCTATGTTACTCTTTCATGCTGACTAACACATCTAACCCTTTTTTTACTGCTTCGCGTTCATTTAATTTGTCTAACCATGCGTTAATATGGGGAAGCTGATCGCTTGTCATTCCGAAACGTTCATATTCTTTTATCCATGGGAACGTCGCAATATCTGCAATAGAATAACTGCCAGCGATAAATTCATTTTCAGATAATTGTTTTTCAATAATTGAAAAAATACGCTTGGTTTCATTGTTAAACCGTTTTATAGCGTAAGGTACGCTTTCAGGAGCATGATACATAAAATGCTTAGTATTGCCCAAGGTAGGCCCAATTTTTGAATTTTCAAATAGCAACCACTGCAAGACATCAAACTTGTCAGATTGCGTATTAGGCATAAGGTTGCCACTTTTTTCAGCCAAATATAAAAGTATTGCCCCTGTTTCGAAAATAACAAATGATTTATTGTTTGGTCCATCACGATCTAATATTAATGGAAAAATACTATTCGGAGTCGACTTTAAAAATTCCAATTCCAGTTGCTCAGTATTGTTTTTAGAAACAGGAAACACAGAATAGTTTGCTTTAATTTCTTCTAGCATAATCGCAATTGTGTGAGCACTGGGTGTAGGTGATCCATACAACTCAATCATAAAATCTCCGGAATTTTTG
>JABDBD010000021.1 GCA_013288815.1 Gammaproteobacteria bacterium | reverse complement strand
AAGGGGGGATAACTACTTAGGTTAGCGCATATGGGATTTTACAGAGAGACACTTGCGCAATTGATGCATTTTTTGCACAACTATTCTCTTTTGACCATTAACAACTGAACCAATAGTCGCCTATATAGTCCACTCTCTAATGAATCTCGAAATATCACACAGGAATACTTTTTTTTAGTTATGACATCCTGAAAACGCAACACCGAGATAAAAGTAGTCATCGTACTCTCTCCACAGAGAGTCGCTGTCGCAACGCCGGACTGCGAATGCAATTCCCAGCTATCATCTTTGTAATACAAGTTGCGAATTGAGTTTAGCCCTTTTAGATAACCACGATCCCACAAGACACGCACTCCATAACCCAGCACGACACACAACAGCAATACTTTGATCCAAAATGAGATCGTTAAATAAAAAATAATCCCTACATTGCAAATCAATGTGAGCAATATAAAAAAAATAAATTGCCAAGATGGCTTAAGATGTATGTCTATGTTTTGCATGCTCACGAATTTGATGAATAAGGTTAGTGAATTCTGGTTGAGCTGACTGAGTGCGTCCTGTCAACCATTCAAACAGCTCTTGGTCATTACAATCTAATAATTTAACAAATAAATCCTGGTCTTTTATAGATAATTTCAGGTAAGCTTCTGCAAGGAAATTACCTAATAATACATCAAGTTCCAGCATGCCGCGTCTGCATGACCAATATAAGCGCGGAGGGATGGTTGCATTCATCATGCAAACTCCAAAAGCTGATATATACTCAATAAAGAGTATGACGTCCGCGAGTATATTCGCGGATGGACGACTACGGAAAAATACAGCATGGGATACCCTATGACAGACAGTCCTGAGCATTCTACATTACAAAGAAAACTTATGCATTCGTTAGATGTCCTTGATATGCATGATCCGAAGCTAGCGACTGAAATAAAAAACATCAACGTCGCACTTGAGCACGTATACATTCCTGAGGATGATTACTCTAATGTACTGGGATTTATTTTATTACTGCTACACCTACACCCCGTCATCATGCATAATTCTAGGGACCAAGAGTTAAAGGAATTATGTATAGAGTGTGTTGAATGCCTGACGCCTGAGAAGCAAGATCGTAGTTCGGGAATTCGCAGGAGTTACTAGTACAAAAAAACCGTCGTCCCGCGGCTTGTCCGCGGGACGACGGGTATTCCTGTGTTTTTATTCGCTATTTGACAGCTCGCTCTAGATAAGTCACAAACTAAGATTGTTTTCTTCAACGACTGACAAAGCCTCTAGCGGCGCATAATGCAAACTAAGATAATTTTTAATATTATTCCTGATACTTTCTGTTTCCATGACTAACAAAGGTATATCCTCTAAATGCCGAACAATCATCTCAACACTCCCTGGCTCTTTAAATAAAGACAAATACTGAAAAGCAATATCCGTCGTATGATTTATTAAAATAGCATTTAAACAACCCTCCAGTAATTTTTCTTTTCCATACAGTGGCAGAATATCAAATATTTCAGCGAGCGCAGATAATTTAAAGCAATCGCGCTTGATTTGATTTTCTCTGAAAGGTACCCAGGCAAACAGATCATCTTCTGCAAGAAAGTTTAGATTTAAGTGATCACAATATTCAAACAACATTTTGTCTAATTTGAATGAGTCACTTTCAAGCGTTATATAGATATCAAACAATCCCGCCAGCAACGCGGTTGTATAAAATTCTTGATCATCAACAGGTCTCCTTAATTTCCAACGAAAGCTCTTCATTAAAAAAGCTTCGATTGACTCTTTCGATACTTGTTGAAAAACAGTCATAATACTTTTTTTATCATTAAAAATAGTTAAATCTTCCAAATCGAGAATCGATTCGACTCTTTCTAACAACAGCTCAGCAGACCACGGTGACAACGGCTGACCGTGCTGACAAATGAGCTCGGTCAATCTTGCCAAGACTTGTTTATCTTCTACATGTTGCAACTTATCATGGAAGAATTCTTCGTGACGAAGAATTTTTGAAAATAACTTCATTGGAGCTTTATTTTTTTCGAGTAAAGGTTCTTGCTCCAGCCAACGATTCACGCACGATAAAACTTCTGCACTATCTAGCTGCGAAGCAAAATGTTCGAGTAGATAAATATAAATGTTATCTGGCATCCCATTAAACAATATTTTCAATCTTGATCCTAGCGATGATGAATCTTGTGGCAACAAATAAGGTGAAAAAAATTCGAGAGTTTGTATAACCTCTAACGGGCCCTCGTCTCTCGTCATTAACGTACAGGCATTCACCAACCGATCAGCGGTTTCAAATAAAATTTCATGCTTTTGACTATCATCGAAATCAGGTAAAAATAACTGAGCAAGCTTTCCAACGAGTAACATAGGTGTCTCGTTAGGATTGATTAATGAATAATATATTTTGATAGACGCAATAGCAGCCGACTTAATATCTGCATGTTGTGAGTGTTTTAAAAAATAGGGATAAAGAAAATTAATAAAATGGTATTTAGAAGATAAATTTTTCTCAACTCTATAGTTTAACCTATGCAGCCTATTCAGATTAGTCAGACACTCCAAAAAATCAGGTACCGATAAAAACGTCATTAAATGCGCTATTTTTGAAAGCTGAGCACTTTTTTCATCGCCCCCACTATTTAAAAATTCATTCCGCAAATTATTCAGTTGAGAATGAATTTTTTCCATCGTGAGCGTTTTGAAGATTGGATTGAAAATTTTTTCTAGATATTTTATTTTTCCATTGTAATCAACTGCCTCATATAGTAATGGCAACACCTCTAAGCTCTGCGACTCACCCAACAAAGCATGTAAATAATATAAAAAAACGGTGACGCCTTTATACGAATAGTATTTTCGTTCCTCTAAGGGAACTCTAAAAAGATTTATTAATTCTCTTTTTAATTCTTCTCTATGAGGCGCACTTAATACTTTAACAAAATACTCAGACGTTGAATAACGTTCCTCACACGAAAACACTTTGCAGATCATTGAAATTTTATCGTATTGAATCGTTGGAAATAATAAGTATTCAACCATTTGTTCTTGAATTTGATTTGGAAGCATACCCATAATATCCGGCAAAGATAACCCAAATAATAATTTCGTTTTCAAATCATCAAAGAATTTTATGATATTAAATGGGTTATCTGGCTCACATGAATAAATTGCTGCAACATTATCTAAGATGGTTCTTTTCATACAATAGTGTGCGCGTTTTTGAATGGCTTGATGTAAATCTACATTGCCATGTAGGTAATTTTGAAAAAATGACATTCTTAAACAGTATAGATAAAGCAAAGCACGTATCTTTCCATTGGCACTTGTTGCTAGATCAGCCAAACTAATTAGTTCATCAAAAAGATCTTTGTTCCGGTATCGATAGGGATGCGATGCATTTAGACGTTTGAACAAAAATCGACTGTCCGATGTTGCGACGGATCTTGAAATCAGCGCAAACTCAGATCGCTCATTCAGCTCTTTTGAGGTTTTTATTAGTGAAAACAAGCCATTAGACAACAAGCAGTCAAGTATAATATCCTGTAGCTCATTAGGTAATTTACGAGTCAATGCCATTTTGAAATTCCATTTTCATCCATAAAAAATCGTAGGCATTGTAGCAGGTAATTTAACAACTTGTGTAATTAAATAAACTATCTCATAATTCTTGAAATCTGACTAAGGATACATTATGCAACCTGAATTTCTTGATTTTCTCTCCAGTGAATTACAAACACTTAAAAATACCGGTTTATTTAAAGACGAACGTGTCATCACTTCTCAACAACAAGCGTTAATCACCGTAGAAAATGGTTCAGACGTTTTGAATTTTTGTGCTAACAATTATTTAGGATTAGCGAATAATAAAAATTTAATTGCTGCCGCACAAAAAGCAGTGGAAGAACATGGCTTTGGTATGTCATCTGTACGTTTTATTTGTGGAACGCAAGATGTACATAAAGAACTAGAAAAACGTATTAGTCATTTTTTACAACTGGAAGACACCATACTCTATTCTTCCTGTTTTGATGCAAACGGTGGATTATTTGAAACATTGTTAGGGCCTGAAGACGCTATTATTAGTGATGCGTTAAATCATGCAAGCATTATTGATGGTATACGTCTTTGCAAAGCACAACGGTTTCGCTATGCCAACAATGACATGAAAGATCTACAACAAAAATTAGAAGAAGCAAAAAATTCTCGCTTTCGAATAATCGCAACCGATGGTGTATTTTCTATGGATGGCATCATCGCCAACTTACCGGCTATTTGTGATCTTGCGGAACGATATCATGCAATGGTAATGGTAGATGACTCTCATGCTGTTGGATTTATGGGCGCAAATGGACGAGGCACACCTGAATATCATCATGTCATGGATAGAGTCGACATCATCACTGGCACACTGGGGAAAGCACTGGGTGGCGCCTCAGGTGGCTATACAAGCGGTAAACGTGAAGTCATTGAGTGGCTACGACAACGTTCTCGGCCTTATTTGTTTTCGAATACATTAGCGCCTGTGATTGCGGCAACATCCATCAAAGTGTTAGATATGTTGGAACAAAGTCATGATCTGCCAAAGCGTTTACATGAAAATAGTTTATATTTTCGTAATGGCATGCAAAAACTGGGATTTAAATTAATACCGGGGGAACACCCTATTATACCTGTTATGTTAGGCGATGCAGCGCTTGCCAAGCAAATGGCTGACAACCTCCTTAATGAGGGTATTTATGTCATTGGATTTTCGTATCCAGTCGTGCCACAAGGACAAGCACGAATACGCACTCAAATGTCAGCAGCACATGAAAAATCTCATTTAGATAAAGCGATTGCGGCATTCGAAAAAGTTGGTAAAAAATTAAATATTATTTAGGAAACAAACATGAAAGCACTTGTAAAAACAAAAGCTGAGCCTGGCATCAGCCTTGAAAACATTCCCACGCCTGAAATCGGCCACAACGACGTACTCATCAAAATTAAAAAGACTGCCATCTGCGGAACAGACATTCACATTTATCAATGGGATGACTGGGCTAAAAGAAATATTCCCGTCCCTCTTACAATTGGCCATGAGTTTGTCGGTGAAATTGTTGAAACAGGTCAAGATGTAAAAAGTTTTAAAATAGGTGATCGCGTGTCAGGCGAGGGGCACATTGCCTGTGGGTTTTGTCGCAACTGTCGCGCAGGCAGACGTCACATTTGCAGAAAAAACGAAAGTGTTGGCGTAACCCGGCCAGGTTGTTTTGCTGAGTTTTTATGTATTCCCGCAGTGAATGCCTACCCTATCCCCCCCTCTATTTCTGATTTACAAGCTGTCATTTTAGATCCCCTAGGAAATGCGACACACACCGCACTTTCATATGAAATGGTTGGAGAAGATGTGTTAATCACAGGTGCTGGCCCTGTAGGCATGATGGCGACAGCTATCGCTCGCCATGTTGGAGCTCGTCACATCGTGATTACCGATGTAAATCCTTATCGATTAAATTTGGCAAAAAAAATGGGCGCGTCACTTGCACTCAATATTCAAGAAACATCTCTTCGAGAAGCCATGGACGTATTAAATATGCGTGAAGGCTTTGATCGCGGATTAGAAATGTCAGGAAACCCATCCGCTTTTAACAGCATGCTAGAACATATGAATCATGCAGGAAAGATAGCTTTACTCGGTTTTTTACCTGAAAGTACGCAAATAAATTGGAGTCATATTATCTTCAAAGGATTGAACATCAAAGGAATTTACGGCAGAGAAATGTTTGAAACATGGTATAAAATGATTTCGATGCTACAAGGCGGCTTAGATATTTCTGATGTGGTGACTCATCAATTTAATTTACATGCTTATGAAAAAGCATTTGAAACCATGTCTGCAGGGCAATGTGGGAAAGTGATTATTAACTGGGATTAATAATTTTAAGGTATGTGAAATGGATGCACTATCAGAAATTAAATCTACTGAACAGTATGTAAATGAAATTGCAAAAGATGGCGTCACTGTTGTTAAAAATATGTTTCATAAAAAACAATTGCAGCTGCTAAAGAAAGAAGTAAACGACATCTATTCTATAGTCAGAAATAAAATTGCTAATCTCAGCCGGCCATTGAAAAAACATTCAGACATAACAGAGCGTTACTTAGGTAGACTTGATTTTAAATGTGGATTCACTGCAAATATTTTTGAAGAAACGGCACAACCCATCATTCAGTTAATCAACAATTTTTCTCCCACTATTGATTTTAGACATTACTGGGGAGCCATTCCTTCCGTGAGTGGCGCCGGATCGACTAATATGCACAGAGATGTGTACCCCATCTTAAATACCACAGAGGGTGTTAACTTGGGCTCATTAGATGTCAGCTTACCACCCTATTATTTTACCGCATTAATTCCCTTAGTTAACATCACACTTGAAAATGGTCCTACAGAATTTATCAAAGGCAGTCATCGCAGGCTAATCGTTGATGCCAATCAAGAAGATATCTATGCCCCCTTGTTATCACCGGGTGATATTGTTATTTTTGATGGGAGAACATTACATCGAGGTGCAGCAAATCAATCGGCTGATGAAAGACTAGTGGCTTATATTACGTTTGCTGCTGAGTGGTATCATGATCAAACGTTTATGATTAATCACTACATGTTTCCTAAGTTGTCAGTTGTAGGGCGATGAAATGTTTATAACTTACTGAATCGAACAGTAAGACCATTTAGATCGCCTTCTCTCCTCCCCATCTACTGATTGATCTTCGCAAGGATCATCATTCAAGCTACTCAATTTTCTTATAAAGCGTCCCATCATACAGCATATATTTATTTCCGCTGTTTGCGCTGTATAGACCCACTCGAGATCCCTGAACGTTATCCTTACATTTTGTGTGGTAATAATTATTGAAATACATGACATCATATTTTATTTCGTCAGGATTTCGGATCACAATAGAATTATCACCAACCCTAAAAATAGTTTCTAATTCTTTTTCATTAATTCTGACGCGTCGATAATTTCCTTGATATTCAATTGGAATATCTTTTGTTAACGTATTGAAGTCATAATTTTTAAGAAATTGAATATAAGATTTCTGCGTATAATCCGGAACTTTATCAAAATCATGATAACCAAATTGACCATAAATAATGTCATACACTTCTTCTTCGTTGTTACTAAATGTAATGTACCCTTCTTTTTTCTTCGTAGAATACGCCCAAATATTGCAGCCGCTGTAGGACAATCCTTCATAACCATAAATAATATCATCACCGACTTGACGTATCTCTATCGTTAAACCATTCAGTAAACGATTAGATGCCGCTCGTGCTTTTGTTATATCAACCATAATCTGAAAAACAGGTTGCTCGACAATATTTTCTATCAACGTTTTCATGTCATTCAGCGTTGTATAATATCCATTGCTATAACAAAAATATCCATGATCTAATATTGCAATCGATGGATAATCATATTTATCCGATAAATCTTGAATATAGACATTCTCAACTTTTTTTCGAGCAAAGTGGCTGGCTTGTAATTTAAATTGCTTAATGATGTATTTTTGATAAAGATCTTCAATATCAAGTTGGTAAATTTTTTCGATAATATAACCCAAAAACAGAATGGCTATTTCTGAATAATGAAACTTACAGCGATTTGCATAAATTGGAGTAATGTTTTTTTCACACATTTCTAAAAAATATTTTTCATCAGGAATGCTGTGATGCTTGAAAGGATTACCAAGCTCAACACTTGCTAGCTCTTGATCTGACAAATCAAACGTGTACGGTAAGCCACTGTAATAACTGCATATATCTCTAATCGTAAATTGACTACCAATGATTTTCTGAAATTTTTGTAAAAAATCTTTAGATGGCTGATTTTGACAAATACCGTCAAAAAAAGCTTCATCATCTACAATTACATTGAGATCAAAGTGCTCTTTTAAAAATGACAAACAAACATAGGTTGTTAATAATTTTGTGAAAGAACCCGCACAGTACACTCGGTCTTTATCGACCGATCCGATAATTTGAACACCCATAGGTATGAATTCCTTTTTAACGAATGAATCTATCCAGTTTTATCTCATTGATGGAAAGCATTTTTTCTTTTCCGCGGGCATATTCTAATTTTTTCGCAATTTTCCTCGCCTCATCCAGTGATGGACTAGCAATAATGCGTCTGCCAAAAACTTCTTGTGAGTTCACAATTTCCTCGTTGGCAATTTGCTGCTTGTGAGCTTGTAAATAACGACTAAAAACATCTAATTGTTTTAAATGTTTGTATTCCTTTATTTTTCCAATCTCCGCATAGTTAGCCAGAAAAATCTCTTGGCCGTCTTTGCCCGAAGCAACCCAATTATTCGTTACTAACTTATAAACTTGGTTGATATCCAATGGCTGCTGATCCAGCAGAACATATCGCAAGCGTGATCCGCGAGGTTGATTTATATCATAACTATAAACTAATCGCGAGGATGGGTGTAATAGTCCAGCACGCTGCCCCCAATTCGTTAATCCTACCCCTAGCTCTAATGCGATTAATAAGTCTTTGCCGGTGACATTTATTGTCACTAGATATTGTGGGAATGGTAAAACAGAATGAATATCACTGACTGTTATCACACCAGAAGGCAGATAAGAGCGAACCCCGCCTCCATGAAATAAACCAATATACTCAGAATCTCCCGTTTCTAAGCGTATCGCATCGACCATCGCATCTGCCATAATACGCGTTATAAAAGTATCATTATATCTTGCCTGCCCTGCATGATTGTCTTCTTGCGGATCCCAATCACATCCAGAGAAACGTGACTTGATATTTAAGTTAATCACTTCTTTATGGATATCCATTTTTAATTCTTGATTAATCATCAAATTAATTTTATTTAATATATTTTTAGTATTAAAATCTTCAGGCAATGCGGATAGCACCGGAAATAATTCACCACTGAACTGAATGTTATTATTTTTATTTATCTGCATGCCAATGCAGCCAATGTAATTCGCATTATATCCAGCATGCGACAAGGCTGACCCTGTATTAGTATCTACATAAAGCGGTTCTACTGTATGAGAATGCCCACCCAAGATAAGCACGTTTCGAAATTTTTTGACAAGTTGCTTGTCTAGCTCAACACCTAAATGACTTAATAGAACAAAATAGATGTTTTCATTGGGAAATTCATTTTGAATATCGTGAATTTTATTTTCAATGCATTGTATTGTTTCTAAAAAGTTGAGAACTTGTATGGATTTAACAGTATCACTTGTATGCTTCATTTCATAAGGAAGCAAACCCATAAATACAAATTTTTGAGAGTTATTCTCAAATAAATAATGCGACCTAAAAAGTTTTTTCAATGGCGATGCTTCATTAATAAATTGTATATTAGAAACAACAATAGGCACATGTAACTGCAGAATCAACTTTTCTAATTGCTCTTCGCCATAATCAAAATCATGATTACCCAGCGCAATCACTGAATTGTTACTATATATTTTTTTTAACACTTGAATTTCAAAGTCACCTTTTGTGAAAGATGACTGAATAGTTGGACCTAAAAAATCGCCAGAAAATACAGATATTGCATTGGGATTTTGTTTTTGTAATTGCTTAAACAAAAAAACAAATCGTGCAACACGGCTTACATTGCCATGTATGTCACCTGTAAACAGAAATTGTTGAATGCTATTAGTGGTCGTCATGCTCAGCCTCTTGTATTCTGATAGACGATAACTATTATTATAACAAGAATTAGCCAGCCTGGCGTTGTTGCATAAATCATAAATCCCCTCCACTCCACGCTTTTTGTGGAGGGGAGGGTTAGGGAGGGGAGGATAAAAACTCTTCGAAATTGCATGATATGATAAATTTATCCTCTAATCGCCTCCTCTCCCCAGCCCTCTCCTCCATAAAAAGCATGGAGGAGAGGGTGAAATTTGATTTATGCAACAACGCCAGCCAGCCTAGGGCATTCCAATAATTGATTAATAATCAACTACTTTTAAGTTTTTTGTTTCTTAGATACATGCTCAGTTTTTTCATCCACATCTTCCATCTTGATATCCGTATCAGCAATTGTCGATTGTATTTGAACTTTAGGTGGAGGAAATAAAACTAAAGACTTTCGCTGCAGTAACAACGTAGTGATATATTTCATGTAACTTACTTCTATCCACAATTCAGAATGAATCAATTCTTCATTTAAGTTTTCAACTATTTTTTTATTTCTCTTAATTTGCAATCCATGATTCACCGTCCACGAAAATATCTTCTCTAGTCCAAAAGCATTGGCTTCTTGCAATAAAGAGAGGGCCTTAGCATTATTTCTCAGTCGATAATATAATATATAAAACATTGTTGAATGATGACTTTTCTCATCAATGATTTTTTTCATGTCTACAAATATCTGTTGAAACGGACAAAAATCATATTTTGTAAAGAAGCCTAAGAAGCCTTCATCCACATTGATAGAATATGTTTGCCAGACGTTTGGACTATCTAATTTGAACATTTCCTCAGGGTATTTACCCCCTAAGAAATTTTTCCAAGATTCACGATTCACTATCATATCAATAATCATTAAAAGATTCGTATCATGCTTATCTAGCTTTTTCCAGAAATCATTCTGACCCACCAAATCAATTAAATAAAAAATAAATTGAAATCCCCATACAATCGCAGCTATTTGCTCACCATTTTTTTGAGCTTTTCTTTCTTCAAAAATCCAAACAAAATCCATATCCGTTAACTGCCAAATTGTTTTTGACATATCAAATTTCTTCTCTGCAGTTAATACTTGTCTCAAGTAGCGAACGATATCTTTATGAATAATCGAACTGCTTATCCAGATATGTAATAAATCATGCCACGATAATAAAAAATCATGCACAGCTAAATCATGCGGCTTAGGGCTACGCACTAAATCAGGGTGAGTGAGCTCAACAGGACGAGATTGGGCAGGTTGGTTGAATTTTTGAGGCGTCTCATCAAGATAACGTATTAGTCTTGTTGAAACCTGCCCTGCTGTAAAAAAGGGAACTGTCGCATCTTTTTTGGAATACGTATGTTCTGATAATTTATTTAATACAGTCATCGTTGGAAGTATCATGCATAACAAAGGGCTGTCAGAATTATTTTCATCATAATCAGGAGAAATTGCAAAACTTGGAATTTGCGAACGCGGCCTGATTAAAGAAGTAAACAGTGCAGCATCTTGTGTAGCTTTTGTTGACTGAAAAAACGATGAGTCAACAGAAAAACTATTTCCTGGATAACGCTGATAAGCTAAATACTGAGAATAAGAGCGTTCTCTTTCTTTGATAAAATTTAACAAATCATTCTTCGCTGCTTCTTGAATATCTTTCTCCTTTGCTGACAAATTTATAAAACTAGAAAGCAATTTATCACGCTCACCACTCGGCACAGTACGCTTCAGAATATATTTTTTTAATGCGATTAAAAATGGCTCACGGGTGAGCTGGGCGCCATCCATAATGCCATCGTATAAAAATAAGATTTCACGCTGCCGAGAAAAATTAATGCTGAAATAACATCTTTCGTTTTCAGGCAGCGCTTGAACGGATTGATAAAATTTTTCTAAATTTTCTGGTGTTAAAAACTCAATGGAAGCAGGATCGTAAGGTTGTTTTTCTGTAAAACGATGTTGTTTAACTTGCGTCGTTAATTCTGTGCGAGCTTGTTTTAATAATAAGGCAGTTGCCATTTCATTTTTGGTAATTTTTCCTTTGCGCAATGCTTTATAAATATTACGATCAAATTCGGAATCGCCAAAATCCATCTGTAACCACAACCCTTTTTTTATTAAATCAGCGTACTCAATAAATTTATTTCCCCAAGGCTCTTTTAAGAAACGCATGGGATGCGACTCATCCTTCACCATTTTGAGAGCTTCACCGGTAAACGTTTTTTGCTTTTTTTTGCGATAAGCGCGTTGAAATAAACGTGCAGCTTGCTCACGAAACATGTTTTCGACTAAGCGCCAATATTCTTCGTGGAGTTGAGCTGCATACACAGATATTCTTTGATAATTCATAGAATAATCAGCAAGTTGGCGAGTGGTTGTTAACATTAACTTATCTCTTTGAAGGAATTTTGAGTTGGTATATTTTAGCACTATTCATCAAAATATCAATATATATTGATCACAACTTGACTTGCAAAGATAGTGCGGCCAGTATGCCGCTTTATTCTGATTTGATATGTTATGACGCAAAAAATGCCTGCCCCACTCTTCTGAATCGCCGAATCTAGAATAATAACTCATTGATTTAATTCAAAATTATTTTTTTGCATTATTTTTACGGACAGGTATAATTGGTGCACCTAGGGAGTTCAGTAATACAGTCCGGAGGATTGTGACAATTCTCTTATGGACAAGAGGCATTACCAACTCCTTAGGACCCCTAAATTCGGCAGCTAAGCTTGAAACCTTTCTACTAAATAATTAAATATTCCGCGTATCGCCATCGCTTCTCCGCCTTGCGGTCTGCCGGGTTTAGATCGAATGTTCCATGCCATCAAATCTAAATGTACCCACGCAACATCGTCTGGAACAAATTCTTTTAAGAACAAAGCAGCAGTAATCGCACCTGCATAAGAATCAGATGTATTGTTATTGATATCAGCGATAGAACTATTTAATGCTTCTCGATAAGGCGCATATAAAGGTAAACGCCAAACAGGATCTAATTCTTTTGTTGCAGACAGTATAAGATCATTCGCCAACGCATCATTATTCGAAAAAAGTGCTGGCAGATCTGTGCCTAATGCAATGCGAGCAGCTCCTGTTAGTGTTGCGATATCAATTAACAATTCAGGCTTTTCACTGGCCGCTTCTGTCAACGCATCCGCTAAAACAACTCGACCTTCTGCATCCGTATTACCAATTTCAACGGTAAGACCTTTTCGACTTTTTATCACATCACCAGGACGATAAGCATTTCCTGAAATGGAGTTTTCTACAGCAGGGATGAGCACTCGCAAATTAACAGGAAGTTTTGCATGCATAATCATGCGCGCCAATCCTAAAACATGGGCAGCTCCACCCATATCTTTTTTCATTAACAACATGCCAGAAGCAGGTTTGATATCGAGCCCACCCGTATCAAAACAAACACCCTTACCCACAAGCGTTACCCGTGGATGATGACTTTGTCCCCAACGCAAATCAAGCAATCTCGGCGCATCATCACATGCTCTGCCGACCGTATGTATACTCGCGTAATTATTCTTTAGTAAATCCTCTCCGACAATCTGATCAACACTGGCCTCATACCTTTTTGCTAAAGAAACAGCTTCTGCAGCTAATTCAGAAGGACCCATATTTTCTGTCGGTGTATTAATTAAATCACGAACCAAATAAATCGATTCAATAATATTTTCGACATCTTCTCGCGCATGAGTCAATAGAAGCTGGGCAAACTTTTTAGAAGAGTTTTGATAACGCAAAAATTGATAGGATCCCAATCCCCACGCTAATGCAATATGCTTATTTATTCCATCATAGTGATAAACACCAGCAGGCAAAGCAAACGGAAGAGCACCTGCCCACCAGAAATTTTTTGTATCTCTGATGCAATAAAGAACCTTACTCAACCTACCTGTATCGTCAGGAATTAAACTTAAAGAACCTGATTCATAACGAAACTTTGTGCTCTCAATCCAATTTTTAACAAATGAATTCTGCTGATTGAACCAAGAAGAAAAGTCATCCGGCCTTATCACTGTAATAGGAATACTATTTTCATTAATTTCGCTGACAAAACAATCCAACATGGTCTCTTCCTTTAGGTTCTCCCCCTTTGAAACATTAGCATCTACACACCTGCCAATGTGTCATGACAGTATTTTAGAATTGAAGCACTTGTGTATATACTTATGTTTGTCAAAGAGAGAGATCTATTTAGTAACTATTTAATAATTACATCAGCAGGGATATATTCTTTTCGCAATGCTGATGCAACTGCTTTATGCGTCAAATGTCCTTTACACACATTCAAGCCATTCAGTAAATGAGAATCTAAACGCATTGCTTGCTTGTAACCAAAATTTGCTAATGCCAAGATAAATGGCAAGGTTGCATTATTTAATGCAAAAGTTGATGTGCGTGGAACAGCACCCGGCATGTTTGAAACGCAGTAATGAACCACATCTTCTTCAACATACGTTGGATCTTTATGAGTTGTAGGACGGCTCGATTCAAAACATCCGCCTTGGTCAATTGAAACATCCACGACGACTGATCCAGGACGCATTCGTTTTAACATTTCGCGTGTCACTAGGCGCGGTGCGGCACCACCTGGAACCAATACAGCACCAACAACTAAATCTGCCGTTTCAACATAACGTTCGATCGAGTCTGTCGTAGAATAAATCGTGCAGATTTTTGATCCGAACTGAAGATCTAAATGGTATAAGCGTTCTAAAGACTTATCGATAACCGTTACTTTTGCGCCCATGCCCATCGCAACACGAACTGAGTTAGTCCCAACAACTCCACCGCCAATAACGACGACATTTGCAGGAGCAACACCGGGGACACCTCCTAATAAAATACCGCTACCACCTTTTGAAATCTCTAAACTCGTAGCACCTGCTTGAATTGCCATACGACCTGCAACTTCACTCATAGGCGCGAGCAATGGTAATCCACCATTTTTATCTGTGACCGTCTCATAAGCAATTGCAATACAACCAGATTTTTGTAGTAATGCTGCTTGCTCTGGATCAGGAGCTAAATGTAAATAGGTAAATAAAACTTGATTTTCACGTAAAAGATGACACTCACTGAGCTGTGGCTCTTTAACCTTAACAATCATGTCAGCAACACGAAAAATATCTTCTGCTGATTCACCAATTGAGGCTCCAGCCAGCTCATAACTATAATCGTCAAATCCAATTTTTGCGCCAGCATTATGCTGCACTAATACTTGGTGTCCATTCGCAACTAACTCTCGTACACTGCTAGGCACTAAACCTACACGATATTCATTGTTTTTTATTTCTGAGGGAACACCGATTAACATAACTTTCTCCGTGTTTTATTATGATTACTGAAATCCCCACAGCTGTGGGGATTTCAAGTGAATAGCTTTATCGATCAGCCACCCAACTCCAACAAAAATTTATTGATTCGTTGAACATAAGCTGCAGGATCTTTCAATTGCCCCCCCTCTGTTAAGATCGCTTGATCAAACAGAATATGAGTCAACTCCTTGAAGCGCTCATCGTCTGCTTCCGATCTGAGATTTCGAACTAACTGGTTATCAGGATTTAACTCAAAAATAGGCTTAATTTCTGCAACTTCTTGCCCTGCAGCTTTTAGCAGACGTTGTAATTGCAGTCCCATGTCATTGTCATCCGCCACCAAACAAGCCGGCGAATTTGTTAAACGATGAGATAGCCTTACATCTTTTACTTGATCACCTAAAATAGTCTTTACCTGTTTAATAACTGAATCAAAATCTTGTTTAGCTTTTTCTTCAGCTTTCTTTTGCTCTTCTTTATTAGCAGCATTTTCAGAAGTCGTAATTTCATCTAAATTTAAATCGCCTTTTGCGACTGATTGTAATGTTTTACCCTCATACTCATTTAAATGATTAACAAACCACTCATCAATACGGTCGGATAATAACAAGACTTCAATATTATTCTTACGGAAAATTTCTAAATGTGGACTGGATTTTGCTGCTGAGAATGATTCTGCAGTCACATAGTATATTTTCTTCTGTTCAGGCTTCATGCGTGCGATGTAGTCATCTAAAGAGACATTCTGAAGAACAGAATCAGTATGGGTTGATGCAAAACGCAATAGTTTTGCAACTTTAGTGCGGTTCGCAAAATCCTCAGCGGGACCTTCTTTCAACACATTACCGAATTGTTCCCAAAATTTTGAATATTTTTCTGGCTCATCTTTCGCAGTCTTTTCTAACAGTTCTAAAACACGCTTCACTAACGCTGCGCGCAATTTTGTCATTGTTGGGTTATCTTGCAAAATTTCTCGAGAAATATTGAGTGGTAATGCATTTGTGTCCACTATACCCCTGATGAATCGCAAATAATTCGGCATGAACTGCTCAACTTGATCCATGATAAACACACGTTGAACATACAATTTCAAGCCATGTTGACGTTCACGATTCCACAAATCAAACGGTGCTTGCGCAGGAATATAAAGCAGACTGATGTAATCTAAATTTCCACCCTCGACTTTGTTATGCGACCAGGCTAACGGTGCCTCAAAATCATGCGCAATGTGTTTGTAAGTTTCTTTATATTGTTCATCAGTGATTTGACTTTTTGGGAGCGTCCATAATGCAGTTGCATCATTCACTGCTTCCCATTCAAGTGTTTTACTTGCTTCATCTTTTTTCTCGGGATCAGGCAGCTTATGCATCATGATGGGTAAGCTAATGTGATCCGAATATTTTTTAATAATCGTTCGTAATCGCCAATCATTTAAAAATTCATCTTCACCTTCACGTAAATGTAAAATGATATCTGTTCCACGTGATTTCTTTTCTACGTTTTCTATTGTATAAGCACCTTCGCCATTTGACTCCCATTTAACACCATGATCTGAAGTTAATCCTGCTCTACGTGTGATAACAGTAACTTTATCAGCAACAACAAATGCAGAATAAAATCCTACGCCAAATTGACCAATCAAGTGCGCATCTTTCTTTTGATCGCCACTTAAGCGCGCAAGAAATTCCCGAGTGCCTGATTTTGCAATCGTTCCTAAATTATCGACAACTTCTTCGCGACTCATTCCAATGCCATTATCGCTAATGGTAATAGTGCGATCTTTTTCGTTAAAGCTGACTTTAATTTTTAAGTCAGGATCTGATTCATACAGGGCAGAATCAGTTAATCCTTCAAAGCGTAACTTATCTGAAGCATCGGATGCATTAGAAATTAGCTCGCGTAAGAAAATCTCTTTATTACTATAAAGCGAGTGAACCACAATATTTAATAATTGCTTTACCTCTGCTTGGAAGCTTAGGGTTTCTTGCTGGGCATGTGCTGTCATATCACTATATTCCTATTCAATAAAGTACAGTGAGGTTAATATGGGGCCAGAATGAAAATATTCAACTGGCTTATTCTTTTTGCAAACGCATATCATCAACATCAGCAACCACTGGCAACCCGGCAATAGAAAAAGTGACTGTTCCATTCAAATCAACAACCGTACCAGCATCATTTAAGTTACCTTTCAGCTTTGCCGAAGACGTGTCTAAAGTTAAGACACCATTAGAGCAACTTCCTGGCAGCTTTACTTCTTCATTATCTGGGCAAATTCCACTATCTTTGTGTAATGTCACATCCATATCATAACTACCTGAATTAACATGAGTTATTTTTGCCTTCCCACTATAATGGCATTCGATAATCCCACCCGCCTTGACTTTTCCACCACCCGACCAAACGCCTGGGAGGTTTGCACACGCATCACCATTCGCTGAATAAGGAAGCTTGATTGAAATATTGGCTTCTGCAGCACTGGCAATAACTAATAATCCTAGAAAAATGAATGTGTTTAATTTCATAATAAGTCCCTCTAATTTTAGTGAAAGCAGAGTTAAACGCTAGGTGATGTGCTTGTCAAGTCATTTGGGATTCTTTTGGGTGTAAAGTGAGCAAAATATAGGCTTGTAATGTTTTGATACCTCTCCCCCTGTGGGAGAGGTCGACGCGTAGCGGCGGGTGAGGGGTGCCTACGTCCAAAGCACCCCTCATCCGCCCTCCGGGCACCTTCTCCCACAAGGGGAGAAGGGAAAACTCAACAACACTTGTTTATAAGTTACGAAAAGCAAAGACACCTGTTATCATATACTTAAAAATCATTTGATATTATTCCCATGACGAATCCCACATTAAAATTAAAAGGGTTTAACTTTGCTGAATTATTTCATGCAACAGGCTTACAGCGTTTAGATCAAGCATTTTTAACTGAATTACAAACGACAAATCACGATTTATACACTGACCTCTTATCCTATCGCGCCGGTTCAAAAAATTTTACTGCATTAGCGATTAGTGAGTTATTGCTGGCTTGTGCCCTACCATTAGAAAATTTTTTAATTGATTTATTCGGCATTCAAGAAGCAGCAGCGATTACCCAAATTAAAACGGTTTCTAACAATCCTATTTCTATTTTTAAAAAATATTTTGTGTTACGAAAAGCAAAAAAACAACTACAGAACACTGAACATTTACCTGCTTTTCATGAATTAAACGACTGGTTAGAAAATGAGTTACGAAAATCACCACTCAAAGCTGACGATAAAGAATTAAGTATTGCACTACTAGGAAATCACTATGTCAACCATCTCGATGACTTCGCTGTTGAGATTGAAAAATTAACCCAATGGTGCATACAAGCCCTTACCTCTACTGATGGGAAAAAAGCGGTTGCAGGATGGAGTAGCTTTCATCTTCCTGAGCGCATTGATTATGAAAATCTTGTTCCAACTGTTTTTGTCACTCATGATAAACTTGATCGTCATGTTCTCGAAGAATCTCAATTGCGCAATCGAGATGGTTTTAAATTAACTGATCAGCGCATGGATGCTAAGCAAATTCAAGATGAAGTTAATTATTGTATCTACTGTCACGACCATGACGGTGATTTTTGTTCGAAAGGTTTTCCTGTCAAAAAAGGTGATCCCTCACAAGGCTTAAAGAAAAATCCATTAGATACCATTCTCACAGGATGTCCGCTAGAAGAAAAAATTTCTGAAATGAATTTACTAAAGCACGATGGAAACACGCTAGCTGCATTAGCCATGGTCATGGTTGACAACCCCATGTGCCCTGCGACTGGTCATCGCATTTGTAATGATTGCATGAAGTCGTGCATCTACCAAAAGCAAGATCCTGTCAACGTTCCACAAATTGAAACCAGGGTTCTCACTGATGTGTTACACCTACCTTGGGGCGTTGAAATTTACGATTTGTTAACACGCTGGAATCCTCTGCGTCAAAAACAATGGACGATGAAGCCTTATAACGGCTTAAAAATAATGATTGCAGGCATGGGTCCCGCAGGATTTACATTAGCACATCATTTGCTGTTGGAAGGATTTTCAGTTGTCGGCTTTGATGGGCTTAAAATAGAACCGTTACCATCACATTTAATCACTGAACCCATTTTTCAATTTCAAAATTTGAAAGAAGAATTAGACGAACGTTTGATGGCTGGGTTTGGTGGCGTTGCAGAATATGGCATCACAGTTCGCTGGGATAAGAATTTTTTAAAACTGATTTACATTAGCTTGTCACGAAAACCCTATTTTCAAGTATTTGGGTCTGCACGATTTGGTGGAACCATTACCATTGAAGATGCTTGGGAAATGGGATTCGATCATTTCGCAGTTGCAGTCGGCGCTGGCTTACCGAAAGCACTCGCCATTCCCGGCAGCTTAGCCCCAGGAATGCGGCAAGCAAATGATTTCCTCATGGCGTTACAGCTAGGCAATGCCGCAAAAAAAAGTAGCTTAACTAATCTTCAAATTCGACTACCCGCTGTTGTTATTGGTGGCGGCTTAACCGGTGTTGACACAGCGACAGAAGTACAAGCTTATTACATTACTCAAGTTGAAAGAACATTATTACGTTACGATAAATTAGTTGAAGCCTACGGTGAAGAACACGTCAGAAAAAACCTAGATTCATCATCCATTGAAACATTAGAAGAATTTTTAGCGCATGGAAAATTAGTACGCCAAGAGCGAGCATTAGCTAGCGAACAAAAACGATCACCCAACTTTATCAAACTCATTCGACAATGGGGCGGCGTAACAATTGTTTACCGACGCAGCATGCAAGACTCGCCCGCCTACATTAACAACCATGAAGAATTAAAAAAAGCACTTGAGGAAGGCATTTATTACGCTGAAAAATTAGAACCTTTATCAGCGGTATTAAACCAGCATGGCTTTGTCGAAACATTAGTTTGTCATAAACGCACACGCAAGAATGAAGACGAATGGGAAACAAGCATTGAAGAAGTGAGATTGCCTGCACGTGCCATTTTCGTTGCAACAGGAACACAGCCCAATATCGCTTATGAATTTGAGCATAAAGGCACATTTAAACGACTAGGATTTCAGTATCAGCATTATGAAGACAAAGACGGTGAATTTGTCATACCACATGGAATTACTCACTGCAAAGAAACAGATTTTGGTCCATTCACCTCTTATCGAAAAAAACATCATTGCGTTAGCTTGATTGGTGACACACACCCTGTATTTCACGGCAACGTAGTCAAAGCCATTGCTTCTGGGTTAAGAACGTATCCAAAAATTTTGGATATACTTAAAGATAAGCTTAACCAATCGGGTGATGAAGCCGAATATAAACATTTTTCAAAAACGATAAGTTATTTGTTTAATACCCATGTCAAAGATATCGTTAGGCGCACTGACAATGTTGTTGAGTTATTTGTTCATGCACCGCTCGCTGCAAAAAAATTCCAACCCGGTCAATTTTATCGACTACAAAATTATGAAACATTTTCACAACAATTAGACCACACTACATTACAAATGGAACCATTGGCGCTAATCGCTGCAGATGTCGATAAAGAAAATGCATTATTAAAATTTATCGTGATTGAAAACGGCGCTACTTCAAAAATATGTTCAACACTGAAAATCAATGATCCCATCTCATTAATGGGACCCACTGGCATACGTCATAAAATAGCACATGAGCATGAAACTATTTTGATTTTTGGAAATCAACTCAGCATTGCACTGCTTAGCAGTTATGGAAAAGCCTTACGTGCTGCAGGTAACAAAGTGATTTACGTTGGCAACTTTAAAAATGCTGATGAAGTGTATTGTCAAGATGTCATAGAGAGCATTGCAGACGTTGTAGTTTGGATTACAGAATCAAACTCCATCATTACACCGAGACGAGCTCAAGACTACTCTACCAACGGTGATTCTATCCAAGCACTGTTACACTATGCACAAGGACAATTAGATACGAAAAAACTGCATCCACTTATCCCGCTATCAGATGTTGATAGAATATTTTTAGTTGGTAACAGCGAATTTTTACGTCAGTTTCAAGAAGCAAGACGCACGACACTCAAAGAATTTCTAATAAAAGATCCAAAAGTTTCTGGATCAGTTTATAGCACAATGCAATGCATGCTGAAAGGCGTTTGCGCTCAATGTTTGCAATGGCAAATTGACCCTGAAACAGGCAAGCGCACTAAAGCCGTATTTGCCTGCTCCTGGCCCGATCAGCCGTTAGAATTAATTGATTTTGATAATCTCGAGGAGCGTCAGGTACAAAATCGGTTGCAGGAAGCGCTAGGGAATTTGTGGATTGAGTATTTATTTGAGCATTATAATATGGAAAGAATCTAAAATTATAGCTCAAGCCACCCCTCTGATGATTATCAGATACAATCTGTCTAACCACACCAGATCTAAATATAACGATGATTTTTCCAGGCATGCTGTATAGTTGCCGCAGCACATTCTTTGTGATGTTTTTTATTTTTTGTCACAGCAAACATCGCACCATGATAATGACGCAATGACAAATGCGAAAACGCTTGCTCATATCTCTCTACAGGCAACGGTTTATTTTTTTCTTTTAAAATAGAAATTAGATTACGACGAGTTAATGCATGCATGTGATATGCCACGGAAATAATATTGACCATCCAATAAAAAAGTTTATTTGCTTCTTTAAGTGGTTCTTGACCATTCACAGGGCCTAAGTCTTGATGCACGCCATCAATAGAACAACCTAGCTCAAGATGAAATGTATTTTTACGGAATTTTTCAAGATTGACACTTAACTTTGTATTTTCAGGATAAATCGAGGCCGGGATCATATTATTTTTCACATGAGGAATATAGTCATCCGTCATCCAAAATTGCATTTGTTTTGCCAATCTACTTTCATCAATCAAGCAGCTTAAAAAGTTTCGCGCATGTAATTCAGAATAGGTTGTGAGCGTGGTGATCATCATCACACAATTGCTTATCACTTGTTTCGCAAGCTGCAACCATATTGCAAAAATGTCCTCTGATGATTTATTCTCGCGCTTACCCTGTTGTTGTAAATTATGCCCTCTACGCCCCGCTATTAAAAATAAAACATACTGATATTCTGCCAACACATTACAGAGTACATAATTTACTAACTTATTTTGATAGCGATTTATCTTAGAAAAAGGCCCATCACTTGCCAGATAATTTTTCTGAGTAGACCAATCACCGAAATCAGCCAACCCTGAACCTCGAACATTAGGATAATTCACTGCCTCTTTCCAGCCTGTTAATCGCCCACTACCAAACGATTGCCCTAATAAAAGATTAGCCAACACAAGATAACGCCCTTGATCTTGTCGATGAGATTTCTCTTCATTATTATGAAAAATATCAGCGAGCTGAGAAAATATAAATCCACGACCTAATAATCGACTGAGATCAGAAATAGTCGTCGTACTGGCTTGGCAAAACTTCTCATACGACAGACTAGTGTCATGTAAGTACGTGAAATAATCCGCGCATTCTTTAGATAACTGATAAAGATAGGCTTTTGCATTCTCTAAATTAATCATGGCTGCGAAATCTTGAGTTTCCACACCCGAATTTTTTATTTCCTCCAACCAAGCTGACAAATCGGAGATCTCAGAAACGCTAATAGGCTCGGGGAATTGACTTAATAATTTAAAAGCGTCAGCATGTGAACTAAAGTAAATTGTTGATTGAAATTCTCTCTCTAATTCTTTAATGCCTTCTGATTTCTTCTGAACCTTAACCGCCAAAATAGCTTGCTCAGCTTTCTGTAAGAGTATTGTTCTACCTTGAAATCGCAAAAAATCCCAGCCTTGCTTTTTGAGATCCGATAAACTGAGAGCGCTTTTATTGGAGACATTAATCGAATTCACCCGTGAGCTTTCATCATTTGCTGAAGGTTTTGGCTCTGGCATGCGATGCACTAACTCTGCTGAGAACACTGACCAATTATCCAATCCTAATCCATTATCATAAACTTCTAATTCATGAAGCGCGCCCAATAATGACGATAATTGTTTAGCAATGCAAGGATTTTCAATCGCAGCATTCAGTAGCTTAATCAACTCGACATCGGAAAATAAACTTAAGAATTTCCGCATGTCACTAACCATCTGCAGCGGCTCAATGCTTACGATACGTTGCTTGGAAAAATATCTCTGAATATCCTCAGCGTACCTCATAAAAAACGGCACGATTGAGTTGACATCTTTACGCTGATAATCTTCTATAAAGTTAAGAAATCTTGAGCTCACCCGCTCACGATAGGATTGAAAAAGCTGATCTTCATCGTTTTCATGTAAACATATTTTTTTCGCAAAAAATTTTTCTAATAATAAAGGATTTTCTTTGATAACATCAAGATACAGTGAATGGAGATGATGATTTACCAAGAAAGCATTCAATAGCTCACCTGATTGAGCAAACAACTCAGGATGAACAAAAAGATTTTTTTGCAGCGCATCCATTAACTCTATTTTTTTTAGACCCTTCTGAGGAAACTCTACTCTGTGCATGAGGATAAAATGACTTAAATTAATAAATGAAGGTAAATCATTATTATTTATCGGCAGACCCATCAATAATACAATTAAACTATATAATTTATCCTCAACAGCAGCTGTTGATATACTTTGGAACATAGAAATGAATCCATACAATATGCCGCTCAGAGAAGAATGGGGGTAAGCAACCTTACCAGCCAACAGTATCTCAAAAATCTCCAAACAATTTATCTTTCTTTCTGCTGCTTGATATACATTGATCTCTTCACATGTGACGGCGATAGCTTCTTCTATGCTATCAACTAGCGTTTGATGATCCATTGAATTCCATAAGAACCTAACTGTACGAGCATCTCCGTTAGAACACGCCCAAGCAAGTAATGATTTATATTTGAAATTCTTATTCTCAACCCGAATATGCGTGTGACAGCCTTTTTCAACTAATCGTTTGACTAGACACAGTGAAAAATTGACTTCTGAAGCATACCTTATGGACGATATATCTGGACGCTCAATCAATCGACAAGGCTTAGCAGCATAAAAGACCGGCGGAATATCACCTATGTTAAGCGAAGGATTTTTCGCTAACATACGCTCAAAAAAACTGAATAATTTTTCTTGCAGACATTCAGTTGCTGAACTGAGACGAAGCAACCCTAAACATTTATGACTCCACTGAATAGCAGCAGCAAAAAGTGTCACCTCTACAAAATGAGACACCCACAAATTCGGTTGTATTTTGTAGAAAGCATCTAATCGAATATCATCTAACAAGTATTCTAAAGCTTCTATATATTCTTCTAGAAGATAAAGCTTGCAACCAGCATAAAGATTTATGCGCAAAATAGCTAAAAATATTGTTTCATTTTCTGTTAAATGACCATAAAATTCTGGATATGCTGAATAAAATGAAATATCACTCTGGCGGTGAGATTTCAATTTAGCAAGAGACCGTTTTCTTTTCTGATTTTGAATTTGATTTAATAATGTTTCTGGCATAGATAAATATTTTTGTTTATCGCAATTTCATTAGTTCAATATCATCCTCATCTTCCAGAAGTTGATATGACTGACTTTTACCGATCTTTAATTCTTTTCGCTTTTGGAATGATATCAAACGTTCTGCTAGCTAGCGCATTAAACAAATCTAAATCCGCTTTTGGTATTTTCACATCGAGACAAATAAAACGATTGATCACTTGATATAATAAACTCTGCGAGCCGCCTAGCAGCGTTATAAAACGTTGAAAAATCGGAGGATGACTTGTCAAGAGTAATGCAATATTGTAGAAATCAAAAAACAGGCCAATGGCCAGCAACATGGCTAAATCCATCTTCTCTTGTTGTAGCGCCTGGTACAGTAATTCATAACCATCATCAGTACTCAGCACATCATCTAAAGCAACATAATCTTTGCAATCAAATGCGGCAATTAATCGTGTTACATTTTCTTCATTAATAGAGATAACAACATCATTGGGATTAAAGCTAGCATGAAATTTCTGCGCAATCGTTATAAGTTTCTGAACTTGATCTGACTTTTTTTCTTGCGCTGCGAGTGTCAGAAAACTCGTTATTTCAGTTTCATTCAGATCAATATCATTAGACCTATCTTCATTTAATAAAGCGGTTATCACTTCTTGAGGTTGGTGCTGAATGAGTGCTTTGTGCAAAGGCATTTGAAATCTCGGATCTTTTTAAGTTGTAGCTATATTACACTAATAGATATCAGTTTGAAACTATTTGATACAGCATTATAGACGTCAATAAATAAACGCATATAAAGTGAACAGTGAAGAACTATCACTGAATAGTTACGACAATGCCCTGCGCCACCTCTAACACATTGATTGAACGTCAAAAAAAAATTATATTTTTATACTATACTGATAGATATCTCTATAGGATGGACGATAATATGAATGCTAGGCTGGTTCAAATCTCTTCTCAAAAAGATAAAGAATTAGAAAATTTAAAAAAAATTCTTTTACAAAACGTAGGTATTGACTTCTCCTATGTCAAAAACAGGCTTGCAGCTCTCAAGTTAGAAACTAATGAACTAGCAAATCAAGAAAGAAATGCTCTCAACTCTGCAATAGCTGAGTTAGACGGAGAACCATCAGAACATTATTCTGAGTTAATTGCTGATTATGCGTCAATGTATGAAATTGATAGTCAACAACTATCAACCTACGTCTATTGTAAAGCTAAGCACCTCCCCACTGATATAAAGTTAGAGAATATAATTGACCCAAATGATTTAGATATTTTAAAAAAAGCACTGACTAGTGGATCTACTCAAGAAAGCTCTGTATCCATACAAGCTGAGCTTGAAAAAAATATCAAAGCGGCAACTGTTAAGATGCAGAAAGACAAACCCGCAATCAGTGAGACCCAAGTAAAAGACTACTTTAAACATTTGCTAGGTGCAAAGCATAATTTAACTAAAGATATTCTCGACATTTTCAAAAATCATCCTATACATCAAATACTCGAGCAGTATAAATCTCTGTATGAAAAAAAAATTTTAAATCTGCATAGAGAAGTATTTCTTGGTGATTTGGGAATGTCTTTACAAAATAACTTTATTATCGACGCAATCTTTTCAGAAATTGCAAACAAAATTAGCGAGCTAGAAAAATTTATCACCTTAAAAGAACAATTGACCGCACTTCATAAAAAAATAATTTCAATGGGATCTGCACATTTAATTAAGCCGCAAACAGATAAACCTATCAAGCTTGGTTATTATGTACAGCTCAATCAACTACGAAAAAAAATTAATACGATGCAAACTTCTAGCTCACTAACAATGGATGAGATTAACAAAATTACCCTAGAATTACAGCAAATTGAGCAAGGCAAATCCCCCAGCCCAGAAGCGCATGCAAGCTCCTATCATTTAATGTCAGCATCTTTAATCAACGCAGACAGAAATCAGCCTACACAACAAAAAGATGTAAGCATACTAACCACAACTGAGCCAATCGCAAAAACTCCCGTAGAAGTATTTTTGATTGACGCTATTAATTTGGTACAAAGCGAGATAACTCAACTCATAAAAACAGCGGCTAATCCTCCCCTGCTGTCCAGTTACTCTAAACAAGATTGGATTGATACAAAATCTGATTTAGAAAAATTACAAATCAGCTTGATTCAACTTGAACCTAACAATCAACTCACAAATAATTTAATCATTGAAGCTCTATTGAAAAAAAAAATCGAAACTTATTTACAGTATCGCGGTCAATACAACAACCATCCGACAATAAAATCACTTGAAAAAGTCATGACAGTTCTTGCCGATCGAAATCCAGAGTACTTTAAGTCAGATCATGCACCTTATAAAGATAATAATGAATCGATAAATTTTCTTCGATATGCTGACAATTGCGATCAAAAATACTTAACAACACTATTAAAAGAATGCATTCACACTGTTTTCTCAAAAAACAACCCAACTGATCTTGTTATTGTGATGAAAATGGTTGAACGCATGGGCCCTCTAGCAAAAAATATATGGACTGATGAAATGAGGAATTTTATAAATGCTGTCGCAAGAACAGCCAATGCAAAATTTGATGAGTTTAAAAAATTTTCCAAGCTTCCTGGAAATATGAAATTTTCTGAAAAAAATGCCGATGACAAAGAAGAACTCATCAAAAACTTTATGGATGCTGCCGCAGTTTACCTACAGTCAAAGGCCGCAAGCTCTTCGTTTAGACTCTAAATTTAGGTGAATACAATTTCAGGACATACTTATGCAACCAGATTTAGTAAATATTACACTAGGCTTCATTGAAGGATTCGCATTAATTATTTCACCTTGTATTCTACCCATTTTACCTATTATCCTAGCTGGATCACTCGAAGGAAGCAAAAAGCGTCCCGTTGGGATTATCATTGGGTTCATGATCGTCTTTGCACTTTTTACGTTATTTTCACGCAAGCTAGTTCAATATTCTGGGATTGATTTAAATATCATTCGACATATTTCATTTGGAATTTTGATACTTTTAGCTATCATCATGTTATCAACTTATTTAACGGATAAATTTGCTGAACTGACACGCCATTTAACTAATGCAGGGTCAACACTCTCAACAGCTAACAATCCGCAAGGTGGGCTGGTAAGCGGCATTCTATTTGGTGGATTAGTCGCAATCATTTGGACACCTTGCGCAGGACCCATCTTGGCTGCTGTGATTGTACAGACAGTGATTCAGCAAACGAATTTAATGAGCTTTCTAACCCTGCTCGCATTTGGATTGGGCGCTGGAATTCCCATGCTAGTGATTGCTCTTTTTGGGAGAACTTTAATGGCAAAATTATCATTTTTGAAATCTCGCACTACTATTCTGCGCAAACTATTAGGCTTAATTATTATCTTCAGTGTGGGTTATATGATTTTTATTGAAGGTGGTATCAACACTGTTCGCGCTGCCGATACTAATAATGTTGCTGTTAGCTTGCAGAATGGCTTATCCGAACCCTACGCAGCGCCGCCTATCGCTGGCATTGATGCCTGGGTAAATTCACAACCATTACAATTACAAAATCTAAAAGGAAAAGTCGTCTTAATTGACTTCTGGACATACTCTTGCATCAACTGCATACGCACTCTGCCTTATTTAAAAGATTGGTATGACAAATACCATGACAAAGGTCTTATCATTATTGGTGTTCACACGCCTGAATTTGATTTCGAAAAAAATCTTACTAATGTTAAAAATGCAGTACAACAAGACGGAATCAAATATCCTGTTGCTCTCGATAGTCACTTCGTGACATGGTTGAATTTCAAAAATCAGTATTGGCCAGCTCATTATTTACTTGATAAAAATGGAAACGTCGTTTATACCCATTTTGGTGAAGGTGATTATGACATTACAGAAAATAATATTCGTTACCTGCTAGGGTTAAAAGAAATAACAACAAATGTGACAAGTGATAATGAATCTTTTTTTCAAACCGAAACACCTGAAACCTATTTAGGTTACGCACGTGCAGACAGCTTTGAAAGTCCAGAGTCTGTCTCTCAAAATCAAAATGCTCAATATACTTTTCCAGAAACTCTTGCTCAACATTCTTGGGCATTGCAAGGAGGCTGGAACATTATGTCGGATAGAATTCTTGCCACACAAAATAATTCTTCTATTGAAATACATTTTCATGCACGGAATGTATATATCGTCATGGGAAATTCAACAAACAAATCGATACAGGTAAAACTATTATTGAATGATAACAGTATCACTACCGACATGGGTAAAGATGTTGTTAATAGCAGTATTACTGTTTATAAACATACTCTGTATGAAGCTTTACACTTTAATCAGGCAACTACTGGCATTTTAAAAGTTATTTCGTCGACTCCAGGATTAGAAGTCTACACATTTACCTTTGGAAAATAAAAATACTCTTACAGACATTGCAATCTTCATCAATGTCTGATAAACAATTGTGGCTTCAAGTCTAAAGATAGTTTTTAAGAGAGAGAATCATGCCATACAAGAATTTAGCATACGAAGTAAGTCAATTGGGAAAACATTATTTAGCCAGATATCCCAAAAAATTTATTAATATCAGACATACGAATCACGATATCGCTGAAAATCTTCGAGATTCTCAATTAACAAACACAAGTGATACAAAAATATTTTTGCTGCAATGTTATTTCAAATTACCTAATTTTTCAGGTCACCTTGCAAAAGAGATACGCACTCTGTTTGAAACGCATTTTCAACAAGACTTGGGAGATAAAAATATTTTAGCAAAGTCAGTTCCTATTGAAACCATTAAAACATTAGGAACAGACTATCTTATCCAATATCCAACACCATCAAGTCAGTGGAATTTCTTTAATCCTCACCGTAGCCAAGCGCAAGCAAATGAACTTGCAGAATGCATCATCAAAGACGATCGTGGCGCTGTTATCCCTAAACCAACATACAGCGATCTCTGGTATTTTATAATAAGAGTATACGAAACACTTGAGCATCCAAATGGTCAATTAGCTAGATCCATACAAGAATTGTTAGAAAAAACGTTTCAATTTCATATTACTACTTACGAAGCAGTCAATGGAAAAATTCTCTATTTTCCAACAGGACAAATTGCTCTAGATATAAGAAATCGTCTTAACATAGAAATAGATAAGATAGATAAAATCAATCCTATGCATCCCTTAAAAACAGATACTTTCTTATCGCTTACGCAATAACGTTAAACCATCACCAATAGGAATTAAACTCAACGTCACTCGATCATCATGATGTAAAGCCTGATTTAGTTTGCGTATCACCTGCGTATTTTCATCAGTTACCGACGAGTCAGCTACTTTGCCATCCCATAACGTATTATCAATTGCTATCAAACCTCCCTGCCTGAGCAATAAAAGTGATTTTTCATAATAATCGGGATAATTGAGCTTATCAGCATCTATAAATGCAAAATCAAACGTATTTGCTTTTCCTTCATCCAATAAAGCTTGTAACGTTTGTGAGGCTGGCGCAAGGCGAAGATCAATTTTATGGGTCATACCCGCCATTTCCCAGTACTTTTTGGCAATTTTTGTCCACTCGCCATTGATATCACAGCCAACTACCTGCCCATTGGCTGGGAGTGCCAGTGCGGCAGCTAATGCGCTGTAGCCTGTAAAAACCCCTATATCGAGGGTATTTTTAGCCCCGATTAACTCTAACAACAACCCCATTAGCTGACCCTGTTCGGGTGAAATTTGCATCTGAGCCATACTCATTTTTGACGTTTGTTGGCGCAATTCTTGCAAAACCTTAGGCTCTCTGAGTGAATTTTTTAACAAATAGTCGTAAACCTGTGGTGTTAAATTTAAACTAATATTTGACATATATAACCTTTCCTGATGATGGATGAACGAGCTATAATCGTAGATTGATTATAACGATTCGTCCACTATCCTAGATTCGGCACTAAGGAGCAATTGTATGACTGGCATCATTATTTTAGTTATTTTGGTCTTAATCTTTGGCTTCATTGTGATGACTTACAATACGCTGATTTCACTGATTGAAGCAACACGTAATGACCAAAAACAAATTGATATTCAACTTGATCGCCGTTTCAAGGTCTTTGAATCATTAATTAACGTAGTCAAAAAATATATGGATTATGAGCAAACCACATTAAAAGATGTTGTTGCACTACGTGGTCAAGCCCAACAAGCTAAAGCAAGCGGAGATGAGCAAGGTCGCATTGCAGCTGAAAATAAAATTTCTAGCATTGCTTCAAATCTAAATTTAGTTTTCGAACAATACCCTGATCTCAAAGCCAATCAAAATTGCATGCAACTACAGGAAGAAATTGTTAGCACAGAAAATAAATTAGCTTATGCAAAACAATCTTATAACGATAGACTTGAGCAATACAATGCCGCAAAAAAATCATTTTTTACATCGATGATTGTTTCGCTATTCAAAGCAAAATTAGATACTGATTTTACTTATTGGCAGCTAAACGATACACAACGTACTGACCAAGAAAGTTATACTGTTAAATTATAACAATGAATAAAATTTCTATATGACACAACCTATAGACAATTACGAGCAAATGAATGCAGACTGGCGGAAACAGCTGCGTGACAACAATCGCAAATCAATTATGATTATCAGCATTTTTTTTGCGATTTATTTTTGTCTTGGCATGTTAGTTGATATGTTTATGTATTCCAACGTACAACCTCATGCCAACTTCAGCCAATTGTTTTTTGGTTTAATGACTTTTCATCAATTTCCCATCGCAACAACAGTCATGATTGCTGTTGCAGGAATTTCGTTGTTTGTCACGTTTGCCTTCTGTGACAATCTAATGTTGCTAGGCACAGAATATCGTGAAATCACTCCCACCACAGCTCAAAATGCCAGCGAAACTCAGCTATATAATGTGGTTGAAGAAATGAAAATTGCTGCGAGCCTCGCCTTCATGCCGAAAGTTTATCTGATTGAAGCAGATTACATGAATGCATTTGCGAGTGGTTATAGCGAAAAATCAGCGATGGTTGCAATAACACGTGGCTTAATGATGAAGCTAACACGCAGTGAATTACAAGCTGTTATGGCACATGAACTAAGCCATGTTAGACATCTTGATATCAAAGTCACCCTTATGGCTTCTGTTCTAGCAAATTTAATCGTGATGATTCTCGATTTGTTTTTCTATAACATTATTTTTTCTAACCAACGCTCTGACTCAGATAACCGTTCACGCAACTCCTTGGCACTGATCATCATCATTCTTCGCTATGTTCTTCCTATCATCAATATTCTGCTACTGCTTTATTTAAGCAGAACAAGAGAATACTTAGCAGATGCAGGATCCGTAGAATTACTACGTGACAACAAGCCGCTCGCCTCCGCATTATTAAAAATTGAGAATGATCATACGGATAATCAAGCTATCTATGCAGATGCATATAGCCGCACTCCTCATGAAAATGTACGACGTGAAGCTTACATCTTTGACCCCACTCAAGCAGGAATAAGCTCAAGTGGCGCATTAACAGATGCATTCTCTACTCATCCCAATTTAAAAGATCGCTTGGCTGCTATTGGTTTTATCATGAAGAATAACGGAAAATGAACAAAAGCAAGATTGGCATTTTACTTTGTAATATTGGCACACCTGATGCTCCAACCACTAAAGCTGTCAGAAAATTCCTTAAAGAATTTTTATCTGACAGACGAGTTATTGAGCTTTCGCCACTTATTTGGCAACCCTTACTAAGAACAACTATCCTGCCATTTCGCCCAAAAAAATTGGTGAAGTTATATCAAAAAATCTGGACTGAACAGGGCTCTCCTTTGCTGAACTATACGCTAGATCTGGTGGAAAAATTAAAAAAACAATTGCTCACTGAGGAAAATGAAATTGTTATATCCGTTGGAATGCGTTACGGAAATCCCTCTATTCAAGATAGCCTAGAGGAATTTAGAAAAAAATCCGTGAAAACTCTGTTCATTTTACCGATGTTTCCACAATACTCAGCGACCACAACAGCTTCAACATTTGATAGCGTGGCGAGCGCGTTAAAACGGTGGCGTGAACTTCCAGAGTTACACATGATTAATCGCTATTTCTCTCATGTTGATTATATTGATGCAATTAGCCATTCAATACGCTCTCATTGGGATTCTCATGGGAAAAATTATTTGCTATTTTCCTTTCACGGCATCCCACAAAAATATATTCAAATGGGTGATCCTTATGCTGATGAATGCCACAAAACCTCTAATTTGATTGCTGAAAAATTACAATTGAAACATGACGAATGGAGCATATCATTTCAATCACGACTAGGCCCAACAAAATGGTTAAAGCCGTACACTGATATTATTTTAAGATCACTTCCAGAAAATGGTATTGAACATTTACAAGTTGTATGCCCTGGATTTTCAGTTGACTGCCTTGAAACATTAGAAGAAATTTCTCTCCGAGGAAAGGAAACTTTCTTAGCTGCTGGCGGAAAAACATTTAGTTACATCCCCGCCCTGAATTCATCAGACATTCACATCAGTATGCTGGCTAAGATCATTCAATCTCATCTTTCAAAATAAAAGTTTTATTTTGTCCATGACCATTGCATTGACAGAGACTGTATAATTTTCAATGCGATTGCCATGTTATTTTGATAAATACCATGATATGATCTTGTATAAATTGTGTTAGGGAAAACACTGTGCGCAAATCTAAATGGCTGATTTGTTCTATATTGTCGTTAGCATTACCTGCCTCTCAGCTGTTTGCGAGCGGTCTTCAGCTAGGCGTAACTCTACCCGTTCTCATTAAAGGAAAAGACCCCGAGGGTGTCCATGGCTACCGGGGGATCATATGGTATCAACCTCAATCACTTATCTGGCCTAGATTTGAAATATATTTTACGGGTGGTTTTGGTCATTGGTGGGCACATGGCGCCAAAACAGCTCGCAGTTTAAATATTTACTCCGTAGCTCCTGTCTTTCGCCTTTATTTCAAACGCTATACATATTTTTCTCCTTTTGCCGAAGCAAGCATTGGTGCTTCCTATCTTTCTAGAACACACTTTTCTGATCGTAATTTAGGAATACATTACTCATTCCAAGATGAGTTAGGCATAGGAACAACTATAGGAAAAGATAAACGGTTTTATGTCACCCTAAGCGCTCTACATTATTCTAATGGATCAATGGCATCCATGAATGCAGGCATCACAGTTCCGCTTGTTTTAAATGTGGGATATCGATTTAGTTAACGCTTTTTTAGTAACGCATCAAACGTCTTGTTTAGATGATCATTTGCATTTATCTGCATTTCTACATCCTGGAGCACACCCTCACCCGAAGGAATTTTTTTAAAAAAAACAGATAGTCCTTTTTTTCGAACTGGACAGGATGATACTGCGGATTCATTTTTTAATTGAGCATCGATTAATGCACTTCCCAAAGAACGAATATAATCTTGATATAATACATGTGGTTTAATGTTGCTTTGCGCATTGAATGCAAAAGATAACACAAAATCTTTCGTTTCAATGGTGTATTTAATTTCTTTTGCAAGTTGCGTTTTTTCAATAAGATCAGCTTCTACATCTAATAAAAATCCTTCAGGATAGGATTTGGAAAAATAATTAATAAGTGATTCGACAAACATCATATCTGTGTTTGCATGTTTTGTACCTGCCACAAGATTACCCTCATGCTGTCCCTCTTTGCCTAACACGCTAAACGCAACAAGATGCAGCCATTCCCAGAATTTTTTTTCTGGAAATAGTTGCGAAGCTTTCGCATATTGCGTCGCACTACCCATTTTTTCTGGATTATCTTTTTCGACCATTTCTTTATTTTGGCTGCTGCGTTTATCCTTTTTTTCAAATAATTCAGGAGTGATAACAACTTGCTGGCACTTTATCTCAGATTTAGGTTTTTTAATGGCGAGATAGTGAGATGAATTAAAAAAATCACTTCCATCATCTACTCGACGTACAATAGCCGCATCAGATGCACCATCAACGTGGTTAGAGAAAATATAAAATACTCCGTTCTTACTCACCCTATTTAGTATGGTTTTATTCGGTGTAATAATCTGTAATGGAGATCCTTGCAGCGAAAATGATATGACTTTATCTGGCTGTCTAAACCCGGGTATTGAAGCAAAATTCCTTTTTACCGCAGACTCAAAACGTTCCTGATCAACCCCTCCCCTTAATTCGATCGCATCTTGATTAACGAGCGCGCTTGTCTTTACAGGAGTTAAATGTCCGTCCGTTTGATTTTTTACTAGCGTTCTACTATCAGCCCGGTAATGAAGTATTTTGCTTTTTTTACTAACTGGTGCATCAGGCTGAACAGCATTCTCTCCAGCTGCATCGTCTTCAGATTCGATTTGTTTTCTTTTTTGCTGAGTCATTTGTCACCACCCTTATCTGACTGTAATTATAGCTGATAACACTTTTATTTCATGTAATACATGATGTTTTCTATGATAACTTACTGATTATGTGCATTATTTTTATTTGATGACAAAAAAACCACCTTGATATGGATATCCCAATTCTAGAACTTAAAGCACAATACATGTAAACTGTCCTCCGGATGAAAGCAGGCTGGAAAAATGCTCAAACGGACTCCTATAAAAAATCATGTTCAAGAAATTCAACTGATTAGTCAGCGATGCATCATTATGCTCGTTGGGATGGTATTTCTGGTACTGTTACTGACCCTGCGACTAGGTTATTTGCAATTATCAAAGCATGCTTTGTATAACACACTCTCCAATAAAAACTCATTAGACTTAATACCGATAGAACCAACACGTGGGCTTATCTATGACAGAAATGGTGTTTTGTTAGCTGAAAATATCCCTGTTTTTAGCTTAGATGTTATACCTTTTGAAGTTGATAACTACCCCAAAGCTCTTGCTGAAATTGCCAAAATAATTCCACTAACAGATACAGATATTGCCCAATTTCAAAAACAATTAAAACAACATAGACGCTTCGATGAGATACCGCTTAAGTTGCGGCTTTCAGAAGCCGAGGTTGCAAAATTCGCAGAAAATACCTATCGCTTTCCTGGTTTTTTAGTCAAGGCACGATTAATTCGTCATTATCCTTTTGATGCAAGCTTGAGCCATACATTGGGCTATGTTGGTCGTATCAATATTGATGAGTTAGCAGATATTGACGCAACAAACTATAGCGCTACTAATTATATTGGAAAACTCGGTATAGAAAAATATTACGAAGATGAACTACACGGGACAGTCGGTTATGAACAAGTTGAGAATGATGCTAGCGGTGAACCCGTTCGAATTTTAAATCAAATCGTTCCCATTCCCGGGAAAAATTTATATCTCACTTTAGATAGCAAATTGCAATTTGTCGCAGAGCAAGCACTGGAAGGTATGCGCGGCGCTGTTGTTATTATTCAACCAAAGACCGGCGAGATTTTAGCAATGGTTAGCCAGCCTAGCTATGATCCTAATCTTTTTGTTTCAGGCATTAGTAACCAAGATTTCGAAGCCCTTCAAAACTCACCCAATAGACCACTTTACAATCGCGCGCTACGAGGTTTATATCCATTAGCATCGACAATAAAACCCTATATCGCAATTGAAGGTCTAGATTCTGGAGTGATTACACCCTCTTTTAGTTTATTCGATCCAGGATGGTACCAATTAAAGAATAGCGATCACTTATTTCATGATTGGCGTCACCATGGTCACGGCACTGTCAATCTTCTCAAAGCAATTGTTAGCTCGTGTGATACTTATTTTTATGATCTAGCAGCGAAACTAGGGATACAACGAATTGACCACATACTCAGTGAGTTTGGTTTCGGTGAACTTAGTGGAATTGATGTGGATGAGGAATTACCCGGGGTCATTTCCTCACCCGAATGGAAGCGAACGACTAAAGGAGTACCCTGGTATTTGGGTGACACTATTATCTCGGGTATCGGTCAAGGTTATATGCAAGCTACACCATTGCAGCTCGCCGTCGCTGTTGCCACATTAGCAAACCAAGGACAGCATTTTACACCACATCTCTTGCTGAAAGAACAAGAGCCGGGCAAAGCAGCCGTTAGTCAAAGCCCCATTTTAATCAATAAAGTTGAACTCACAAATAATAACTATTGGAACATTGTTATCTCAGCCATGCAAAGCGTGATCACCTCACCCAACGGGACTGGATACCTTCACTTTGGACATCCGGCTTATAGTGTTGCAGCTAAGACAGGGACCGCACAAGTCTACACCAAACAGCGCAATGAAACAGATGAAGACGTCAATGCTCAATCAAGACTTCCAGAGAAGCTGCGCGATCACTCACTATTTATCGCCTTTGCACCTGCAGAAAATCCTCAAATTGCTATCGCTGTTGTCGTAGAGAATAGTAAACTAGCCCCAGGTGTCGCGAGAAAAATAATGGATTTTTATTTATTACAAGAACTAAAGCTAACACCCACACCCAATAATTTAACATCTGTTTCTAAAAATTCTGAAAAAAATACGGATGGCTTGCATGCTGTTAGTTGATGGTATCAAAAATAAATTCAAGAAACGAGAAATGGGAACCCAATACCGTACATTTCTACAATGTATTCATATTGATTTACCCTTACTAATAGGCATTTTATTACTTATCGGACTAGGGCTTTTTATTTTATATAGCGCAAGCAATCAAAACCCAAAAGTCGTTGAACAACAAATTCTTCACACAGGTATTGCCTTTTTTGTCATGTTTGCTTTTGCTCAGATTCCGCCAACCAGCTATCAACGCTGGGCACCTTGGGTATACATAGTCATCATGGGTCTTCTCCTTGCCGTTCTTATTATGGGGCACATCGGCAAAGGCGCACAACGATGGCTGAATATTGGAATATTTAGGCTACAACCTTCGGAAATAATGAAGCTATCAATACCTATGCTATTGGCATGGCATTTTCACAATATTCATTTACCACTCAAATCAAAAACCATTTTATTTTCAGGAATTATTATATTCATACCTGCACTATTCACTGCAAAACAACCTGACCTTGGAACTGCAATTTTATTAGTTGTTGCTGGAAGCAGCACCTTATTGCTAGCAGGATTAAGTTGGTGGTTTATTGGCGTAATTATAACGCTAGCGGGTTTAGGAACACCCATCTTATGGTACTTAATGCATGACTATCAACGACAACGTGTGTTAACGTTTCTAAACCCTGAACGAGACCCTCTAGGCTCCGGCTATCATATCATTCAATCAAAAATTGCCATCGGATCAGGGGGGTTATTTGGTAAGGGTTGGTTAAACGGCACCCAATCCCACCTTCATTTTTTACCAGAACATTCCACCGACTTTATATTCGCCGCCTGTGGTGAAGAATTTGGCTTCATTGGGAGTATCATTTTAATTATATTATTTATGTTTATCGTATTAAGAGGCTTATATATCACAATAAATGCTCAAGATACATTCACACGCTTATTAGCTGGAAGCTTAACCCTAACATTTTTTGTCTCATTTTTTGTTAATATGGGTATGGTAACTGGTATATTACCTGTAGTAGGCATCCCTTTACCGCTGATTAGCTACGGGGGCTCATCAATGTTAACGTTAATGGCAAGCTTTGGAATTTTAATGTCGATTCAAACTCATCGAAAATTATTAACCACTTAAAGAGTAAAAAAACATGCTAAAAAGGTATTTTGCAATAATATGTTTAGGGCTCACTAGTTTCTTTTATTCACAACTTTCATTAGCCGATACGAACTTTGTCGACAGGCCTGATGTTCAATCATTTATAAACAAAATGGTTGTCAAACATGGATTTCAGCAAAATCAATTAGTTTGGCTTTTTAATAATGTAAAAATTCGACCCCAAGTCATGCGCAGCATTCGAGCTCCAATAGAACAACAACCCTGGTATGACTACCAAACCATATTCATTACAGAATCTAGAATTCGTGAAGGAGTCGACTTCTGGAATAAACATGCAGCCACACTTGCCAAGGCTGAAAAAATATATGGCGTACCTGCTAGCATTATTGTGGCAACCATTGGCGTAGAAACCAAGTATGGAAAAAACAAAGGTGAATACCCTGTCATCGATGCATTAACAAATATAGCCTTCAGCAACTCACCACGCGCGCCATTTTTTAGAAGTGAACTGGAAGAATTTTTATTATTAGTTAGAGAACAACATTTGAATGCTCTCACTATAAAAGGCTCTTATGCAGGCGCGATTGGACAACCACAATTTATGCCAAGCAGCTATCGATATTATGCAGTTAATTTTTCTGGAAACGGCAGAATTGATCTATCCAATAATGTTGAGGATATCATTGGTAGTATTGCAAATTATTATAAAAAACATGGCTGGAAAACAAATCAGCCTGTCGCGATTCCAACAAGAGTAGCAAAAAACAGATACTCAAGAACATTATCAGAGGCTTTATTACAAGCAAAAGTTGATAAAAATCATTTAGCACAATATGGAATTTATCCAAACCAAGAGCCGCCATCCAACCAAGCTCTCAAGATCATTGAACTTCAAAATCACCAAGGCAATGAATACTGGGTTGGATTACACAACTTTGACGTCATAAAACGATATAATCCCAGTAATTTATATGCAATGGCTGTTTATCAGCTCAGTTACCATATTAAAGATTTAAGAGGGAGAACGCATCATGGATAAGAAATATATCTATCATTCTAAAATTGGTACTCTATTTTTATTATTACTTTCTATCCTGCTGATGAGCGCTTGCTCTACTACACATAGAAAAGATGGACCACCCGGATTTTATGTTGACGAAACGAAAATACCCAATGCTACACCTAAAGTAGAGCAACTCAGTAAGTATGGCAATATGCCGTTTTATAACGTTTTTGGTAAACGTTATTATGTGATGCCATCCTGCAAACACTATGAAGAGCGCGGCGTTGCTTCTTGGTACGGCACTAAATTTCATGCTCAACGCACCTCTAGTGGAGAGCGTTACAACATGCTCGCAATGACTGCCGCGCATAAAACACTGCCCTTGCCTTGTTACGTGGAAGTCACGAATTTACAAAATCACAGAAGAATTGTTGTTAAAGTGAATGACCGAGGCCCATTTGAATCAAATCGACTAATCGATCTTTCGTATGTTGCTGCAAAAAAATTAGGAATGTTGGGACATGGAACTGCCTATGTCAATGTCAAGCTAATTGACCCACTTGAATCTTCCCAACACAACAATTATTTTGCACATAACAAATCAACAAATACATACCAAGCAATAAAATCACATCCAGCACATTCTGGCTCAGGTCTATTCATACAGGTAGGTTCTTTTCATAACCGCTCACGTGCTGAGAAATTACAGAAACGTTTAGCCGTATTATTGCCCTCACCAGTACATGTTAATCTTTCTGATCACTTATATCGCGTTCAAGTTGGCCCTTTTGCAGATAGAGAAGCTGCTAATCGTATTAACAAACGTTTAAAGACAATTGGAATCACAACGGCTCATTTAGACGAAAAAAGCAAACATTTTGCATAGGGGAGCATCTTACTTCTAAAGGATATAGAAATGTTAAATGTTCTTATTTCTGTTGTGGGATTAATTCTTACTATCTTATTAGTTGTAGGCGTTCATGAACTAGGCCACTTTTTAGTGGCCCGCTCATTAAAAATAAAAGTATTAAGATTTTCTATTGGCTTTGGAAAAATATTATATAAATGGTCCGATAAGAAAGGCACTGAATTCGCAATTTCCGCTATCCCACTTGGCGGTTATGTCAAACTGCTCAACGAAGAAGAGGATCCTGTTGCACCAGAGGATTTGCACTTAGCTTTCAATCGTCAATCTTATCTCAAAAAAATTGCGGTTATTGCAGCCGGCCCATTATTCAATTTAATTTTTGCATTCTTAATTTACTGGGGATTATTTTTTGTAGGATTCGAAAGTATTGTTCCGATGATTGGAAAAATAATTCCACATTCAATAGCCGCTGACAGCGGCATTCAACCTAATCAAGAAATACTACAAATCGATAAAAGAGAAACGCCAACATGGATTGCTATTATTGTTGAGCTGCTATCTCACGCAGGTAATAAAGATTCTTTACAATTAAGCACACTAAGCTCTCCATCATCCTCGCCTGTTACCTATCATCTCAACTTAACAAATTGGCATATAGACGAGCTAAGACCAGACCCACTAAATAGCTTAGGCATTGTTCCATATGAACCCTTTATCCCACCTGTCATTGGTAAAATTGGAAAAGATACTCCTGCAGAATTCACACCTTTACGCGAAGGCGATGAGATTATCAGCTTGAATGGACATCCCATTAAAGACTGGATTGACCTTGCAGAAATTACCTATAACAATCCAAATAAAAAAATATTATTTAAGATTAAAAGGGACAACAGAATACTATCATTTCCAGTTCTCATGAGTTCACAACGAGATTTTCTTTTTCGAAAGCATGGCTTTATTGGCATTAGCCCAAATTTCAAAATTCCTAAGCAATTACTTCGTGACAACAAGTCTACTTTGTCAGCAGGTGCACTTCATGCTTTTCAAAGTGTGACTACATTTACAAAACTTAATTTTATTATGCTAGGAAAAATGCTGACAGGTAAGATCTCACTGAAGAGCTTAGGGGGACCTATTTCTATTTTTGAAAGTGCCGGCACATCTCTTAATAATGGGTTAGTTGCGTTTTTGGGGTTCCTTGCTTTCTTAAGCATTTCTATTGGAACTATCAATATTATTCCTATTCCCGGGTTAGATGGGGGGCATATTTTTTTCGAAACCATCGAACTTATCATTCGAAAACCACTAGACTTGAAAGCTCAAATGTTATTTTACAGATTGGGAATAATTTTACTTGTGCTACTGATGTTTCAAGCAATGACAAATGATTTACTAAGGTTGTGAGCTAGACGAAGAATGAAAATTACCGCTAACCATATGCACTCTCAAACACAAGTCTTCTAGCTTTGCGATGATTGTTACACTTAAGGCTTTTGCCTTAGCTTTAGCATCCAACTCCTTACTTGACTGAAGTATTTCTCCAGAAATCCCCCATCGATGAACAATCTTATCAAAACTTTTCTGATTTTGTGCTTCGTTAGACTCAAGCGCAACAATTGTCTCTTTAGCTTCTGATTTTAACAATTCAATAAATGCACCTAATAAAGTATGTTGGATTTTTAAAAACTGTTGAAATGCAAATATTGCTGTAAAACCTAGATGATGACTATCAGGAACAATAAGGTCTTCTAAAAAATCTGGGATGGCTTTCAAATTCAAGCTAAATGCAGCCTCGCTGATTTGAATTTTTTCTAAAAAATGACTGACATTCTCCATACTGACTAGCAATTTGTTATGAAGAGGCGAAGATGAATATTTTGCTTTCATTTCATATTCACTAGATCTAGCATAATCAATTGCTACTTCTAACCATTTTGACAATGAATTTGAAAGCTTTTCAGCAATTTCATCATCCAGCTTCATTTCGTGCAAAAACTCATGAGTAGCATGCTCTAACTTAGATTTTTTTGGGTAGATATGCTGTCGAGACACTTCATCTATAATAGATTTTTTTGTTACATCCAGATGAGCAGGCTTTGTGTTTTTTTCATTCTGACAAGAATCATTTTGATTTTTTTGTAAGTTCTTAGTCATTTCCAAGAATATATTGTAATTATTATAAAGCACACCAAACATTAGAAAAACAGGTCTTTTTATTTCATTTTGAATTTCTTCCAGCAGATTTTTTGCAAAATCCTTTGTTTTCTGGTCCAGTTGAATCGTTAACATAATCTTGTTAATAGAACGGACTATATAATTTAATAAATGGGTTGTTTTTGCATGAAATATATCATTTTTTTTGGCATCAATTAACACAAGTTTCTCAAGAACAATATCTTTCACTTCGACATTACGAATCTCATTTAGTTTTTTATAAATATCTTTAATCTTGGCGATATCATCAATCTGCAAATCGAGAAATATTTTTTTCAAAATTTTATATTTTTTGTTTTGAATGAGATAAGAAAGCAGATTTTTATTGGGCTGGATGATCTGAGATAAATCATCAATTCGAAAAACATTTCGCTCACCTAGCACATTTAATAATATATACGGATCATCACTTTCTATTGCCATTTCATATGGAGAATTCATGGAACTGACACCTAGAATATCTTCCCAACTTAACTCAGCATTTCGTAATAATTCCGCTAACGTATGAATATCAAGCTGCGTGTCTTCTCGATATCCACCCGTTAATAAGCTAATGGAGCAAATAAATTGAATAGCAGATAATATCCCCGCATCTTTTAAAAATCGAATAATAGCAAGATTTTGTTCTGCTGAACCCAGCTTGATATTGTCAAAATCAAGTATCGCACTTCTTAAGTTTTTAGTTTTATTCTGAGAGTTAACACTTAAGCTTTCTAAGATTAATTTTGTGACGGTAATATCCCAACAACTAAGAGATATAGTTTTAATTAATTGCGCACTGTTGTTTGATAAATCGATAGATTTATCTGTGGAAAAATATGCTTGAATCCATTCAGAATTCGTAACACATTCTTCGTAAATTGCTTGATTTTCAATAAAGTGACCCAGCACGTCGGCAATATTAATTAGACCGCTTTTAGTTATGCACTTTGCTTCAATAATTGTAATTAACTGCTGTCTGTTATGCATATTTTTCCGATATCTTTTTGTTGATAATCAGCATTTACCTGCGCTTAATAACTATTAAATGAAGCGCGTATAAACACTATATAATGATCCTAGTTTAGATTAAAATCAAGCAATATGCGCATAGTTTAATCAAAACTGGGGCTATTAGTGCATTATTGACTAAATTACTTTTAATCAATCTCAAAACACCCTATATTCGTCTCTTGCCTCAGGGGAGTCATCTAATGGCTGAGAGGTTCTGATTTAGAACGACCCTTTTTTCACCTGATCCGGATAATGCCGGCGTAGGAAGAGCAAATAAAATGAAACTATTAGAGTCACCATCTGTATATATACGAAATATCTCTATTTCGTATCAAAATAAAATCATATTCCACAATATGAATTTAACCCTGAATGGAGGCCAAACAACTTGTATATTGGGTGCAAGCGGGGTTGGAAAAAGCACTTTACTCCGCATTATCGCTAATCTAGTCTCGGCAAATCATTTGTCCCAAGGTAAAGATCATACAAATGCAAGTATTAGTAGTGATAACCTTATTCCTGTGTGCGAACAAATTTCATATATAGCCCAAACCGACTTGCTGCTACCTTGGCTTAATGTTATTGATAATGTTCTGTTAGGTTTTCGTTTACGAAAAACAAATCGAAAAACCCTTAGTGCCCAACAGTCACTAGCAAAAAATTTGCTAAAAGAAGTCGGATTAGAACAAGCAATCCATATGCACCCTCACCAACTCTCAGGCGGAATGAAACAACGCATTGCACTTGTTAGAACATTTATAGAAGGTAAGCCGATTGTACTGATGGATGAGCCTTTCAGCTCTCTAGATACTATTAATCGCTTTCATTTACAAGATCTAACCGCAAATTTATTACATAAAAAAACGATATTATTAGTCACTCATGATCCACTTGAAGCTTTACGATTAGCGGATCATATATACATTATGTCAGGCAACCCTGCAATGCTTAGCTCATTTTTAACGTTAAACTCTCAGACACCTAGAGATCCATCTTCCGAAGAAATGATAACGCTCTATTCGTCATTACTTCAAAGGCTATTGGGCAGGTAACATTCTATGAATATTTTTTTACGAGGTTTTATTCTTATCATTAGTTTAACCTTATTATGGGAGGGAGTCGTAACAATTTTTAAATTACCATCTTATATTTTACCAGCTCCTATAGACGTCCTTAAAACATGGTTTGAATATAAAAATTTAATTGCTTCTCAATTAATGACCACATTGACAGAGACACTATTAGGATTATCTTTAGGAATAATTTTTGGCTGCTTCACAGCATTGATGATGGCTTTCTTTAAGCCTGTTACTTTTTGGATTCTCCCGATACTATTAATCAGCCAAGCAATCCCTACCTTCGCAATCGCTCCATTACTAGTGATATGGTTTGGATATGGAATAACAGCTAAAATAGTGACGACAATTTTAATGCTTTTTTATCCGATTACAAGCTCTTTTTTTGATGGTCTTAGGCGCACAGAAACAGGATGGTTAGATTTAGCAAAAACAATGAATGCCAATAAATTTAGAATGTTTTGGCATATACGAATACCAGCTGCCTTACCCGCATTAGCATCTGGAGTACGTGTCGCAACCGCTATAGCCCCAATAGGTGCAGTGGTGGGTGAATGGGTAGGAGCAAGTAAGGGGTTAGGGTTTTTAATGTTAAATTCAAATGAACGTATGCAAATCGATTTAATGTTTGCGTCTCTTATAACTATTATCTTATTTTCATTAATTTTGTATTTTTGTGTAAATAGATTACTACGAACATTTATTCCTTGGCAGGTTGAGCAGTGATGAGAACTTTAATTTGCTTTTTCCTTACTATCTTTTTATTCACACTATCTAACTGTTATGGCGCCGAAAAAATCATTGTATTATTAGACTGGTTTGCAAATCCTGATCATGCACCCCTTTTCATTGCAAAAGAGAAAGGTTTTTTTAAAAAGCAGAATATAGATGTTGAATTAATCGGCCCAGCAGATTCAGCAGATCCTCCCAAGCTTGTCGCCGCAGACAAAGCAGATATTGCGATCACTTACCAACCTAGTTATTTAGAACAAATTGATCATGACCTTCCATTAATCATGATTGGAAGTCTCATTGATAAACCTTTAAATTGTTTGGTCGTTAAGAAAAAATCAAAAAACATAACGCTTGCTGATTTGAAAAATAAACGCATTGGCTATAGCGGAGGAGAATTAAGTAATATTACGTTAAAAGTAATGTTACAACACCAGAGAATTTCAACAAACGATTTGCAATTAATTAATATTCATTATGCTTTAACTCAAGCACTTCTTTCTGACAAAGTCAATGCTGTCACTGGGATGATGAGAAATTTTGAGATAATACAATTAGAATTGCTTGGCCAATCCGTGCAAGCTTTTTATCCCGAAGAAAATGGAATGCCTACTTATAGTGAATTAATTTTTGTTGCCAACAGGAACCAGATTCAATCCAAACGCAAGCTATTTTCAAAATTTTTTATTGCATTAAACGAGGCTGTTGCTTACGTAAAAAAACACCCAGAAGAAACTTGGGAATTATTTTCTAAATCGCATCCTGAGCTAAACAACACGCTAAATCATAGAGCATGGTTGAAAACAATTCCCTACTTTTCAGATGATGCTGAAGCAATTAATATTCCAGATTTTATATACTTTGCTAAGTTTATGCAGGAAAATGGTCTAATTAAGAAAGTACAACCCCTTTCGAATTATCTTATCTTGAAGGAATAATTATGTTAGTTATTATTTGTTTATTAATAGCATTATTAATTACTGCTGTCATAGTCGTCATAGTGCAACGCTTAGGACATCAGTTAAAAGAAAGCATACTGAAAAAATTAAGCGAATCGCAAGCCCTTCAACAACAAGCACTCAATCACTACCGCACAAACTTTGATGAGCACCAACTTAACGCTTTAAAACTCATCCAAGATACACTTCAAAGTGGCGTGCAAGCAACACGAGCAAACGTCAAAGAATCACTAAATGATTACGCAGACCAGCTGGGAAAGCGTGTTGATGCACTGACCCAAACAACTCATGTTCGATTAAAAGAAATTAATGATCTTGTTGAAAAAAGATTATCCGAGGGCTTTGAAAAAACTACCGCCACATTTACAGATGTCGTTAAACGTTTAGCTTTGATAGATGCAGCACAAAAACAAATAATGGAACTTTCAAGCAATGTCGTTAATCTTCAAGAGGTACTAAATGATAAACGCTCAAGAGGTGCTTTTGGTGAGGTACAATTATCTGCTTTAATACGTAACGTCATGCCTGAGCAACATTTTTCTTTTCAGCATACATTAAGCAATAACAAAAGAGCTGATTGCATTTTATTTTTGCCAGAACCAAGCGGGAATATCGTCATTGATGCAAAGTTTCCACTCGAAAACTTTCGTATACTCACGGATAACTCATTATCCGTTTCTGAAAAGTCCCAAGCTGAAGTTCAATTTAAAAAAGATATTCGAAAACATATCTTGGACATCGCTGAAAAATATATTATTGAAGGTGAAACAGCTGATGGAGCTATGATGTTTATACCCGCAGAAGCTATTTTTGCGGAAATTCATGCGCGCCATCCTGAAATAGTTGAAACTGCATACCGCCATAAAGTTTGGATGGTATCCCCCACTACTATGATGGCCATACTAACAACTGCTCGCGCAGTCTTAAAAGATACCGCAACTCGTAAGCAATTGAATATTATTCAAGAACACTTGCGATTTTTAGCGAATGATTTTAAACGTTTTCAAAAACGAATGGATGATGTTGCTCATCACATAGCTAAAGCACACAATGAAGTTGATCAAGTCAATATTTCAGCTAAAAAAATCACAAATCGTTTTGGGCAGATTGAGCAAGTTGAATTAGATCAATTTGATTCTTCACAATCCGCCATTTTAAAAAGTGAAGCTACTTCGGACTAATTGCCGTTTATATCTGAGGTTAACTAACAAATTTTAAGAATAAATGATTTTTAAAGCTTACTTTGAAAATAAATCATGTAAAATACACAGCATAAATAATTAAATTCAAAGGGTGATCTAATGGGTTTTTTAGACGGCAAACGTGCCTTGATTGTTGGGTTAGCGAGTGACAGATCAATTGCTTATGGCATTGCAGAAGCCATGCACAAACAGGGAGCTACATTAGCTCTCACATACCAGGGTGACAAGTTAAAAAGTCGTGTTGAAAATATGGCCAATGAGTGGAACGCCATTGCAACACTTCCCTGCGATGTTTCAAGCGATGATGAAATAAATAAAATGTTTGAGGCTTTAAATAAACACTGGGATGGCTTTGATATTATCGTTCACTCTGTTGCGTACGCACCTGCCGATCAGCTAGAGGGAGAATATATAGACGCTATCAATCGAGAAGGTTTTCGTATTGCACATGATATTAGCTCCTATAGCCTAGCAGCGTTAGCCAAAGCAGGCTACCCAATGATGTCGGGACGCAATGGATCCATCATTACATTAACTTACTATGGCGCTGAAAAAGCCGTTCCTTTCTATAATGTAATGGGAGTAGCTAAAGCAAGTCTTGAAGCTAACGTCCAATACTTAGCTGCAAGCCTTGGCCCCAAAGGCATCAGGGTCAATGGAATTTCTGCAGGACCTATACGAACACTAGCAGCTGCCGGAATTAAAAAATTTAGGAAAATGTTAGCTTTTAATGAGAAAACAGCACCATTACGAAAAAATGTAACGACTGAAGAAGTCGGTAATGCAGCTGCTTTTCTATGTTCTGATTTGGCGTCAGGAATTACAGGTGAAATACTTCATGTGGATGCAGGATTCCACTCGATTTCACCTATGTTATTACATGATGAGTTAATATAATCTCAGTTATAGACGCCGCTTTAACTGAGGTCTTATCCATGACAGGGGTTAATGTAAAAAAATAGTTTGTAGAAATGCTCATTTTTAGTATAATTGGCTTAGTTTATTGTAATCACGAAAGGAGGAAGCTTATGAGGAGATCAACGGTATTATTGTGTACTTTGCTCATTAGCTCTAGCATTTTTGCCGCAAACAATAGAACAACATTGAACACTCACGCTCTTGCTAACACAATCCTCAACGCGCACAACCTCTCTAGCCATGAAAAAGGCAGTTTTGCCATTGTCTACGGCGGACAGGATATTTCAAGAGAAGCTCGTAACTCAACGAACACAAGAGCAGACCAAATAACCATGCTCGCTTAGAAATACACCTTCGTTATCCACCCAAGTTACAAGTTATTTACCTAGAAAAAGCCGCTTTAGTAACAAAGTAGCTTTTCAGGTTATACGCTGGAAACATACCTACCTCAATTGCATTGCAAACTTACGAGAATAGGTAGATTCATATCATTCCTGGCATTGCGGTTCTATTGTTACAGCAGCCAGCCTAGCAAAACCTCAAAAGACTCTAAGCTTTATTATCAAGATATGATTTAATTTTAGCTTTTTGGATAAGACTTTGTTCAT
>JABDBD010000020.1 GCA_013288815.1 Gammaproteobacteria bacterium | reverse complement strand
CATACAGTAGTAAGCCGACACCTGTAGCATAGACTGGATTATTAAGAACATCGGCTAACCCTGTCACATGTTGAGGAACCCCAATTCGAACAGGCATTTTAAACACACGTTCGGCTAATTCTAAAGCTCCCTCTACTTTTGACGCGCCCCCCGTCAAAACAATGCCAGCCGCTATTAAATCCTCAAGTCCACTGCGACGAATCTCCGCTGCAACCAAGGTAAATAATTCTTCGTATCTTGCTTCAACCACTTCTGCTAATGCTCGCTTAGAAAGATGTCTCCCTGGTCTATCACCCACTGTGGGGATATCAATCATTTGGTTAGCATCAGCCAAGTCTTGTAGCGCACAAGCATATTTCAGCTTAATCTCTTCGGCATTCCGTGTTGGTGTACGTAAGGCAATGGCTATATCATTAGTAACTTGATCACCTGCTATCGGTATTACGGCTGTATGACGAATTGCGCCGTCAGTGAAGATAGCAACATCCGTCGTTCCACCCCCTATATCAATCATGCATACGCCTAATTCTTTTTCATCGTCACCCAATATCGATTGGCTCGATGCAAATTGCTCAAGAACAATATCACTAGCCGCAAGTCCGCATCGTTTAAGACACTTAACAATATTTTGTGCGGCACTAACGGCACCCGTGACAATATGAACCTTAGCTTCTAAACGTACACCCGACATACCAATAGGTTCTCGGATAGAATCTTGGTTATCGATAATAAATTCTTGTGGTAATATGTGTAATATTTTTTGATCTGCAGGGATAGCTACAGCTTTTGCTGCATCAATGACCCTATCGACATCTGATTGAGTCACTTCACGATCACGAATAGCAACTATGCCATGAGAATTAATACTGCGGATATGACTACCTGCGATCCCTGTAAATGCTGAATAAATTTGGCATCCAGCCATAAGCTCAGCTTCTTCTACAGCATTTTGGATAGACTGAACAGCTGATTCAATATTGACGACAACTCCACGTTTTAATCCCTGAGATGGGTGCGAACCCAACCCCACAACATTAACCTTGCCATCGCTACTCACTTCTCCCACAATAGCAACAACTTTGGAGGTTCCAATATCAATCCCTACCATCAGATCTTTGTTTGGCTTCTTTGCCATAATTTTGCTTCCAAACTTAAGTTTATGTGACTGATTTCCAGCGTACTGCCATTCCATTAGGATATCGTAAGTCAATATACTCTACATCAGCTTCTCTAGCTCCTACAATTTTCGGGTACACTTTCACAAAATGACTGATGCGAGTCAAGATATCTTTGTAACCTGCATTTAATTTTATTCCATTAGTGAGAGTTATATTCCATCCTTGTAAGGGCAACAATTCTAGTCGAGCAATTTTAAAATGCAACGGCGAAAATAAGTTATTTATTTTAGCATAATATCTTATTAGTTTAAGTTGCTCTCCAGAAGGCCCAACAAATTGGGGCAAATCAGATGGATAAGTGTCATGTGATGGTGTAAATATCTCGCCTGAATCACTTAGTAAACTTTCATCATTCCATCGCGCCACGGGATTTTTTTCATTCAATGAAATCATGACTTTGTCAGGCCAGACTCTCTGCACTGTCACCTCATTTACCCAGGCTAACTGCAAAATTTGTTCTTTAATTTCAGCAAGATCTAACCTAAAAAAACCTTTACTAATAAAGGGTAAAATTAAATTTTGTAATTCTTCATGATTAACGTGATGAATACCAAATACTTTCACATCAGTAATAGGAAAATATTCATTATGAAAACTTTTCGGGATTAGAAAAATAAAAAACAGAATAAAGGATGAGCACCCCAATAACCTGAACACACCCCTCCAAGAAAAAGACAATTTATCACTTTGTGTTCTTAGGGTGCCCATAGTCATTGCTTTTTTGTCCTTACAAGGTTACCCAATCATACACACTTCTGGTATGAGACGTATGCCTTTCTGCTCCTCAACTATGCTTGAAATTTTATTAATTAAACTCTCAATATCAGAAGCTGTTGCATTACCTTCATTAATAATAAAATTAGCATGCTTTTCTGAAACACGAGCATTACCCATTTTCAAACCTTTTAAACCACACTCCTCAATAAGCTTTGCGGCATAAAGACCCACTGGATTACGAAATACGGATCCTCCATTTGGCCAACTAGTCGGTTGAGCCATATTCCGTTTTTCGAGTAACACACGAATCTTCTCTAACGATTCTTTTTTTTCACCCTTCTTTAATTCAAAATATCCGGCCACAAACCATTCATTGGGAAAAGATCTAACGTGCCTATAACTTACTTCAAAATCTCCAGCTTCTCGGGTGCGTATTTCGCCATCACGACTTAACATGTCTACCTTGCATACTGTTTGCCAGGTTTCACCCCCATAGCATCCCGCATTCATAGCTAAAGCACCGCCTACCGTACCTGGAATTCCAGCCATAAATTCCAACCCTGTTAAACCTATTCTTGCTGAATAACGAGCTATTTGCGCACAAGAGACACCCGCTTCAACTTTTAAAGTCAATGGGCCGCATTGAGTAATAGAATTTAATGCACCTTGCGTAATGATGACTACACCATTTATACCACTATCTCGAACTAGGGTATTACTTCCCAAACCTAACCAGCATACATTCAAATCAAGAGGTAACTGTTTTATAAAATTAGCTGTATCTGTTAGATCCGCAGGAATATAAACATAGGTTGCTGGCCCGCCTACACGCCAAGAAGTGTATGCAGCTAATGATTCGTTTTCCAATAATCTTCCACGCAGCATTTTTAAATCCTGCAAAGTGAAGTTGCCTGCTAACATTTAATTAATTCATCCATTTTAGTTGCCGCTAGCTTTGCAGCTAACATACCAATATTGCCAGCTCCCTGCATTAATAGCACATCATTATCACATAAAATGTCTCCCAACATCGTTGGGAGCTGTTCATGTGACTCTAAATGGATAGGTCGTAGCTTACCTTGCGCAACAATCTTCTGAACCAATGTTTTCGTGTCAGCATTTTCAAGATAGGTTTCCCCGGCAGAATAGACATCCAAAAGAATTAAGCTATCTACTTTTGACAAGACCTTGCTGAAATCATTCATCAAGTCACGCGTACGAGTATAGCGATGAGGTTGGTATACCATCACTAATCGTTTAGTAGGCCAGCTCTCGCGAGCCGCTTGTAAAGTTGCCTCAATTTCACGAGGGTGATGACCATAATCATCAACCAATTTAAAAACACCACCATTTTTTGTTTTAAAATCACCATATATCTGAAATCGTCTGCCTATACCTGCAAAATTTTCAAGTGCCCGACAAATAGCAGCATCAGAAATTTTTAATTCAGTCGCGACAGCAATCGCCGCCAATGCATTTAATACATTATGTTTGCCAGGTAGATTTAATTTTATTTTCAAGGGACTCAGGTTCAATGGTCTCAACACGGTAAAAAACGTTTGTGTGTCGTCATGCGTAATCTCTATTGCTCGAAAGTGAGCGGTTTCGTTAAACCCATATGTAAATAGAGGTCTAGATACTTCAGGAAGAATATCACAAACGACTGGGTCATCTGCACACAGTACCGCTAGCCCATAAAATGGTAATCGGTGAATGAAATCAATAAACGTTTGACGTAATTTTGCAAAATCATAATTATACGTCCCCATATGATCTTCATCGATATTAGTAACGACAGAAATCATTGGTTTTAAATAAAGGAAAGATGCGTCGCTTTCATCAGCCTCTGCCACTAAGTAACGGCCAGTTCCTAAGCGTGCATTGGTTTGAACACTATTTAATTTTCCTCCAATCACAAAAGTTGGATCCGTACCTTCTTCAGCAAGAATGCTGGCAATCAAGCTTGTCGTTGTTGTTTTTCCATGTGTTCCTGCAATGGCAATACCATATCGAAAACGCATCAGCTCCCCAAGCATTTCAGCTCGCTGAACAATAGGAATATGAGCTTGACGGGCAGCGATTAGCTCTACATTATCAGAACCAATTGCGGATGACTGCACAACCACATCAGCATGCTGAATATGGCTAGCATCATGACCAATAAAAATTTTTGCGCCGATTGCCTTAAGTCTTTTTGTCAGTGAGTTTTCAGCGACATCTGATCCAGATATATTGTATCCTTCGCTCAGTAACACTTCAGCGATCCCCCCCATGCCCACCCCACCAATACCGATAAAGTGGATATGCTTAATGCGTCCCATTTCAAATGTCCAAATCAATCCGATATCTCCTCACAAAATTTTAATACATTAATAGTCGCCTCAGGCTGGCGCAAACTATACGCTGCCTTAGCCATTCTCATGCGTTTGGCACTTGATTCTGAAAGTTCTTTTAATATCTCAACCAAGCTGTTTTCTGTTAATTCTACTTGCTGAATTAATAAAGCTGCCTGGTGCTTTACTAGATAAGCTGCATTAGCAGTCTGATGGTCATCTGCAGCAAAGGGATAAGGAACAAGTACCGATCCCAAACCTGCAGCACATAACTCAGCTATCGTTAACGCCCCCGCTCGGCATAACACTAAATCGGCCCAGCTATAAGCTGACTCCATGTCTGTGATAAAAGGAACAATATTACCCGTAACACCAAGACGTTGATAAGCTATGACAGTGCCCTCAAAATGTTTTTCACCCGTTTGATGATAGACCATCGGCCTCATATTTTCGGGTATCTTAGCTAACACAGAAGGAATTAAATGATTAATGACATTTGCACCTAAGCTTCCACCAATAATGAGTAGTCGCATAGGATTCGTTCGCCCTTGGAAACGTAGTTCGGGTGCTGGAATTCGACTAATTTCATCTCTTACTGGATTCCCTGTGGAAATAGCATGGAGAGTATTGGGGAAAGTATTGGGAAATCCCTCTAACACTTTACACGCTAATCGAGCGAGCCACTTGTTAGTTAACCCTGCCTTTGCATTCTGCTCGTGGATGATTAACGGCTTACGCAATATCCAACTTGCAATTCCGCCTGGGCCACTGACAAAACCACCCATACCTAACACTAGGTTAGGCTGCAACCTTCTGATGATTCGAAATGCCTGTATAGTTGCCATCAACAGTTTAAAAGGTAGCAAACATTTTTGCCCTAAACTTTTCCCTCTTAAACCACTAATCGAAATATAATGAATTGGAATTCCAGCAGGGGGAATAACTTTTGCTTCTAAGCCACTTGGGGTCCCTAGCCAATGAACCTCTACTCCATTTTGGCGTAGTTGCTTTGCAACAGCCAAACCCGGAAATACATGACCTCCCGTTCCTCCAGCCATGATTAAAATTTTTTGTAATTTCCTCATTAGCGCAACCCTAAAGCCATCATCCTATTTTCATAATCTATCCTTAGCAATACTGCGATAGTAATACAATTAACCAGCATACTACTACCACCATAACTCATAAAGGGTAAAGTCAGCCCTTTAGTGGGCAATAAACCGACATTAACGCCAACATTAACTGCAAATTGTATACCTATCCATAATCCAAAGCCATAAGCTAAAAAGCCAGCAAAGTGCTGCTCCAAACGCTGAGCTTGTTTACCTATCAACAAAATACGGACCACCAAAAAGGAAAATAAACTAATAATTATCACTAACCCAATTAGTCCAAATTCCTCTGCAATCACTGCAAATAAAAAATCCGTATGCGCTTCTGGCAAATAAAACACTTTCTGGATACTCTTACCCAATCCCACTCCCAGCCATCCACCGCGACCAAATGCTATCAGCGATTGCGTAAGTTGATAACCACTACTGAATGGGTTAGCCCATGGATCCATGAACGAAGTCAATCGATGCATTCTGTAAGGTGCAGAGATCACCAATACAGATAGACCGATCAAGACAATTATCAAGAGAAGCAAGAAATGACGAATAGGCATACCCGCTAAAAACATCATGCCCAAAACGGTTGAGACGATAACCACGCAAGCACCAAAATCAGGTTCGCGTAGCAACAAAGAACAGATAACCACCAATAAACCCATGGGTTTTAACAACCCTGAAAGATTCGTTTTCAAGTCCTTACTATTTTTAACGACGTAGGCAGACATATACACAATCACAGAAAATTTCGCAATTTCTGATACTTGAATGCTAAAAAATCCTAAATTTATCCAGCGTATACTTCCATTTACGGTGTGGCCTACTTTTGGGAATAAAACCAACGCTAGCAACAACATAGCTGTAATCAACAAAAAATTGCTGAAACTTTCCCAGACCGAAATCTCAAATTGAATAATAATGCTGCCTAGGGCCACACCTAAAACCAAATAAAGAAGCTGCCGATAAAAATAATAAAATGGCTGATGTAGTTGTTGATCTGATATGACGATAGATGCTGAGGCTACCATCAGCAAACCCAGGGTAACAAGAACCAAAGCAGTTAGAATAAACCATCTATCGTAAGGTAAAGGTGGGACTACAGAGCGATGAGAACTTCTCCTTTCCCCAGCAATTCTAATTGGGCGCATTCTCATGACAAGTCCTGCACTAATTTTGTAAATACTTCGCCTCGGTGTTCAAAGTTATTAAACATATCAAAGCTTGCACACGCTGGGGATAATAATACACTATCTCCGAACAAAGCATCTTTAGAAGCTATTATCACTGCTTCATCCATGGTATTCGCAAAACTTGTGTCCGAAAAATCTTTAAACAAAATATCTAACTGAGCCGCCGCCTCTCCTATCAGAATAACTTTTCGAACATACTGCTTCACAGCAGGCACAAGAGAACTAAAATCCGCATTTTTACCTACACCACCGGCAATCAGTATTAATTTACCGTTTATTTCACTACCTAACCCATTAATGGCAGCCAATGTAGCACCCACATTGGTTCCCTTAGAATCATTATACCAAGTGACCCCATCTCGCTTCCGAACTAACTGACAGCGATGCGGCAACCCTTTAAAAACCCTGAGTGTGTTTATCATCTTATCCATTGGAAAACCATAGGCATAACCAATTGCTAATGCAGCTAACGCATTAGCCTGATAATGTCGGCCGAGTATGGGTAAATCCGTTATTGGCATTAATTCTTGCGCTTCAAATCCTAAATATTGCTGACCATTTTTTTCAATCAAACCAAATTCATTTTGTTGTGGCTTACCCAAGGTAAAATAAAATTTGTTTTGTTCATATCGATCATCACAATCGGTATAGGAATCATCACGATTACAAACTGCATTTTGACAATTTTGATAGATACGTTGTTTAGCCAAATAATAATCGTTAAACGTGTTATATCTATCCATATGGTCTGGTGTAACATTTAATACTGTAGCTACTTGGGAACGTAAACTATTCGTTGTTTCTAGCTGAAAACTAGATAGCTCCAACACATATAAATCCGGCGGAGTAACCCTTAACAAATCTAAGGACGGTATACCTAAATTTCCACCCACCTCAACATTCAAATCCGATTCAACTGCCATTTGACCGACAAGCGTAGTCACTGTGCTTTTTGCATTCGTCCCCGTAATTGCAATAATCGGAGCATTCGCAGCTGTTGCAAATAATTCAACGTCACCCACCACCGGCACACCGCGATTTAATTGCTTGATGATCGCAGGTTCGTGTAATGAAACGCCTGGGCTTAAAATTATTTTATCGGCTTGGTCTAATAACGGACTATCCATTTTGCCTAACGAAACAGGAATATTCGGATACGTTTCTATAAAATCCATAAAATGAGGAGGATTCTTCCTACTATCTATAATCGCTAATGGTATGCCTTTTTGACTCAAATATCGCACACAAGATAAACCGGTTTCTCCTAGCCCCACTATCACATGCAAATTTTGGGACATTTCCCCCTCCTAACGAAGTTTTAAGGTAGCTAAACCACATAATACCAGGACAAAAGTGATGATCCAAAACCTGACAATGACTCGTGGCTCAGGCCACCCCTTCAACTCAAAATGATGATGAATAGGAGCCATGCGAAAAATTCGCTTACCTGTTAGCTTGAAAGAAGCAACTTGCAAAATAACAGAAACAGTTTCTAAAACAAAAACACCCCCCATGATGAGCAGCACAAATTCTTGACGAACAATAACGGCTACCAAACCTAAGGCTGCACCCAATGATAAAGCACCCACATCACCCATAAAAACCTGGGCAGGATACGTGTTGAACCATAAAAACCCCAATCCTGCACCAACGAGAGCTCCGCAGAAAACCACCACTTCTCCAGCACCCGGCACATAGGGAACACCTAAATAACCAGCAAAAGTAACATGACCCGCCACATAAGCAAAAATTCCCAGAGCACCCGCCACCATGACTGAAGGTAAGATAGCTAAGCCATCCAAACCATCCGTTAAATTAACCGCATTGCTTGTACCTACAATGACAAAGTAAGCAAACAATATGAAAAAAGGACCTAGCGGTAAAACAATGTGTTTAAAAAAAGGAAAAATTAACTCTGTTTCTGCTGGTAAACTAGCACTGAAATATAAATAACAAGCCGCTCCTCCACCTAACAATGACTGAAAAAAATATTTTCGACGAGCAGATAATCCCTTACTATTTTTCAAAAATAACTTTAGATAATCATCCCACCAGCCAATGGCTCCAAAGCCGAGTGTCACTACCAAAACAAGCCAGATGTATCGATTTGCCAAATCACTCCACAATAAGGTACTGAATGTAATTGCAACCAATACCAGCGCTCCCCCCATTGTGGGTGTTCCTGCTTTTGATAAGTGCGATTGAGGACCATCATTTCTAACAACTTGGCCTACGCGATGCAAACTCAATCGACGAATCATGAAAGGACCCACGATTAATGCCACAATCAGTGAGGTTATTGTTGCCAGGATTGCTCGCAACGTTATATATTGAAACACATGAAAAACATGATAATACTTCGCTAAATATTCACTAAGCCAAACTAACATTCAAATTCTCCGCAAGCATTCTTTAGCCACCTGTATGTCGCTAAATGGAATTTTTTTATCACCTATTTGCTGAAACAATTCAGCACCCTTTCCAGCAATGAGAACATAATCACCTGGTTTCGCACATTGTATAATGTATTGAATTGCTTTAGAACGATCATGTTGGATAGTCACTGCTTGCATATTCGAAAATCCTTTTAAAATATCATTGACTATTGATATAGGATTCTCAGTGCGAGGGTTATCATCTGTTATCACGACTTCATCCGCATGGCTTTTTGCAATTTGTCCCATGATGGGTCGCTTGCCTTTGTCTCTATCTCCACCACAACCAAACAAACAGTATAACTTGCCGCTACAATGATTTCGCAGAGCCATTAAAACTTTTTGCAACGCATCAGGCGTATGCGCGTAGTCAATCACAACGGTTGGAAACTGCCCCCCGCCCAATGTTTCCATTCTTCCAGAAACAGGCGTTAAAAATGACAAAGCTTCTAGGGCAACATCAAATGGGATCTTCATTAAACATAGCGTACCTAATACAGCAAGAGCATTACTTAAATTAAATTGCCCCATTAATTTTCCGTTTAATACCCCCTCTCCCCATGGAGAATAAATTTGGGCACGGATCCCATCAGCACTAAGACGAACATTTTCTGCAAAAATTAAGGGGACAGATACTTTTGCTTTTTTTGGCTGAACACTATAGGCAAGAACGTCTCCCTTCTTCAATGAGCGAATTAATGATAATCCAAACTCGTCATCTGCATTAATAACCGCATATTTCAGCAATGTATTGTCGAATAATCTCTTTTTAACAGCTCCATACGTTTCCATATCACCGTGATAATCAAGATGGTCACGAGTTAGATTGGTGAAAATCCCTATTTCAAATGGAATGGCATTCACACGCCCTTGATCGATACTATGCGAAGAAACCTCCATCGCCACTATTGATATATTTTCTTTTACAAACTCATTAAAAGTCTTTTGTAAAGTAATAGCATCCGGCGTCGTTAATGTGCCTGGCTCTATGTGTCCATACAAACCAACACCTAACGTACCAATCACTCCACAACGCATGTTTAAATGTTGAAAAGCAGACCCTAAAAAATGTGTGCAAGAAGTTTTTCCGTTGGTACCTGTCACCCCAACAATTCTCAACAATTTCGCAGGGTTATCATAAAAATTAGCTGCAATTTTACCAATCGAATGATTTAAATTTTTTATAGGAACAATTAAAGTATTTTCAGAAAAAACAAGCGAAGAAGATGAGTCATCTTCACAAAGAATCACGCGAGCACCCTTGGAAATAGCATCATTCATAAATTGACGCCCATCCAAATGCACCCCCTGACAAGCAAAAAACAAATCTCCCGGAGAGATTTTTCGGCTATCTAAAGATAACCCTGTGACATCACAATCTTGGTTAGAAAGTAAATGATAAGTACCTTCCAACAAATAGGATAACTTCTTGCTAATCATTTCACGAACCTTTTAAGTAACGTTGGGATCATCAAGCGGCACATTTAAGATTCGCAACGACCCTTCCATAATTTTTTTAAATACCGGAGCAGACACAATACTTGCGTAATAATTTTTACCTTGAGGATCATGAATAATGACCGCAACAACCAATTGTGGATCACTTGCAGGGGCAATTCCCACAAAAGAAGACGTGTAATGATGTTTTTGATATCCGTGCAATCCGGCCATGACGGCTGTCCCTGTTTTACCTGCAACGCGATATCCTGGTATTCTTGCTAATTCACCTGTTGCACCTTTGGTGGTGATGACAGTTTCTAATAACGACATCATCTGGTTTGCTACTTTCTTATCGATTACTTGCTCTCCAACAGGAGTTTTATTTATTTTAAGTAATGAAATAGGAATTTTTATTCCATTATGTGCCAAGGTTGAATAGGCCTGAGCCAACTGTAGTGGTGTCACAGAAATCCCATAACCAAATGCGAGTGTTGCCAACGTAAATGATCCCCACTTGGCCCTATTTACAAGAGAACCCGATTGCTCCCCAGGAAATCCGGAATCTGTCATCTCACCAAACCCTATACGGTGCAGCAAGCTCCAAAGTTGCGAAGGCGGCAATGCTAAAACCATTTTTGTCGTTCCAACATTGCTGGAAACTTGCAAGATCTGGCTAACTGTAATAGGACCATTATTATGCTCATCGCGAACCACATGATGATCTACTCGCATCCATCCTGGACTCGTGTCAATCATTGTATCTGGCTTAAATAATCCGCTATCCAACGCACTGGCAATACTAAAGGCCTTGATAGTAGAACCTGGCTCAAAAATATCTGTCACCGCTCGATTGCGAAAAAGCTCACTCTCTTGTTTCGTTTTATTGTTAGGATTAAATGAAGGAAGATTGACCATTGCCAACACTTCTCCCGTCTTCACATCCAACACCACCACACTACCGGACACAGCTACATTTTTCTTTAAACCTTCTAGTAGCTCACGATAGGCTAGGTATTGAATTCTCCTGTCCATGCTAAGCATTAAATCATTACCAGAATGATTTTGTTCTACAACCTGCATATCAGAAATAACTCGCCCTCTTCTATCTTGCTCTACACGTTTTTTACCAGGTGTTCCACTTAACCATTTGTTATACGCTAACTCTAAGCCTTCTTGTCCCTTATCATCAACATTAGTGAACCCAACTAGCTGAGCTGCAACTTCACCTTCGGGATAATACCGTTTATATTCTTCTTGTTGATATAGACCTGGGATAGCCAGGTTTTTAATTTTAGCAGCTCTAACTGGGTCAACTCCTCGCTTTAGATAAACAAATTCTTTTGTCTTTTTTTGAGTTTGAGCTTGGATTTGATTAGGTGATAAGCCTAGAAGAGCAGCCAATGTGTTGAGATTATTTCGAGTATATAAAAATTCTTTTGGGTTTACCCATATTGAATATACCGTTGTGCTAATTGCCAATGGATAACCATGCCTATCTGTAATGACACCTCGAAAAGCAGGAACAGTCAAAATACGTAGAGATCGATTATCCCCTTCATGCTGCAGAAAATTCCGCTTAAATATTGATAATTCTACTACACGCGCACTCAGGGCACAGACAAGCAATAAAATAAGAAATACTGAGGAGTAAAAACGCCAAGGGATAAACGTTGGATTAAGTCTACTTTTCACTCGGATAACACCACCAAATCATTTGATAGTAAAAAACTATAGATCTTCAGAATTTATTATTACCCTGCGAACGCGACTCAAGCACGACAATCGATTTTTCATCAGGAGACACCATACCAAAATTTTCTTCAGCAATTTGTTGAACTCGTGCTGGCATCATCCATGTACTCTTCTCTAGAAGAAGTTGCGTCCATTGAATATGAATATGATCCCGCTCAACCATAGCTTGTTGCAAGCTAGCATTTAAGCTTCTTGAATTATTCGTAACATACACTATGCTCAACGCTGAAGTGAGAATCGCCAGCGTCAATATCATCGTTGTGATCTGAGTGCGCGTCCAGAGAAGAGAGACGGCCCATCCTCGAGATAACGAATTTTGATTTAACAAACGCGCTGCTGCATTCATAATAGCTTCTCCGCAACTCTTAGAATCGCACTTCGAGCTCGTGGATTAAAAGCGCTTTCCTGAGAACTTGGCTTTCTAGCACGCCCCAGCCGTCTTAATCTGGGATGCCACATATCACTGGTTAAAGGCAAGCCTGCAGGAAAATCGCCCCCCCGTTCATGGTGCTGTATAAAACGTTTTACCAATCGATCTTCTAGCGAATGAAAGCTAATCACTAACAAACGACCTCCCACTCTCAAAGAATCTAAACTTTGTATCAATCCTTTTTCTAGCTCTTCTAGCTCACGATTGATAGCAATTCGAATTGCAAGAAAACTACGAGTTGCCGGATGCTTATGCTTTTCCCAGCGAGGAATTGCTGCTGAAATTATTTCTGCCAATTCTTTTGTTGTGACAATTGGAGCTTCATTTCTTTTCTCTACAATTGCATGAGCCACACGGCGAGAAAATCGTTCTTCTCCATATTCCCACAATACTCGCGCCAACTCTTGCTCTTTCACTTCCGCAATCCATTGGGCTGCATTAATACCCTGCGATGAATTCATACGCATATCTAAAGGTCCCTCTCGCATAAAACTAAAACCTCGTTCGGCTTGATCGAGCTGCGGAGAAGAGACGCCTAAATCAAATAATATTCCTGACAGCTCTCCATACCATTGACGTTTTTTCAAAATAGTTTCTAAATCTGCAAATGAACCATGCTCAATTGCAAAACGAGGATCACTACCAAAACATTGGGTTGCATGTATAATGGCTTCTGGATCTTTATCAATTGCTAACAAACGACCTTCAGAATTGAGTTTCTCTAAAATAGCTTGCGAATGCCCTCCTCGACCAAAGGTAGCATCAATATATTTTCCATTAGGTTGAATAGAAAGATTTTCTATTACTTCAGCAAGCATCACTGGCAGATGCTCTTCTTTTAAATTCATTCTACATGCCACCATATCAACCTCATCTTTGAGGATTAACTGACAATTCTACTACACCGGTCGAAAAGCTGCGATTTTCTGTGCTTCGCCTCGGCCTAGCGAATTGTCAACAGGCCTACAACGAAAGCATTTTTAATTCTTCAGGCAAGTCCGCCTCATTATTGGATTCTTCATCTAACCATTGAGCACGTCGCTCTTCCCAATGTTTTCCATCCCACACTTCAAATTTTTTACCCTGACCTACTAACATAATATGTTTGGATAGACCAGCATATTCTCGCAACAATGGAGGTAATAGAATGCGCCCATGGCTATCCATTTCTATCTCTGTCGCATGACCAATAAGCAATCGCTGAATACGTCGCGCAGCCTGGTTGAAACTAGGCAGTGCCGCCAATTTGTTTTCGATGATCTCCCAAGCGGCTATAGGATAAAGCAATAAACACTTCTCTTCGGTATCAATTGTCAACACAACGCAACTGCGACTCTCTTGTTGTAAGCAGTCACGATATCGAGTAGGCATCACTATCCTACCCTTTTCATCAATGTTCACTCCATTGACACCGCGAAACACTGTTTTAGCCTCCCACCAACTAACGTACTTCTGTATACTCAATATACCACTATTTCCCACAATAAACCACTTTTTACCACAAAAGTTTCACGTAGTCGCTTGATAAAAAAGGAGCTTCCCACTTAGGGGAATTACTGAAGAACTTTCGGGTGGATACCACAAGATAATTAAAATAAAAAAAGAGTTAGCCGATAAGCCGGGTTCTGTCGTGGACAATCATTTATCTGGGATGCTTGTCACCAAACACCTCAAGCAACCTACCCGAGCTAAGTGTGGGCCACACTGTATGTACACTTTCGTATACACATAAGCTCCTATTTGGTCTTGCTCCGAGTGGGGTTTACCTTGCCGCAACTGTTACCAGTTACGCGGTGCGCTCTTACCACACCTTTTCACCCTTACCTTTTTAGTTAAAAAAAGGCGGTATATTTCTGTGGCACTTTCCGTAAGCTCACGCTTCCCAGGCGTTACCTGGCACTCTGCCCTTTGGAGCCCGGACTTTCCTCTATTTACAGATGTAAACAGCGATTGCCTCGGCCAACTCTAATCATAGAGTAACCGATTTTTGCAAATATGAATAGTATTCAATCTGATGGCTGCGAACTATTTTTAGAAAGGCTTAATGCGAGCTGATAAACGCTGTTCTTTTTTTGTCCTGTAATTTTTGTTACTATTTCAACTGCTTTTTTTAATGGTAAATTTTCCAATAAAATCCTTAATAAGTTTTCAAATTCAGGCTTGATTTCATTGGATTCCTGGCAACCCCCAACAATCAAGACGATTTCACCTCTTTGTTGATTAGCATCATTTTTAACAAAATTAATCAACCCTTCCAATGTATCGGACTTAATTGTTTCAAATATTTTTGTGATCTCTCTTGCCATCACTGCTTGTCGATTACCTCCCAACACGCTTGCCATCGCCTCGAGAGAGCCAAGAATACGATGTGGCGCTTCATAAAAAACGAGCGTACGCCCATCCTCTTTAAGACATTCCAATCGTTGATTACGAGCCATACTTTTTGGCGGTAAAAACCCCTCGAATGAAAATCGATCTGTTGCTAAGCCACAGACACTTAAAGCTGCTATCGCCGCACAAGCACCCGGCAGCGGAACAACTTGAATACCACTCGCTCTCGCTTCTCGAACAAGAAAATAGCCAGGGTCGCTAATGAGAGGAGTGCCCGCATCACTAATTAGGGCAACAGACTGACCTTGCAACAATCTGGCAAGAATTTTTTGTGAAAACTCACGCTCATTGTGGTCGTGCAATGTCAGCATGGGTGTACTAATAGAATAATTTCTCAATAGAGGTTGGCTATGGCGAGTGTCCTCTGCCACGATGCAATCTACACTTTTTAGCACTTCCAACGCTCTTAATGTAATATCTTTTAAGTTACCAATAGGCGTTGCGACAATATATAAAGTTCCAACATTACTTGATGTCATAATGAAAAATTTCGAATAATTCATAAAAAATAAGTTGCCAAAGCATATTATGAAATATACAACAACACAACTTAAACACATTACCCATCTGAGTTGCTATGCATGATAACCCCTCCAAAAAATAAAAAAGTCGGCGATGCAGCTGAAGAAGAAGCTTTGCTTTATCTACACAAAGAAGGCTTAACTTTACTCACTCGTAATTATCGTTGTTCGCGAGGTGAAATTGATCTAATCATGAAGGATAAAAATGACATTATATTTGTAGAAGTTCGAGTTCGAAATAATTTTCACTATGGAACTGCCGTATCAAGCGTAAACTCTCGAAAGCAAAAAAAATTAATATTGACAGCAACTCACTACCTATGTCAGCAAAATTGTTTTAATAAAGTCAATTGTCGATTTGACATAATTGGAATAAGCTATACCCCAATCGGGGCAAACCTAGAATGGATTAAAAATGCCTTTCCCGTTCAACACTTCTAAGAACTATCAAACATGATGAACAGTATTCTTGAACGCATTAAATATAATTTTAGTGAAAGCATCCAAACTAAAATTAACTCAGCTGATACATTAGCGGAAGTTATCTCGCTAAGTTGTGAAAAAGTCATACAGTGTTTACTGGAAGGCAATAAAATATTAAGTTGTGGCAACGGAGGGTCAGCATCTGATGCCCTACATTTTTCATCGGGTATGCTAAGTCGATTTAAATATGAACGACCCAGCCTACCCGCCATTGCATTAAACGCTGATGTTGCTACGCTTACCTCCATTGCAAATGACTCAGGTTATGACGATATTTTTGCAAAGCAATTACGTGCATTAGGACAATCGGGCGATATTCTTTTAGCCATCTCAACAAGTGGGAATTCCAATAATATCCTCCAAGCTATTAAAGCTGCACATGACAAACGCATGAATGTTATTGCATTAACTGGCGGTGATGGTGGAAAAATCCAAACCTTACTTAACACAGACGACATTGAAATTCGCATACCGGCCAATGAGGCTGCTCGTATTCAAGAAACGCACTTACTCATTATTCATTGCATCTGCGACATTGTTGACTACCGATTATTTGGTCACGGAGAAATTGTTACATGAAAAAATTAATTACTCTATTAGCTTTAACTCTCAGCTTACAGAGCTGTATTTTTGTCGTTGGGGCAGCCGCTGGAGCAGCTGTCGTTGCAGGCGTTTATGATCATAGAAAAGTATCGCAAGTAGTTGAAGACCAAAAAGCTACAAACACCGCTGTAGACTACCTAAATGCAGCACCTGATCTAAAAGAAAATAGCCATATAAATGTTACCGTATTCAACCACACCGCCTTATTGACAGGTGAAGCCATAAACCCCGAGTATAGACAAGCAGCAGAACAGTGTGTCAGACGCGTAGACTCCATTGAAAAAGTCTACAATCAAATCACTATCAAAGGTCCATCATCGCCTTTATCGCGGTCAAGTGATTCCTGGATCACCGCAAAAATAAAAGCACAAATGCTTGCAACTAAAGATCTAAAGTCAGGCACAATAAAAGTCGTAACAGAAAACGGGACAGTCTATCTTCTCGGAGTTGTCAGCCATGAACAAGCCGATGGAGCTGTTGACATCGCTCGTGAAGTTTCTGGAGTACAAAAAGTTGTAAGAATTTTTCAGTATAAAGATACAAACAACCAGCATGACACTGAAGGTTCACCAGGGTAAGAAACATGAAGGAATGTGCGCGAAATAACAGAGGATAAATATACTTTATGGATAAAGTAATAAAATTTTTTCTCATCATCTTTATTTTCTTAGCATTCATGTTTTTACAGGCTTGTATGGATGTGGCAGTCTCTGGTGCACAAGCAGTTTATAATAGAAACTCTATCCAGAATTTTTTAAACGATCACTACATAAACATAAAAACGAACCAAGCCATCTTTTGGAAATCAGACGACTTCAAAGAAAGCAACATCTCAATAAACACGTTCAACAATAATGTATTATTAACAGGACAAACCCCCTCTCCCTCTCTACAAAAAAAAGCTGGCGATATCACAAAAAAAATTCCTGGCGTAGATGAAGTTTATAATTTTATTGAAATTTCGACGCCGACATCTGCGATAGTACAATTAAGCGACTCATGGATAACCTCAAAAATACAAGCTCAACTAATCGCAAATAATGATATCAATCCAGACAAAATAAAGATCGTTACAGAAAATGGAACTGTTTATCTTATGGGAATCGTTCCGCCAGAACAAGCGGAAATAGCGACTGATATTGCAAGAACAACCTCAGGAGTACAAAATGTCGTACGGCTTTTTTTATATGTAAAAATAACCAAAAAATTATAAGCCAGAAAACTACGAGCTTAACTTTATGAAAAAGAAACATAGCAAAGATGACATTATTAAAGAACTACAATCTGAAGTTGAAAGCTTAAGAACCATCATATCAATGATGCCAGGGAATGTTTACTGGAAAGACATTAAAGGATTTTATCTGGGATGCAATAGCAACCTATCTGATATATTAAATTTACCAACCCCATTAGATATCATTGGCAAAAAAGATGAAGATTTACTCGGCGAAGAATTAGCCCAGAAAGCAAGTTTGATTGACCCTATCGTTATTCATACACAACAAGAGCAATGTATCGAAGAAACTGGGTTTGATACAAATGGAATCTCCGCTACTTACTTAACTCGAAAAACACCTTTATACAATAGTAAAGGAAAAGTAAAAGGTATCCTCGGCGTTTCATTTGACATCACCGAGCGGAAAATAATTGAAGAAAAGTTAAGAGTTGCAAAACAAAAAGCAGAGGCAGCCAACAGAGCGAAATCTAAATTCTTAGCCATGATCAGTCATGAGCTTAGAACGCCACTAGCAGGAATTTTAGGCTTTGCTGAACTGATTAAACAACCCCGCTTAGAGATAGAAAAACAACACGAGTATATAAAACACATCGCAGACTCTGGTACCTATCTACTTTCCCTCATTAATAGCTTGTTGAACTACAATAAATTAGAAACAAAAAAATTTGAATTAACGTTGCTGCCTCTCAACCTAAAAGAACTTATTAAAAGCAGCATGACGATGTTAACTGTATCTGCTCAGAATAAAAATTTGAAGTTGTCGCTAGCCTATGAAAAAAATGCTCCCGAACTTATCATCAGCGATTCACGAATCCTTCACCAAATACTGATTAACTTAATTGGTAACGCAATAAAATTTACACATAAAGGATTTATTACAATCACAATTAAATGTATCTCATCCACTGCTGACAAAATTAAGCTTCAAATTTCTATAGAAGATTCAGGAATCGGCATACCCGTGCATGAACAAAAATCTATTTTCAAGCAATTTTATCAACTAGGTAGTGTATACACTCGCAAAACAAGCTTAACCGGTACTGGGCTAGGATTAGCTATCGTCAAGAAGCTAGTAAAGATTATTGGGGGAGATATTAAAGTAAAGAGCACCCCCGGAAAAGGTAGCGTTTTTTATTTTGCTGTCAATTTTAAAAAAGTCAGCCCATCGAGCAATCCATGGCTACCCTATGCTGCACGTGTCCGGATATTAATAGTTCAGGACATTCACAAGAAAAATAACCTACACTCACTGTTCTCTAATACTCTGCACGAATTCACAACCAGCAAAGACAGCCTAAATACTTTGATAGCAGCCCATCAAGACATGCAACCTTTTGACATCATTATCATTGATTCTAAACTTAAAGAAACAGACCCCTCTGAGCTTCTAAAAAAAATCCAGAATCAATCTGAACTATATCAACCCATGCCAGCATTAATAGACTCTCCACAAAGTTCGCAATGTAAAAAAAATTTTTGTAACTTAATGCTCCCTTTAGTAAAAACAGATTATTTTAATTTCCAAAATCAACTAAAAAATGCGTGGGAAAAGTGGCAGAAAAATACCAAACTTCTTAAAACTAAAACCTCAAAATCTAAAAATCCGCATGTATTATTGGTTGAAGACAACACGCTTATCCAAATCATTCATAAACATATGCTTGAAGATTTAGGATGTACTGTTGACATAACTGAATCTGCGACTAGAGCCTTAGAGATGTTAGCTAACAACTATGATATGTTGTTTGTAGATATTGGCCTTCCGGATATTGCTGGTTTTGAGCTCATCAAAACAATCAGATCACACAAGGCTATACCTCAGATTCCAATCATCGTTTTAACAGGCTATTCGGAAGAAGATGAGCGTCAACGTTGTCTTCGTGCCGGAGCAAACGATGTGTCTGTTAAGCCCATCTCAAAACAAACACTAGAGAATCTTATTAATCGGCACTTTAAATCTTCGTAAACTGAGGTTAATAAAACACTACTTACGCAGCGACTTGACAGACGCAGCGGCAGTATCTGCTGCTTTTAATTTTGATTGAGCAGGATTATTCCCTGCAAATATCGAAGAATGTCTCAGATATTTTGCAGTAAAGCTAGCCAGCCTATCAACCACCTGATCATCTTTAGAATTTTCAACACGCTGTAGGATACGGTCGACAACAGGATCATCTTGAGCAGAGGCAGAGGCTGGCTTGTCTAATACTTCCTCAGTTGCAAGTGAGAACTCGTCGATAATTTCCTGTTCTTGCTCAACACTAAAAGTAACTTTAGGGGAGTAGTTTTTTATCTTGCCGCCCATATATCGCATCGCATCAGAGATAATAGCGTAGTAAATATCCTTACGCTGTAGAAGGTGATTTTCAAAAATATCACTCGCTTCCTTGTAGCGATCCATTGTTATCCATTCTGAGCGCAATATGATTTTAATTCTATTATCAGCCTTAGCTCTTTGAATCAACGGGTTGTTCTTTGCAAGCCATGCTTCTCTTTTTAAATTAGCAGTCTCATCAATTGTTTTTAGTGGATGATCAACACTATTATACTCTCCAAGATACACACAAACGGAAGATGCACCATTTTCTAGATAAAAATCTATAACGGCTTTTAGCGAATCTTCTGATAAATGCTTATCAGTGCCATAACAAATTGGGATATAAATCGTGGCATTTTTCAGATCTAATACATCTTTAGTATTGTTTAGGAATTTTCTTAGCTTTGGTTTTGCAGTCGTTAGAATACCACCCAGGTGGATTATTTTGTTTGTGAGATACTCATATGTTCCTGCTTCTGAAGCAGCTCGATACATTGTTGTAAAAAGAGGATGGCCATAATGAATAATCACAGCATTTTTTAGGTCTTGGCTTAGAGGTTGATCCTTCTGAGTGCCTTTACTAATTTTTGGTATCCATGAAAGAACTTCAACTGTCTCGCGCATAACATGGTCAATTGCTCGCTGAAGCGCTTCGCCGTGTTTTCGATCTATTTTATTTTGTGTAACCAAATCATTAATAATAACCTCTCTGACTTTAGTAAACATATTACCATCTGCCAAAGACACAGGAGAATAATGAGCTGCAGCAGTCACTAATGAACCGCTTTGATTATTAGGATGATCTTCAGATAGCGATAACGGCGCAACCCCTAAAGAAGCAGTGTCAGGACTTTTATTTGTATTTGCAGCAATTGGGTTAGCATCACGCTGAACGCCTAAAACGTCTTCTAAATCAGTAATCGCTGGGGCTGATGCAGCCCTATTTAGCCTTGATTTTGGCGCATGATTCATTTTGAGGTCTTTAGGATTATAAGCTTTTTCTTCAGTCGTTTTGTCATCTTTTAGCACGTCTTCGTCTTGTCTACCACTCACCATCTCTTTATCCTCGAGTAAGACCCACAATAAATATTGCAGGACTTTGTTTCTTATTTTTGTATAAGTTAAATTTTTATTAATTATCTTATCACAATTTAAAACCGACTAGCAAAGAATACAGAAATAATAGTGTACAGGTTTTTTCGGGTTGCACAGAAAAAGCAACTAGTTTATGGTTGAAAAATAATATGAGTTTCTATGTATAAAGCAAGCATGCGAAACCTTGGTCTTAACTTAAGACTAAGAGCAGCTGCTCCTTCACTCTTAAAGGGCAGAACCTCTCGCCTTTAAGAAAATTTGCTGAAATAATCAAGTTGACGCTGTACTAGCTTGCTATGTTGAGTCTCATCTTCCGAATAATTCTGAAAAAAATATATTACTCAACTAACGTTAAGTGGGATTTCTTCTTTAATTGAGTTACAACCGACTCAGACTCAGGAACGCTACCCGATGATTCAGCCCAAAGCAACTCATCGCCACTGTCGCCACTACTATCCTCTTCATTATCAAAAAACATGCCTTGACCATTCTCTTCTGTATAAATAGCTAAAACAGCTTTAACTGGCACAGAAATCAAATGAGCAATACCAGAAAAAGAGGCTTTGAATTCGACCAATGTATTACTTATTTTTAGATCACGAATAGCATCAGGAGAAATATTTAAAATAATTTCTCCATTCTCAATATATTCTTGAGGAACATTACAACGTGGGAAAGTAGCATCGACAACGAGCAAAGGTGTTGCCTTACTATCCACAATCCAATCAAAAAAAGCACGAATTAAATAAGGTTTATTCGATAACATTATTATTTATTCCTTAAGCGATTTCAGCCTTTACTGCTTTTCTCAAGTCTTGCTCCGACTCCGTTAAACTCGCCTGAAATGAATCTCTCTCAAAAACACGTTCTGCATATTTAATAACTGACTTTGCTTCTGGAGGAAGAACTATCCCCCAAGCAGACAATCTCCATAAGATAGGAGCGATACAACAATCAACCAAAGTAAAATCTTCATTCAGAAAATAAGCAGAGTTTGCAAAAACTGGGGCTAGCTTAACCAGATAAGATTTTAGCTCTTTACATGCAGCTTGAACCTCTTCTGCTTTGCCCGTTTCAATAATTCTAACTAAAGTACTCCATTCCCGATCAATACGATAGATCATTAACCGTGTTTTTGCTCTTGCCACAGGATAAACAGGCATTAAAGGAGGGTGAGGAAATCGCTCATCTAAGTATTCCATAATGATGTTAGCATCATATAGAACCAAATCGCGATCAACTAGCGTGGGTGCATTACCATAGGGATTTAGCTCAAGCAAATCTTCTAGTTTATCGTTTGCGTCTGTATCAATAACATCAACAGCCACACCTTTTTCAGCTAGAACAATACGAGCTCTGTGACTAAAAATATCCAAAGAACCTGAATATAAGGTCATGATTGAACGTTTATTGGCAACTACCGCCATTTAAATTCTCCTCAACAATACGTTAATATTCAGCATAACCCTCGAACACATCCAAAAATAGTCTCAATGAATCTATACAAGAGGGTTTAGACATCCCCAACTACCTGATCTCTAGCAAATTAGATTAGAAATAAACTAGCAATCATTTACAAGCTTGAACCAAAACTTAATACGTTGTAGCTCAAATTAATTATGATCTAAATATCAGATTATATTTAGATCATAATTTTCACTCACGATGATTTTCTCAAAAAAGTAGATTAGGTTATCTATAAGAACACTATTAACGCTTAGAATATTGAGTGCCTTTTCTCGCTTTTTTCAAACCAACCTTCTTACGCTCTACTTCTCTAGCATCACGAGTTAAATAACCTGCTTGACGAAGAATTTTTCGTAAAGAGTTATCGCTTAATGGGTCAACACCATTAAACTCATCGTATTTTAAAAGTGCTCTGGCTATACCATGGCGAATTGCACCTGCTTGGCCATTCATACCACCGCCAGAAACAGTAATAGTGATATCAAACTTCTCTTGCAAATCCGTTACTTCTAACGGCTGACGAACGATCATACGAGCTGTTTTACGGCCAAAATATTGCTCTAACGTGTTTTCATTAATAACAATACTGCCAGTACCCGCTTTTAAATACACTCTTGCTGTAGATGTTTTACGTCTACCGGTACCATAAAAATTCTGTTTAGCTGCTGCCATATACTATTTATTCCGTGTCAATTTCAAGTAATTGTGGTTGCTGTGCGTCATGTGGGTGCTTATCACCTGCATAAACTTTTAGCTTCCGATACATTGCACGACCTAAAGGATTCTTAGGTAACATTCCTTTAATCGCAATTTCAAGAACACGCGTCGGATTCTTAGCAATTAATTTTTCAAAGGTAATTTCTTTAATTCCACCCGGATACCCTGAATGGTTATAATAGACCTTAGCTTTGCTTTTATTGCCAGTGACCTTAACCTGCTCTGCATTAATAACAACAATATAGTCCCCAGTATCTACGTGGGGTGTATATTCTGCTTTATGCTTGCCTCGCAAACGCATCGCAACTTGTGTAGCAAGTCTTCCAAGCGTTTTTCCAGCTGCATCGACCACAAACCAATTATGTACTGCTGTTTCATTTCTAGCGCTATACGTTTTCATTTGACTCCTACTCCATGGGAGTAAAAAACTTAATAAAATACCCAATACCAAAAGATGGTGAATTCTATAGTAATGGCCGCAAACTAGCAAGCCCTGTATACTTGATTCTGTTATTTAAATTTCAGCAAAGCAAAAATATTTCTAGAAATACACACTATCAGCGTTACCTTAATTAGCTAAATTTTTTTCTATGCCAGCGAACCACTCACGGGAAGCATTAAAATAAATCATCAAACGCATTATAGCACAATTTTTTATCTTTCGGAATCAATATTTTTTTGTGATATTTTTTGTGCCTGCTACCTAGCCTCTCAATCTTCTCATCGGCTAGCTTATAAATAACATTTCTTATTTTATGATATCTAAAGCGGCACAATAACTTATTTTTACAGTGAGTTATAAAAAAAAATACTAGCAAAATTAATAAGATATTGTTACTGTAACCATGCATCGTTGACTTTAATATGAGGAAACAACAATGGCTGCTAGAAAGAAAGCTACCGCCAAATCCGCAGGTAAATCTGCTAATAAAAAGCCGGCTCAAAAAGCTGCTCAAAAAAAAGTATCTACAGTCTCGGTAAAAGAGCCTCTTTCTAAGGGTGGCATTATCAAGGCTGTTATGGACATAACAGGTCTGGGGAAAAAAGAGGTCGTATCTACTCTTGATGGACTCAGTACGGTTATTGAACTTCACGTCAAATCTCGAGGACCAGGAAAATTCACTATGCCAGGCTTATTGAAGATAAGCGTGGTGAAAAAGCCTGCTAGACCAGCACGTAAAGGGATAAACCCATTTACTGGCGAAGAAGTTATGTTCAAAGCTAAACCAGCTCACAAGGTTGTAAAAATTAAAGCTCTTAAAAAGCTTAAAGAAATGGCTGAATAAAACACCACTATCTTCTCCTCCTATACTTATAGGGGGAGAAACTTTATTACTCATCCCCCGCCATTTCTTTTCTAACGACAGCAGCTAATTTATGGGCAAGCTGGCTTACTCTGTTCTCATCTCTCCCTTCCACCATTATCCTCATTAAAGGTTCAGTACCTGATCTTCGCAAAAGAACTCGCCCCGCATCACCCAACTCTTTTTTTACTTCATCTAATGTTTTTTGAATAGCAGACTGTACAATTAAATCATCAGTTTGTTTAACCTTTACATTCAACAAAACTTGGGGATATTTATGCAGCCCCTCTCTCAACTTGGCTAAAGTTTTTTGTTGATGCTGCATTGCAGACAACACTTGTAAAGCCGTGATTATACCATCCCCAGTTGTAGTGGCCTCTAAACAAATAACATGACCAGAGGGCTCACCCCCTAACAACCATTTCCTATTGACCAATTCAGTTATAATGTTTCTATCACCTACCGAAACTCTGGTAAATCCAATATCAAGACGGGCTAGGGTCTGTTCCAATCCCAAATTAGACATGACAGTTCCGACAACTCCGCCTTGCAACAAGCCTAATTCTTTACGATGTTTAGCGATAATATATAGCAGTTCGTCACCATCCAAGATTTGTCCCTGATGATCAATCATGATGACGCGATCGCCATCCCCATCTAATGCAATGCCTAAATCAGCCTTTTCTTGTAATACATATCGCTGTAAAAACTCAGGATACGTAGCTCCGCATTCTAAGTTAATATTTAGTCCGTTAGGCTCAACACCAATTTCGTACACTTCCGCCCCCAACTCTCGAAAAACACTAGGGGCAATGTGATAAGCAGCGCCATTTGCACAATCCACAACGATTTTTAATCCACTTAACTTTACGTCAGAAGATATTGTGCTTTTACAAAATTCAATATAACGTCCAGGCGCATCAACAATACGGACCGCTTTGCCTAACTCCGCAGAATCAACAATAGTCATTGGTTTTTCTAATTGTTCTTCAATTGCAATTTCAATGTTGTCAGGTAATTTACTACCTTGGGCAGAAAAAAATTTAATTCCATTATCATAATAAGGATTATGGGAAGCACTAATAACAATACCTGCTTGGGCACGTAACGTACGAGTTAGATATGCAATTGCCGGTGTAGGCATAGGCCCAAGCAAGTGCGTATCGACACCAGCTGCAGACAACCCCGCCTCCAATACAGATTCAAACATATAGCCTGAAATACGAGTATCTTTACCTATTAATACCTTCCCATAACCTTGGCGTGCGAGTACTTTACCAACAGCCCATCCAAGCTTAAGAATAAATTCCGCTGTAATAGGGAACATTCCAACCTTACCGCGGATTCCATCTGTGCCAAAATATTTACGAGGAAGTGAGTTTGATAACTTAATTTGATCTTTCATCATGAGCTGAGCTTAACCCTTCATTTCCGTTTGATTTGGTAAAATGTGTATTATCTGAGTCATTAGTGGGTGGTGCAGATTCTGAAATAATTTCTTGCCAGCCCGCTGGCTCTCTAATACGACGTCCCTGCATTATATCTTCTATTTGTTCTTGTCCAATGGTTTCATATTTAATCAAGGCTTCTGCCATAGAATGCAGCTTGTCTAAATTTTCATTTAATATCTGCTCAGCTCTTTTATAATTTTTATTGATAATGGAATAGACCTCAGCATCAATCAATCCTGACGTCGTTTCAGACACTTCTTTGTGTCGTGAAACTGAATGCCCTAGAAAAACTTCACCCTCATCCTCACCAAATGTTAGTGGGCCTAATTTTTGAGATAAACCCCATTTAGTAACCATGTTTCTAGCAACCTCAGTCGCCTTCTGAATATCGTTAGAAGCTCCCGTAGTTACCTTTTCTGCTCCAAAAATAAGCTCTTCAGCTATTCTGCCCCCAAACAAACTAGATAGCTTACTTTCAAGGTATTCTCTTGAATAGCTATAACGATCACCCTCAGGAAGAAACATTGTTACACCCAATGCTCTACCACGAGGAATAATTGTAACTTTATGTACTGGATCGTGCTCAGGAACTATCAGACCAACGATAGCATGCCCAGCTTCATGATAGGCTGTGAGTTTTTTCTCAGATTCACTCATCACCATAGACCGTCTTTCAGTGCCCATGATAATTTTATCTTTTGCTTTTTCAAATTCGACCATTCCAACAGCTCTTTTATTAGCACGCGCAGCAAAGAGCGCCGCTTCATTCACAATATTAGCCAAATCCGCACCAGAAAACCCAGGAGTACTACGAGCAATTACACTTGCTTTAACATCATCGCCTAAAGGAACTTTGCGCATGTGAACTTTTAAAATTTGTTCTCGACCACGTACATCAGGCAATCCCACCACAACTTGGCGATCAAATCGGCCAGGCCTCAACAAAGCAGGATCCAACACATCAGGACGGTTAGTCGCTGCTACAACAATAACACCCTCATTTCCTTGAAACCCATCCATTTCCACCAACAATTGATTTAGCGTTTGCTCACGCTCATCATGTCCGCCACCTAACCCTGCACCTCTATGACGCCCTACCGCATCAATCTCATCGATAAATATAATGCAAGGAGCTTGTTTTTTAGCTTGTTCAAACATGTCACGTACACGAGATGCGCCGACACCAACAAACATCTCTACAAAATCAGAACCTGAAATAGTAAAGAAAGGAACTTTTGCCTCACCAGCAACTGCTCTAGCTAATAATGTTTTGCCCGTACCCGGAGGACCGACAAGCAATACACCTTGAGGAATTTTTCCGCCTAATTTTTGAAATTTTCCGGGATCTCGTAAGAAATCAACTAATTCTTTAACTTCATCTTTTGCCTCTTCTACACCGGCCACGTCAGCAAATGTTACTTTTACCTGATCCTCACCCAATAAGCGTGCACGGCTTCTTCCAAAAGAAAAAGCCCCTCCTTTTCCTGCCCCTGCTTGTTGGCGTAAGACATATATCCAGATAGCAAATAAGATAATCCAAGGTAACAGGTTTAATAAATGCATGAGCAATCCAGGCTGCTCAGGAGGCTTGCCATGTACATTGACATTTTTTTCAATTAATTCTTTGAGAAGAAGAGAGTCTTGCCGCATAGGTAAGTAAGTAGAGAACGTTTTATTATCTTGCATATAGCCTGTAACATCTTGATCAGAAATCGTTACAGAAGTCACATTACCTTGCTTTACTGCGTTCAACAACGCTGAATAGCTAATCTTAGAATCAGCCTCGCGTCTAGGGCCAAAATTATTAAAAACAGAAACCAGAATGATTCCAATCACCATCCATAACAATATTGTTTTGATTGTATCGTTCACCTGTAAACCTCTCGTTTATTAAAATCAATCTAAGGTTACTGATTTTATTATTTTAACTTAGCCATACTTAATCATACCTGAACTCAAGACGAGAGACTAGAAACTATCAATGTACAACCCAAATTTTCAAATTCACAACCAAAGTAGGTTAAATTTAATACTGTTCCGAGATCTCTACCCAAGTTTTGTTTTTTTATTCTTAGCTAAAATATAAACCTCGCTTGATCGATCTCGAGAAGCCTTTGGTTTGCGAATCAATACTGTATTAAAATTTTTGCGTACACTTAAGAGAAACGCATCAAATCCCTCTCCCTGAAAAGCTTTCGCTAGAAATCCACCGTTTTGACTTAAAATATTCAGCGCAAAATCTAATGCTAGCTCACATAACCCAATAGACCGAGGTTGATCAACGCTATCTATTCCGCTGAGATTAGGTGACATATCTGAAATTACCCAATCAACATCGCGCCCATCTAACATAGCTAACAAGTTCTCATAAAAAGATTCTTCACTGAAATCTCCTTGCAAAAACTCCACACCCTCTAAGGGATCCATAACGAGCAAGTCGACAGCTATCAATTTACCGTGCTGCCCAATTAGTTTTTTTACCAATTGCGACCATCCACCTGGTGCAGCACCTAAGTCTACTACTGTCATCCCAGCCTTAAAGAGCTTGTCTCTTTCTTGTAACTCTAATAACTTATAAACAGCTCTTGATCGATAGCCTTCCTGTTGAGCTTTCTTAACATACGGATCAGAAAAGTGTTCCTGCAACCATCTGCGACTACTTTTTTTTGGCATTTATAAATATTCTACATCAACGATTTCATATGCAATTTTTCCCTCAGGAGTTTGCACTTCAATCGCATCACCCGCATATTTACCAATCATGGCTCTTGCAATCGGTGAGGTAACCGAAATTTTGGATTGTTTAATATCTGACTCGTCCTCTCCAACAATCTTGTATGAAACTTCTTTTTCAGTAGCGATATTCATTAGGCTAACAGTAGAGCCAAAAATAACTTTACCAGAGTTTTCGATTTGTGTGACATCGATAATCTGCGAATTAGATAATTTGCCTTCTACTTCTTGGATTCGCCCTTCTGTAAAGCTCTGCTGTTCTCTTGCAGCATGATATTCAGCATTTTCTTTCAAATCACCATGGGCTCTCGCCTCAGCAATAGCATTGATAATACGAGGACGCTCTACAGATTTTAACCGCTGCAACTCTTCTCTCAGCATCGCAGCACCTTGCACAGTAAGTGGTATTTTATTCATTTCTTTACTCTCTAAATTTCATCTCTTCAAAAAATTTCATAACCCGATTAAACCATGAGTTAGATCTTGGACTATGCTTGCTATTATCTTCTGACATAGTATTTTCAAATTCTTTCAATAATTCTTTTTGTTTTGCAGTTAAATTGATGGGCGTCTCTATCATCACTTTACATAATAAATCACCCGTACTTCCACCACGCACGGGAGGTACACCCATTCCGCGTAACCGGAAAACTTTTCCTGATTGAGTTTCAGAAGGAATTTTCAACTTGGCTTTTCCATTTAAAGTTGGTACATCTACCTCTCCTCCAATGGCTGCCGTTACAAAACTAATAGGGAATTCACAATTCAGATTAACGCCATCCCGCTCAAAAATAGGGTGCTGCTTAACATTTATTTGCACATACAAATCGCCTGGATTAGCACCTGACTCACCTGCTTCTCCTTCATTGCTTAAACGTATTCTATCTCCCGTGTCGACTCCTGGAGGAACTTTCACGGATAATTTTTTATTTTGCTTTTTCCTTCCCTTTCCTCGACATTCCCCGCAAGGATCTAAAATTAATTTACCCTTGCCTCGACAAGTTGGACATGTCTGTTGGACAGAAAAAAATCCTTGTTGCATGCGAACCTGACCATAGCCTTCGCAATCTTTACACTTAACGGGTAACGCACCTTTACGAGCACCACTACCTGAACATTCTGAACAAGCAACATGAGTGGGAATAGTTAATTCAACAGTCGTTCCGAAGACGGCATTTTCTAAAGTAATATCCAGGTTGTAGCGTAAATCAGCCCCTCGTTGAGGTCCAGCACGGCCACCCCCAAAAATATCCCCGAAGATATCGCCAAAAATATCACTAAAATTAACGCCACCCATTCCTGCACCATCAAATCCAGCACTGCCTGTAGCACTATGACCAAACTGATCATAAGCAGCCCGTTTTCGACTATCGGAAAGAACTTCGTACGCTTCTTTAATTTCTTTAAATGTTTCTTCAGATTGTTGATTGTCTGGATTACGATCAGGGTGATGCTTCATTGCTAAGCGACGGTAAGATTTTTTAATCTCTTCATCACTCGCATTTCGTGATACACCTAAACTCTCGTAGTAATCGCGCTTACTCATTTAGTAACCAATGCAAAAACTCTCCAATCATTAAAAATATAATTAGAGAAAACTGTGAGGAAATCCTCGAACCGCTCTCCATCTGAAGAGCGGGCCCTTTTTCTTTATTTCAGTTTCAAATCTGAATAAAACATTTCTCGATAGTTATCAAGTAGACTTTTTATCGTCTTTTACTTCTTCAAATTCTGCATCGACAGTATCACCCTCTTTTTGTGAAGAGTCAGATCCTTGCTGTTCGCCTGAATGAGCAGAAGCTTGATCACCTTGAGGTTGTTGAGCATAGAGTTTTTCAGCCATTTTGCCAGAAGCATCGGTTAACTCTTTGGTTTTAGCCTCAATCAAATCCTTGTCATTTCCTTTCAAGGCTTCTTTTAGTGACTCCAACGCCTGCTCTATTGATTTGCGCTCATCTGCAGAAATTTTATCGCCAGCTTCTTTTAATGATTTCGTCACCGCATGCATCATATTATCGCCTTGATTTCGTGCAGTCACCAATTCATGGAACTTACGATCTTCTTCAGCATGTGTTTCTGCGTCTTTAACCATATTTTTAATTTCATCTTCTGATAAACCACTAGAAGCTTTAATAACAATGGATTGCGCTTTACCCGTTGCCTTATCTTTTGCAGAAACGTTTAAAATACCGTTAGCATCAATATCAAAAGTCACTTCAACTTGAGGCATTCCACGTGGCGCAGGTGGGATATCATTTAAATCAAATCGACCTAAAGATTTATTCGCTGAAGCCATCTCACGCTCACCTTGTAAAACATGAACGGTCACTGCTGTTTGATTATCTGATGCAGTCGAAAAAACTTGATTTGCTTTGGTAGGAATTGTTGTATTTTTCTCGATAAGTTTTGTCATGACTCCACCCATCGTTTCAATTCCCAAGGAAAGCGGTGTGACGTCTAACAATAATACGTCTTTGACCGAGCCAGATAAAACAGCACCCTGAATTGCAGCTCCTACTGCGACTGCCTCATCCGGATTCACATCACGTCTTGGTTCCTTACCAAAGAATTTTTTAACAGCTTCTTGCACTAATGGCATACGTGTTTGACCACCGACTAATATAACATCGTCAACATCAGCAACAGTAATGCCAGCATCCTTGATAGCAGTTTGGCAAGGGGCTATCGTTTTTTGAACCAAGTCTTCGACTAAAGATTCTAATTTTGCTCGAGTAATTTTAATATTTAAGTGCTTAGGACCACTCGCATCCGCTGTAATGTAAGGCAAATTAACTTCTGTTTGCTGAGTGGATGACAATTCAATTTTTGCTTTTTCTGCCGCTTCTTTTAAGCGTTGCAATGCAAGAGGATCATTACGAAGATTAATTCCACTTGTTTTTTTAAATTCATCAATTAAGAAATTAATTAAGCGAACATCAAAATCTTCACCGCCTAAAAAGGTGTCTCCATTTGTAGAGAGCACTTCAAATTGATGTTCTTTATCAACTTCTGCAATTTCAATAATAGAAATATCAAAAGTACCACCACCAAGATCGTATACAGCAACTTTGCGATCCCCAGGTTTTTTATCCATCCCAAATGCTAATGCTGCGGCTGTAGGTTCATTGATAATACGTTTAACTTCAAGACCGGCGATGCGACCAGCATCTTTAGTGGCTTGACGTTGTGAATCGTTAAAGTAAGCTGGAACTGTAATAACAGCCTCAGTCACTTCATGACCCAAATAATCTTCAGCAGTCTTCTTCATTTTCATGAGTACTTGTGCTGACACTTGAGGTGGAGCAAATTTTTTGCTATGCGCCTCTATCCATGCATCACCATTGTCAGCACGAATAATTTTGTAAGGAACAATTTCTTTGTCCTTTTTAACAACATCTTCATCGTATCGACGCCCAATGAGACGTTTCGCAGCATAAATCGTATTAGCTGGATTAGTCACAGCTTGTCGTTTGGCTGGCTGACCAACAAGTACTTCATCATTATCAACATATGCTACGATTGAGGGAGTCGTACGATCTCCTTCCGCATTTTCAATAACCCTAACCTTATCGCCTTCCATTACAGCGACACAGGAGTTCGTTGTTCCCAAATCAATACCAATTATTTTGCTTGCTTGTGGATGTGCCATAACCTTCTCCAAGATGTAAGATATTTACTATATGTGGGCAAAAATTTATTTTTCAACATCTGCTTTTGATACCACGACTAAAGCAGCTCGAATCAATCGGTTATTTAACAAATAACCTTTTTGAAGAACATTCAAAACAGTACCTGCCTTGACATTAGGATCTACCAGAACAGACACGGCTTGGTGCAATTCAGGATTGAACATATCCCCTTCTGGATTGACTTGCTGAACACCAAATTTTTCGAGCGCTGAGTAAAACATTTTTAAAGTTAGCTTAACCCCTTCTAATATAGAAGAATTTTTGGTTTCCTCATCTACAGGAATCGTTAAGCTGCGCTCCATATTATCTATAATAGGGAGAAGCTCTAGTACGAACTTTTCCAAGGCATATTTATGCGCATTTGCTATATCCCGCTCCGCTCTTCGCAATGTATTGTCATTTTCCGCTTGCATACGAAGAAGCCTATCCCAAGATTGCTTTGCTTTTTCATCAGCTTCTTCAAACTTTGCCTGTAACTCCTGGTAACTATACTGAGGAGTAGTTGCTACTACTTCAGAGTCGTCTGCCCCTTCCTCAGAAGAGTGCTGAACATTCAATTTTTGATTGAGAGAAGCTGTACTACCACTCTTTTCGTGAGATTGTTTTTTATCCTGAGATGACACTTTAACCTCCGGTTAGTAAAATGTATTGTTTATCATATGGGGATGAATCAGCTTTGATTCAAGGCAGCTGAAAGTAATTTTGAGGTAACATCAACAGCAGAAATAACCCTATCATATGGCATTCGTGTAGGACCAATAACACCTAAACTACCGACTAATTCGCCATCGACGGCATATGAAGTTGTTACAATACTACAATTATCAAACGCGGCGTACCCTGTTTCTCCGCCGATAAAAATTTGGATTCCTTCGGCTTCAATGGCTTGATTTAATAAATTCAAGATATCTTGTTTTTGAGTAAATGCCTCAAATAGCGAATATAAACGCTCCAATTCATCTTTTTTTGTATAACTCAATAAATTGTTTTGTCCAGCCATCATATAATCAGAGCTATCATTTTGCACCGGAATAAAAGCCTTATTAGCGACTTCTATTGCAGTTTGTAACAATAATGCCATATGAGCTTGGTCAGTTTTCATCGCTTCTTGCAGTTCTTTGCGGGCAACCAGTAACTCTTTTCCTACATAATGCGTATTCAAATAATTTGCTGCTTGCTGCAATTCACTAGGGGTATAAGCTCTATCTGTATAAATAATACGATTTTGTACTTCCCGATTATTCAGAACCAAAATGACCAAAACGCGGTTACCTGATAGCGGCAAAAACTCAACTTGACGTAATGCGATGCGGTTTCTTCGGGGCAAGGCCACGACACCTATCATCTTTGTAAGACCAGAAAGCAATGAAGAAGCAGACTGCAGTAAATTAGGCATGTTCATATCAGGGTCTAATGTGTTTTTTAATTCATGCAGTGGAATAGTCTCTAATGGCCTAATAGTTAACAAGCTATTGACAAATAAACGATATCCTAAAGAAGTGGGTATACGACCTGCTGAAGTATGAGGAGATGCCAAATAACCTGCCTCTTCTAAATCTGCTAAAATGTTGCGTATAGTCGCAGAGCTTAAACCCAATGCGGATTCTTCAGCAATGGTCTTAGATCCAACTGGAAATCCATCTTGAATATAACGTTCAACCAGCACTTTGAGCACTTGTTGAGCACGCTGGTTAATGTTTATTTCTGACATAGTTGTTACCCGTAGCATAGGATGCCAATATACCATAAAATTTTAGCAATCTGTCTTAAAGATTGCTAATGTAAGAGAATGTTTCTGTAAGATTTCGATTTAGTCATAAGGAATGGTTATGAACTTCCCATTTAAAACAATTGGTATCATAGGACGCGTCAAAAATCCTCGCGTTGAAGAGACTTTACATGCGTTAATCAATTTCCTTTGTCATTTGAAACTGAACCTCATCATCGAAAAAGAAACTGCTGAATTTCTTCCCTCGGCCACGCTACCAACCGTCGACCGCAAACAATTAGGATCTCATTGTGATTTATTAATTGTTGTGGGTGGCGACGGTAGTTTACTTAATGCGACACATGCAGTAGTCAATGATGAAATACCCGTACTAGGAATCAATAGGGGAAGCTTGGGCTTTTTAACAGATATCCTTCCCACGGAACTCGAAAAAATCACAGACATTCTGCAGGGAAAATACACGATAGAAAAACGATTTTTATTAACCGCCAGCATAGAATTAGATGGCAAAAAATTAGGGCAAGATGATGCTTTGAATGAAATAGCTTTAATTCCAGATATTGTTCCTCATATGCTGGAATTTGAGATTTATATTGATAACCAATTTGTTTGCAGTCAAAATTCCGATGGATTAATTATTGCAACCCCTACTGGATCAACAGCATATGCTTTATCAGGCGGCGGCCCTATATTACATCCACAACTAGATGCAATCGTCTTGGTTTCTATGTTTCCTCATACACTCAGCAGCAGGCCAATTGTTATTGAAGGTAATCAGCGTATCAACATCATTGTCTCACCTAACAACAAGACCTCGCCACGTTTAACGTATGATGGCCAAGCGTATATTAACGCCCCGCCCAGCAGCCATATCACTATTCAAAAAAAATCTAAGCTTCTCAACCTTATCCATCCACTTGACTATAACTATTATGAAACTCTACGTAGCAAACTCCATTGGGGGAAAAAGCTAAACTATATAACATAAAAGGGATATCCCATGTTAACCCAAATCACCATCAGCCACTTAGTTACTATTGAAAAACTCCATGTAGAATTGTATGCAGGCACCACTGTTATTACAGGAGAAACAGGTGCTGGAAAATCGATATTAATCGATGCAATTGAATTAGCACTTGGCAAACGTATCGCAACAGATAAAGTAAGACATGGGCAAGACAAAGCAGACATCAGTCTTGGATTTAACCTGCAAAATGTACCCCAAGCAAAGCAATGGCTCACACTACACGAGCTGGATAATGAGACTGATGAATGCATTATTCGCAGAACCATTCACAAAGATGGTCGCTCTCGGAGTTTTATTAATGGTACACCTATCACTTTGCAACTCTTACGAGAGTTAACTGATTTACTGATTAATATACACGGACAACACGAGCATCAGGCTCTTTTTAAGCAAGACACTCAACGAAACATGTTAGACAAATTTGCAGGGCATGACGATTTACTAAATTCTGTATCAGACTTAGGGAAAGAATGGCATTCTCTTTCCAGCAAAATAAATGAATTAAAACAGCCGAACCATGATGCGCATTCTCGCAGTGAGTTTTTAAAATTTCAATTACGAGAACTTGAAGACTTACAATTAAAACCGAATGAATTTTCCGAACTTGATAGAGAACATAAAGATCTTGCTCAATCGGGTGAGCAGTTAGAAAAGTTAAATTTATCTTTACAACATTTAGCCGACCAAGAAGATCACAACGCTTTAAGCTTATTAAAACAAACTCTTCATCTGCTAGAATCATTAGGATCAGAAAATCCAAAAATAGTCTCTTGGATAGAGAATCTGCGTAGCAACATCATCCAGCTTCGTGATTTAGAAGATGAACTACGAAGCCACTTAGAAAGCATTGACCTCAATCCTGAGCGGTTACATTGGGTTGAAGAAAGAATCAGTACCTTATTTAATTTAGCACGGAAACATAAAATCTTACCGACTGAACTATCACACTTCCAAAATAAAATTTTAGATGAGCTAACAGCAATCGAAACCAAAGATACTCTTCTTGAAGAATTAGAAAAAAAACGCGAGGCTATCGAAAAGCGATACGAGGATGCCGCAGCAGAACTCAGTAAAAGTCGTCACATTGCCGGCAAGAACTTGGCTCAAGAAATCAACTCCTTCATTCAAGAGCTTTCCTTACCAAACGGCAAATTTCAAATTCAATTTGCAAACGACACTGCTCGCTTTTCACCCCAGGGAATTGAAAAAATTATTTTTGAAATCGCCATGAATGCAGGACAGCCTCTTCAGCCCTTAGCAAAAGTTGCATCGGGCGGAGAATTGTCACGCATCAGTCTTGCAATACACTTAGCAACTGCAGAACAACACACCATCCCTTCCTTAATTTTTGATGAGATCGATGTGGGCATTAGTGGCGGTACAGCAGAAATAGTTGGAAAATTAATTCGACGCTTAGGAAAAAGCCACCAAATACTGTGCATTACACATTTAGCCCAAGTTGCAGCACAAGGTCATCAGCATTTGCTTGTTGAAAAAAATCTTCGCAAAGACACAACTTTTACTCATGTACGCGCCTTATCAACAGAAGACAAAATTATAGAATTGGCAAGAATGCTAGGCGGTGTGAAAATGACCCAAAAAACTTTAGAGCATGCGCGTGAAATGCTGGAAAAAAACTAGTACAGGAGAACAAAATCAGTCTAGCTCCTTCTTTTTTACCATCTTGGAAATACTTTTCCAATCAAATGGTACGGGATGATGATCTTTTAATATCGAAGGCCAAAGAGTCTGTAATGCTTGATGGTTTGTTTTACTAAAACTAATTCTACTATTTGAACCAATTCCTAAATCTATATTTTTCATTTTTTCAAATGAATCAATGATTCCTTCACGTGAAAGCTTTCCATCTGCAATAGATTGCTTCAATCCCATGACAAATAGTTTTGCAATCAGATATCCTTCTAACGAAGCATAACTTAGCTCAGCATCTTTGTTATATTTTTTAATATCGGTTTTATATTCGTTAATTGCAGGCAAATCTGAATTTAAATAGGGAACTACTCCCGTTGTAATGACATTTCCATCTTGACCATTGAGCGCACTAGTCAATACAACTGGATCCACGAATGAAATAGTTAAAAACACTGTGTCATTTAAATTTTCTTTAATCAGCTTTATAAATCTTGCAACAGGCGCATATCCACCAGTAATAATAAACACATCTGGATAGATATCCTGCACTAACACACCCTCCACAGCTCCTTCCACATTCAACGTATTGCGCTCATAAGTCACATGTAAAAGTTTTTCGGGATGGGCAATGCCAGCGTTTTTCAATACAGCCAGAGCGGCTTGATATTCCGCTTGACCATACTGATCCTTTTCAGTAAAAAATGCAATTGACTCAGGCTTCACACCATTCGCTAACAATTGTTTTATCATCGTAGGTATTTCTATATCATAACCAGCTCTGAAATTAATAACGTAGCGATCTGGTGGATTTTTTCTAAGGATATCTGAGCCACTTAATGGGCCAAATAAAAGAACCTTTTTCTTATCTGCTATCGGTACTGTAACAGCAGCAGTCGATGTTCCTGCATTACCAATAACTGCTAGAACATTCTCTTTATCGATTAGCTGTAACATATTAGATGCAGCCCGAGCTGGTTCATAGCCATCATCCAAAGCGACCAACTCAATTTGATGCCCGCCAATTCCTCCTTCCGCATTAATTTTATTGAAATAGGCTTCAATCCCGTTTCTCGTGCTGAGCCCAAAAGCGGCATTCAATCCAGATAACGATGTCGTCATACCTATCTTGATAGGTTCAGAGCTTGAAGTTTGCGCCAGGACACACGACGGTAATCCAGCCATTATCGAAAGAAAAGAAACATAAAGAACAGATAAAAGTGATTTCAATTTCATAAATCATCCTCTTATAGCTTTTGACAATTTTCACAAATTCCATAAATATTCAAGCTATGATCAGTGATACTATATTTTGCTTTTTTTGCAATTTCTTTCTGACGTTCTTCAATAACTGCATCAACAAATTCTTCAACCCTCCCGCACTTTACACAAACTAGATGATCGTGATGGCTACCATGATCTAGTTCAAAAACAGAATGGCCTCCTTCAAAATTATGACGAGTAACCAAAGCAGCTTCTTCAAATTGGGTCAAGACGCGATAGACTGTCGCTAATCCAATATCGTCACCCGCCTCTAGTAAAACTTTATATACATCCTCAGCACTTAAATGATGATCCTTAGCGTTTTCAAGTATTTGTAATATTTTGACACGAGGCAAAGTAATTTTTAATCCAGCCTTTTTTAAATTGACATTATCCACTGGGTCCTGCTCCCTCAAATCTCACTGAGTAATTTGTATGTTATAACACATACCAAAACCTGCGTGAATCAGTTATGATGACGCCCTCACAAACATTGAGACTCGATCATGACTAAATTTTTATTGATTTTGTTATCTGGTATTTTAATCTCAGGCTGCTCTTTCTTTCATGTACATAAAATGGATATTGAGCAGGGAAATGTTCTTATTCCAGAAGAAGTGAATCAAATTCATCGCGGCATGAGCGAATCTGAAGTCAAAAAAATATTGGGTAATCCTGTCCTTACCAACTTGTTTAATGAAAATCGTGTTGACTATGTTTACACTTTTAAGGCAGGAAACGAAAGAATGACTGAAACATACGTAAGGATATTCTTTAAAAATGGCACGGTTGCCGACATAAATAGTAATATAGCACCTCAAAGATGAGAGTTCTTTTTTTTCACGCGCCTTCTACGTGCCTCTTTAGGATCGACTAGCAAAGGACGATAAATTTCAATGCGATCACCTGGCTTAACGATATCGTTTAATTGCCTTATTTTATTAAACACACCCACTTTTTGTTGAGCTAGGTTAATATCTGGATACAAATCAAGTATGCCAGAACTTTCAATAGCATCTCTTATTGTTGTTCCATCTTCTACTTCTAATTCCAAGATCTCTTGCTGGCTCCCCACGGCATAAACTACCTCTATCTTCATTTTATTTGTAACCATAAATTTCTACCGCTCGTTTGCAAAATGCTTCCACTAATGAGTTAGCAATATTATTAAAAATAGGTTGAAAGAGTTTATCCAAAATTCCGCCAGTGAATTCAAACTCTAACTCCAAACAAACCTTACATGCTTCATGATTTAATTGGACAAAAGTCCAATTACCAGTCAAGGAATGAAAAGGTCCATTAACTAGCGAAATCTCTATGCGTTCAAATGGATAAAGCTTATTGCGAGTAGTAAAATTTTTATGCACGCCAGCCCATGTAATTTCCAATAAAGCTTCTACCTCTGTGTTTGCACGCTCCATAATTTGGCTTTTGCTGCACCAGGGAAGAAATCGTGAATAATCTGCAATATTATCCACTAACTCAAACATTTGTTGGATAGAATAAGAAACAAGCGCATTACGTTTAATAGTAGGCATTCCGCATCAACCTTAACCTTAGAATACTTTTCAAAGTGAGCATGACATCCCACTTTTTTGGTATTATACTGCGCCGCATGAGTGATAAACAGAAATCAAATACAACAATTGCATTAAATCGTAAAGCTCGCCACGAATATGCAATAGAAGAACGGTTTGAAGCCGGTATAGCACTGGAAGGCTGGGAAGTCAAAAGTCTGCGTGCGGGACGTGTTCAGCTAGACCAAGCCTATGTCATTGTTAAGAATGGTGAAGCTTTCCTTCTCGGAGCCAATATCACTCCTTTACAAACTGCGTCAACACATATTCACCCAGATCCACAGCGCACACGCAAATTATTATTACGATCAAAGGAATTAAGTAAATTAATCGGTAGCGTTGAACGCAAAGGATACACTCTTATTCCACTCAGCCTTTATTGGAGCAAAAATTATGTTAAGTTAGAAATTGCTCTCGCTAAAGGAAAAAAACAACATGATAAACGTGCTGATTTAAAGGAAAGAGATTGGCAACGTCAAAAACAACGCCTATCAAAAGACTATTAATCTCAGGTATCTCCTCATGTTTAAACGCCATTTCAAACCTCAGTACCTTAATTCTATTTCAGACGATTTCGCAGGAAATAACGGTATTGGCTGTTATGTTTTATTACCGAATTCAGACGCACACGCACGCCAAATTGCCGATCAATTTAGTGATCTAACCATAAAATCTCATCCGCATTGGCATAATCTTTATCTTGGGAATATCAACGCAGATAACCAAAAAATTGATGTTGCGGTCATCTCTACTGGTATGGGATGTGCAAGTATCGAAATCATTCTTCATGAATTATTTCATTTAGGCGCAAAACGCTTCTTACGCATTGGCACAGCAGGTTCTTTACAACCTCGTTTTGTTAAACCAGGTGATTTTATTAATGCTCAGGCTGCTATTCGAGATCAATCTAATGCTATTCATTACGTCCCTATTGAATATCCTGCAGTTGCTTCTTTAGAGTTTACCTCATCAATTCTTTTAGCCGCTGAAACCTTAAATCTATCTGAACAATTGCATACTGGCATTGTCCATTGCAAAAACTCCGCATACGCACGTGAACTTTCTCCCGGACCAAAAGCTGAGGAAAACAAATCGTATATGGATGTTTTAACACATGCAGGCGCCTTAGCAACTGAAATGGAAACATCAACTTTTTTCATCCAATCACAGATATATAATCACAAATTAAGATCCAATGGATTATCCCCAGAAGATTGTGTCCTTGCTGGCGCTATCTTAGGTATCAATTACGTCATGGATAATTATAACCACTCAGAAAAAGATGATTCCATTACGGCTGCACTGGCAGAGATTGCACTAGAATCCATAAAAATTCTTGCCACTCAAGAGGTTATAGGCTAATCTTCATGCTGTTATTGTGTTATACTACAATATGGGGGCGACCTGGCTTCGACGTCGGTTGCAAAGCCCTAGGGGCATGTCGAGGAGGTAACTCACCTCGTAAAATATGTTACAAACTTATAGTTGCCAAAAAACGCAACTCTGCTAATGATTCAATCTACTTCGCTGCTAGCGAAGTAGCTTCAATCGCTGCCTAGTAAGGCCGCATAGCACCTCTCACCATTTGTGCTTGTACGGGTGGGTGTTTACGTAAGTAAGCTCGAGGGGTCATATCATACAAGCTCGCAACAATACCTGCCCGAGGTTGCGTTGTTAAAGTAATAAAGGGCTAGCTGCTTTATCACCTTGCCGGTCAGGGGATGAGTAGCAAATCTAAAGGATACGGCTAAACATGTAGATCCAAAGGTAGAGGACTTGCGGACGCGGGTTCAATTCCCGCCGCCTCCACCAAATTCACTTCCTAGAATATCCAAAAACATCTAAAAGGCCTTGAAATAAAGGCATTTTTTATTTAATCTACTTCCACTGAATTCCTAGGAAAGCCCCCAAGAACCAGCTCCCGAATGGGGCCTCCTAGGGGGCCGATTGTCCCCTTAAAACTCGAGGCCCCCAATGCCCACATTTGATAAATTAAAAGATGTCACCGTTAAAAGCGCAAAGCCTAAAGAAAAGCCTTACAAGCTTGCTGACGGAAAAGGCTTGTATCTTTTGGTTACCACAAAAGGCGCCAAGCTCTGGAAAGTTAAATACCGCTTTGCCAATATAGAAAAGAAGTTGTCATTAGGCAGCTACCCCGAGACCTCCTTAGCAAAGGCCAGAGAATTGCGTGATGATGCACGTAAAAAATTACAGATAGAGAACATTGATCCTGGCGTTCTTAAAAACTCCATTAAACGATCAAAGAAACTTGCTGCCGAAAACAGCTTTGAAGCTATAGCTCGTGAATGGCACGCCAAATTTACCCCCAAGTGGACAAAAGAGCATGGTGAAAGGATTTTAATTCGTCTTGAGCAGAATATTTTTCCTTGGATTGGTAGACGTCCAATCACTGAGGTAACCGCACTGGAATTACTTTCAGCACTACGCAGAGTCGAAGCTAGAGGCGCAATTGAAACTGCCCACCGAATATTACAAATCTGCGGCCAAGTATTTCGCTATGGCATTGCCACAGGACGCGCAGAACGCAATCTCTCCGCGGACTTAGTTGGCGCACTAGCACCCGTCAAAAAGAAACATCATGCAAGCATTACCGATCCCGTTGAAGTGGGCAAGTTGCTTCGCACTATAAACGGATATGAAGGTTTTTTTGTTACAAAGTGCGCATTACAACTTGCGCCACTCTTTTTTGTGAGGCCAGGTGAATTACGCCATGCTGAGTGGAGCGAGATTGATTTTGAAATGTCAGAATGGCGTATTCCCGCAGAGAAAATGAAAATGCGAGAACAGCATATTGTTCCACTTTGCACCCAGGCAATTACCATTTTGCAAGAACTCAAAGCTTTTACTGGCGAGGGAAAATATGTTTTTCCAAGTATTCGATCATCCAAACGGCCTATGTCAGAAAATACCGTTTTAGGTGCATTGCGTCGCCTTGGATACACAACTGATGAAATGACAGGACACGGATTTAGATCGCTGGCATCAACCCTGCTCAACGAAAATGGCTGGAATCGCGATGCGATTGAAAGACAACTTGCTCATGCAGAACGTAACAACATTCGTGCTGCATATAACTATGCTGAGTATCTTCCAGAGCGCCGCAAGATGATGCAGTGGTGGGCGGATCATCTCGACAATCTAAAAACACAAAACGAAGTAATTACGTTATTTAAAAGCGCATAGCCTGACTCAAATAGCTTTATAACTAACCGACGGAGTTAACAAGCTCTAGAATGGCAGACCTTTTCCACACTATGCCAATATCAGAGTCTTTGTGAATCCTTCCAGAATAAATGCCAACAAATTTGGTTATCATTCCACTAGTCAAAACCTTAACTGAATCACCGTCTCTATACATAGTTCCAGGATTTACATGAAAAATCACGGGAGAACCAGACTGACCTTGTCTTGCCCTACAATCGACTAAAAAAGCAGGTAATCCCTGATAATCAATATCAGGCTCTGAAGCAACAAACCCAGTGACCCAAATTGCTACCATTCCAGCACCACTCGCTGACATCCCTAGCGGAAATCCTACAATTCGTAAAACATCCGTAGGAATCAGCTTTATATTATTTGATGAATCACTTAAATCATATGGATATAACTCGACCTCATCTAATTGGGTTAAATGTATTGCAACGAAATCAGCTTTATCTTTGAATGACGGATGTTCAACCCAAACATTAATACCATCATTTTGCAATAATTCTTTTCGTAAGACCCATGACCCTAGCACACCTTTTTTATTATGAAAAATATTTATTTCATTTGGGATTGCCTTATCATCCCTTAAACATTCTCCCGTGAAGTTATTGCGCCCTGTAACATTGTGTCTATTTGTAATAAGACAAGGGCCTTTCTGCGTTTCAACAATAAAACCCGTCCCAGTACCAAGCTCTTTGCCATCGAAGCAAGGCTGAATTAATAATGACTGAAAGGAAGGTTGTAACAGATTGATGACCATCATATTCTATTTCCATAAAATTCAAAATTACGAATGCAACGAATTTTGCTGATACAAATACTTCTGAAATTGCACGAAAGTAGACTTAATATTCTCAAGGCTGCCCAACTCTTCTTGTGCATCCGCAATAGCACGATATTTTAAGCGTAGCAAATCTGGTAATTTCTCCTGAGCAAGCTCCTCTACACCCGACTCAATATATTTTGATAAAACAAATTCAAGAAATTCCTTTTGTTTGTTATTAAGCGGTGTAAATATCCTAGATTGCGCCTTAGCAACACGCTCTTCGCGTGTAATTGGCGAAACGTTATACGCTACAAATTCAAGCACATCAAATAGGTCACTATCTTCAGCATTAACTAGCTTTTGCAACTCAATCAAAACATCATGACTATATCCTGCCTGTTCCAATTTTTCTAGCAAAGCATGGCGAGTGGATGGATCAGACCAAATTTGCTGCAATTCAGTTTCACTATTGAAAAATGCTGGCAATGATCCATATAAATTTTGCATAAATTCTTCAGCAGAAATGGGTCGACCATCGGCACTCCAAAATGAAGTAGCAACCATATGCTGAATTTGTCTTTCTTTCCCATCACGCAATTTAATTTTTACTATTGTTCTTCTATTTTCTTCTTGTTCTTCTTCTGCAACATAAGGTTCAGACGGTTCACGAACCTTAGACTCTCTCCCCTCACCAACAGTCGTCTCATCTAGCGGCTCGCCATCCCATGCGGAATCGTTAAAATGATGGTATGCACCCACAAAATCATAAATGGTGAAATAATCTTTACCATCAAATATACGCGTACCACGACCAATGATTTGCTTAAACTCAATCATAGAATTAATTGGACGCATCAAAACAATATTGCGAACATTTCTTGCATCGACACCAGTGGATAACTTTTGAGAAGTGGTTAATATAGTCGGAATCATTTTTTCATTATCGCGAAAATCACGCAGGTATTGATCGCCTAATGCACCGTCATTAGCGGTCACACGTACACAATAAAACGAGTTTTTATTTTTACATTTCTGATTTATCAAATCACGCACAGCTGCCGCATGATTTTGAGTTGCACAAAATACAATGGTTTTTTCATTCTTGTTGATCATAGAAAGAAAAATATCGACTCTATTTGCTTCCTTGGTTTTAATTTCAATGATTTTATTGAAATCAGCTTCTTGATAAACCTTGCCTTCTTCAATTTCACCTTCAACAACTGTATCTTCGGAAGTATAGATGTATTCATCAAGTGTTGTTTGAATGCGTTTAACTTTAAACGGAGTCAAAAAGCCATCATTAACACCTTCTCTTAATGAATACTCATAAACCGGATCGCCAAAATAAGCATACGTATCCACATTGCCTTTTCTCTTTGGTGTGGCTGTCAAACCTAATTGAAGGGCAGGAGAAAAATATTCCAAGATGCCGCGCCAGTTACTTTCATCATTCGCACCACCGCGATGACACTCATCAATGATGATAAAATCAAAATAGTCGGACGGGTAATCGCCAAAATAAGGCTTATTATCCTTACCTGTCATGAACGTCTGAAAGATAGTAAAGAAAATACTACCATTTGTTGGTACTTTACCTCGCTTCCTGATTTCTTTTGGGTCAATGCGAACTAAAGCATCTTCTGGGAATGCCGAGAAATCGTTAAATGCTTGATTTGCCAATATGTTTCGGTCAGCTAAAAATAATATCCGCGGACGTCGCGAACTATCACGCTTTAAATTCCATCGAGCATGAAATAATTTCCATGCAATTTGAAATGCAATAAAGGTTTTGCCTGTACCAGTTGCCAATGTTAGCAAGATGCGATCGCGCTCATTGGCAACAGCATTCAACACGCGATTCACAGCAATTTCTTGATAAAAATAAGGAGGTTTAGTGCCGCTAATATCATTAAATGGAACAGCATCAAATTGATCACGCCAATTATTTTTATCAGGAAATGCTTTTTGCCAGAGTTCATCAGGTGTGGGAAATCGATCAACTAATTTTTCTTCACCTGATTTTAAACATATCTGATATATCTCTTTACCATTGGTAGAAAAAGTTGTTTCTAAGCACATCTTAGATGCATACTCTTTAGCCTGCGCAACGCCTTCACCTACTTGCAAATCTGCACTTTTAGCTTCAATTACAGCGAGCTTTTGATTCTTATAAGCTAAGACATAATCAGCACGTTTCGGTATCTCGCGACGGCCACCAACCTGAATCCTGCCTTTTGTAATCGCGTGATTACGAAACACCTTAGTGCCTTCGATGACGCCCCAGCCGCTTTCACGAAGCTTGGGATCAATTAGCTCTGCCCGTGTTTCGTCTTCCGTCATCATGCAACAACCTCAGCTTTGGTTAGCTCACCACTAAATGCTTTTTGCAAAATCGATTTTTTTAACTCTTCCAAATTAATAATTTTAGCTTGATATACAGCCTCGAGTTTTTTAGTTTCGGATGAAAGTGCATCGATTTTTTGAACAATAGTTTGTTGTGCTTTTAATGATGGGCAAGGAATTGGATAACCTTTTAGTTTCGTTCCATTAATATTTGCCTGATTAACACTTGAAATTACAACAGTCTTTCCATACTCCATTGCCATCTTGCTATTCAAATAGTAGTTTAGAAAATCAGCATCTAATAAGTTTTCTTTTCTGTGAAGACGAATCAAATATCCAGCAAAAATTGCAGGCATTTCACCTTTATAAATTGCAGTTTTCCCAACTAATTCAGGGCTGTTTGTTCTATTAAACAGAACATCATTGTATTTGAGTAAATATTGTCTGTTATCATCTGCATCACTAGAATATACAAGCTTATCCCAAGTAAATCTCCCATTCTGGATATTGCCCATTCTTAAAACCGCAATTTCCCCAACTTTTTTCGATTTTGTAGATGTACCATATTCAACGTGTTCACAAACTTCGCCAATAGTTTTTCTTTCCCATTGTTTATCAGCAAATATCCCTTCTAAATAACTCTCAAAAAGTTCTTTGCTATTTTTGAGGTTTTGTTCAGTATTAACTTTTGCCTTCGCTATGGCACCGAAGGCTTTATCCAAGATGGCCACGATGTGTTGCTGTTCGAGGATTGGGGGAAGAGGGATTTCAATGTTTTCAATTTGCTTTGATGAGATATGCTTAACTGTTGTAAATGCTGTTACATCCTCAATTGCTTTGAGATATTTGTTTATTACATAAAAAAGAAACCTTGGATAAAGTCTATTATTAAATTCCTGTAACCTACAAACTCGCTGATTTAATAAAGCTATGTCACCCTTCCATTCATAGCACCCAAACTCACCGTCCATTCCAATTAGAAAGTCACCAGCTTTTACCTCATACTTTTTATCATATAATCCGTTGAAATTAGTTTCAGTTCCAACACCTTGCTTTATATCTCTAATTCTTATTAAAGGCGTCCCTCTTTCACTTGAGAAGAGTTTTGAATTGAAAGCATATCCATTTTGAATTTTTAGGATTTCCCTCAATTTTTTTATTTCCCAACCCTTTGGCAGACTCACCTCATCTTGGTTCATATCAGCTCCAAAATCGAGTTTAAAATGTCAGCACTTTCTCGATCTAAAACTTTCATTTCTTTTAAAATTACTTGTGGCTGGCGTAAAGCAGTCCCTTCTTTTTTATTAGAGTTTTTGGCACTAAGGTCAAATGTGTTTTTATCTATGTCTTTTACAGCAATGCTCCAAGAGTTCTCACTATCGAGTTTTGTTTTTTGCAGCGTTACAAATTCAGCCAAATCTTTTTCGTTCAACGCATTGGTCTTACCAAGATTTCTACCCAAATTAAGTTGATAAAACCATACCTTCTTAGTAGCACTGCCCTTTTCAAAAAATAACACCACCGTTTTTACACCAGCACCGGTAAATGTACCTCCAGGCAGATCGAGAACCGTATGGAGATTACAGCTTTCTAATAGTAATTTTCGAAGACTAACTGAAGCATTATCCGTATTTGAGAGAAATGTATTTTTGATAACAATACCAGCCCTACCACCAGCCTTTAGCGCTTTAATAAAATGCTGCAAAAATAAAAACGCTGTTTCACCAGTCTTAATAGGAAAATTCTGTTGAACCTCTGCTCGCTCTTTACCCCCGAAAGGAGGATTGGCAAGAATCACGTCATAGCGATCTTTTTCCTGAATATCATCAATATTTTCAGTCAAAGTATTTGTGTGAACAATGTTAGGAGCTTCAATACCATGAAGAATCATGTTCATGATGCCAATGATGTAAGCCAGCGATTTCTTTTCTTTGCCGTAAAAAGTTTTTTTCTGTAATGTCTGTATGTCTTTCGTACTTAGGTTTTTATTATTGAGATATTCAAATGCCTCAACCAAGAAGCCAGCTGAACCCGCCGCTCCATCATAAACTTTTTCACCAATTTTTGGGTCGACTACTTTAACAATCGTTTTGATAAGCGGCCTCGGTGTGTAATATTCACCACCATTTCTGCCCGCGCTACCCATGTTTTTAATTTTGTCTTCATAAAGATGAGACATCTCATGCTTTTCAGCGTGTGATCTAAACCTTAATTCGTCGACTAAATTAATTACTTCTCTCAGGTTATAACCACTTTGAATTTTATTTTTCAATTCATTAAAAATTTCGCCGATCTTATATTGAATGGTATTAGGACTTTCAGCAGATGCTTTAAATTTTTTAAAATATGGGAAAAGCTTATGATCAACAAATTCTTTCAGATCATCACCACTTAATGCCTTATGATGGTCTAATTTTCCATTTTTTCCTTTCGGTGTTGCCCAAACTTCCCAGCGATATTGGGGGTCTATAATTGGGATATATTTCTTACTGGCCAATTCAGCCTCAGCCTGTTTATCTTTTTCGAAATCATCAAGATACTTTAGAAACAATATCCAGGAAGTTTGTTCTACATAATCAAGCTCACTGCTGCAACCTGCATCTTTATGCAAAATATCATCGATATTTTTAAACGTTTGTTCAAACATCATTTCACCTTATCTATTTTGTCACTAACCAGCAAATCATCCAGCTCCGAAATGCTAATGCCATTTCGTTCGCAGTAATCACGAATCAACATTTCCACCATATTGGCGATAGAACGATGCTGACGAGCAGCAGCAGCTTGCAGCCCCTTTTTGAGCTTTGGCTCAATTCTAAACGTTAGAGTAGCTGTCTTATTATTGGACATATTTTATATACCATTAACATATACTGCGAATGTACTGCAATGTACAGCAAGTTCTTATACAATCCAAGACCTTAATTAACACCCTGATAAGAGGGACATAGGTATATGACTTTGTGACGAATAAATCAACAAATCACAGGACCGTAGCCCACATTATTTGTAAGGATATAAGACAATGAAAAAGATAAATTATAAGCGTTTTCTTCACACTGAAGGTTGCATGCCTCAAACAGCAGCTTGTCTTATTGTGGGTGTTAATCCAGATGAATGCATAAAAATAAATGATAGTGATTGGAGAGACGTCTCAGTTTTTATTATAGAAGCTAATGAAATAACAAATATCATTTGTAGTAATGGCCCTTGGTGGTTTTATAAACATCTAAATATTTTTGACCATGTAAATAAAGCACTATACAACGGTATCACTGTCATAAAAAAACTACTTGCAGAGGCAAAAATATTCTTCGATAGCCTTGTCGAACAAGATCAACAAAAGTTTGTAGATAGCTATCCATATATCGCCAAGAAATTAAATTTAGTGAACAAAACTAATTCAGCTAATGCCAAAAAACCTGTCTTTACTACCGTGCAACGCAATAAAAAATGGCAAGAAACAGCCGACCAGATTATTAAAGAGTATCCAACCTGGGATAAGAAATCTGTCGTTAAAGAAACATTTGAACGATTAAAAAAAGACGATTCATCATATGTACAAAAAAAGAATGGCGAATATCTCGATCCAGAATCACTAGATAGGATTATCAACATGAACAGGTCTCATCGAAAATAATACCCTATCTAAAAGCAAACTTCAGCTTCCGCCCGCTTTCGGCGAAATCAATTCGCCCCTCGCTTGTATTTGATTATATTGAATTTTTTATTTAATAAGCGCTTCTTTCGCCCCAATTTCGCCCGTGTTTTCCTGTTGGTGTTAATTACATCCAATAGGAGGAACTATGCGTATTCATGCAAACGAACAAACAAAAAGATCATCGCCAAAGCTAGCAAGACTTCCAAGAGTATTAGAACTGATCGGTGGTTCTCGCTCATGGGTATATCAAGAAATCGCTCTAGGAAGGTTCCCAAAACCAATATCCATGGGAAAACGAAATGTGGCTTGGATCGAACAAGAAATATTTGACTGGATAGAACAGCGCATCCAGGAAAGCCGACAAGTAAAAGGGGCGAAATCATGAAAAACAAAAAAAAGTTTAATCGAGCACTGCTACCAACACCTTCGGAATATTACAGCAAACAATTTCCAGGTTTAAAAATTAAATTGGAATGGGTAAGAGTGAAATGCTGCTTTCATGAGCCTGACAACAATCCCAGCTTGAGTATCTCAATGGTAAACGGCAATTTCAAATGCTTCGCTTGCGGAGCCAAAGGTTGCGACATCATTGCATTTCATCGTCTACGTTACAAATTGAGCTTTATTGAAACCATTAACTTTTTTGGAGCATGGTCCCATGAATAAATTAACACCCCAAATAGCGGCAAGAAATTTTTGTGATAAAAAAATCAAAAATGGTTTTAAATTAATAGCTTTGCATGAATACCAAGACATTAGTGGCACTATCATATTTTGGCGTATTAGATTAAAAAATTTTAACACAGCAGAAAAAATCATATGGCCAATGCATCAGGATAGAAGTGGTAAATTTCTCTTAAAAGAACCTGATTTTAACCTTAAGAAAAAACCAATTTATAGACTACCAGATATTATTAATAATCCAGCAGAACCTATATATATCCATGAAGGGGAAAAATGTGTAGATGAATTTATTAAAATGGGATTAATTGCAACCACTTCTGGTGGGTGGAATAGCGCAGTAGGTGCTGATTGGGAAATTTTAAAGGGAAAAAAAGTAATTATTTGGCGTGATGCTGATAAACAAGGATTGCAATATGCAATAACTGTTACTGATATTTTATTAAAATTAAATTGTGAGGTATGGTGGATAGATATTGAAAAATTAAAGTTACCATTAAAAGGTGACTATGTTGATTGGCTTGTAAAAAACCCCGGGACATCCCGTAACGATATTTTATCTTTGCCACTTATAAAACCAACATCAACAAAACAGGAAATAGGAAAGCTATCATTATCTGATTCTAACATTGAAGTAGGTAATCAAAATTCAGATTTTAGTAAAGCAAATCTTCTTCTTAATCTTATTGATGAAATTGAATTTTTTCATGATGAACAAAAGCAGTCCTACGCAATGTTTAAAAATATTGATCATCAGGAAATTTGGCCAATAGAGAGTGATGAATTTAAAAATTGGCTGGCACATCAATTTTGGAATACGTATAAAACATCTATAAGTCATACATCCTTAAATGATGTTTTGTCGATAATAAAAGGGAAAGCAACATTTGAAGGCGAATGTCATCATGTATGCATGCGTGTCGGCAATTTTAACGAAAAAATCTACATTAATATTGCTGACAAAAAATGGCAGGCAATCGAGGTTTCAGCGAATGGATGGAGTATTTTAAATAGCTATCCAGTTAGATTTAAAGGTTTACAGAATATGCAACCATTACCAATGCCACTAGAAAATGGTAACGTGAACTTATTATGGAAACATATCAATATTCCAACCTCAGCACAAATATTAGTACTAGCATGGATGCTCGAATGTTGGAGACCTCATACGCCATTTCCTTTATTAATATTAATGGGAATGCAGGGTTCAGGCAAAAGTCATACTCAAGAAATATTAAGAAAGATTATTGATCCTAGCCTGCCTAACCTTCGAAATGCGCCTAAAAATGCAGATGATATTTTAGTTGCGGCCGCAAACAATTTACTAGTTTCTTATAACAACGTAAGTAAATTATCTATAGAAAATCAAGATGACCTATGTTGTCTATCAACCGGCGGAGGATTTGCCAGAAGAAAATTCTATACTACTGGTTCCGAAGCAGTAATCGATATTAAACGTCCAGTTATTCTAAATGGCATTAGCGAGTTGATTACTCGTCAAGACTTGTTAGATAGGTGCGTAATTATTGACTTACCAACAATTAATGAAAAAACCGTGTCCTTCCGGTCAGCACGCGCAATCAA
>JABDBD010000019.1:40611-55955 GCA_013288815.1 Gammaproteobacteria bacterium | reverse complement strand
ATAACGGAAATATTACGGAAACTGACCTGATATTGTACACGACAATTTATAACTCATTGATTAAATTGGCGTCCCCAAGGGGATTCGAACCCCTGTTACCGCCGTGAAAGGGCGATGTCCTAGGCCTCTAGACGATGGGGACATTTTTTGATTTTACTGGTAAAAAGGATGTCAAACCTTTCTTTGGTGGAGCTAGGCGGGATCGAACCGCCGACCTCTTGCATGCCATGCAAGCGCTCTCCCAGCTGAGCTATAGCCCCGATAAAAGGTGCTTCAGACTCACTCTATTATTTTGAATAGAACAATAGAGCAGCGATTCTAGGCAGGTCAGGCATGTTTGTCAACATGCTTTCTCACTTATTCGTTAATCGATTCTGATTATTTACTTCAGCAGGTACTTGCTCGCTCAGATGACCCTTAGGTGAGAGACTTTGTTTGTCCTGAGAAGCTGTTACCGCCTTTTTATCCCCATTATCCATATCGGACACAGTAGCATCCGCCAATTCCATTTTTTTTAGATCCTCGGCTGACAATGAATTAACATCACGACTAAAAAATCTAGGTCGAGTTTTAAACATATTTTTTACTCTCTTTAAAAGTTAATGACACAATGTAATAGCATGAGCAAGTCTTTCTAAGGTGCGCTCTTTGCCCATTAAAAATAATGTAACATCAATAGGCGGAGACGTGACATCACCCGTTACTGCAACCCGCACAGGTTGCGCGATTTTCCCCATTTTCAAACCTAATGTCTCGCCTACTTTCACAATCACTTCATGCATCGTTTCTTTTTGCCAATGAATCGTTGCATTCAATTCCGTTTGAATTTGGGTTAACACGGGTAAAGCATCTTGAGTTAAATGCTGCTGAACAGCTGTTTCGTTATACTGAATTTCTTGGTAAAAACAGTTGCTTTTTTCAGCCATCTCTACTAGTGTTTTAGATCTTTCATTCAAGGCTTTTACAACGTCAATTAATGATGGGCCCTGACTTAAATCTAAGTTTAATTGTTTCATAAAAGGCGCTAGTTCTTTAGCAATATGAGCGGGATCACTCGCTTTTAAATAATGTTGATTAAGCCATAATAATTTTTCTGGGTTAAATGCTGCAGAAGATTTATTGACATGATCAAAATCAAAAAACTGCACAAGCTCATCTTTCGAAAAAATTTCTTGATCGCCGTGAGACCAACCTAATCTCGCTAAATAATTTAATAAAGCCTCAGGCAAAAAACCTTCATCTCGATATTGCATTACACTCACAGCGCCGTGCCGCTTTGATAATCGCTTGCCGTCGCTGCCTAAAATTGTTGATAGATGCGCATAAACAGGAGGAGTCGCACCTAACGCCCGCAATATATTGATTTGTCTAGGCGTATTATTGATGTGGTCATCGCCGCGGATAACATGAGTGATTTTCATGTCCCAGTCATCAACAACAACCGAAAAATTATACGTTGGCCAACCATCGCTTCGCGCAATAATCAAGTCATCCAATTCGTCGTTTTGAAAGCTTAAAGAACCTCGAACGAGATCATCGAACTCCACAGTCCCCTCACCTGGATTTCGGAAACGTAGACAGAATGGACCTTCTTTTGGTTCGGTAAGTGCACGACACAAGCCGTCATAGCGTGGCTTTTGTTTGTGCTCAATTTGTTCGGCACGTAATTTTTCTAATCTTTCTTTTGAACAATAACAACGATAAGCTTTGCCTTCAGCCAGTAACTTTTCAGCAACTTTATTGTAACGATCAAATCGCTCTGTTTGATAGAAAGGGCCCTCATCGTAATCCAGATTCAGCCAATGCATAGCATCGATAATCGCTTGAATAGATTCAGTGGTTGACCGCTCAGAATCGGTATCTTCAATTCGGAGAATAAATGTTCCCTTCATTCTGCGGGCATAAAGCCAACAATATAGCGCAGTACGCGCACTGCCAATATGCAAATAACCTGTAGGACTAGGAGCAAAACGTGTGCGAACGACAGTCATAAATATGTATTATTTCCTGTAAGAAAGCGTGTGGGGTGGGATTATAGCAGCAACTTGTGAAGTTCTGCATTCCTATTTTTTTGAAACATGCATGATACGATTGGTGAAAGCGATCGCGATAGCAGAAATGACTAACGTTAGATGAATAAGAACTTGCCACATCACACCAAAATTAAAACTCGTGGATGCGCTTTGTTCTATGAATGTCCGTAACAAATGTATGGATGAAATTCCAATCAAAGCCAACGCTAATTTAATTTTCATACCACCGGCATCAACTTGACTTAGCCACTCTGGTTGGTCAGGATTATTTTCTAAGTACAGCCGCGAAACAAATGTTTCATATCCACCCATCACGACCATAATCAATAGATTGGCGATCATCACCACATCAATTAAATTCAAGACTCCTAACATAATTTTGGTGTCTTCTATGTCACGCACATTCCCCATAATGTCTGTTAATTCAACCAGAAAACGATAGACGTACGCACCCAAAATAACGAGCAAACCCAAATACAGAGGAGCTTGCAACCATCTCCCCCAAAAAATGAGACGCGCCATGTTGCGAGTAAGTGTATTCATATGCATAAAAATGATCCGGCTGGATTTTGTTACCTAACAATATAAACGTATCTCTGAAGTATGGCAATCGCATTAAAAATAACAAAAACAGATTTACTTAGTTAAAAACGCCCAATATAGTAACCCATCTTACGCACTGCGCGATCACCGCTGTCATTCCCCGCGCAGGCAATCAATTTTATTGACATAAGGGACCTCAACTTGATCTTCATAACAGGCGGGAGCGGATTTATAGGTTCTAATTTTGTATTAGATTGGCTTGCTGCTGAAAATGAACCGATTATCATTTTAGATAAACTCACTTATGCAGGGAGCGTCAACCCCTTAGACACAGCAACGCATTCTCATTATCATTTTGAGAAAGGTGACATTAACGACCAAGCATTAGTAAAACGATTATTCGAACAATACAAACCGCGCGCGATTTTAAACTTTGCCGCAGAAAGCCATGTCGATAGATCCATACATAATCCCAATCATTTTATTCACACGAATATTAATGGAACTTTTTGTTTGCTTGAAACAGCTAGGCAATACTGGCTTACACTAAACACAGCAGAAAAAACTGAATTTCGATTTTTGCAAATATCGACAGATGAAGTCTACGGCTCATTGAAACCTCATGATGCACCATTCAACGAATCAACAGCCTATGCACCTAACAATCCTTATTCGGCTTCAAAAGCAGCAGCCGATCATCTAGTCAGGTCTTACCATCACACTTATGGTCTTCCAACATTCATTACGAATTGTTCGAATAATTATGGACCTTATCAATTTCCAGAAAAATTAATTCCGTTAACCATCTTGAACGCTCTCGAAAACAAACCACTACCTATCTACGGCGATGGATTACAAATACGTGATTGGTTATACGTATCCGATCATTGTGCTGCGATTAAAACTGTTTTAGCAAATGGCAAAATTGGCGAAACATACAATATCGGGGCTCATAATGAAAAAACAAATATAGACATCGTGAAAACTATCTGTGAAATCCTTGATAATATACATCCCAGCCCACTACAAACATCGTATACATCGCTAATCACACATATTAACGACAGACCTGGGCATGACCGCCGCTATGCAATTGATGCTAAAAAAATAGAACAAGAGCTGCAATGGAAGCCACAAGTCAATTTTGCGACGGGCATACAAAAAACAATACAATGGTATCTCAATAATTTACCTTGGATCGAAGACATAAAAAGTCGAGATGTCTACAAACAGTGGCTGACAACTCATTACGTACAAATGGAGAAATCATGAAAGGCATCGTATTAGCAGGTGGCAAAGGAACGCGTCTCTATCCTATGACACAAGTTGTTTCAAAACAATTACTACCTGTTTATGACAAACCCATGGTGTATTACCCACTGACGACATTAATGCTAGCTGGTATACGAGATATTTTAGTGATTTCAACACCGGAATCAACACCGCAGTTTGAACACTTACTCGGAAATGGTAATCAATGGGGAATCAACATATCTTACGCAATCCAACATTCACCCGATGGGCTGGCTCAAGCGTTTATTATCGGCAAAAATTTTATTGGTGACAGTGCTTGCGCATTGATTCTTGGTGATAATATTTTTTATGGAAATGATCTCAACCATTACTTAGAGCAAGCAAAAAAAAATAGTAAAGGCGCTACTATATTTGCTTATCCTGTCAGCGATCCTGAGCGTTATGGTGTAGTGGAATTTTCCAATCACGGTAAAGTCATCAGTCTCGAGGAAAAACCAAAAATACCCAAGTCTTCCTATGCTGTCACAGGATTATATTTTTACGATAATCGTGTTGTTGATATCGCACCTACCTTGCAACCCTCACCTAGAGGCGAACTTGAAATTACCGATATTAATAAATATTATTTAAAACACAACGAACTTCACGTTATTACCATGGGACGTGGCTATGCTTGGTTAGACACAGGAACGTATGAATCATTATTAGAAGCTGGATCATTTATTCAAACGTTGGAAAAAAGACAAGGTTTAAAAATAGCGTGTCCTGAAGAAATTGCGTATCGTATGGGCTTTATCAGCGCCAAGGATCTCAGCATGATAGCTGACTCCCTCCGAAATAGTAGTTATGGACAATATCTAAAATCACTTGTTAAAACTTCAAAACATAAAGTCAGTCAGACTGTGATGGATAGAGATCTTGAGCTCGCAACTTAAATACTAACTTTTGATTCCCTCTCCCCTTGTGGGAGAGGGCTAGGGTGAGGGGTGCTTTTGAGCAAAAAACACCCCTCACCCGCCGCTTCGCGTCGACCTCTCCCACAAGGGGAGAGGTAAAAAGCAATTTAAGTAACAACGCCGGGCAAGCTGCGGGACGGTTTAGCTTAAGTTTGGACAGCATCTAGAGTTTTTTTGTCAATGGCTTAATCGGTAAAATAGCATAAAAAGTGCTGCCCTCATCCAACACACTTTCAACCCCGACTCTTCCGCCTTGCGCCTCCACAATTTTTTTAGTTAGCGCAAGCCCCACCCCAGCCCCAGAATACTCTTTTGAGGAGCTTGAATCTAATTGTTGAAACTTTATAAACAATTTTTCTAAATCATCTGGCCTGAGTCCAATACCCGTATCTTTCACTTCTAAGCGGAACATATTTTTAGATTCTGGACTAATAATAATTTGAATATTTCCACCATTTAAAGTGAATTTAACAGCGTTTGACAAATAATTATAAAGAACCTGTTTAAAACGCTCGAGATCTGTATATACCACGGGCATGTCTTTCGTAATTCTTGCTGATAATGTAATTTTTTTTCTTTTCAACAAAGGATCAAAAACCTTAATCACATTATCTAATGTTTTTTGTAAGTCAGCTTCTTCAGGATTTAACTCGATATTCCCAGACTCGACTTTTGCAAAATCTAATACATTTTGAATTAAATTTAATAAGTCTTTTGCGCTCCCAAGTATTTGCTGTAATAACTCTTTTTGTTCTCCATTAATTTTGCCTGCTTGTTCATGATAAAGTAATTGAGAGAAACCGATGACTGCATTTAAAGGTGTGTTTAGCTCATGCGACATGTTTGCTAAGAATTCTTCTTTCAGCCGATTGATTTCAAGCATACGTTTATTTGTTTTTTCTAATTCTTTATTTATTTTATATTGAACGTCTAAGTGAACTCGCTCTTGATAAGTTAACAATATGAAGCATAACAACAGTAATAAATTACTTAAACTACCGACTGTTATAATCATAAAATTAATTCGTTTGCTATCGCTAACCACTTTGGCATTGCGTTCTTGCAACAAATCAAATTCTACATCACTCATTTCTTTTGTTGAAATTTTTATTTTATCTAACATAGTATGCGCTTCTTGCATCTCTAGTTTTACTGTGGAGCTCTGATGCGTCGCTTGATATTTTTTTATTAGCCTTTCTAGACTCAGGATATAAGCATTGTAAGTTGGCTCTAGCAAGGAAAAATGTTGTTGTTGCAGGAAGTTTGTTTTGATGAGATCGCGTAACTGAGTTAAGTTATGACTCGCGTCAGTTTGTATCTTGTAATACTTTTTTAAAAAATTTTCATCATTTGAACTCAAATATCTTTCTGCCTGATCGTGCGCATCAATAATATTCAATAAAATATTATTTAGCTTTCCGATCACAATGTGGGTATGCATAACTTGAGAATTGGCGGCTAACAAACTCTTTATGTCTTGATTCACCCAAAAAGTACCTAAAATCATAAAGCCAATCGTCATGGTAAAAATAATAAGTGTTATTTTTTTGGTAAAAACAGGCTGCATATATCCATCCGATTGGGTCTATTATTCATCATATCATATAAATTAATCGCACTTATCAGCCCTAGCAGCGAAACATCATTAGCAAAAACAATTTTTAACTTATATCGCCTAAAGAGTTCAAATAGGGCTCAGTCGTGACAAATGACTCATCTCGCGCAACAAGCACCTGCTATCGTCATCGCGAGGCTGCGAAGCGCTTAGCCGTGGCGACCCAGCCTCACTAGCACTTCCTGGATCGCCACGGCTAAGCGCTTCGCAGCCTCGCGATGACGGCGGTGGGTGCTTGTCGTGCATAACATGGGTAAATAATCTTAAAATCAAAAGAGATACATTTAATTCTTGACAAGATCTTCGCGCATTTAGACAATCGCCCATTCAAGACAAGGAAATGTTCATGACTACACGTACTTTCACCGCTGGTGAACGCTTACGAACAGCATTAACTATCGAAAGTCCTCTACAAATTGTAGGGACCATCAATGCCTACACGGCTCTGCTCGCTGAACGTGTCGGATTCCAAGCAATTTATCTCTCAGGAGCCGGTGTTGCTAATGCATCCTACGGACTTCCTGATTTAGGTATCACGAATCTCAGCAATGTATTAGAGGATGCTAGACGAATCACAAGTGCTGCCGATGCCCCCCTACTTGTTGATATCGACACAGGCTGGGGAAGCGCTTTTAATATTGCACGCACCATCCAGGAAATGATACGAGCAGGTGTAGCGGGTGTTCACATCGAAGATCAAGTACAAGCAAAACGGTGTGGTCACCGCCCCGGAAAAGCATTAGTGAGCACCGGTGAAATGGTTGATCGCATTAAAGCAGCTGTGGATGCAAAATACGATGATTCTTTTGTCATCATGGCAAGAACAGATTCACTCGCTAGCGAAGGATTACCTGCAGCAATTGATAGAATTCATCAATACATTGAAGCCGGCGCTGAGATGATTTTCTTTGAAGGTGTTCGCGAACTTAGGCAATACAAAGCATTAACTGATATAATCCAAGTTCCTGTATTGGCAAACATCACAGAATTTGGGGTCACACCCTTATTTACCGTAAACGAATTGTCCCAAGCTGGCGTGAGCTTAGTTCTCTATCCACTCAGTGCTTTTCGCGCCATGAATACAGCAGCACTAATGGTATATGACACCATTCGACAAAATGGTACGCAGAAAAAAGTTCTCGACCAAATGCAAACACGTGAAGCACTATATGAATTTTTAAATTATTATGATTACGAAAATAAGTTAGATGAATTATTTGCTGAAGGAAAAGAAAAATGACAAAAAAAACTGGGGGGTTGGCAGGAATAGTTGTTGGTGATTCAGGCATCAGCACCGTGGGCAAGGAAGGACTCGATTTAAATTATCGAGGTTACTCTATTCATGATTTAGCAGAGCAATCTACTTTTGAAGAAGTGGCTCATTTATTAGTACACAACACATTACCTAATCAACAAGAATTAAAAGCGTATCGCGAAAAATTAATGAATCTTCGCAAGCTTCCAGACAGTTTATTAATGGTATTAGAAAAAATTCCAGCCGCTACGCACCCTATGGATGTGTTACGCACTGGGTGCTCTATGCTAGGAACGTTAGAGCCTGAAATAACCCGTGAAAAACAGCGAGATATTGCTGATAGATTGATTGCCTGCGTCCCTGGTATGCTTTTGTATTGGTATCACTTCCATCAACACCATCAAAAAATTGACACAACCAGCGATGAAAAAACCATTGCAAGTCATTTTCTATATTTACTTCATCATAAAAAACCCGATCCGCTGCAAGTGCGAGCTGTCGATGTTTCATTGATTCTTTATGCAGAGCATGAATTTAATGCCTCTACATTTGCCGCACGTGTGACAACATCCACAGAATCGGATTTTCATTCTGCTATCGTCACCGGCATTGGCACACTGCGAGGCCCTTTACACGGTGGGGCCAATGAAGCGGCGATGGAACTCATCGAACGATTCAAAAATCCGGATGATGCAGAAAAAGGCATTCGAGAATTATTAACAAATAAAGCAAAAATCATGGGATTTGGCCATCGAGTTTATAAAATTTCTGACCCGCGCTCTGATATCATTAAAGAATGGTCACAAAAATTATCGGCTCACGCAACCGACGGATATCTCTATCCCATCTCTGAGCGCATTGAAAAAATTATGTGGGATGAAAAACATTTGTTTCCTAATTTAGATTTTTACAGTGCAACGACTTATCATTTTTGCGGTATTCCAACAGCTATGTTTACACCACTGTTTGTCATGTCACGCTTAACGGGATGGAGCGCACATATATTCGAGCAACGCGCAGACAACAGACTCATTCGTCCCGATTCAAACTACTCAGGACCTAAACCACGCGAATATATCCCTATTGAACAACGAGGATAAACCTATGTCACACAAGCAACTGGCAGACAGCAATTTAAGACCCACCTCAGATCAAGAGCTTCTCTCCATCGCAGATTATGTGGCACATGATTCCATTGAAAGCCCGCTTGCCTATTCAACTGCTCGCTATTGCCTAATGGATGCCTTAGGGTGCGCTATGCTGGCTTTGCAATATCCCGAATGCAGAAAATTATTAGGTCCTATTGTTCCTGGCACTGTCGTGCCTAATGGTTCACGTGTTATTGGCACGAATTATGTATTAGATCCCATACAAGCCGCTTTTAATATGGGTTCCTTAATCCGGTGGTTAGATTTTAATGATACTTGGCTTGCAGCAGAATGGGGACATCCTTCTGATAATTTAGGCGCTATTTTAGCTGTCACTGATTACGAAAGCCGTAAACGCATTAATCAAGGAAATCCTCCCTTGCTGATGCGTGATGTCTTAACTGCGATGATAAAAGCGTATGAAATTCAGGGAATTTTAGCACTCGAAAATAGTTTTAATCGAATCGGCCTTGATCACGTTGTTCTTGTAAAAGTTGCCTCTACTGCATTAGTTATGCATTTATTGGGAGGTTCCTTTGACAGCATTTGCAATGCACTATCTCATGCTTGGATAGATGGTCAAAGCTTGAGAACGTACCGACATGCACCTAATACTGGATCACGCAAATCGTGGGCAGCTGGAGACGCAACGAGTCGAGGTGTACGTCTAGCTTGGCTAGTCATGCAAGGTGAGATGGGATATCCCAGTGCGTTAACAGCAAAAAAATGGGGATTTTATGATGTCACCTGGCACGGTCAAATGTTACATCTACCGCAGCCTTTTGGCTCCTACGTGATGGAAAATATTTTATTTAAAATCTCTTACCCAGCTGAATTCCATGCGCAAACCGCCGTAGAATGCGCAGTCAGCTTACATCCTAAAATTAAAGATCGATTAGATGATATTGAAAAAATCGTTTTAACTACTCAAGAACCGGCTATTCGAATTATTAGCAAAACTGGCCCACTCTACAATCCAGCTGATAGAGACCATTGTTTGCAATATATGACAGCGATTGGTTTGATTCATGGTGACTTACGTGCAGAATATTACGAAGATGATTTCGCGAGTGATCCTCGCATAGACTGCTTACGCGAAAAAATGCAAGTTCAAGAAAATCCTAAATTTTCTAAAGATTATTTAGATCCTGAAAAACGCTCAATTGCCAATGCAATCCAAATTTATTTTAAAGATGGCAGCCATACTGAAAAAGTGCAAGTGGACTATCCGATTGGACATAAGCGACGTCGTGAAGAATCCATTCCATTACTATTGAAAAAATTTGAAAGCAATCTTTCACATTTATTTTCAAACGAGGAAATCGCTCAGAGAAAAAATTTATTTTTAAACTTAGATGAACTTGAAAACTTACCTGTGAATGAATTTATGGAATTGTTTGCGAGAACGGATGTTAAAAAGAAAGTTTTAGCATAAATCATTTTTTTGACCTCTCCCCTTGTGGGAGAGGGTGCAGTCGGGGCTTTCGCGAAGCATGCTTCGCGCCGACGTAACGCCTGACATTTGTAATGTCAGGCTGGAACGATGCTTAAGTTCTCGATTCTGTAATTTACGGCTTAGGCTCAGCAGGCATCAAATCTTTTGGTTCTGCTGATATTTTCTTTAAGTTCTCTTTAGCCTGGTCAACTTGTTCTTTAATAGACTTAGTTGCTTCTTTGGTTTCGGACTGCAATTGTTCTAGCTGTGGCTTCACCATACTATCGAGTGTTTTAACATAAGGTTGGAACACAGCAACAAATTTAGAATTATGCCAAGTCTGATTAGAACCGTAATCTGTGAATTGCACTAAAAAAATCATCAACACAGTGATTAACGCAGCGCGAAGACCTCCGAACACACCGCCAAATAACCGGTTAATAATACTCATTCCACCTACATCAGAAGCATAGGATATCAGTCGAGTGAATAGGCTACAACAAAGCATAGTCACGACAAAGATCGCTGCAAAACTAACGCCGGTAGAAAAAAGCGACGCTGACTTACTCACGGTTTCGGTTTGCGAACTCACCGCACCTGCATCACCACCAGCAGACGACACCATGCTACTTAACTGTGACATGCCATCAAAATGAACTGCTAGCTTCGATGCAAAAAGACTCGCTACGATAAAAGCAACTACCCATGAGAGCAGCGCTAATACTTCTCTCAGCAACCCCCTCACCAAACCTAGTACCATTGAAAATGCAAAAATACCGATAATAAGCCAATCAATAGCATTAATATCTTGCATAATGAGTTCTCTCTATAGTGATAATAAAATTGTTTTAGTCATGTTAGGTGCTCACCCTTCGTGGTTGAACACTCGTAAGGAGACACATTTAATAATAAAGTATATTCTTAATGTAATCGAGTATCTTTTCAAAAAGGAAAAATAATGGGCGAGAATTTAGTCAGCTTTCTCAAAAAATCTAAAATTTTTTCCAGCGTAGAGCTTGAAGATAATGTTTATGAAGCATTACTCACTAAATTTGAAGATATTCAATTGGCAAAAGAGGATATTTTATTTCACGAAGATGAGCATTCACATTTTCTTTACATCCTTGTCAGCGGAAAACTTTCCGCAAACATGATTATTCCTCATTCCAAAAAAATGAGAACGGTAGGGTATATACTACCCGGCGAAACAGTGGGTGAATCGGGTGCGCTTTCTAATGACCGACGTACTTTCACTGTTAAAGCAGAAGAAGACTCTCGTCTCTTGAAATTACCCACTGTTACCTTTAAAAAATTATGCCGTCAGTTTCCGGGGATTCTCCTCAATACAATTGAACCTCTCGCCAGTCGATCACAACACATCATTCGTATTTTGGCGTCAGGTGAAAAAAAACATATTGCCATTATCCCGGCTAATGAGGATGTCAATTTTCCTGTGTTCGCTAACAAAATAAAAAATACTTTACGAAATTATAAAAAAATTGCGATGTTGAGCGATTGGGATATACACTCTGAACAAAATCAATCACCAGAAATTGATAAATTCATTACAGAAATCGAAGAAAATAATCATATTATTTTATATCTATTAAAAGCACATGATACGCCCCTAGCTCAGCACTGCTTAAATAAAGCTGGAAAAATTTATATTGTTGCCGATGGCAATCAGAAACCTTACCTCAGTGAATTCACATTAAATATATTAAATGACACACATAATCTTGTAGAAATCCGACGCGAACTCGTTTTAATTTATAAGCTCAATACTATTCCTTCAAAAACATCTGAATGGTTATCTATCAGCAATTTTTTTATTCATCATAATATTAAAGAAAATAGTCATGCAGATTACCAACGCTTGCTAAGATTCATGCGTGGCAAAGCACAAGGCTTAGTATTTGGCGGTGGCGGCGTAAAAGGATGGGCAGAAATAGGCGCGCTCAAAGCAATTTTAGAAGCTGGCATCAGCATTGATGCTGTCGGTGGAACCAGTGTAGGCGCGATGGTTGCAGCCTTATATGCTATGTATGAAAACTACGATAGTATTTTTTATCAATTTTCGCGGTTAATTGATGCAACACGCAATACTGTTTCTTTTAAAAAATTATCCTGGCCTGCCGTGTCGTTATTTAGTTGTAAAGAATTTACAATAGAACTCAGCAACGTTTTTAATGCCAAAAATATTGAAGACCTATGGCTACCCTATTTCTGCATCTCTACCAACCTAGGATCCTACAAAGAAATGGTTCATAGACATGGTAGCTTATGGGAAAAAATTCGTGGCAGCGCTTCTATCCCAGGTATTGTCCCACCCATGGTGCTAAACGGAGAATTGCACGTGGATGGTGGTCTTGTGAATAACTTACCTGTCAACACCATGAGAGAAATTTTGGGAGCCGAGAGTAAAATTATTGCCGTCGAATTGAATAGCTCAAGCGGTGATCCCAAACACTATAATTTCCCTCCTACGCTGACGTTCAAACAAGCGTTCTTATCTAAATTGCGCCTAAGCTATCGCGAATACAAATTCCCCTCGTTCATTGATACATTTTTAAAATCACTACTCGTTGGATCCTCCATGAAACAAGAGGAAAATGCATCTCTTGCTGATTTGCTCATTAGCCTACAGACTCAGAGATTCAGCATGTTAAATCTTCGTGAAAAAGCGCAAGAACGATTATTTAATATGGGTTATCAAACGGCACTGGAGAAAATTGCGGAATGTGATCTGAAATAAAGCAATACTTTACTACCAACGCATCATTAGAATACTTATTGCCCAAACAACCCAAGATATTGTTCAAAATATACTGCTCATTCTTGACTCGTTAATCCTTCTATAGTATCGTTTTTCGCCCACACCGGAACGACAGTTAACTCTCAGAACACAATTGATATCTAACAAAAAGGTTATGCACGATGCCGCTAAAGATACTCATCAACATCGATAAATTTTTAATTGAAAAGTTTAAGGAACTGGATGATGACTCATCTGAGTTTGGTCGAGACTGTTTTCAAGAATGTTTGAATGACTGGGCAACTATCTTAAGCTCACTTTGCAAAAACCCTGAAGAAAGCCTGACACTCATCAAAAAATCGATTGATGCAAATAGTGCTGCCTTAAGTAGAGCAAGTTATGCAGCAATGTTAACTGAGTTACATCAGTCTATTGCTGAATTGTCTAACCTGTTAGCAACACATCTAAAACATTTTTCATTACGCGAAGCTTACTACACTGCCTGGGCTAGCTTCTATGATGCATTTCGTCAGAAAAAAAATACTCGTCAGATACTTATCAATTTCAAAACCGCACAATCTAATTATCGAGCTTTTTACCAAGACGCGTTAGCTGTAGAACTTATTACGACAAGCCAACTTATTGCTGGCGCGTCAAAAATCGTTACGAATGTTCAAAATGACTTAAGTAGCAGCGTTAATTTAGGTTTTGAATTTTCAGAAGATTTCATTGGTACCAAATCATCAAAGTTAATCGAACTCGATCAATTAAGCAAAACGTTAAATACATTAGGTTTACCTATCAAAGTACAAGTACCTGAACTCTCACCGTTGAATCATGAGGTGATTTCCAACCACTTAGATGCCCACTTTCCGACGTGGCAAAAAGATTGGAATGCCTTCGTCGAAAAACAACCTAAAGGGAGCACTACCATCTCACCAGCTGCGAATACTATTTTGCAAGGTATACGTAACAACATTAGCAAAGCGTTTACCAGTCGCGCATTTAGTGCTTTTGAAACACTGGAGCCATTCTTAGCATCATTACCGAAATCCGCATTATTAATGGTACGCAGCACCGGTAAAGAAGACACGGTCGAAATTGCTAACCCAGGTGGTAATGAAAGTATTCCTGCTGTCGCACTCGAAGAAAAAGCGATTACTAAAGCGGTTGGCGACGTGGTCGTATCTTACTTTAGTGATAAATCACTAATGCAACGCTTGTTAAGCGGTGACAATATTACTGAACCCCCTTTCATGCCCGTGTTAATTCAACGCATGATAGGCGAATCATTCGATTTAAAATCCACTAAGAATAAACAAATAGTGAAATCAGGCGTGATGTATGCGCAAAAAAATGGAATACGTATTCAGCTAGCGCCTGGACATGGCGAGCTAGTCGTCAATAGCAAAGGTACTTTCGACAGCTATGTCGTCACCAACGAAAATGTTGTGTATCCTGAAATTTATCGCAAACCCAATCGTTTAGTCCCTAAGCTCGTTTCTGAAAATGGGAAAATGGTGACTAAATTAGAATTACACAAAAATTCAAAAACATTAAGTGACTCACCTTCGCTGTCATTGAGCACAGCACTTGCAATTGCAAAAGTGGGACGTCACATACACAAACATTTTGATATGCCTATGGATATCGAATTTGTTTATGATGAAAGTAACAATACATTAAGTTTAGTGCAAGCGAGACCGATACCAAAAGGTGATGTGAGGGTGGTTATTCCATCAGCAATTGCACCTGATAAATTACCTGACATCAAAAAAAATTCTGAGACACACAATGCATTTGTCATTACGCCTGCTGGATATGCAACTCACGTCATTACGGATAAAAATCAAGTCATTGTTGCTGACACAATCGAGCAAGCATTAACACAGTATTTAAAACCACAAGCAAACTCACCCACCAAGATAGTGATTGTTAAAGAAGTTGCACCAGCAACATCGCATGCTGCTGCACAGTTTAATACAAAAGCGATTCCGGTTTTCGCGGTAGATAATTTACAAAGTATTCAAGAATGGGTTTCGAAATCACCATTGTCAATCATTGCTGATACGCAACACAAGTTATTAGTCAAGCTAGCGAATCAAGCTACTGAAAAATCGCTTTACGACAATGAAACATTAAAAGAAGGCTTGTTTAAATCATCACTACCATCGCAGTTAACACTGATGCCGCAAATAGTGGTGCCAAACTATAAGAATGCACTGACTAACCATACGCGAAATGCCAATACGCGTTCACCATTAATGATTGGTGACTTAATCGAGAATATTCATTCTCAAAATGAAAAACTTAGTCAAGAGTCATTTTATGAATTAACCGATGCATTATT
>JABDBD010000019.1:0-40511 GCA_013288815.1 Gammaproteobacteria bacterium | reverse complement strand
TCACCATTAATGATTGGTGACTTAATCGAGAATATTCATTCTCAAAATGAAAAACTTAGTCAAGAGTCATTTTATGAATTAACCGATGCATTATTCAATTTTTTAACGACTCAATGGCCTGCCGCACAAATTCCTAAAAATAACATTTATACCTTTTTAATTAAGCAAATTGAATTTTTAGAAAGTGCGAAGCCGCAACAAAAAAACTCGCAAGAATTTATTCATGCATTACATGTTATACTTACCATTTTTTATCGTCTTGCACATAAGAATAAAGGAAATCATGCATTGCAGATGTTACTGCGGCAAGCCATGATTACTGCCATTGAAATCAAAGACCAACTCAAGCAATTTGAGAATGTGGATGATGCAAACATCAACGATGCCCAAGAAGAATATTTAAATTTAATTTCAAAATTAGAAGCATTAATTATTAATCCGGGTAATTCACAATTACTTTCTCATTCATTGCGTCAAATCATTCAAGAGAAAAAAGCATTTCAACAAGCTAGCAAAGTCAATAAATTTGAAACGTTATCCCCTACGCAAAAAATGTATTTTGTAGAATTTCATAAATTAGCAAAATTGGCTCTCAATACAAAAATCGCTACTGAGTGGAAACAATTTGCAATGCTGTGCTGTCGTAGTGAAGATACGACTTTTCAATTGGCCCAGCTCATTAAATTCAACTTGAAAAATCATATTACTGCAGACTGGATTAACAATCTTTCATTATCACAAGATCAACTTTCAGCGAACCATGAGTTGAAAAAAATGCGTGATAACTCTGTCAAAGTGAGCGCCGAACTAGCATCTATCGACATTGAAAATACACGCACTATCATGGGCATTTGGGAACAAAACATCCCCCTCTGGAGTGATCCCAAAAAATTTCAAACATTGTGGAATGAATTCCATCGAGAATTTTTGAGACTTTTCGATAAACATAACTACTCTTCCATTTTAAGCAATACTAGCCAAAAAATTATATTAAAAACCATTCAAGATTTAACAGAAATTTTTGATAGAACCATTAAAGCTGTCAAAGGCAGTTGCGAATACAATCCAAATTACCAATTAACAAACTTTGTTATCTTGCTAGAGCATTATCGCAGAGTTATGAACAAATGGGTCAGCTATGTCCCAGATTCACTGTTTATCAATTGGAATAAAAATATTGCTGAAGCCCGCAACTCAAACTTAAAAAAAACCATACTCAGCAATATTAAAAAAAGGTTTGAAGAATTATCACAATCTAGCGATGTTGATCAGTTAAACCCTTCTGGTGATTTTTGTGTTGCTTCAGCAAAAATTGGTAATACAGCCACATTTACACGTCAATTCGTTGAGGTCAGCGTAACACTAGAAGACATGTTCACACTGTTTCATCAAAACATTTTGACTAGTCTCACAATACTCTCCCCAACTAAGCTGAATTACTCACAATTCCCAGAAATCATTCAACCCTTCTTGAATGAATTCCGGACATTAAAGACTAGGCCTGTGACAAACGTATATGGAGGAACTTACGAGTCAGAACATCCTCTGGAGTTCTTAAGTGCAACACATGAATATCCTATCATTAGCATTGACTACAATTTACCGTTACGAAATCATGCTTTAAAATTTATTATAGAACACAATCAGCAAACCCAACAAACCTATCTGCATGCTAAGTTTTTCGGTCAGAACTGGAATGACCGGATGACTGTACTCTGCCGATTAGCCCATATCGAAACGCAATTCTTAAATGTCATTGAAAAACACAAAGTTGCTTTCAATCAGGCAGCACGATCTATCGAGCTCACCTGGGAGCTAACGAAAGAACAAACTCAAGATACAACATTTTCAACATTACTGACAGAGGTCATGAGAGAACTGTCTGAGTACACCTTTACTAGCTTTACTACTGATAAAGCAGGCTTTTCACAGCTTCTTAGTAAATATTCACCTATAGAAAAAGTAAATGGGTTAAAGCGATTTTTAACTTCTTCTGGCCCAACACGGCTAAGCAATGAGAGCTATATCAAGGAAATCATTCTACCTATAGCAATAGCACATGGATTACCATTGCAAAATTGCTATACGACCTTTGATTTAAGTGAGCTTTTTAGAAATGGAGGTTTTGATAGCTGCATCACAAAACCTTACACTTTAGCGAAACTGAATAAATTTAAGGAAACCTACAAAATAGATATTCCTTGGTCTGCAGAAACAACCTACGGAATGACATTACTAGAAGCAGTGCTTCAAGGGGGTTGCTCTAACGAGGAATTTATCCAGCTTATCCAATCAAATAATATCAATTTATCTGATTTTAGCGTAATTTTTTCTGTCATTCTATCTAAAAATAATTTTACCTTGTTTGATTTTTTTGAAAAAAATAATATTGAATTACGCAACCAAAAACTTACTTTACAAAAATTAGCAACCTATTATTCGAAACCACAATATAAGAAACATATTGAAAAAGCCATCCAGCTTAGCAATGGCAACATTGATTTAGAATCATATGGTTCAGAAGCAAGCAACGATTCAATCACATTATTAAAATTTGCATTGCCATATGCAACGACTTCACAAAAAGCTGACTTGCTTTACAATTCAATAATAAACTATAACAATGCACAACTATGCGATGCTATTATGGAAAATGCAGGCACAGAGACTCTTTCTTCGTTCGATAGCGGTAAGTGGTGGAGGATTTACGAATACCACCGTGAGAAGCTTTTAAGATTAATCGATTCTCCCCATTTTTCTATGAATAAACCAACACTGCAATTGCTTGCTCCAGATTATATAGGTATTGTTAGCGATATTCTGGAACACAAACCTAAACTAATCAATGATGCATCTGTTGATATCATTAATGCATTAGCCGTGGAAGATAAAATAATAAGTATTAAAATACTATTTGGACATAACCATTTTAAGCTTGAAAACGTAGAAAATGTTAATTGGTCTCAACGCTTTGAGAATCAGACACTACTCGAACATGTCGTTGAAAAACTGTCCCTGAATCAGTTCGCACGCATTATTTCTCAAGCTAACTTTAAGTTTGACTCTTATCCCAACTTAATTCATTTAGTCTCAGAAAAAATGGATTTCATGCAATTTATTTTGATGAGACAACTTCCACTAGCGAATCAACATATCAGTTTAGAAAAGTTATACAAACTATACACTCAAGATAGTTATGCCAATTTGTACAAAGAAATGTTGTCGAACAATATTCAGATTATCGATAGTAATTATCTTGAAGACTCACAAACTTTTACAACGTTTCTCAACAGGGTAGCACCTCACTTATTAATTGGCGCAGCAACCACACTCTTTACACAAGCTATTTTAAAAAAATATGATGTCACGATATCAACGTTACTGGCAAACAAATCAAAAGATGAAATAATCAAGGGAATCTCCAGCGAAGTATGGATACAGTTATTTTACTCATCTCAAGAAACGCTGCTGAAATATGTTGACTATAAGCTCTTATTAACAGAAGCTGGGAAAAATATAGACCTTTCTAATAATGCATCTTTCTGTGTCGACGTGCTTATCATGTGTTTAAAAAATAATTTAGCACTCTACCCAGCGCTAACTAACAGACAGATACAAAAATATCTTTCTTCGTATACTTATAGGGAAGAGTTACTATCAAATGTAACTGTAAAAATGTGTTTATCATTAGTCAAACTATACTCTATCAATTTATATTTATTATCCTCGCGTAGTCAGTATGGATCGACACCTTTTCTCTACGACTTATTGAAATCCGAATTTGAGGTTCAAGATTTTATTGAACTCTTTCAAATTGCTAAATTAGATACAAATAAATGTGATGAGATATATAATACTATCTTAGAATCAAAAAAAATCGAGCTGTTAATTGCGCTGAATAAGCAAAATATTGTCTTCCATCATCAGACCATCAAACTTCAATATCTTTATGACCATTTTACAAATAAAGAAATGACCCCTGTATTACTTTCTTTAATACAAGATCATACTCGCACTATCGATTTTGCATATTTTAAGACGCATAATTTAAGCGAAGAGTTTATTAAATTATTTTATCCATCCCTTAAGACAGAAGAAAAACTAGCACTTTTTTATCAGGCTCTCCGAGAAGAAAGTCCTGCATGTAAAGCCATGCTTGAATTAGACAGCCTAACATTATTAAGCTCTTCTCCACCTTATCCCATTTCTCTGGATCCATTAATTCAACAAATTGATTTACCGTTTCTACTAGATCATGTCAAAACAGTTTTTCAAAAAAATAAGCGCAATCTTGGTTTTTTCAAAAAGGTATTTTTGAAAGCCCTAGACAGTGATATCGATTTAACAAATTATATTTCGAATGCGACACTGAAAGAGATGGCAGTGGATTACGTGCCATCTACTTTAACGATAGATAAGCTCAAATACTTAAAAAAACAATATGATTTTTCGATAGGCGCATTGTCTGTATATGAGCAATCTAAATTATTAACGTCGATAATCAACCATTCACCATCGTATCAGCGACAAACATTAGATGAAATATTACAACTTATTCACATTCAAACTCTAGACATGAGTCAACATCCTCACTTAGTGGAAAAAGCGTTACAAGATAAAAATTATCCTTTCCTGTTAGCATTTAAGCAGCTTAAGGATTTTAGTGACCAAACAATATCAATGGATATTTTAACGAGCTCAGAACTTCAAGCTAACAACGACATAGCAGATATCTACACCGACATACTAAAATCTGTGACTGACCTTGGTAATGGTAATAATGCTTCACACATACCTGATTCATTTTTGCAGAAATATCATTCCCATTTAAACGGCACCCTCTTAGCTAAGAATTTTGCTAAATTTATTTGTGGTGGTCAAACCCTTACTGCCGAAAAATACTTAGAATTAGAGTCAGAAAAGGTTTTATCACATTTGTCAAAAGAACAGTGGTCACATATAAGTATCAACCATCTAACTACTTTTGGTGATTTGGTTCAATCTCCTCATTTCAAGCTGGATAAAGTCGGATTATTAGCCATGGCAAATGCATCGTTTACTTTGTTAGAAGAAGTCATAGCAATATTACCTAACCTGGCAGTCATCAAGGATTCTGCTGCGGATATTTTAATCCTAGCAGAAGAAACTTATAGCGAGCGTGAGATGCGAAAACTAACTCAGTTGGCACTCTTCAAAGATGTTGCTCTTCCTGCCAATAATCATTCTAGCGCATGGACAGGATTTTTTTCCCAAACGCAAGCTCCTGCTCAGGTACCACAAAACTATAGCTATGGCGGCTACTATGGAAAGGCTTAAAGATCCGTCGCCAACGCTCAAGGATGACAGTAAGACTAAAAAAAGGTTTTGAACTATGCCCCAAAAAATACTTATTAAAATTGATAATTTTTTTATTGAAAAATTTACTAACATCGATGCTAACAAACCAGATCTTAATCCAGCTTGTTTTCAAGAGTGTCTCAGTGATTGGGCAACCATTTTAACATCAATTTGCAAAACTCCTGCAGAAAGCCTGACATTATTAAAAAAATCGATTGATGAAAATAGAGGTGTTTTAGGTAGAACAATCTATACAACAATTTTAGCTGAGCTGCATCAGTCTATTGATAAATCTCCAGAGATTTTAACAACAGTCCTAAAATATTTTTCATCACGCGAAGCTTACTACACTGCTTGGGCTAGGTTCTATGATGCATTATATCAGAAAAAAAATACCTGTCAGATACTCATCCATTTTGAAATGGCGCATTCTGATTATCGCGCACTCTACGAAGACCAACCACCGGTAGAACTCATTACAACAACCCAACTCGTTGTGAGCGCGACAAAAATCGTTACGAATATTCAAAACACCTTAAGCAGTAGTATTCAGTTAAGCTTTGAATTTTCAGAGGAGCAAATCGGCGCGAAGTCAGCAAAATTAATCGAGCTAAATCAACTCTGTAACATGCTAAACAAATTAGGCTTACCTATTAAAGTGCATGTTCCCGCCTTGTCACCGTTAAATCATGCTGTCATTGCAAATCACCTCGATTCACACATTCCTAATTGGCGATCACTGTGGAAAAATTTCGTCGAATACCAGCCTCAAGGTAGTACCACCATCACGTCTACTGCTAGCACAGTATTGAAACACATACGTCATGCAATTGAGTCAGCATTTAACAATCAATCTTTCAAGGCTTTTGATACATTAAAACCCTTCTTAGAGGCATTACCAAAATCCGCATTGTTAATGGTTCGCAGCACTGGCAAGGAAGACACAGCGGATATTGCCAATCCAGGCGGTAATGAAAGTATTCCCGCTGTCGCACTCGAAGAAAAAGCAATCACCAAAGCCGTTGGCGATGTGGTAATCTCCTACTTCAGTGATAAGTCATTAATGCAACGCTTGTTAAGCGGTGACAATATTACTGAGCCCCCGTTCATGCCCGTGTTAATCCAACGCATGATTGGTGAATCATTCAATTTGAAAGCCACTAAGAATAAACATATCGTCAAATCTGGCGTGATGTACGCGCAAAAAAATGGAATACGTATTCAGCTAGCACCTGGACATGGCGAGCTAGTCGTGAATAGTAAAGGCACATTTGATAGTTATCTTGTTACCAATGAAAATGTGGTTTACCCAGAGATTTATCGTAAGCCACACCGTTTAGTACCTAAACTCATTTCTGAAAATGGCAAAATGGTGACTCGATTAGAATTACACAAAAACTCAAAAACGTTAAGTGACTCACCATCGTTATCGTTAAACACTGCACTTGCCATCGCAAAAGTGGGGCGTCACATCTACAAGCATTTCGACATGCCTATGGATATTGAATTTGTGTATGACGAACGTGACAACACTTTGAATTTAGTGCAAGCTAGGCCGATTCCTAAAGGTGATGTGAAAGCAGTTATTCCATCCGCGATCGCACCTGAAAAATTACCTGACATCAAAAAACACTCTGAAATACAAAATGCATTTATCATTACACCTGCGGGTTATGCAACGCATGTTATTACCGATAAAAATCAAGTCATTGTTGCTGACACCATAGAGCAAGCATTAACACAGTATTTAAAACCACAAGCAAACTTCCCCACTAAAATAGTGATCGTTAAAGAAATTGCACCAGCGACATCGCATGCTGCAGCACAGTTTAGCACAAAAGCTATTCCTGTTTTTTCGGTAGATGATTTACAAAGCGTTCAAGAATGGTTATCGAATCCATTTACCATAATTGCTGACACGCAACATAAATTATTAGTCAAGCTAGCCAATCAAATTACTGAAAAATCACTTTATGATAATGAAACACTTAAAAAAGGCATGTTTAAATCATCATTGCCATCGCAATTAACACTTATGCCACACCTAATAACGCCAACATTAATCGATGAGTTATTTAATTTCTTAACGACCCAATGGCCTAACATTGAAATTCCTCAAAATAATTTATTTACTTTTTTAACTAAACAAATTGAATTGTTAGAAAGTGCTAAGCCACAAGAGAACACTGAAAAATTCATCCCTGCATTACATTCCATTCTTGTCGTATTTTATCGAGTTGCACATCAAAGCAAGGGAAATCACGCTGCGCAGATGTTGTTGAGACAAGCAATGATAACTGTCCTTGAAATCAAACATTGTCTAAAACGCTTACCGAATGTTGCGAACACAACCCTACAGGAAGCCCAAGAAGAATATTTAAATTTAATTTCTAAGCTAGAAGCTTTGATTATTAATCCTGGCAACTCACAATTATTTTCTAACTCGCTACGCCAACTTGCTCAAGAGAAAAAAGCATACCAATTAGCTAGCAAGATTGATGGTTTTGGAAAGCTATCGTCTACACAAAAAATGTATTTTGTACAATTTCATAAGTTAACAAAATTGGCGCTCAATACAAAAGCCGCCGCCGTGTGGAACAAATTTGCAATGCAGTGTTGTCAGAGCCAAGAGAGCACATTCCAATTAGCCCACCTTATCCAATTTAATTTGAAAAATAAAATCGCTGCTGACTGGATCAACAACATCGCTCTCTCAAAGCCTTCTTGGATTTACTCATGGATTTTAGATAATCGTGATCTTAATTCAATGCGCGTTAACTCTATCAAAACAAGTGCTGAACTAAAAGCGCTACCCATTGAAAATACACGCACTCTTTTAGAAGCTTGGGAGCAAAATATTCCGTTGTGGAGTGATCCGAAAAAATTTGACAAATTGTGGGCTGAGTTTCATCGAGAATTTTTGCCACTCTTCGACAAACACAAATACTCTCCCACTTTAAGCACCACTAGTCAAAAAATTATTTTAAAAACCGTTCAGGATTTAACAGAAATCTACGATAAAACGATTAAAGCCGTTAAAGGTAGCTGCGAATACAATCCAGCTGATCAGCTGAAAAACTTCATAACCTTGCTAGGGCCTTATCACAACGTTATGAGCACATGGGTTAGTTATGTACCGGATGCGCTTTTTCTACGCTGGGATACCTATATTGCTGATGGCACAAACTCAAAAAGAATGATACTCGAAATGATTCACCAGCGGTTTCAAATCTTATCAGGTTCTAGCAATGTTAATCAGCTAAACCCCTCAGGAAATTTTTGTGTTGCCTCGGCAAAAATTGGCAGTACAGCCGCGTTTAGACGTCAATTTGATGGTATTAGTGTAACACTAGAGGATATGTTTACGTTGTTTCATCAAAATATCTTAACTAGCCTCGCATTACTTTTTCCGAATAAAATAGTTTATTCACAATTGCCCGAACTCATTCAGCCTTTCTTAAATGAATTCAAGACATTGAAAACTAGACCACTAAGAGACCGGCGCGCAGTAAGCTACGAGTATGAACATTCGCTAGAGTGCTTAAGTGTAACACATGAGTATCCTGTCATTAGCATAGACTATAATTTACCGTTACGTAATCATGCCGCAAAATTTATTATTGAATACAATCAGCAAACCCAACAAACCCAGTTGCATGCCAAATTTTTCGGCGGGAACTGGGGCAACCGAATGACCGTAATATATCGATTTGCTTATATCGAAGCGCAATTTTTAAATATCATTGAAAAGCGCAAAATTGATTTCAATGAATCAGCGCTCGCAGTCGAATTCACTTGGGGTTTATCCAAAGAACAAACTCAAGATGCACAATTTTCAGGATTGGTGAAAAACATCATGAGAAAACTTTCTGAACTCACCTTTACTATTTCTGTTAATCAAGAAGATTATACAGAGCTTCTTAGCAAATATTCTCCAGAGCAGCTTATGGCTGGCTTGAAGCGATATACAACTTCACCTGGTACCTTGCTACTGAATAACGAGAGAAAATATATCAATGGATACATTCTACCTAAAGCAATACAATCTGGATTTTCGTTGGAAAATTGCTTCACGAGCTCTGATCTAAGCGAATATATTCGTGATGGACATTTTGATCGCCTCATCACTAAACCTTACACGTTGGAGAAAATTAAAAAATTCAGAGATACATACAAAATTGATCTCCCTTGGTCAGCAATTTCAGAAGGACCACTAACACTATTAGAAGAAATACTTCTTAACGGCTTCTCTAACGAAGAATTTATCCAACTTATTCAATTGAATAATATCAATTTATCTGATTTTTCCAATCTAGTTAATGTTATTATTTCTATCAACAATTATTCATTGTTAGATTTATTGATAACACATTCTATTGACTTATCTAATCAACATATTCGTTTTGATATGTTATATAGACTCTATCTTCAAGATAGATATGTAAATTTATTCCAAGAAATATTGTCGAAAAATTTACGGATTACAAATGCTGATTATCTGGATGACTCACAAACCTATACAACATTTATCAATCTAGTAGCACCTCATTTATTAGGTGGGGAACAAGCCACACTCTTTACACAAGCTATTTTAAAAAAACATGATGTGGCAATTTCAGCGTTACTAGCGAAGCACTCAAAAGATGAGATTATCAAAGAAATATCCAGAGTGTCCTGGTTAAATTTATTCGACTCAGCTTCAGAAACACTGCTGAAATATGTTGATTATCCTGATTTATTAAAAGGGGTTGAAGAAAATATATTTATTTATAATAGAAATAGTTCTTTCTGTGCCACAGTGATTGCAACATGCTTAAAAAGAAACTTACCACTCTATCCAACACTGTCTCAATGTGCATTGCAAAGATCCTTCGAGTCATACACATCCAGAGTGTATTTGTTACCAAAGCTAACTGTCGCCATGGTTTTGTCATTACTTAAACAATATTCTGACGTCGACTTGTTTTTGAATTGGGGAAAATCTGCCGGAAGAAGCACTCCTTTTTTATATGAGTTATTAAAATCCGAATTTGATGCTCAAGATTTTATAGAACTGAGTCGTATCGCTAAATTTAATACGAGCATGCTTAAAAATATTTATGATATTATTTTAGAATCGAAAAATGACAAACTGCTGAATGCATTGGTCCAACAAAACATCGTGTTCCAAAATCAATCCATTAAATTACAACATTTTTGTGATCATTTTACAAATAAGGAACTTTACCCAGCGTTAGTTTCTTTAATGCTGGAACCTACTCGCACTATCGAAATGTCGAATGTAAATTCACTCAATTTAAGCGAAGAATTTATTAAGCAATTTTTTCCATTGCTCAAACCAAATGAAAAAGAATCATGGGTTTCTCAGAGTATTCATTATGCTAATGCCTCTCGTATGGGATTGTTCTCTCAGCAACGACCGTCTTCTCCCGCACCTAGCGCAGGAGACAACACTGATGCAAAAATCCTCCGTATTTGATCATTGATAGACCATTTGTGCCATCTTTGCCTTGATAATCATTTTTCTGATGGTAGAATATCAACCATTAGTGATTTATTTGGAAATATTCGGACAAAAAAGGCGTGCAGGTCAAAAATCACACTAAACACAAGTAATGCTCAGCCTGCGTCCAGTAAATTGGCACACAAACTAAACTGCGGCTAACTCTCTGGACTCGATTGATCCCTAACAAAAAGGTTTTGCACAATGCCATATGAGATATTCACCCAAATTGATATTTTGTTTATTGAAATGTTTAATGACATTGTCGCTAACAAACCAGGGGCTGACCCAATTTATTTTCAAGAGTGTCTGAGCGACTGGGCGGCCATTTTAACAGAAATATGCAAAAATCCTGAAGAAAGCCTGGCAGTTATAGTTATACAAAAATCGATTGATGAAAATAGCACTGTCTTAGAAAAAAAATGCTATACAACAATTTTAACTGAATTACTTCAACATTTTTCTGAATCTCCAAATCTATCAGCAACACACTTAAAACATTTTTCACCATGCAAAACTTACTACAATGCGTGGGCCAGCTTCTATGATGCATTACATCAGAAAAATAAAATCATCCAGAGACTCATCAATTATGAAGCTGCATACTTAAGTTATCGAAGTGCAAACCTCCCTTCTGCAGAACTCATTACAGTAAACAATGTCATCACTAACGCATCAAAAATTATTACGCACGCCAGCGAAAACGTAATCAACACTGTTAAACTTAACTTTATTAGCTCCCAATCTTCAGAAAATTTCATTGGCACCAAAGCAGCAAAGTTAATCGAACTGGAAAAATTAAGCAAAACGTTAAATTCGTTAGGCTTAGCTATCAAAGTGCAAGTTCCTGAACTCACCCCGTTGAATCATCTTGTTATTTCCAACCACCTTGATGTGCACTATCCGACTTGGCAAGATGATTGGAAAACATTCGTCGAAGCTCAACCCAAAGAAAGCACTACCATCACTTACGCAGCGAATTTGATTTTGAAAAAAATGCGTAACACCATTAGCACTGCATTCACAAATCACACTTTCAGCGCGTTTGAAACGCTAAAACCGTTTGTCGAATCGTTACAAAAATCCGCGTTATTGATGATACGCAGCACCGGCAAAGAAGACACGGTTGATATCGCCAATCCTGGCGGTAATGAAAGTATTCCTGCTGTTGCTCTCGAAGAGGAAGCCATCACTAATGCTATTGGCGATGTTGTCGCATCCTATTTCAGTGATAAATCATTAATGCAACGCTTGTTAAGCGGCGACGATATTACCGAGCCGCCTTTCATGCCGGTCTTAATTCAACGCATGATAGGTGAGTCATTCGATTTGAAATCCACAAAGAATAAACAGATTATCAAATCAGGCGTGATGTACGCGCAAAAAAATGGGATCCGTATTCAGTTAGCTCCTGGTCATGGTGAGTTAGTCGTTAATAGCAAAGGCACATTCGATAGTTATGTCGTCACCAATGAAAATGTGGTTTATCCAGAAATTTATCATAAATCACACCGCTTGATCCCTAAGCTAGTTTCTGAAAATGGAAGAATGGTGACTAAATTAGAATTACAAAGAAATTCAAAAACCCTAAGTGACTCACCATCGTTATCATTAAACACTGCGCTTTCTATCGCTAAAGTAGGACGTCATATCCACAAACATTTTGACATGCCTATGGATATTGAGTTTGTATATGATGAAAGTGAGAATACTTTAAGTTTAGTGCAAGCTAGACCCATTCCAAAAGGTGATGTGAAAGCAGTCATGCCATCAGCAATCGCTCCTGATAAATTACCTGACATTAAAAAAAATTCTGAGATACACAATACATTCGTCATCACACCTGCTGGCTATGCGAGTCATGTTATTTCCAATAAAAATCAAATCATTGTTTCTGATACCATAGAACAAGCACTAACACAGTATTTAAAACCACGAGCCAATCTTTCTACCAAAATAGTGATTGTTAAAGAGATTGCACCAGCAACATCACATGCTGCAGCACAATTTAATGCTAAAGCAATTCCTGTTTTTGCGGTGGATGATTTGCAAAGCGTCCAAGAATGGCTATTGAACCCGTTTACTATCATTGCTGACATCCAACACAAATTATTAGTCAAGCTAGCCAATCCAACTACTGAAATATCACTTTATGATAATGAAACACTCAAAAAAGGCATGTTTAAATCATCATTGCCAACACAATTAACACTCATGCCACAAATAGTGGTGCCAAAATATAAGAATGCATTACCGCAACACGTACCCAATACCAAAACACGCACGCCATTAATGATTGGTGATTTAATTGAAAATATTCATTCACAAAATGAAAAACTCAGCCAAAAGTCTTTTTATGAATTAACCGATTCCTTATTTACTTTTTTAACAAAAAAATGGCCCAAAATTCAAATTCCTAATAACAATTCATATACTTTTTTAATTAAGCAAATTGAATTCTTGGAAAGTGCGAAGCCACAACAGAAAGATTCTCAGGATTTTATTCATGCATTACATTCCATACTCAGCATCTTTTATCGTCTTGCATATCAGGATGAAGACAACCATGTTCTGCAGATGTTACTACAACAAGCCATGATTACCGCCATTGAAATCAAAGACCAACTCAGAAAACTTGAGAATGCTGATGATGAAAACATTAATGAAGCCCAAGAAGAATATTTAAATTTAATTTCTAAATTAGAAGCATTAATTATTAATCCTGGTAACTCTCAATTATTTTCTCATTCATTGCATCAAATCTTTCAAGAGGAAAAAGCATTTCAACAGGCTAGCAAGGTTGACGGATTTGAATGGTTGACCTATTCACAACAAATGTATTTTGTGCAATTTCATAAATTATCAAAATTGGCACTTAATGAAAAAGCTGCTGCCGTGTGGAATCAATTTGCAATGCAGTGCTGTCAGAGTCAGGAAAAGACTTTTAAATTAGCTCACCTCATCCAATTCAATTTAAAAAATAATATGGCTGCTGACTGGATCAACAATCTCTCTCCTCCATCATGGTTTTCTTGGTTATTTTCACCTTTTGATTATCTTGATGCAATGCGTAATAACTCTGTCAAAGCTATCGCCGAATTAACCTCACTCGGTATTGAAAAAACTCGCACTGTGATAGACGTTTGGGAACAAAACATTCCCCTCTGGAGCAATCCGAGACAGTTTGATAAATTGTGGGGTGAATTTCAAAATGAATTTTTGTCACTTCTTAACAAACATGTACTCTCTCCTGGTTTAACCAGCACCAGCCAAAAAATAATATTAAAAAACGTCCAAGATTTGACAGAGATTTTCGATAAAACCATTAAAGCCGTCAAAGGCAGTTGCGAATATACCCCGAATGATCAACTGAAAAACTTTATTACCTTGCTAGAGCCTTATCACGCACTCATGCATAAATGGGTTAGCTATATCCCGGATGCGCTTTTTCAAAAATGGAATGAAAAAATTGTTGAAGGCTCAAATCTAAAATACCATATACTCCTAAATATTGAGAGTAGATTTAGAAATTTATCACTCCACAGTGACACTGCTGAACTTTACCCATCAGGAAGTTTTTGTGTTTCTTCTGCAAAAATTGGCAGCACAGCCACATTTAACCGTCAATTCATTCAGCGCAGTGTGACATTAGAAGATATGTTTACGTTATTTCATCAAAACATTTTAACCAGTCTCACATTACTTTCACCCGAAAAAATTGATTATTCACGGTTGCCAGAAATCATTCAGCCATTCTTAAATGAATTTCGCACATTAAAAACTCGACCACTGACAAACGTATTTGCAGGAACTAGAGAGCAAGTACATTCACTGGAGTGCTTAAGCGTAACACATCAATATCCTATCATTAGCATTGATTATAATTTACCGTTACGCAACCATGCCTCAAAATTTATTATCGAATATAATCAGCAAACCCAACAAACCCAGCTGCATGCCAAGTTTTTCGGTGGGAACTGGAGCGACAGAATGACTTCCTTATGCAGGCTTGCACATATCGAAGCGCAATTTTTGAATATCATAGAAAAGCGCAACGTTGTTTTCAATGAGTCAGCGCTATCCATAGAATTCACTTGGGGGCTAACCAAAAAGCAAACTCAAGATGCAGGATTTTCTAGATTGCTGAAAAATATTATGTGCAATCTCTCTGAGTGCACGTTTACTACATTTGAAGCTCGTCAAGAAGACTTCAATACGCTTCTCTGTAAATATTCTCCTATACAACTTATGAGTGGATTAAAGCGATACTCAACCTCTCCTAGGACCAATCCATTCGATAACGAAAACGAATATATCAAGGAATACATTCTACCCATAGCAATACGATCTAGAATATCTTTAAAAAATTGGTTCACAAGCTCTGATATAACAGAATTTTTTAAAAATGGAAAGTTTGATGACTTCATCACCAAACCTTACACATTAGAAAAACTCAATAAACTTAAAGAAACTTACGACATTGATATCCCTTGGTCAGAAAAGGTAGATGGAACATCGCTATTAGAAGGAATACTTCTTAACGGCTGTTCTAACGAAGAATTTATCCAAATTATCCAATCGAATAATATTAAGTTATCTGATTATCCCGACATTTTATATACCATACTTTCTGAGAACAATTATCCTCTGATAAAGTTATTTGAAAAACACTGTATTGACCTATCTAATCAACGAATTTATTTAAGAACCTTATATAAGCTATACACACAACAGGGTTATTTCAATTTATGCAAAAACATGTTGTCTGCAAACCTACAGATTACAAATGCAGATTATCTTGTTAACTCACAAACCTATACAACGTTTATCAATCTCGTAGCACCACATTTAGTACTTGAGGAACAAGCCAGACTCTTTATAGCTGCTATTTCAGGTAATCATGATGTGGCGATTACAGCGTTACTCGCGACCCACTCAAAAGATGATATCATCAACAGTATCAACACAGAATCCTGGATTGATTTATTATACTCAAATCCACACACACTACTGAAATATGTTGAACATACATATCTATTAAAACAGGTCGAGTACAACATAGATCACAACATAACTACTGGTTTCTGTTCCACTGTAATTGTCACATGCTTAAAAAACAACTTGGCTCTCTATCCAACACTCTCCAAGAGTGCATTGGAAATATGCTTTGAGCTATATGGTTACAGAGTATATTTATTACCTAAGTTAACTATCAAGATGGTTTTGTCATTAATAAAACAATACCCTGACGGTATCCAATTAAATTTTCACATTGGTCAATCGAGTTATAAACGCTTTTTTTTATACGATTTATTAAGAACTGAATTTGATGTTCAGGATTTTATAGAGCTGAATAAAATCGTTAAATTTGATACTAGGATATTTACGGATATTTATAACATTATTTTTGAAACAAAGAATGATAGGCTACTGAAAGCATTGGCCCAACAAAATATCGTGTTCCAGAATCAATCCATCAAATTAGACTATTTTTGTCTTCATTATTCAAATAAAGAGCTTGTTCCAATATTAGTTTCTTTAATGCAGGAACCTACTCGCTCTATCGACATGTGGAATATACATTCACTGAATTTAACCGAAGACTTTCGTAAACAGTTTTGTCCTCTACTCAAACCAGAAGAAAAAGCATTACTTGATCGCCCTGTTAATAACGATGCCAACACATCCAGGATGGGATTATTCTCCCAACAGAGACCACATTTTTCGACACTAGAATGGGAAGATGGCTATTACTCCGACTGTGGATTCCCTTAATCATGCAGAAATCATCCGTACCAGCGATTGACCCCGTTTGTTCTCAAGAGTCCTTGAGTGATAGCAGCAGCATTAAATTAAGCTTTGATTTTTCAGAAGATCAAATCGGCACAAAGTCAGCAAAATTAGTCGAGCTAGATAAGCTCTGCAACAGACTCAATACATTAGCTTTACCGATAAAAGTGCAAGTTCCTGAACTATCACCGCTAACTCATACAGTGATTGCAAATCACCTTGATAAAAACTTTCCTACGTGGCGAGATGAGTGGAAAAATTTCGTAGAAAACCAGCCTAAAGGAAGCACCACTATCACTTCTGCTGCGAATACGATTTTGCAACGTATACGTGACAACATTAGCATAGCATTTATCAGTCGCGCGTTTAGTGCCTTTGAAACACTAAAACATTTCCTTGAATCATTACCAAAATCCTCATTATTAATGGTACGCAGCACTGGTAAAGAAGATACAGTTGAAATCGCCAATCCAGGTGGTAATGAAAGTATTCCCGCTGTCGCACTCGAAGAAAAAGCGATCACCAAAGCGATTGGCGATGTGGTCGTTTCTTATTTTAGTGATAAATCATTAATGCAACGCTTATTAAGCGGTGACAACATTACCGAGCCTCCTTTCATGCCCGTGTTAATTCAACGCATGATTGGTGAGTCATTCGATTTAAAATCCACTAAGAATAAACAAATCGTCAAGTCCGGCGTGATGTACGCACAAAAAAATGGAATACGAATTCAGTTAGCACCTGGACACGGCGAGCTAGTTGTGAATAGCAAAGGCACTTTCGACAGTTATGTCGTCACCAACGAAAATGTTGTGTATCCTGAAATTTATCGCAAACCCAATCGTTTAGTCCCTAAGCTGGTTTCTGAAAATGGCAAAATGGTGACTAAATTAGAATTACACAAAAACTCAAAAGCGTTGAGTGACTCACCATCATTGTCATTGAGCACTGCGCTTGCCATCGCTAAAGTGGGACGTCACATATACAAACATTTTGCTATGCCTATGGATATCGAATTTGTGTATGACGAAAGTAGCAATACATTAAGTTTAGTGCAAGCCAGACCGATTCCCAAAGGTGATGTGAAGGCAGTTATTCCATCCGCGATTGCACCTGATAAATTACCTGATATCAAAAAACACTCTGAGATACAAAATGCATTTATCATTTCACCTGCGGGTTATGCAACGCATGTTGTTACCGATAAAAATCAAGTCATTGTTACTGACACCATAGAGCAAGCATTAACACAGTATTTAAAACCACAAGCAAACTCACCTACCAAGATAGTGATTGTTAAAGAAATTGCACCAGCAACATCGCATGCTGCTGCACAGTTTAATACAAAAGCGATTCCAGTTTTCGCGGTAGATAATTTACAAAGTATTCAAGAATGGGTTTCGAAATCACCACTGTCAATCATCGCTGATACGCAACACAAGTTATTAGTCAAACTAGCGAATCCAGCTACTGAAAAATCGCTTTACGATAATGAGACATTAAGAAAAGGCTTGTTTAAATCATCACTACCATCACAGTTAACACTGATGCCGCAAATAGTGGTACCAAACTATAAGAATGCACTGACTAACCATACGCCAAATGCCAATACGCGCTCACCATTAATGATTGGTGACTTAATCGAGAATATTCATTCTCAAAATGAAAAACTTAGTCAAGAGTCATTTTATGAATTAACCGATGCATTATTCAATTTTTTAACGACTCAATGGCCTGCCGCACAAATTCCTAAAAATAACATTTATACCTTTTTAATTAAGCAAATTGAATTTTTAGAAAGTGCGAAGCCGCAACAAAAAAACTCGCAAGAATTTATTCATGCATTACATGTTATACTTACCATTTTTTGTCGTCTTGCACATAAGAATAAAGGAAATCATGCATTGCAGATGTTACTACGGCAAGCCATGATTACTGCCATTGAAATCAAAGACCAACTCAAGCAATTTGAGAATATGGATGATGCAAACATCAATGAAGCTCAAGTAGAATATTTAAATTTGATTTCTAAGTTAGAAGCCTTGATTGTGAATCCAGGTAACCTGAAATTATTTTCTAACTCGCTGCGCCAAATTGCACAAGAGAAAAAATCTTTTCAACTAGCCAGCAAGATAAAGGGCTTTGACGTATTATCATCCTCACAAAAAATGTATTTTGTGGAATTTCATAAATTAGCAAAATTGGCTCTCAATGAAAAAGCCGCTACTGATTGGAATCACTTTGCGATGCGATGCTGTCAAAGTCAGGATACGACTTTCCAATTAGCACATCTCATCGCATTTAATTTAAAAAATAAGATTGCCTCTGACTGGCTTAACAACGGCTCTATACCCAAGATGCCGCAGGCTAACGTTGGCATCATACTTAAAGCAATGCACGAAGATTCTGCTAAGGTGAGTTCTGAATTAAAAAGACTTGGTATTGAGAATACTCGCACCATTTTAGAAGCTTGGGAACAAAACATTTCACTCTGGAGTGATCCGAAAAAATTTGACAACTTATGGACTGAATTCAATAATGAATTTTTGCCACTTTTTGACAAGCATGGAATTTCACCTGGCTTAACCACCACCAGCCAAAAAATTATATTCAAAACCGTTCAGGATTTAACTGAAGTATTTGATAAAACTATTAAAGCTGTTAAAGGCAGCTGCGAATACAATCCAGTTAATCAATTGAAAAACTTTATTACTTTACTAGAACCTTATCACAGAATCATGGATAAATGGGTCAGTTACGTCCCCGATTCAATGTTTGAAAATTGGAATAAAAATATTGCGGTTGAAAACTCAAATTCAAAGCAAAACATCCTTTACCATATTAACTATAAATTTATAAATATATCAAAATATTATGATCTTGATCATCTGAATCCTTCCGGAAGATTTTGCGTTGCTTCTGCAAAAATTGGCAGCACCGCAGCGTTTATCCGTCAATTTATCGAGATCGATGTGACACTAGAAGATATGTTTACGTTGTTTCATCAAAATATTTTAACCAGTCTTGCATTACTTTCTCAGAATAATATAAATTATTCACAATTGCCTGACATCATTCAACCTTTCTTAAATGAATTTCGGACGTTAAGAACCCAGCAGGTACTTGACAGTAGACTAGGTGCATATGACCCTGGACATCCTCTAGAATTATTAAGCGTAACACACGAATATCCCATTGTTAGTCTAGATTACAATTTACCGTTAAGAAATCATGCCGCAAAATTTATTATTGAGCATGATCAGCGAACTCAACAAACTCAGTTGCATGCTAAGTTTTTTGGGTACAACTGGCATAATCGCATGTTCATATTGCGCCAACTGGCGTATACTGAAGGGCTATTTTTAAATGTCATCGAAAAGAATCCCGTTGTTTACAATGATACAGCAAACTCTATCGAGCTCACTTGGTTGCTTACTAGGGAACAAATTCAAGATCCTAAATTTGCAGCTTTAATAAAAGAATCACTGCGATTTCTTTCTGAATATACATTTTGTCCACCTCTATATAACGATGAGCTATACGCAGCATTTCTCAAAAAATATTCCTCTAAACAACAACTAACTGGGTTAAAGCGATACATAACTTCATCAAAGAGTGGGGAGATAGATGACGAAACTCGTCAACTCAAGCGATACTTATTACCCGCAGCCATACACTCTGGATTACCACTAAATGACTGTTACACAAGTCAAGACATCGGTGAATTTCTTAGATCGAACTCTTTAGATAAACTGATAACAAAACCCTATCTGCCAGCTAAATTTAATAAATTTAAAGAAACCTTCAAAATTGATATGCCTTGGTCATCACTCACAATATTAGGCCACACACTCCTAGAAGAAATTTTTCTAAATGGCTGCACTAACGTAGATCTTGTAGAGATTATCAAATCAAACAACATTACGTTATCAGATTTCCCGGATATTTTTCACGTAATACTCTCTAAAGGTAACCATCAACTTTTGAATTTATTTGAAAAGCACTTTATTGCTCTATCTAATCAAAATCTTTCGTTTTCCATCCTAACAATGTATTATTCAAAATCTGCTTACAAATCACATATAGAAAAAGCTATACGGCTTTGTAAAGGCAATATTGATATATCATTTGCAAACATAGAGTCGTTTTTCACGCTGTTTAAATTTTCCTTACCCTATGCATCTACTCGTACGAAAGCAGACTTACTTTGCGATGCTCTACGGGGTAATAACAAAAAAGTATTGAGTGAAGCTATCATTGAAACATCCTGCTCAGAAACTCTTTCTGCGATACAACCAGAACACTGGGATACATTATTCTCGCTCTACCTAAATAATTTTTTAAAATTAATGGAATCTCCTCACTTTACTATAAGTAAAAATACACTCTCACTCATGGACGTAAATCATATTCTCACTCTGCTCACACACAAACCACAACTCATTAACGATTCATCCGAGTATATCATTAGTACATTACACAACCGTCATTGCTTAGCCCATATTACACATATTTTTGAACATAAACATTTTGAATTAGCAGGTGTAGAAGGTATCGAATGGCAAAAATCCTACTATGATAAAACACTGTTGGAACATCTCGTTGAGAAACTATCTCTTCGTAATTTCTCTAGCATTATTTCTTTAGCAAGCTTTAAACTAGATGATCATAAAAATTTAATTAATTTACTTGCTGAAAAACCTGATTTCTTACAAGCAATTTTATGCAAAAAACTCTCACCCGTTAATCAGCTAATCAGTTTGGAAAATTTATATAAAATCTATTCACAAAAGATATTTGTCAAATTATGCCAGGAATTGGCATCAAATAATCCTAACCTTACCGAAACCTATTTTGATGATTCTCAATCATATAAACGATTTATCGATTTTATTGTTCCTCATTTACCTATCGCAGCACAAGCTACGCTGTTTACACAGGCTATTTTAAACAATCAACATGCGACGATTTTATCAATATTAGCGAAACAATCTAAAGACGAAATAGTAAAGCATATCAACATTGGTACCTGGCCAACGCTAATCGCCAACTCTAAAGACTGTCTGTTGAAATATGTTGATTATACTTATTTACTAGAACTGGTCGGGCGTAGTATAGATATAGACACAAATTCTTATTTTTGCGTTTTAGTTCTTACTACATGTTTAAAGGATAATTTAGCTATATATCCAACATTATTCCAGAGTGCATTGCAAAAGTTATTATCTTCTGCCTATTACAGAGAGTGGTTGTATAGTCTACTAACTGTCAAAATGATATTGTCATTAATAAAATTATATTCAGTCGATGTAGATCTCAAACTGAGAGGAGCCTTTTATAAAAACTATCTTATTTGCGACTTATTAAAATCCGAGTGTGACGCTCAAGATCTTGCAGAACTTATTCAAATCTCTAAGTTAAATACAGCGTCTTTTTCCAACATTCTTGAAGCTATCTTAATACTGAAAAATGTTAAGTTGTTATCTGCACTGCACGCAAACAATATTGTGTTACAACATCAAACTATTTCACTACAGTTAATTTTTAATTACTTTCACAATAAAGAGCTTGTACCTACATTAGTTTCATTCATGCAAGAACCTACTCGATCTATTGCTATTTCAAATTTTAATGTCTCTATGCTGACTGAAGAAGGTGGCAAATTATTTTATCCGCTTCTCAATCAGAACGAAAAAATAGCTCTTTTTTCTAAGTGTATTAGCGCCTATGAAGGTGTCTTCCCTTGTCAAATATTGTTAAATTTAGACAGCCAGCTTTTAATTGAATTACCTTTATCAAGTGACTTGCAAGCATCCCTGATTAAGAAGTTTGCTATACGTACACTCCTTAATTATCTGAACCCACTCTGTCAAACCTCGCCAAAGGTCAATCGTGATCTTTTCAAGAAAGTCTTTACTGAGGCAATAGACAGCAGAATCGACTTAACAAATTATGTTCCGAACGAAATACTCAAAGATATTTTGTCTGATTTCTTCCCTAACAAGCTCACACTGGATAATCTTAGATTTTACAAGAAACAATATGATATTCAGATTTCGCTGGCCACGCTTTCACAACCTAACAAAGAATCGCTAATTGATTCTTTAGTTAGTAGTCCAAATCTATATCCTCATGAGTCATTAAATGAAATTTTTCAACTTATTGATATAAAGTCCATCGATTTGGAAATATTTTGTCTATTGGTTAGCTATGCTTTGCGTAACCAAAATTATGAGTTTTTATTAGCGCTTAAACAGGTAGTACCACTCCGTCATCAGAGATTGTTTATGACAGAGTTATTAAAACACGACTATCAAAATAATTATGTGATAAATAATCTTTATATTGATATTTTAACATCACCCAATCATTTAATTGAGTATGAAGAAACGTTAAGACCACCGATGCCGTTTATCGTAAAATATCACTTATATTTAGATGGTCCGTTTCTTGCTAATACATTTCTTAATTACATAAAAGCTGGCGATGCCATAAGTGCCAAAGAATACATAGAATTAACATCAGAAAAAGTTCTCTCACATTTATCAGAAGATATGTGGACACTCATCAGCAACTACCATAGATTTGCATTTAATAATTTAATTCGCTCACCGCATTTTAAGCTGGATAAAATCGGTTTATTAGCGATGGCAAAAGCATCTGCTGCTTTTTTAATAACGTTTTTAGATACCAAACCGAATCTCACTGTTCTTAATAGCATCGCCTCAGACATTAAGAGAATAGCAAAAGAAAGCTACTCTCTAGACCAAATGGAAAGACTAGTCGAGGCTCTTCCTGAAAATTATTTCGCGAACCAAGAAAGATTAGCCTACAGAAGTCGAAGCCTGGCGCTTTTCTTTTCGCCTTGCACAACAGTATCATGCCATTCAGATTCAGAGCCACACTGCTTATATAATGGTATGGAATATTATTGATTCAGGGTTTTTACAATCAAATTCTAACTATGCGCAACCTTAGTCAACGACACATCTGGATTAGACGCTAAGACAACCACAGCAGACAATATTAATTTATCACCGACAGCCAAGGATGAAGAAGAACCAACGTTGTCACCCATTTTAAGCATCGCAGTCATCGCATTTTGAGGCGCAGCCATAGGATAGACCATGCCTACAAAGTTAATGTCATGTACATAATATTTTTGATCTGAGTAAACATGATTGAGACGCACTAATTCATCTTTGGCTTGCTGATAGATAAGACCTCGTAAGTTTATATTTGCTGCGCGAATTTCATCTTCACTTGGAATAAATTGCACGTCATCCAACGTATACGTTTCTCCCGGCTTGCTCATTGTTTTTGTTTTATCACGCAAATTTGGCAATGCGGATGCTGGCAAGCGCGCTTGTGCTGACATTTGCACGCGCTCTAATCCCGACTGATCTAAACTACGATTGAATGACGTGATATGCCATTCACCTTGGTTTGATAATGTATTTAATTTCTGAAGCACATTGTCTTGCACTTTATCCAATGCATTATCACTGACAGAAGCATTCACACCGATAGTCACCAACGCTGTTTTCGATGACACCCATTGTTCTGCGTTTAATTTTAAAGTGATTTTATTTAACAATGCATCTGAATTGTCGTTATTCGAGCTCCAGACGGGAGATGAAAAAACAAGACTTAATAATAGTGTTATCCATAATCGCATACATATTCCTCCATTAAGCTCTCTATTCTAATTTGATTATGTTTATTTCGCATCCATTTTTAAAATTGATACACGCAGATTAAAACATTGTGACTTCACTTTTTTCATATTCCTGGTAAAATGATCACCTTTTTAGCTAAATAATCCTATAATTATGACAAATCAAAATGTTTTCAGCCCTCCCATTCCAACCAAACAAGGCGAACGCCTAGTATGGGGGAATTTATATGGTGCCAGCATTGGGCTGGCGCTAAGCTCGCTACTCGAGACCATACAAGCGCCCGTGCTAATCGTTGCGCCCGATACGCTAAGCTCATCACGACTGGAATACGAGTTACGCTTTTTTAATCAAGATCAGCCTATCGTTCATTTTCCGGATTGGGAAACGTTACCTTACGACCAGTTTTCACCTCATCAAGATATTATCTCTGAACGGCTGGCTGCGCTCTATCATATTCCGCAAATGAAACAAGGGGCGATCATTACCTCGATCTCGACTCTGATGCATCGTTTAGCTCCGCGCGAAACATTAGAAGGCCATACATTCCTTGTCAAAGAAAAAGATAAATTTGACATCCATAGTGCGCGACTGCGATTTGAAAAAACAGGTTATCGTTGCGTTGAGCAAGTTAGAGAACATGGTGAATTTGCGGTACGCGGATCTATTATTGATTTATTTCCAATGGGAGCAGAGTCACCTTTTCGAATCGACTTACTGGATGACGAAATCGATTCTATTCGTACATTTTTTCCTGACACTCAGCGAACATTAGAGAAGGTAGCAGAAATACAAATGCTTCCTGCAAATGAATTTCCACTCAACGATGCATCCATCGAACGCTTTCGACAAGCATGGCGTCAGGAGTTTAGTGGCAATCCATTGAATTGCCCTATGTATCAAGATATCACTGAGGGCATTTCTACGCCTGGTATAGGATATTATTTACCGTTCTTTTTTCAAGAGACACAGACCTTATTTGATTATTTGCCAACAAATTGTGTCATCATTCAAATTGGTGAAATATTCAAAAAATCCGAAGAATTTTGGCATGAAATACAAACACGTTATGAACAACGTCGTCATGACCACAAACACCCGCTCATACCGCCGACGAAGGTTTTTATTCCCGCAACAGAAATATTCGGTCGCTTCAAATTTTATTCCAACATAAAAATACAATCTGATAAAGTCAGCGATGATTATAATCATTATAATTTTGCAACCCAAATTCCAACAACGTTAAGCATAGATCACAAAGCATTGCAGCCTTTGCAAGCATTAGAAAATTTTTTAATTAACTACGATGGTCGAATTTTATTTTGTGCAGAGACAAATGGTAGACGTGAGGTATTACTCCAACTCTTCAAAACCATTCAACTAACACCCAAAAATGTGACATCGTGGGCAGAGTTCTTAGCAGACGATAGCACATATGGAATCACAACAGCGCCCTTAGACGATGGGATATCGATAAACAATCCACCTATTACTGTCATAGCTGAATCACAACTCTATGGCAAACGTGTTATGCAACGTCGCCGTCGCAAAGTATCCCAACAAGATACCGACGCGATCGTAAAAGATTTAACAGAATTACAAGTAGCCTCTCCCATCGTACATTTAGATCATGGCATTGGACGCTACTTGGGTTTGCAAACATTAACAGTAGGCGAGCAAGTTACAGAATTTTTAAGTATTGAATATGCAGATGAAGCAAAGCTTTACGTTCCTGTCTCATCCCTGCATTTAATTAGTCGCTATAGCGGCGCCGATCCAGAACACGCACCACTACATCGCTTAGGCACGGAACAATGGCAAAAAGCAAAACGCAAAGCTGCAGAACAAGTGCGTGATGTCGCTGCTGAACTTCTCGACTTATACGCAAGACGTGAAGCAAGAAAAGGTTTTGCTTGCGAAAATGAGAATGGGCAATATGAAGCATTTGCAGCTGCATTTCCATTTGAAGAAACGCCAGACCAGCAACAGGCCATCGATCAAGTGGTTGCAGACATGTTAACGAATAAGCCTATGGATAGATTAGTCTGTGGCGATGTCGGCTTTGGAAAAACAGAAGTCGCTATGCGCGCTGCATTTTTAGCCGTACAAAATGCAAAACAAGTTGTTATCTTGGTTCCTACAACATTATTAGCTCAGCAACATTGGCAAAATTTTCAAGATCGATTTGCTGATTGGCCTATTACCATTGAAATGATTTCACGGTTTCGATCCGCCAAAGAACAACAGCAGGTTATTGCTCAACTACAAGAGGGAAAAATTGATATTGTGATTGGCACTCATAAACTGTTACAAGAAGATATCAAGCTCAAAACGTTAGGCTTAGTGATTATTGATGAAGAACATCGTTTTGGCGTTCGTCAAAAAGAACGATTAAAATCACTGCGTTCTGAGGTTGATATTTTAACATTGACTGCAACACCGATTCCACGCACATTAAACATGGCATTTGCTGGCATACGTGATCTATCTATCATCGCAACACCACCTGCAAGACGCTTAGCGATAAAAACATTTGTACACGAATACAAGGATTCCATCATCCAGGAAGGCATATTGCGTGAAATTATGCGCGGTGGTCAGGTATATTTTTTACATAATGACGTGGCTTCTATTGAGAAAATGGCGAGAGACCTTGAAGCACTGGTTCCAGAGGCGCGTGCCTGTGTCGCTCATGGCCAAATGCGTGAACGCGAATTAGAACAAGTCATGTCTGATTTTTATCATAGACGCTTTAATTTATTAGTATGCAGCACGATTATTGAAAGCGGGATTGACGTCCCTTCTGCTAACACGATTATTATCAATCGTGCAGACAAATTAGGATTAGCACAACTTCATCAATTAAGAGGACGCGTAGGTCGATCGCATCATCAAGCGTATGCTTATTTACTGACTCCTCCGAAAAAAAATCTGACTGCTGATGCTGTGAAACGATTAGAAGCAATAGAATCACTGGAAGAATTAGGCATAGGTTTTACATTAGCAACTCACGATTTAGAAATACGCGGAGCGGGTGAACTATTAGGTGAAGGACAAAGCGGCAATATGCACGCTATCGGTTTCTCACTCTACATGGATTTACTCTCACGCGCCGTTGATGCTTTAAAATCAGGACAAGAGCCACAACTTGAAACAGCAACACTTCATGGCCCTGAAATTGATTTGCAAATATCTGCATTAATTCCTGAAGTGTACCTAAATGACGTGCATATGCGTTTACAATTTTATAAACGCATTGCGAGCACAAAGTCACAATCTGAGTTAGATGAAATTCAAGTTGAAATGATTGATCGATTCGGATTGTTACCGATAGCACTTAAAAATCTTTTTGCTATAACTACATTAAAACAGCAAGCAGAAAAATTAGGAATATTAAAAATTGAAGCGAATAGCAAAGGCGGTAAAATCGATTTCTGTGACAAACCCAATGTTGATCCCATTAAAATTATTCGACTGCTTCAACAAAAATCTCAGCAATATAAATTAAATGGCCCGACTCGATTGCGGTTTACACTCAACCTTACTGAAGCCAATGAGAAAATAGCCTTTATTGAAAATCTGCTTAGAGATCTTTCCTAGATAATTTTTAATTCTTCCAATAATCAATAGATTATACCACTTGTCATAACTTGATTAATTGATGACACCAACTATACTTAAATTAAGCAGAGATTTTACAGAGACATATTTCGTTTTGAATGCTGAGATATAGATTCAATAAAACGTGTTTTTAAGAGACAGCTTCTATGACAGACACTAGAAAAGATTCCGATCGTCATTACTTAGCTTATCGCGAAGCAATCGTTAATGACAAACTTGAGATACGCTCTACAGCTGATTCCCCTGAAGAAACAATCGTTGATACCATTGAAATCTCTATTGATAACAAGAATTGGATTAAGCTATCAGATTTCTTACTAAATAATAATTGGAATAAAACGATTGTTGATGCAGTTAATAGTAACCATGAAAATATTAAACCTCACGAAATTTCACTCGCTGAACAAAAAGCAGTTTCAGATTACGTTGCGGATGCTGGACCTTATGCAAATATAAAAAGTTTATTTGATCCAAAATATGACTTGCATAACTATAATGGCATAAATAAAATTTCACTAGAAACGGTCAAACGTTATTTAAAAACTTTGGTATTAATGCAATCCGCATACAATAAAGCACGCATTGCCAACACTGCTAAGGCGCCTGAGGTTTATAGAAACATTTACATATTAGACAAAGAAATTAGCGGCGATCCAACAAATGATGGATCATTTGTCCAAGCAAATTCCGTTGCAAGCACAACGAGTGATAGAAGCGTTTATAGCCATAGAAATATTAAATTAACAATACAAAGTGGTAATGATGGCATTCCATTAGAACAAATTATTACAGACCCAAATTTACGCAAGCGTATAGAAAAATCAGAGAAAGAATTATTTTTGGGTGTACGCCCGCTTTTTATATCTCGAGGACCACAACAAAAATCAGAACAACCACAACAAAACTCAAATCAAACAGAATTTAAGTTAACTCAAGTAACAAGAAGAGCGCAAGATGTTATCATCGCACGTAAGTGTAAATATAGGGTTAAGCGAGGTAAAAAAAATTCTTTTAATCAAATTGCAGAACTATTACAAACTGAAACCTCCCCTATCTTTACTATTTATAAAGATCCACCTATTGCATTCTTAGAAAATTTTCAACATAACTATTCAAAAGAAAATTCTTTCGACCCTTCCCTGAATAGTAAAAAATTTATTATGGAATTTTGTCAATCGATTGATGGCGCAGCCAAGCTTGGCGATTACGAGATTGTATATCTAGCCTTAAACGCTATCATAAAACAATCAGCAGCCAGCCATGGACTATTAAACCAATTACAACAGGTATTTATAAATGCAAAATCAACAAACAGCGTAAATATAGTAGACACTATGCAAAAAGCTTTAGATGAAATAGAATCTAAAGCTTCATCTACACAGTTTACGATGCCAGAGGATCCCAGTAATAACAATACCATGCCTTACAACTCTAAATATAATAAATGACGATTGTATTTGTCATTCTGAGGTAACACCGATATCAATCTTATCCAGAACTCGCGTTTATAATATCACGCACCACCTTGGCTGTTGAACTACCTTAGGGTCAGAGATCTTTTCTAAAATAGTATCTATGTTATCTAACAAATATAACTGCGCAGGAAAATGTAAAAAACCCAAGCCTGAGGCTGACTTTTCAAATTTTACGGTAAGCTCCAACGAAACTAATGTTTTAGCATAACTTAAAAATAAGTGCTCCGGCACCTCTGGAAAAGCACCGAGTGTAAATTTATTTTCAATCGAGTCCTGAAATACCAACGTATCATTATTCAATAGCTTTTTTAATAAATCCTCAGCTTTTATTATTTTTAATTTCCATTCTTCAGTTAACTTTAATTTGTCAGCAATTTCCAATTGCATTTCACGATCTCTTTCTTTTTCTTCAACCAGCATTTGCCTTAAATTTTCGATACATTGTTGTGCTGACAAGACATCGGAATTATCACTGGTTTTATGCACCATGTCATATTGGCTGGCATCGATTTCATCTGTTGAGAAATCAATGTCAATTTGCACGGCTCCAATCGTTGATACTTTCATGTCTGCTAGCAAGATACTGGAAGCCTGTATATCGTCTATGACTTCGTAGGTTCCTATTGGCGCTATGGCTCCATTTTCATGACAACTTCCAGAGATTCGCGCGAACGCTTGTTTTGACGATTCACTTTTTTTATAAACATTCTTAAACAACTCAATTAAAACTCTTTCTTTAGGTAGGTTTGCAAGATTTATCATATGATTATTTCCAATTAATTACACAATGAAAATTTATGGCCTGTTTTAGCATCATCAAAAACGAATATCCTCGCTAACAAATTCCTCGAAATCGTTGATGACGTCAATGAAAATTTTTCCATATCGCGCTAATTTAGTTTGTCCTACACCGGAAATATTTTCAAATTCATGCAAATTTCTCGGTTTTTGATGATAAATTTCAATCAAACTACTATCATGAAAAATAACATACGGAGGCACTTTTTGTTCGCGTGCAATTTCTAAGCGCTTGTTTTTTAATGCTTGCCACAGACCATCTTGAGGAATTTGTATATCTTTGTCCCGCGTTTTGACTGTTGACTTTGTTTTTTTCTTGGGTTTTTCTGGATCATTTCTGAAAGTAATTGTTTCCTCACCTCGCAATACTGATAAGCTTTTTTTTGTCAGGCGCAAACTACCGAAACCCGCAATATCAATTTCAATCAAATTCGCTGCAATCAGTTGACGATAAATACTTTGCCATTGCAATGATGAGTACGACTTCCCAATACCAAATGTGGAAACTTTATCGTGACGAAATCGTTGCACTTGATCCGTCAGTTTTCCCAACAATACATCAATTAAATATTTTACGCCAAAACGCTGCCCTGTTCGGTACACACAGGACAATGCCATTTGCGCAGCGATTTTTCCATCCCAGGTTGACGTTGGTTCCATACAATTATCGCAATTATTACAAGGCGCTTGGTATGTTTCGCCAAAATATTTTAGCAGCACTTCACGTCGACACACTGTCGTTTCACAAAAACCTAACAACGCATCCAACTTGCGTAACTCTATGCGTTTCTGCTGCTCTTCCGACACGCTGCCTTCCAACATGCGTCGCAACGTAATCACATCACTCAACCCATAGGATAGCCACGCGTCCGCAGGCAACCCATCTCTGCCTGCACGACCCGTTTCTTGATAATAGGCTTCTACGCTTTTCGGTAAATCAAGATGTGCTACAAATCGTACGTTTGGCTTATCAATTCCCATACCAAACGCAACGGTTGCTACCATAATGACACCTTCTTCTCGCAAAAATCGTGTTTGGTTTTTTTGGCGTATAGTGCTAGATAGTCCTGCATGATAGGGTAACGCATCCCAGTTTTTTTCTCGTAACCAAGCAGCAGTATCTTCCACGCGTTGTCTTGATAAACAGTAAATAATTCCACTATCACCTTTATGTTCATTTTCTAAAAAAAAGTGTAACTGCTCACGTGTATTTTTTTTCTGAACGATTCGGTATCGAATGTTTGGTCTATCGTAACTCGCATTAAATATCTTGGCTTTTTCAAGATGTAATTGATGAATAATATCTTGCTGTGTTCTCAAATCTGCTGTTGCTGTTAACGCAATTTTAGGCACATCTGGAAAGCGCTCCTGCAAAATGGATAACTGCCTGTACTCAGGACGAAAATCATGACCCCACTGAGACACACAGTGCGCTTCATCAATTGCAAACAGAGCAAGCTCAGCATTCTCGAGTAATTGCAAAAAACGTGGAGTCAGCAATCGCTCTGGTGCGACATACAATAAATCAAGATCTCCCGACAATAATTGCTGCTCGACAGCAATAGCACTGTTTGCATCTAAGCTTGAATTTAAAAATGCTGCACGCACGTCTAATTGCAATAGCGCATCGACTTGATCTTGCATCAATGCAATTAACGGTGATATTACAATTCCAACACCTTTCAAAACCAACGCAGGTATTTGAAAACAAAGTGACTTACCGCCGCCTGTCGGCATTAACACTAAAGCATCATTACCCTGAATAGTGTGCTCTATGACTGCTTGTTGATTCCCGCGAAACTCGCTGTAACCATATATTTTTTGTAAGATTTCTTGGGCTTTTTCCATATATTTTAATCCATTTCATCATGAATGATATTTTACATTGGGAATTTCCACGAAGAAACCCAACCCTGGCAGCGAGTACCTAACCGCCAAAATTAGGTTTAGAGACTTGCAACTAATTAATGATGGTGATGATGATAACCACCGCCACCGCCTATATTAAACCACACACCGGGACTTGACACTACAGGTGGACCATATGCTTGTTCTACATAGTGTCCTGGAACCCAATATCCATACTCCCAATGTCCGGGAATATATACAACATCAGAATTGTAATAGCCAGGGTAAGAATCGTAGTAAGGACCTCCGCCAACACCAAACGAAAAGTACGAAGCTGATGCTGTACCGACGGTAAGGAACAAAGTTACTGTTGCAATAATACAAACTTTACATAGAGTTAGATAAGCATGTTTAGTTTTCATACACACCTCCTTGATGCTTCATTTCTGTTGTTATTTTGATCATATATCTCTATTCTAGCACAAATTATTATTTATTATTCTCAAACTACACACTATAAATAGTATAGTATATTCAGGCAACTCTAAATTGTTTTAGTATTTACCAGCATTTGCTACAATTGTAATCTTTTCATTAGGCTATCACCAAAAATGTATAAAAACCTGCCGTTAATACTACTTCTCTCCCTAGGATTATTATGGGGCACGGGATATTCTATTGCGCGCTTTGCGGTCACCAATGGTGTCAATCCATTAGGATATAGCTTTTGGCAGTCATTAGGGCCTGCTATTCTCATTACGCTATTCGCCCAATTTAAAAAAAATCGTTTTTCATTTTCATTTTCACATTGTCGTTATTATTTAGTTTGCGGACTCACCGGCATTGCGTTTCCAAATACAAATATGTACTTTGCCGCTCAGCATTTACCAGCGGGGCTTCTGGCTGTCATTGTCAACACAGTACCCATCATGGCGTATATTATGGCACTCGCAGCACAACTTGAAGAATTTAATGCTAGTCGATGCGCCTCTGTGTTACTGGCTCTTGCCGGATTAATGTTAATGCTGATCCCAAAAACTAGCTTACCGTCACCCGAAATGCTGCCATGGGTACTATCAGCGTTATTGACGCCTATGAGTTTTGCTTTTTGTTCTGTATATATCACTCGCTTTCGACCTGCCGGACGTCATACAGTTAGTTTAGCAGCAGGCACTTTAATTTTTTCAAGTTTACTTCTAGCTCCATTTGTTTTTGTCAGTGGAAATTTTTACATGTTGCACTTGCCGCCCACATCCGCCGACTATGTCATTCTATTAGAAATTCTTTTATCTAGTATTGGCTACATTGTATTTTTTAAATTACTGAAAATAGCTGGACCTGTGTATTACAGTTTTGTCGATACTATCGTTGCGGTCACTGGGTTAGCATGGGGATATTTGATCTTTGGTGAGCACCTTAATCTATGGACAACAGCTGCCGTAACATTTATCATTGCCTCACTGGTTCTCATCAGCAAGACATCGGTTAAACTGTCTTCTACACAATAGGAATTTAGATGCTAAAACGATTCTTACCTATTCAGCATAAATTTTTTGATCTCTTTCAAAAAACCGTTGATATATTTGCTCTAACAAGCACTGAATTCCACACATTATTACTCGATTTAAAAAACTGTCAAACACATGTTGATGCAATCGCTACTTATGAAAGCCAAGCCGATACGTTAGTCCATACAACATTTGGATTATTACACAAAACATTTATTACGCCATTTGATCGTCACGATATCCATCAATTAATTAGCAAATTAGACGATGCACTTGACCTCATCAACCGTTGCGCACAACGATTTCCACTATACAACTTGAAAGATGCCACACAAGAAATGGTAGAACTAGCAAGACTTAGTGTTGAATGCGCAAAACTATTGAAAGAAGCTATTTATAGACTTCATACATTAGAAAAGTCAACCGACATTTTAAAAGCATGCGATGACATCGATGATGTAGAAAACAAAGCGCATGTCATTTTATTAACGGGTGAGAAAAATTTATTTTTAAAAGAAACGGATTTTAAACATTTTTTCAAATTAAAAGAAATTTACTCTCGCACCAAAGATGTTATTAACAAATGTCAGGATGTTTCTAACATCATTAAAGGTATCGTACTCGAGTATTCATGATGCATGGCAGTCTACCCTTAGTTATTTTTTGTATTTTATTGGCATTAGCATTTGATTTTTTAAATGGTTTTCATGATGCTGCCAACTCAATTGCAACCGTTGTTTCAACTCGCGTGCTAAAACCACACTGGGCAATTTTATGGGCTTCGTTTTTTAATTTTATTGCTTTCGCATTTTTCGGTTTACATGTTGCAAGCACGATAGGTATCGGTTTAATTGATCCATCGATTGTGAACCAAGAAATGATTTTGGCTGCGCTGATCGGTGCCATTTTTTGGAATATTTTCACCTGGTATTTTGGCTTACCTTCCAGCTCATCGCATGCATTAATTGGCGGCCTTTTAGGAGCAGCCATTACCAAGTCAGGATTTGCACCGCTCAAATTATGGGGAATCACAAAAGTCATGATCGCCATTGTGATATCACCTTTACTAGGTATGCTCCTCGGTTTGCTGCTTATGTATTTGATGGCAATTTTATTTTTCAACTCAACACCTCATAAAGTTAACGCCTGGTTTCGCAAATTACAATTAGTCTCTTCTGCACTCATCAGCGTGAGTCATGGCGGCAATGACGCACAAAAAACGATGGGGATTATCGCTATTTTATTATTTTCATCCCATTTAATTGGCGACACATTTTACGTACCTTTTTGGGTTGTCTTTTCTTGCTATTTGATGATGGCATTAGGAACACTGTTTGGCGGGTGGCGGATCATCAAAACCATGGGAATGAAAATTACAAAATTAAAACCTATTAGCGGATTCTGTGCCGAAACCGCAAGTGCCTGCACTATTTTTTTAGCAACTTGGTTAGGCATTCCAGTCTCCACTACACATACTATTACAGGCTCAATTGTTGGTGTAGGCACATTGAATCACATCAGAGCAGTTCGCTGGGGTGTGGCACGTAATATTGTGTGGGCATGGGTTTTTACAATCCCTGCTGCAGGATTTATCTCAGCTATTGTCTGGCATTTTGAGGCACTATTTCATTAATTAATTCACCTGAATCGCTACTTTTCCTTTTTATCTAACTCACGCAAATAAGCCAGCTTTTCAGAAATTTTAATTTCGAGTCCGCGCGAAACAGGTTGATAATAATTACGAGGCTTCATGTTTTCAGGAAAATAATTTTCACCAGCGGCATACGCACCTAGTTCATCGTGCGCGTATCGATAAGCTTTTCCATAACCCAATTGCTTCATTAATTTTGTTGGTGCATTACGCAAATGAATAGGAACCTCAAATGAACCTTGATTTTTCACATCGCTCATTGCTTGGTTATAGGCGACGTATACTGCATTACTTTTTGCAGCACAGGCGATATAAATAATAGCTTGCGCTATCGCTAATTCGCCTTCGGGACTGCCTAATCGTTCATAGACATCACAAGCATTTAATGCCAGCTCTAATGCACGCGGATCAGCATTACCTATATCTTCGCTTGCCATTCGAATAACACGTCGTCCAATGTAACGCGGATCACACCCGCCATCTATCATTCGCGCAAACCAATAGAGCGCAGCATCAGGAGATGAACCGCGCACTGATTTATGTAATGCAGAAATTTGGTCGTAAAAAGCTTCACCGCCTTTATCAAATCGTCGCAACGTTTCTTGCAGCACTTCGGATAATAACTCTTTCGTCACCGTGAGTTGATTATCTCGCCCCGCCAAATCCGCAATAATTTCTAACAATGTCAAGACTTGGCGCGCATCACCATCCGCTGCTTGCGCTAACATATGCTGTAGTTCTAGTGGAAACTCAATGGATAACTCACCCAACCCACGTTCTTTATCTTGCAATGCACGTGCAATTAAATCGATTAAATCATTATCGTTTAAACGTTTTAATACATACACTCTCGCACGTGATAACAATGCACTATTTAATTCAAACGACGGATTCTCAGTGGTTGCACCGATCAGAATGAGGGTGCCATCTTCGACAAATGGCAAAAATGCATCTTGTTGTGATTTATTAAAACGATGAACCTCATCGACAAATAAAATAGTGGCTTGATTTTTTTCTTCACGAACTTTTTTTGCCTCTTCAACAACAGCACGTATGTCTTTTACACCTGAAAAAATCGCTGAGACTTTAATAAAATGCGCGCGCGACTGTGTTGCCATTAAACGTGCTAAGGTTGTTTTTCCAGTGCCTGGCGGCCCCCACAAAATCATCGAATGCAGTACACCTTGTTCGATCGCTTTACGAAGTGGTTTCTGAGGCCCTAACAAATGCGCTTGGCCAACAAATTCAGCTAAAGACGTGGGCCTTAATCGCGCCGCTAATGGTTCAAATTTTTTTGTATCACTGACGTTTGGTTTCATCAATCACATCAACTTTGTCACCGGGAGTAAACACAAATAAAGAAGCGGGTAAATTTATACCTGCTTTCACATGTTGAAATGCAATCGTTGTCACATGACCGAGGTGATCTTCTAATTGCATTTCTCGAATATCATTTTTGAGAAAAGTCAGCTTAATCTGTGCAAATAAATTATCTTTATCTTTCGGTGTTAAAACAAAAATTTTCTGGTTAGCAATTTGTGAGACAGCATTCTTTTGCTCAACATTAAAATCTTTTGCCAGTGAAAGATTTGCATCACTCAATAAAAATGCCGGAGTTTGGCCTGTCGCTTTTGAAAAAGAGCGTATCGTCACTTGTTGTAAATCAGGATCATATATCCATAAACGACTATCATTCGCAATAATTAGTTGAGGATTCGGTGTTTTCACGTCCCAACGAAATTTACCAGGACGCTGCAAGGAAACAACTCCTTGCGATGATTGCAGAGTTTTCTTTAACGACTGATCTTTGACTGTCTGAGAAAAATTTGCTTGCATGGTATGAATATTCAAAAGCAAGTGTGTTAATGTATCACCTACCGATTCCGCTTGAACGCAGACAGCAAACAATTGCATCGATATGAATAAAATAATCTTAGGAAAAATTTTCATTTAGGAATCCTTAATTGCTTATCAAAAAATTCTGAAATATTAAATTTCAGCAGGTGGAGCTGCTAACACTTCACGTGCACCACTATTATCAGCAGTACTAACCAAACCAGCCGCTTCCATTTCTTCCATCATACGCGCTGCGCGATTATAACCAATCTTTAATCGACGTTGCACAAGTGAGATAGAAGCTCTTCGTGCCTCAGTCACAACACGTACTGCTTGATCATACAGCGGATCTGCTTCGCCACCTGCATTCGCGCCATCACCCCCGCTGGCTGCATCTGCACCTCCCTCCGTGACTTCTTCAAGATAAGCTGGTTTACCATAGGTTTGCCATGCAGCAACCACTCGATGCACTTCTTCATCTGCCACAAAAGCACCGTGGACGCGCACAGGAAGACTGGTGCCAGGCGGCATATACAACATATCCCCATGACCTAGCAAATGCTCAGCGCCTTGCTGATCCAATATGGTTCGAGAATCAATACGCGATGACACTTGAAATGCGATACGTGTCGGAATATTTGCTTTTATTAATCCGGTAATCACGTCAACAGATGGACGTTGTGTCGCTAAAATTAAGTGTATCCCCGCCGCTCGTGCTTTCTGAGCAATACGCGTTACTAAATCTTCCACTTTTTTACCGACGACCATCATCATATCGGCCAATTCATCCGCTACAACAACAATGGTTGGCAATGATTCAAGCGCCATAGGTTCACCATTTGCACCCACTAGCCACGCAGGTGCAGGTAGAGGACTGCCTTGCTTGATTGCTTCTTGAACTTTTAAATTATAGCCAGCTAAATTTCGAACGCCTAATGAAGCCATGAGGCGATAGCGTCTATCCATTTCGCCCACGCACCAACGCAGCGCATTCGCTGCATCTTTCATGTCAGTGATGACAGGTGTGAGCAAATGAGGAATACCTTCGTATACCGATAATTCCAGCATTTTTGGATCAATTAAAATAAATCGTAATTGCTCAGGCGTTGCTTTGAATAACATGCTGAGCAACATCGCATTAATACTCACAGATTTACCGGCACCAGTCGTTCCCGCTACCAATAAGTGAGGCATCTTAGCGAGATCTACCACCACTGGGCAGCCGGAAATATCTTTTCCTAATGCCAGGCTCACCGGAGAACGCGCTTGTGCATATTGAGATGATTCCAACACATCACGCAAACCAACGACTTCACGATGCTCATTCGGCAATTCAAGCCCAATCACTGATTTTCCGGGAATCACTTCGACAACTCGTACACTGGTCGCAGAGAGTGAGCGAGCAATATCTTTAGCTAATCCGCTTATTTTGCTGACTTTTATACCCGGCGCTAAATCCAATTCAAACCGAGTAATGACTGGGCCTGGATGCACAGCAACAACTTTTGCATCTACACCAAAATCATTTAATCGCTCTTCAACTAATTTTGATAACTCTTCAAAAGTCGTGTTGGAGAATGCTTTGCCTGCTGAAGGAGGCGATGGATCCAGCAATGTAAGCGGCGGCAATTGCCCTGCTGCAATCACAACAGAGGAAGTCACTTTTTTCGATGCCACTAATTTCTTTTTGACAGGTTGCGCTGGGATTTCAGGCATTGCTAATTGTTCACGCGGGCTGGGTTTTTTAAATTTAGCCTCTATTTTTTCGAATAATGTAGGTTCTTCACGTTGTTTTACGACTTTCGTCACCGTGATAGGAGGTTTCGCTACCAACGTTTTGTATTGGCGCACTTTTCCCCATAACTTGATGACTGACTCTCCTATTTTATCGACCAAACTTAGCCAGGAAAATCCTGTAAATAAGGTAATTCCACACAATAAAATAGTGACCAGAAATAATAAGCTGCCAATGGGATTAAACGTCTTCAGCAACATCGAGCCTAATATATCGCCTAAAATACCACCCGCCGTGGTTGGCAAATGATAGATGTGACGCCCTAAACTCATATTTGCCAGACCTGACGTCCCCAAAATAATTAAAATAAACCCTAATGATTTAAAGAAAAATTCAACGGGATAAAATTCTACTTTTTGCGCGTCAGGTTTCAATCCTACCCAAGCTGCGAAGACCATCAATGGTAGGAAAAGATAGGCGATATACCCAAACAATGATAAAAAAACATCCGCCATAAACGCGCCCACTCGCCCGCCTACATTATGGATGACTTTTTCACCTGTCCCTAACCATCCAGGATCTCCACTATTGTAGGTTAAGAAAGAAACTAACAGAAAAAGCGCAGTGGCACTCGCGAGAATTAATAATCCTTCTCGCAAACGATGCCCCATTTGCATCCCAGAAGGGCTGCTGTTTTGTTTATTTTGTGCGGCTTGTTTCAAAGTATACCTCTCACACGGATTGCCTTTACGTCAATGAATACTTCTCGTATCATAACACCCTTACGCCCTCCAAAAAACAAGTACAAACGAGAAGATAACGCTATGACCGCAAAACATCATCGATTAATTATTTTAGGTTCGGGTCCTGCTGGCTATTCAGCAGCTGTCTATGCTGCGAGAGCGAATCTCAAACCTGTCGTGATTGCCGGTATGGAACCAGGCGGTCAACTGACCACAACAACCGACGTCGACAATTGGCCGGGAGACATTGAGGGTTTACAAGGCCCTGCGTTAATGGAGCGCATGAAAAAACATGCAGAACGTTTCCAGACTGAAATTATTCCAGACCATATAAATTCCGTTGATTTAAAACAACGTCCGTTTTTATTAACCGGCGAATCGACTTACACCTGCGATGCACTAATTATTGCAACAGGTGCAAGCGCGCAATACCTGGGGATGCCTTCTGAAAAAGCATTTATGGGTAAAGGCGTTTCTGCATGCGCAACTTGTGACGGATTTTTTTATCGCAACCAAAAAGTGGTTGTCGTTGGCGGCGGCAATACCGCAGTAGAAGAAGCGCTTTATTTAGCAAATATCGCCTCACATGTCACCGTCATTCACAGACGTGATAAATTCCGTTCTGAAAAAATTCTATCGGATAAATTAATTAACAAAACAAAAGATAATGGCAATGTCACCATTGAATGGGACCATGTAACCGATGAAATTCTTGGTGACAATAGCGGCGTCACTGGCATTCGAATTAAGCATGTAAAAACCAATGAGACCAAAGTGATTGAAGCAACCGGTGTATTTATTGCCATTGGCCACAAACCCAATACCGATATTTTTGCGAACCAATTAGAGATGCACAATGGCTATATTATTGTGAAAGGCGGGCTTGAAGGTAATGCCACTGCTACATCTATTCCGGGCGTTTTTGCAGCGGGAGATGTTGCGGATCATGTGTATAGACAAGCGATTACTTCTGCCGGTTCGGGGTGTATG
>JABDBD010000018.1:1477-56022 GCA_013288815.1 Gammaproteobacteria bacterium | reverse complement strand
TTGCTTTTAGCGAATTTAATAACATTTGAAAACTTAGAGATTCAGACACAATTGCTGAAAATTATTCGCTCTAAACTATATGGGAAGGGATTTCAGCCTTTGCTGTTTAAAAGTAATGATTACCATTCGAAACCTGATGCAATCTATTTTAAACCTCTTCCTAAGCAATTATTTTGCTAAAAACAGGCTGACTAAATCATTTAAAAAGCGTTGACCTAGTTCGGTAGCACATATTTTTTTATCATTATTGATGAGTAATTTTTTATGTTTGGCTTCAGAAAGCGCGGGCTCCAATTCATTCACTGATAGTCCTGTGCGCTCCGTAAAATAGTGTGTAGGCACGCCCTCAATTAATCGTAAGGCATTCAACATAAATTCAAATTTGCAGTCATTCGTTGTTAGAATTTTTTTTTCGGCTACAAATTCTTTTTCAGGATTTAAGTAATCACGTGGATTTTTGACTTGCCAATGACGACTGATCACTTGATTTTCGATGTCGGTTATTTTGCTATGTGCGCCGGCGCCGATTCCTAAGTAATCGCCGAATTCCCAATAATTGAGATTATGCAGACATTCGCGCTGTGGTTGGCAAAAAGCAGAAACTTCATAATGTGTAAAGCCATGCTCGTGTAAGAGGGCGTGTCCTTGATCTTGAATGTTAGCCAAAATTTCTTCGGAAGGAAGTGTGGGTGGTTGATGATGAAAATACGTATTCGGTTCGATAGTCAGTTGATACCACGATAAATGCGTTGGTTTCCATGCTAAGGCATCACGCAAATCACTTAATGCATCGTCTACTGTTTGATTGGGTAGACCGTGCATCAGATCCACATTGAAATTATCAAACCCAACTTGCTGAGCAATTTCAATCGCACGTAGGGCATGATTGCGATCATGAATTCGCCCGAGAGATTTTAGTTTATCGTCTTGCAAGCTTTGCAAGCCTATGGATAGACGATTAATCCCAGCAAGTCGCAGACCTAAAAAACGAGATTCATCGATGGTACCTGGATTCGCTTCTAATGTGATCTCAGTATCTGCGCCGAAATTCAGTCGTGCATGTACAGCTTGTAAAATCTTTTCGATGGCCGATTCGGAAAATAAGCTGGGTGTGCCTCCACCAAAAAAAATACTGTGTAAGCGGCGTCCCCAAATGCTGGGCAAATGCTCTTCTAAATCGTTTATGAGGGCATTTACATATAATTCTTCGGGTAGTGATGGCGGTGCCTGGTGAGAATTAAAGTCACAATAGGGGCATTTTCGTACACACCAAGGTAGGTGTATATAGAGACTCAATGGAATGGTTGTTGTAAATTTTTGCATGCGTGCATTTTATCATATCTTTTTATTCGCACCTTAACTGATTTTCGCGTTAAAATGCCCTCAGACTTTTACAGGAGAGCGTCATGCCAATGAAAAAACGCGTTAAAATTGCAGTGAGTGGAGCGGCGGGCCAAATCGGCTATGCTTTAATTTTTAGAATTGCATCTGGGCAAATGCTAGGTCTGGATACGGAAGTTGAGTTACAACTCTTAGAGCTTGAGCAAACATTGCCTTCTTTAAAAGGAGTTGCAATGGAGCTTGATGATTGTGCTTTTCCATTATTAAAAAATGTCGTGTGTACGTCTGATGTGAATGTTGCAATGCGTGATGCTAACTGGGTGATGTTGGTCGGTGCTGTTCCCCGCAAAGATGGCATGGAACGTTCAGATCTATTGAAAATTAACGGAAAAATTTTCACAACGCAAGGAAAGGCGATTAATGATCATGCCGCTGATGATGTGCGTGTATTAGTGGTAGGTAATCCTTGCAATACCAATTGTTTAATTGCAATGAATAACGCCCCTGATGTACCAAGAGATCGTTTCTATGCCATGACGGCCCTCGATGAGTTGCGCGCAAGAACACAATTGGCAAAAAAAGCAGGCCTAGATGTGACTGCGGTGACCCAAATGACTATTTGGGGAAATCATTCTTCAACTCAATATCCTGATTTCTATAATGCCAAAATTAATGGCAAGCCGACGACAGAAACAATAAAAGATATCGCTTGGCTACAAAATGATTTTATTCCATTAGTGCAAAAACGCGGCGCCGAAGTCATCAAAACGCGTGGCTCGTCATCTGCTGCATCGGCTGCAAATGCTGCGCTTAGCACGGTGTATCATCTTTCTCATGATACGGTGGCGGGTGAAAGTTTTTCTGTAGGCCGTTGCTCGCAAGGTGAATACGGTGTAGAAGAAGGGTTAATTTTCTCTGTTCCTTGCCGCACTGAAGGCGGGAAATTGAAAGTTATTATGGATGTTCCGCAAAATGATTTTGGTAAAGAAAAAATAAAACTGACATTAGATGAGTTGCGTCAAGAGCGTGATGCGGTGAAAGAGCTTGGTTTAATCTAGTGTCACTCAATACGCCATCCTGCGTTTTCGTGGGATGGCAAATACCTAAACTTTCGTCGTTGCGACTGCGAGCGAAGCGCGGCAGGAAGCAATCCATGCTTTTTTACCAGTTACCTGACTGCATCAGACGTGAGAATTTTAAAAGTAAGTCAATTGATTCAGTATTGCTTTGAGCAAGGGGTCAATTAGGTAATAGCGTTTTCCTCTTTTTTCGATGAAGTCATTTTCTTCAAGATATTCTAATGCGCGAAGCACGCTAGAGCCTGCTAGATCAGCATAGGATAAAAATGTATGTCCGGTCAGCTCATGATCGATTCCATGGGCAATAGCGACTAATACTTTTTTATGAGTGATATTGAATTCTTTTGTTTCTCGTAATAGGTCTTTCTTTTTCAAGAGTATCAGGTCGTTCCAAATGAGATCTACTGTAACTCCATTGGGTAATGTCTTATGGGAAAATAATTTTTCATAAAGAGCATTAAAATAATAAGCGTGACATTCGCTATAACTAAGTATTTTTTCAGTAACGGCTTTGGGCAAGCCCTTTCCCCATTGCTTGTGTGAGAACTTATCAATAAAAGGCAGGTAATCTTCTTCGCTAATTCGATCTAGCTGTATTTCATCACAAAGCCTATAGAGAGGTTTGCTTCTATCATTAAACATATTTTTGAGTAGATGGCGGTGGCTACCTGAAAAAATGACAGCAATATTTTTTGTTTCTTGCAGTACGTGCCGAATGGCACCTTCTATTCCTTGGTCAGGAGCGACGCGTTGAATTTCTTGAAATTCATCAATAAGTAATACTGCAGAAGTCGATTTCTTTTTTAAAACACATTCTAAGATTTGAAGTGCTTCGCGGATATTATTAGCGCTGCTTGTGCTTTTATCTGTTCTTTCCAGTTTTATTTTTAACCCATGGGTGCTTACTTCAAAAGAAGGTTTCAGTAATTTTATATAATCTTTTATGAGGCCTAATAACAGTTCTGCATTATTGCTGACTAGGCTTAATAGGTTGTTGACGCCATCAATGATGGCCCTTTCAATCTCGGCAGCATTGGTCGTCATAAATAAATCAACACGCGCATTGGGCAGTTTGCTTTCTTTAATAGCCTTATACGCTAAGCTAGTTTTTCCATATCGCCGTGGAGAGATAAGCACAGTGTGAGTGCCTTGTTGAATATTTCTGATCAGTTGTTTGGTCTCCAGTTTGCGATTACAGAAATAGTGTCCTTCAGCAATGCCTAATGGAAAAGAGATGGGTTGCATAATAGATGACTCAACGATTTAGATTTACGGAATTATAAATTATAATTCCATAAATTGGAATCCAAACATGAGAGGCGAAATAGCGACGACCAGATCACAGATTAAAAAGGATGATGTCAATTTAAGACCACGCAGCTAAACCACCCATGACAATCAATCCTCCTAGCAAAGCAAAATATTCTTTCATTCCCTCACCCTGATGCGAGCGCTTGTGATGGTTAATGTGGTGCAGTGTGGACATGTATAAAAAAGTCCCAGCTGCAAACGCACTAAATCCTGCTGTGAGTAATTGCCCTGTTTTATACTGTAAAAATAGAGTGATTGTTGTTCCCGCAGCGATACCTGCCGGTGTCATAAGAGAAAAAATCAATACCAAGATGAGAGAACGGCGCAAAGAAAGTGTTGTTTGATTTAGGCTGATGGCTAGCGCAAAACTTTCGGATCCTTTGTGGGCGATAATCGCCAAGAAAATAATAGAAGCTGTTGCGAACGTCGTGTTGATTCCTAACACTGCACCTTCAATTAACGAATGAATGATGATGATCAGCGCAATAATATAGGGAACAGAGTTTGTCGTGGTGTGGCTAGAATTTCCAGAGAGTCGCTCAAAAAATAATAATAATAAAAATCCACCTGCGCAAAAAAATTCGGATAATGGGTAATGAGTAGTGCCCAAGATTTGAAAAAAACTTTGTCTTGCTTCCGGCAACATATGAAATAAAGCAGCCCCTAAAAATATACCGCTCGCGAACGCATCACCTAATTCTAAAAAATCATTATGCGTGACTTGCGCGCGAACTTTTAGCGGGTAACGAGCTGCAAGTAGGCTAGTGATAAAAATTAACAAGCCCGCTAGTATTTTGTAACTAATCAGAGACATAAGATGGGTCACGCTCGATGAATAGGTTAGTGAGTATAATTCTAAAAGCTGCTTTTTAACAGTAATAAGTGTTATGGTACAGCTTAGGAACGAGCACGAAATAACTCCCGCAACTTGGCATCTCATTTGCCCCGCATCTTTGCACGAACTTTTTGCGAAAAAACGCTTACATAGAACAACTATGCTCGCGATTTTTCGCAAAAAGTTCGTGCAAATCTGCATGACAACTGAGCGCCAAGTTGCGGGAGTTATTTCGTGCTCGTTCCTAACCTTGCGGAATTATTTGTGTCTAGTGGATTATCCGCGTTACTATTTTGCGTGGTTACTTCATCCTCTTTTTTCACTTCTAAAACAATATCATTTTTTCTATTTTCAAAAGGATTTCTGTCAGTATTTATTTCTGCATCATCTGATTCGGAGTCCTCTTCTTCAGAATAATTAGCCTCTGCGCTAGGCTGTAGTGGAGCTTCTAACGGTTTTGGCGTTAATAGCTTCTCTAGTTTTTTATTTAAAGTCATAAAAAAGGAACTGACAAAAATAAAGTTACTGATGCCGCCGGCGATGAGAAAAGCCCACTTACTGAAATCAAATATTCCTTCAGGAATAACGGAACCCTCCTCTTTTGATGCATCGCCTAATGCTCCGAATGTTTGGTAGGTTGATACTGCAATCCCAGCAGAATTCAGAATAACTGCAGTGCTTAATGCCATTTTCATTAATATCATTTTTGTACTACTGCATTTATCTGACGGTATAGCATTTTCTAATTTTGCTTTTGGTTCCAGGTTTGTTTTCTTAAGTGCGTTATCAATCTCTCGACCGATTTTCTCTAAGCCATCTCCTGAGCTAGAACAAAAATAGAGTGTTAAGCCAACTATGTGTAATAGCAAATGGACATAACTTCCCGCCTAGCCATTGTAAATGGCATTATAATGCACAAAAGCATGCCGCATGATCACTATTTATTCAAATAATGTTTTGTGTTTTTAACGGATTGGTTTTTTTATATTCTGATTTTAGATTAAATGTTGAGCTATTGTATTAAATTATTTATTTTCAGAAGCAATTCGGGTATGATACGCGCTGCACATATTTTAAACCACTGGAGTTGTAAAATGAATAAAATGATCACAGTCGTGGGAGCTTTATTGTTAAGTACGTCGTTGATTGGCAGTGCAGTTGCATCAGAAGCATACTATGGCCAACCAAAACAAAAACTAGCAAATACAAAAGCAGCGGCGAGTAATTCACAAGTTGTATTGCATAACTACACCTATGGTGAATACACAGCTTATGCAACTTATCAGCCCACAGGCAAACAAGAACAACCTTTCTATGTAGGCCCAGAGGGATCCGGCATGGATGTCATTACATATGATATTAACTATCCAGATCATGAAGTTTGTTTGGATGTTGTCATGCATAATGTCGGTCCTGATCATCATGATGAATCGGTATATGATGACTGCCTCAGCTATGGCAATGCCAACATTGGTCCTTACATGACAGCTAATAAACCTGCTGTTAAAGTTGTTAAATAAGAGGTTTTACCTATGAATACATTTCAAAAAATGTTAGCAGTTGCTATGGCTGGATGTGGTTTGATGTTGTTAGCAGGTTGTCATGATGATTTTGATTTTGACTCATACACACCACCTGTTACGGTCACTCAATCATCAACTTCACACGCTCACTACGGTTCTCCTGCTGCTGTTTCTACCAGTGGTGCGAGCTATGGTAGTAGCAGTGAAGCACATTATGGTCCTTCTGCGCCGGTTCCTGCACCTGTTCCTGTTCCGCCAGTGAGTACGAGTGGCGCTCACTACGGTAATTAATGTTTAATCGTTTAAAAAAATGAATGAGTATTTAGGTTCCTGAATGCTCATTTTTTATTTTCTGAAAGATATCATCCCTTATGTTATGATAGGCATACTCCTATTGACAGCATGTGATTTCGATCAGAGATATTGAGTTATGATAGAGTTAAGTCTCCCACAAAAAATAGCCATTTGGGCATTGCCCGTTTTGTTTGCCATTACCCTGCATGAAGTTGCTCATGGGTGGGTAGCTTCTCGGTTTGGCGACCAAACAGCACGTTTGTCGGGTCGGTTAACGCTTAATCCTCTGAAGCATATTGATCTTGTTGGAACGATTATTGTCCCTTTGTTATTGTTAATGTTTACGGGTTTTATTTTTGGATGGGCAAAGCCTGTTCCGGTTGACGCGCGCAATTTACATAATCCACGGCGTGATATGGCAATCGTATCTGCTGCCGGACCGCTTTCCAATCTGCTGATGGCGTGTTTATGGGGCGGCTTGGCAAAGATCGGCGTGTCGCTGTTAAGTGCCTCACCCTGGTTTGCCGTTCCTCTCGTCTATATGGGCGAAGCAGGCATTATGATTAATGTTGTTTTAGCCGTATTAAATTGCTTACCTATTCCCCCGCTCGATGGCGGACGCATTTTAGCGAGCTTATTACCACCACGCATGGCCTGGTATACGCTTTACATAGAACCTTATAGTTTTTTCATTTTAATATTGCTCATGGTTACCGGGATTTTGTCGTATATCATTGCCCCGCCGATTATGTGGATTTCTCAGGCGATTGCTAGTGTTTTTGGGTTGCCTTGAGATTGTTTGCTGATGCCTTTCAACCTAACGTCTTCATTTAATTAAAAATATCTGCTGAAATTATTGCCTTCAGGAAAAAACACATAGTTAATTTAGTTGCTATAATTAATTAAATAAAACATGAGTTTTGGACACGAGATATTATGAGTAAATCCTATGAATTTTTGTCAAGGGAACAAGAAACATTAAAAAGTTCGCTTGTAATTTTCAAGCAACGACTTGATGCTGAAATTGCTAAGATTAAGTCTAAAACAAAAATTAATGAAGATGATCCGACCTCTAAAGTGCTTGAGGGTGAAGAAAAGAAAAAGTTTGATGAGTTGATAAAAGAAATGGTAGCAAAAATAGTAGAAATAAGAGATGCCATGTCTGAAAATGAAAATAAAAAGGGAAGTTTAAAGAATATTTATGATAAAAGTAAGAAAAAGTGGGATCAGGAAGTAGAAAAAATAAAGAGTGTTTTAGGCGAATACGACTGTAAGCCAGATGACATTTTTCCAGCTATTGAAAAAGTAGTTATTGCTGAGAGTTCACTGAGGAGCATGAAAAAAAAATTGAGCGCTGCTAAAGAGGAAGCATCAAAAGAAGCAAAGAAAGATGATCTATCGAAACAAAATGATTTATCTCAGGAATATATAGAAAAAAGTGATAAAAAATTGCAGCAACGATTTGACTCGATTTTGAAATTATATGAGCCCATCCCTAGTTTAACCGCTTATTTTGATAGATTGCGAGCTGAAAATGAGAGGTTAAAAACAAAGGAAGCACAAAGTCAAATATTGAAGAAACAACAAGAAAAAATTAATCGTATAACAAATGCTTTTAAGTTACCTGATGATTCTGATGCACCCAAAAATAAAGCTGGTGCTCGCTTTAAAGAAGCGGCAAGGGCTGTGACGAAACCTAAATTAGTCAATGTAGTAGAAAAGCTAGCAAAGCAGGCAAGATCTAATCTTATAACAGACCTAGTAGTGAATAAAAAAATGTTTATACCTGAATCAATGCTTAATCAGGATCATGTTTCATTCCTAAAGAATAAAACTGAAAGGAAAATGTTTTTGTCAAAAATCGAAAAAAAAGATTTTTTAAATAGTTTAAGTAATGATGATAAGTATATTGCTGAGTATCTTCATAGTGCAAGAGAGGGTCTGAGGATTTTTAATGGAGATTTACAAGTTTGCTTGAATCTAAATCTGATTGACGAAAATAAAAAAAATACGGATTTAGAACAATATATCACGAAAATTTTAGGTCGCATTCAAACATTGGTTGATGGCATGCCATCAAACAAATTAAATGATTTAGTGCCAGCTTTTAAGGAGCTCAAAGAAACTGTTTTGTCGACTTTAAATGATTATTTCACTGGATCGTTAATATCTTTAATAGATAGTAATAAGATTTTAACTAACATATCAGCTTGTTTTGAAAGCGCATTAAATAAATCTAAGGAAGAAGAAGTAAAAATATATAAAAAAGAAGAAGGTAAGGATGGAGATAAGGATAAGCAACGTTTGGATACAATAGGTAGCATAACTGTGAATATAACGGCGTTACAATCAACACCGCTTGAATTAGTAGAGAAGTTAAAAAGGCAAATTGTAGAAAGACTAAATTTTTATAATACCAAGCTACAATCACCTAATGATTCCATTTATACTCAGGTCGATGAGCAACAAAAATTTTTCAAAGAATTGGATCAAATTGTAGATTCAATAAAGGTATTTAAGCTCCCAATGCCAAAAGAGCTAAGGCCGCTTGTTCTTAAGATGACAGATAATGCTATGACTTTTGGCCAGCGTCCTGATAAAAATGAAAATAAAATTCGTGAAGAAGTTTCAAATAAAGTGAATAATTTATTCCAAGAAGTTATCCTAAAAAATAATACCTGGAGAAATAGTGTCGAAATATTTTTTAAAAACTTATTTAAATCGAAAGAACCATCTCCACGTGCCCAAGTATACGGAAAGAAAGATTCAGCGACAGTTCATCCTGAGAAGCATCCAGATTTAACTATTCTTTCGCAACTTAGTTCAGATAGCCAAAATAATCAAATTCAGCCCTTAACAACAAACAATAATTCATTGGAGCCGCAAGCTCGCTATGTAGTAAAGGTAGCGTTTGAAGAACAGCCAAGATTTATAACACATTAAGGAAAAATATGTTTCACAAAAAAATAGATGATAGCCAGCTTCCAGCATTCAAAGTAGTCGAAAAATTTTTTTTACCTGCTGCAATGTTGTCACAAGCATTGGATACTTTAACAACTTTAGTATCGGAAGAATTAACTGCTAGTGATCAGCATTTAATATCAGCTACGATTAACCTATTGAAGGATATTTTTAACGAACGTCAAAAAATAGTGTCTAATGAAAAAAAGATATCCCTAAAAGAACTCCTTCATGATTTAATTGATAGATCTAAACAATTAACACCTGCTGAAAAAAGTAAATTAGCGCTGATTGTGAGTAGTCGTCTAGATTATTCAGAAAGTGACAGAAAGGAAGCTTTAAATACATTAAAAACCTATACTGGAAGTATAATTTATAATTTTGCGCAAGCAAGTGGATCTTTTTCAACGTTCTGTGAAGAGAGCTCTGAGCTTGCTATGCACTGGGCAAACTCGTTAAAGAAAAAAAATGAAACTATATCTGAGTCAAATAGTGACGAACAACTTCATATCTATTTTGTATTAACTTCTCCTGATAAAAAAACTACAATTCCTGTATTTTCACAATTTGTTGCGCCGTATGTTTTGACAAAGTTTGAAGAATCAAAAAAGATGGATAATAAAATATATGACATTGATCTTTTATCTTCGGCTTGTGAGTTAGGATTGTATTCAGCGTTAAATTTTCGTTGTATGATTAATCAAACAAAATTATCTGAAGAAAACATACCTATTGAAAAAATCGAGTCTGAAATTTTATATGATGTGAAAATGCTAACAGCGTATCATTCCATTGGATATTATCGAGCAGGTCAGATTTTGTTGGCGCTAGGAGATTATTTTGCATTGCATGACAACCCATCAACTGCAAATAAATATTACTTCATGTCGATGGAATTTTTCTGTGATGCTTATTTGCTGGAAGATTCTGAGGTTTCAAAAAAGTTAATTCGAATTTTAAATAATAATAAATCGTTGCCTGACGAGGCTGAAAATTTAATAGCAATATTGCCTGGGACAGGATTAGATGAAGACTCTTATGGTGAAATCAAAAAGACACGATATGAAGCATTAAATCCACAAGGTTTGAGATTATAATGTAGTATGCTATTCTGCTGCCTGTTTTCTAAAAAGGTAACAGATATGCGTAGTTTAATTAGCTCTCTTATTCTAATGTCTATGATTAGCGCACAAGCGTATGCTCAACTATCAGATGATTTCAAAAATTCTTGGGTTGCAAAAACGCTCGCACTACAACGCCAAATAGATGTAAATGTCCCCATGAATCAAGCGACCTTCATCGGCACGCATAACTCAGAAAACTCCGTCGCTTATCAAATTCCGTTTGTTCGTTATGTGGATCCCAATCAACAAATTTCGATTTATGATCAACTAGAAATGGGTGTGCGCAGCATTGAATTTGATGTGCATTGGTATACGGGAACAAAATTTTCTAAAGATGTTTTATTATGCCATGGCTTGAGTAATCATTTAGGTTGCAGTGTGTTTGATCGGCCTGTGGTGGAAGGATTAGAGGAGCTACGCAACTGGCTGCAAACGAATCCTAATGAAGTTGTTTTTCTGTATTTTGATCGTGCCCTCGATGGACATGAGCCGCGTTTAGCTTTCTATTTGAATAATTATGTTGGCAATTATATTTTTAGACCCGCGTCTGTGCGTGCTAGTACTCAGCAGCCAGCGAGTTGTGTTGAATTTCCAACGACATTGTCAAAAGCTGATATTCTAAAAGCGGGAAAACAACTTATTATCGTTACCAAAGGCTGTGATGTGGATGCTTATCAAGAGCAAGACCGTTTTCCGATTTTCTGGAATGATGTTGTATTTGCAGGAATAGGCGAGAGTAAAGGAGCGAATCCCTATCGAATTTTAGATTCATCGTATGATGACGATTTTAAAGATTATCCACTCTGTGCAAAACAAACCGTGTTTGTTGATGATCCTCAGCATAAAAATATTTGGCGTATTTTTGAAGATAGAACCGTGTTGTCAAGTATGGGAAAACCCACTCGCAAATTATATTCTAATGATATCAAAGACCTCATGCGTTGCGATGTGAATTGGCCCACGATGGATATGTTAACGATTAACGACGAAAGATTGGCGGCAAATATTTGGAGTTGGGCGCCGAATTATCCTATGCAAAATCAAGGAGAGTGTGCTGTCTACAAAAATGGTGAAGGCATTGAAAATGTACCTTGCACATCAACAACCGTCTCGGGTTTTGTTTGTCAGAACAAACAGTCTCTGGAATTTCAAGTGGTTCCCTATGTTGGACACTGGGAAGAAGGTGAAAAAGTTTGTCAGGCATCAGCAGGAATCGATTGGCATTTTGCAACACCGATCAATGGTGGACAGATGTATTCTTTAAAAGAGAAAGTGCATAACTTACCTGAAATTTGGCTGAATTATCGATTGAATGCCAAAGGTGTTTGGGACGCTAATTTCTAACAGGAAGATCGATAATAAAAGTTGCTCCTTTGCGCAGGCCTTCGCTTTTTACGCTGATCTCTCCACCTATTGCATTGATGGAAAGAGCGCTTGTATGCAATCCAAAGCCATGGCCTAATACTTTTGTCGTAAATCCATAGCGAAAAATTTTATTAAGGTTTTTTGGTGAAATACCAATGCCATTATCAGAAATTTCGATTCTGATTTTTTCATTTTTAATTTTCAAGGTTTTTAGAATCATTAATTTATTTTTCTGAGATGATTCCATCAGTGCATCTTTTGAGTTATGCATTAAGTTTACTAAAACTTGTAATAGCTTTACTTTGTCGGATTTTGTAGGTTTTATTTTATCATAATGTTTTTCAACACGGATTGCTTTACTTATAGAAAGCCCTGTAATTAGCAAAGCCTCATCTAGTAGCTCATTAACTGAGAACAGCTGTTGGAAATCTGTTGTTTTGCTTAATTCTTGTTGGGTAGATATTGTTTCAGTTATTAATTCTAAATTTTTATTTAACTGATTGATCTCATTCAAAATAGCGTTTTTTTCATCACGCCAATATTTTGCGAGCATGTCGATATAACTTACTACTTTAACTCCTTGAGGCTCTTGAAAAAAATCAGTGAAATTGTGTTTATGTTCATTCAAAAGTACAGATAACTTATCTAATCCCATTAACTTTGATTCTGAAACTCGCTCAGCAATTGAGTCAGTTGATATTTTCACGCTATTTAATACATTACCCACATTATGTAATACGCTGGCAGAAATCTCAGCCATTCCTAATTGACGTGCCCTTTCAAGCTGCTGCTGATTAAGTCCTTCTTTGTAGTTCGAAGCTAAAAATGCAATACTTAATATAACAAATGTGACAGTAGCTATAATGACTGATAAGTATGAGGGGTCAAATGCTTCTGTTTTTGAGATTGTCGTTACTATACAAAGAGGCGTAAAGATCGAAGCAGCCATTCCAGTGTAATGCATACCACAAATAGCAATTCCCATAATAAATGCACTGATAAGTTTAATACGTCCGCGTATTCGCAAAATAACTTGATTACTTTTCAGAGCCATCCAAATAGCAGCTTCCGAAGCCACAATGGCTATTAAAATTGAGAGAAAAAATATACTCGGCAAGTAACGAATATTTAAAGTGATTAATAAAGCTTCCATTCCTGTATAATGCATAGAAGCAATTGCTAACCCTAATACAATTCCTCCAACAATATAGTGTTCTAGACGAATCGTAGTAGATTGTAATAAATAAAGAGCAAAACTAGATGCAATGATAGCAACTAGCAATGAAAAAACCGTCCAGAATGGATCATACCGCAGGGATACTCCTGGAATAGTAAATGATAACATTCCAATGAAATGCATAGCCCAAATACCTGCTCCCATTGCTACAGAACCACCTATAAGCCACAACAGTCTACTGGCCTCGGTATTGTTGGCATCTCTTAAGCGTCCCGTTAAATCAAGCGCAATATAGGATGCAGACATCGCAACTATAAATGATAATAGAATTAAACGAACATCATAGGAACCTTGCAGATGGTTGTTAGGAATTGGCAATGTCTGAAATATATCAAAAATCATTCACCCTCCTGAGATTTCTTATTAGCAACTTGTGTGTGTTGGTTGAAATAGTTCTCTAGGTCATTTGCTGACAATGGTTTACTAAAATAAAAACCTTGCACATCATTACATTGATTTTTTTTTAAAAAGTTTAATTGATCAAGTGTCTCAACACCTTCAGCAAGAACTTCTAGATTTAAATTTTTTGCCATTGCAATCACTGCGCGGATGATAACCTCATCATCTTTATTAGACTGAATATGCTGAATAAAAGATCTATCTATTTTTAGTCTGTCTAATGGGATTTTATGTAAATAACTCAAGCTGGAATATCCTGTACCAAAGTCATCAATTGCGATAATAACACCTAATTTTTTTAACTCTGCAGCTGTTCGAATAATTTCCAGATTGCTCAGAATAACATTTTCCGTTAGTTCTAACTCCAGATATTTTGCCTCTAGCTTTGTTTCTTGCAAAATATTTTTAACAGTTTCTACGAAGCTTAGTTCTTGTTTAAATTGCTGTGCTGTGACATTAACAGCCACTCGAATTGGAGGAAATCCAGCATCTTGCCATGCTTTATTTTGAGCGCATGCCTTTCTTAACACCCATTCGCCCATAAATACAATCAGCCCAGTTTCTTCAGCAAGCGGAATGAAATCTATAGGCAAAAGAATTCCTCTTGTTGGATGGTTCCAGCGAATCAACGCTTCTACTGCAACTAATTTTTCACTAACTGAATCAATTTGTGGTTGATATTGTAGAAAAAATTCTTCTTTAGCAATGGCCTGTCTGAGTTCTATTTCTTTATCCAAAATAGCAAGATTTTCTGTGTTCATTTGAGCAGTGAAAAATTTATAATTATTTCCTTTTTGAGCTTTTGCGGCGTACATAGCAGCATCAGCATTGCGAAGAAGTTCATTAACGGTCGCGCCATCTTTAGGATACATGCTAATGCCTATGCTTAATGTGATAATGACTTGCCTGTTCTCAATATTAAATGGCTCTTGGAAAATACTGATTAGCTTTCCTACTTTCGCTTCAATATCTTTTTCTTTCTCAATGTTCATTAAAATAATGACAAACTCATCTCCGCCAAGCCGAGCAAGAGAATCTCCAGAGCGAACAGCCGCTAGCAATCGTTGTGCTGCGATTTTTAATAATTCATCTCCAGCTAAATGACTAAGACTATCATTAATTAATTTAAATCGATCAAAATCAATAAAAAGGACGGAAAAAGATGAGTGACATTGTTGAGAGGTCTTTATGGCTAATTTAAGCTTATCAAGCAGCAAAACACGATTTGCCAATCCAGTGAGCGTATCATGTGTTGCTTGATGTTGTAACTTTTGTTCCAACAAGGCTCGCTTAGTAATGTCACGAAAATCTAATATCCGACCTATTATTTTATCGTTAAGTTTATGCGGCTGTGAATAACACTCAAAAATTTTGCCATTTGTAAGTTTAATAACATCAATACTAATGTCGTCTGGATGATGTTTTAGCTCTCGCATTTTTTTTAAAAAATTTTCACCTTCCTCTGATTGATCATCGAGGTACTTTAAAAATTTATCTTCACTTCTCATGTCTAATATAAATTGTGGAACTTGTAACATAGTGACAAGTTTACTGTTGTAATCAATAATCTCTCCCTCAAGATTTGTCAGAATAATGCCATCACTTGAAGATTCAAATGTTGACTTAATTAAAGAGAGAGATTTTTGCAGCGATAACGTTTTGTCATCTACCTGCTGCTTTAATGTCGAGGTATAATCACGAGTTTTTTCAGCCAACATCCACTTTGTCGTTAGCGCGCTTGCTAACTGCCTTACAGAGACGCTATCAAAAGGTTTTTTTAAAATTAATAAGTTGTCGGTTTTTCCTAAATGTACAACAGTATCTTCCCATGAATAATCTGAGTAAGCAGTGCAAATAACAATCTGGATATTTTTGTCTATCTGCCAAATACGTTTTATCGTTTCTATCCCATCCCAACCGGGAGGCATACGTATATCAACAAACGCAAGCGCAAAAGGTTCACCTCTCTCTAATGCTTCACTAATTTTTTTAACACCATCTTGCCCCTGAGAGGCGACGTCAATTTCAAATTGTGGAAGATCAGGTGCATTTTGAGTTTCGCCAAATAATTCAACGCTTAGCTTATCAATCTCGTTGGCCGATTCTGTTTTTAAGATTTTAATAAAATCCTGATGAATAGAAGGATTATCATCGATGATCATCAGTCTAAATTTTTCGCTCATTACGCACCTCTTTTTAGGGTCGTAAGTTGGAAAAAATAACAAAAATTAGCTCTAAGAACTTTTACTTGATATATATACCTCTCGTACCTGAATATCTGGGTTTTTGGCATCCCATCTGCGAGACATCTTGTATCCTAAAAAATATTCCTATATGAATAACTATACTCATATTTTTTAGGATACAACCTGCCCCACATCTGGGCGCCAAAAACCCAGATATTCAGGTACAAGAGGTATATGCTATCATTATAAGACATTCAATAAACAATGTGTTGATTTAAGTTTCTTCTGTTTGAATAGACTAGATATATTTATCTTTCAGTTTCTGTTTTTTTTCAATATTGCATGATAGTCTTCCGCAAGACGGTCTGATTGGGGCGGATAATAAAAGTACGCTTGAATGTTAGCTTCTGGATTCACTAATATAATCTCAGAACTATGCGTTATTGTGTCAAGATTGGGTTCTTGATTTTCTTCCAATATTTTTGTTGATGTCGCATGAAATTGTTTCTCTAGTGCAGCTGTTTTTTCAATTGTTGTTTTTGCACTGATAAAATGTGGATTAAATGAAGCAACATATTGATTTAATCTGTCAATCGAATCATGATCAGGATCAATAGAGATAAATACAATCTGAGGAAGCTGCTTATTTGGCAGCGTTTTTTCTAATATCTTGTACGTTTCATTCAGTCTGGCCATCGTGGTAGGGCACACTACACTGCAATGCGTAAATCCAAAAAACAACAGAGTCCAATGACCTTTTAAGTTATTTTTAGTGAAAGTAGTACTGTGATTATCAATTAATTCAAAATTTGAAATTTCTAGTGGCTTTAGCAAATAGATCCCATTAATTTTTACATAATGAGCGTAATAATAATCTTGTTGAGGCCGAATAATAAAAAAATAAAAAACTATACAAATAATGATAAATACAGAAGGTAATATCACATTTACTTTTTGAGAAAGGTGTTTGCCCATATTGATCTTTAAATGAAGAGTCTTATTGATTCTAATCGTATGTTTAACAATTAAAAAGTCATTATTTATAAGCGCGCGGAGAAATATTGCATGATAGTTGCAATTTATGATTAACTAATGCTCAGCATTGGAAGTTTCAACGAATATTATCAAAAAACCTATCGTAACTTCCTCAATCCTGATTTTTAGTAAAAAGAGATCTGCTTTAAATTAAAAATAAGTATCCAGCAAAGTCGGTGTTCCTGGTGTTTCTGTGTTCTTCAATTCTGTTTCGTTAGCTAGCTTGGCTGCAACGGTATTTTTTAGTTGCGATTTTGATTCGTCATGATTATTTTTAATTTTATTGACGACTAATACGGCTTCTGCTTTGTGAGTCGGATCAGCTTTGGGAAATCTTTGAATGATTCTGTTAACTCTCGTTTCAATTTTTTTATAGTAATCTTTATCTTCAAGAAAATTTTCTAAGTCAGCCAGTGTTTCTGATGTTGGGTTTTTAACGGTGACAACATCTAAGGCATCATGTAAATATTCAGTAACTTTTCTTAAGTCTTCAATATCCTGATAGGCGTAAGATAAACCTGTGAGTGCTGATTCATGGGTATATTTTGCTGCTAGTTCATGGAGGTTTTTTACGTTATTTTGGAGTGCTTGGCGACGAGTGTTTAAATGTAATAAAAAATTTTCTCTGTTTATTTCAGCCTGTGATTTTTGTTTTATTTGGGGTGCTAGTGGACGAGCCGGTAGAGATTGATATTTTTTTTCGGTAGGTTGTGGTTTATTAGCTCCGAAAGAGCGCTCGCTTAAGAACTTTTCGTATGAAAACATAATGCCCTCGTTTTAGATCTATATTGATACCAATATATGTATATTGGGCAGTATGGTATCATGTCTTGTTCAATACATATATAGATTTCATCACGAAGACAAAAAAAACCCCGCAAGGCGGGGTTTTTCAATGGAACGTTAGGGTTACATCATTCCGCCCATGCCACCCATTCCGCCCATACCACCCATGCCGCCCATACCACCAGCGCCACCCATATCAGCGGATTCTTCTTTTGGCATGTCAGTGATCATGCATTCTGTGGTAATCATCATACCGGAAACAGATGCAGCGAGTTGTAATGCGGTGCGGGTTACTTTGGTAGGATCCAAGATACCCATTTCAATCATGTCGCCGTATTCACCGGTTGCAGCATTGAAACCAAAGTTGCCTTTGCCTTCGATAACTTTGTTGATAACAACAGAAGCTTCGTAACCAGCGTTTGCAACGATTTGACGTAAAGGAGCTTCAAGTGCCTTGCGGGTTAAGGAAATACCCATGTCTTGGCCATCGTTAGCGCCTTTGATGTTTTTGATAGCTTGCAATGCGCGAACTAATGCAACGCCGCCACCAGGAACAACGCCTTCTTCAACTGCAGCACGTGTAGCGTGAAGTGCATCTTCAACGCGAGCTTTCTTTTCTTTCATTTCGATTTCAGAGCCTGCACCAACTTTGATAACAGCAACGCCGCCTGCTAATTTTGCAACGCGTTCTTGCAATTTTTCTCTGTCATAGTCAGAGCTTGTGTCAGCAATGCGAGCATGCAATTGTTTGATGCGGTCTTCAATTTCTTTTTTATCGCCAGCGCCATCGATAATCGTGGTGTTATCTTTGGTGATGTGAATACGTTTAGCAGAACCTAAGTCAGCGAGAGTGGTTGACTCAAGGGTGCGGCCAACTTCTTCAGCGATAACTTGTGATTTGGTTAGTGTAGCAATGTCTTGCAACATTTCTTTACGACGATCACCAAAACCAGGTGCTTTGACTGCGCATACTTTTACGATGCCGCGCATGTGGTTAACAACGAGAGTTGCTAATGCTTCGCCTTCAACGTCTTCAGCAATAATCAATAATGATCTGCCGGATTTAGCAACTGCTTCGAGTGCAGGTAATAAATCACGAATAGAAGAGATTTTTTTGTCAACGATTAAGATGAATGGATTTTCTAATTCAGCTGACATGTTTTGTTGGTTGGTGATGAAGTAAGGTGAGAGGTACCCACGATCAAACTGCATACCTTCAACAACATCTAATTCATTTTCTAAACCAGAACCTTCTTCAACGGTGATCACGCCTTCTTTGCCCACTTTAGCCATTGCATTTGCAATGATTTCGCCAATGGATTCATCGGAATTAGCGGAGATTGTTCCAACTTGCGCAATTGCTTTGTCGTCTTTGCAAGGAACAGATAGTTTTTTCAAAGCATCTACAGCAACAGCAACAGCCTTGTCGATGCCGCGCTTTAAATCCATTGGATTGAAGCCAGCCACAACAGCTTTCAAGCCTTCTACCAGAATTTGACGTGCTAATACAGTAGCAGTTGTTGTACCGTCGCCAGCTTCATCAGAAGTTTGTGACGCAACTTCTTTAACCATCTGAGCGCCCATATTTTTGAATTTATCTTTAAATTCAATTTCTTTTGCTACAGAAACACCGTCTTTAGTAACAGTAGGTGCACCAAAGGATTTATCAATTACAACGTTACGACCACGTGGTCCCATGGTGATTTGAACTGCATTCGCAAGTTCGTTTACGCCAGCCAGCATGAGTTGACGCGCATCATCGGCAAATCTTACATCTTTAGCAGCCATGATTATTTTCCTCTTTAGTTTATAGTCAATTTAATAAATCAGTGATGTTATACTTATTCCAGCACGCCCATGATGTCTTCTTCGCGCATCACGAGATATTCAGTGTTTTCTAATTTGATATTGGTGCCAGCATATTTGCCAAACAAAACGTTGTCGCCAATTTTAACTTGTAGTGGTTGGAGTTTGCCTTCAATATATTTGCCATTTCCAATCGCAATCACTTTGCCGCGAATAGGCTTGTCTTTATCGGCGGTATCTGGAATAACAATTCCACCTGGGGTTTTTAATTCAGTTTCTTGAGCTTGGACAACAACTCGGTCGGATAACGGACGAATCTTACTCATATTTATGTTTCTCCAAATGACATTAAAAATAATCTTCTTGTATATTACCTATGGGTGTATCTATCTGTTTATTCACCCGTGAGGTATATATGGGGGCAGACATTGGCACTCTCAAGTTGAGAGTGCCAATAATATCTTGAAAAAGTGTAGAGTCAAGGGATATTCGTGTAAAAATACGGTATAATGTCATGACAATTTCCCTTCTCCCCCTTGTGGGTATGTAAGAGTGTTTACGTGTCTGCCCGCAGGGCGGATGAGGGGGCCATGACGGCTAATGATAGTTTTTATGGGGAGACCGTCCTGAACGCTCTTCCATTTGTTTATTTTTTTAGATGAGGCTCGGTCTTAAACGCCCCCTCATCCGGTCCTACGGACCACCTTCTCCCACAAGGGGAGAAGGGAAATTGCCGGGGCTTTTGAGGATAACTCATGATTAAAATAATATTCAGTTTTTTCCTTTACACTATTCTTTCCATTAGTTTTGCACAAGAATCCATACAACCTTTGCCGGCAGATCAAGCATTTCAGTTCGCAAGCTCGATAGATAATACCAATACGCTTAATTTACAATGGACTATTGCTCCCACCTATTATTTATATCGAGATCGAGTAAGTATAGAGTTTACGTCAAACGACAATGCTAAGCTGGGCGAAGTTGTTTTGCCGCCAGGCCATGAGAAGCAAGACAAAATTCGTGGAAAGTATCAAGCTTACACGGATAATTTAAGTGTGACTATTCCTCTCATTGGAAATACAAAGACAGGGGTACTTGAAGTAAGTTACCAAGGTTGTTCGAGCCAAGGTTTTTGCTATCCACCCATCAAACAAACTCTTCAGGTGGATTTGCAAAATCATACAATCAATTCAGGAGAAATAGACACGCCTCCTGAAAAAATAAATGATCAAGGTTATGCGACGCAATTGTTAGTTGGTAAGCATTATTTTGCAATTATTTTAGGTTTTTTAGGTCTAGGATTATTATTAGCGTTTACGCCTTGCGTCTTACCCATGATTCCAATTATTTCGGGGATTATTGTTGGTTATGGAAAAAAGATTAGTACCGGAAAAGCGTTTACCTTGGCATTGTCGTATGTGCTGGGAATGGCAATAGCCTATGCCTTAGCCGGTATGCTTGTTGCATCAGCAGGAAGCAGCATCCAAACGGCACTGCAAAAACCTTGGGTTATTAGCGTATTTAGCGGTGTATTTGTATTGTTATCGTTGTCGTTATTTGGATTGTACGAAGTGACGTTACCGAGCAAATGGCATCACTGGATGATTACCCACAGTAATCGACAAAAAAGTGGAACTTACGTTGGTGTATTTTTCATGGGAGCCATTTCAACGTTAATTGTATCGCCTTGTGTGACGGCGCCACTAGTCGGTGTTCTAGCCTATATTGGGAATACGGGGGATGTGGTGTTGGGCGGCACGGCTTTGTTGGCGTTGGGAATAGGTATGGGAATTCCTTTGCTGATTATTGGTGCGTCAGCTGGAAAGTTGTTGCCTAAAACGGGTGCGTGGATGAATGTCATCAAACAATTGTTTGGTGTGATGATGCTAGGTCTCGCGATTTGGATGATGGCTCGTATATTGTCTCCTACCGTTATTTTATTTTTATGGTCTTTGTTAGCGATTATTGCGGCTGTTTTATTTTGGCGCTATCGTGCGGCACATCCCCATTGGCATAAAGTCAATAGAGGGTTAGGGATAAGTTTTTTAACCTATGGATTCATTTTGATTGTCGGTTCACTATTGGGAAATTCAGACCCTTTTGCACCATTAAGCGGTGTAACAATCAGTCACCAGGCTTCGCAGTCACTTCACTTTGTGACCATTCAGTCCATGCAACAATTAGATGCGGAGCTAAGGCAAGCAAAACAAAATAATCAAAAAGTGATGCTAGATTTTTATGCCGATTGGTGTGTCTCTTGTGTTGCAATGGATAAAAATGTATTTACTCAAACAGAAGTTAAAGGAGCTTTGCAGAATTATATTTTATTGCGAGCAGATGTCACCCAAAATAATATGTTTGACAAGTCATTGTTAAAACGTTTTCAGGTCGTTGCTCCACCGACTATTTTATTGTTTAGACCCGGCGAAGATTTGCCTAGCAAAAATATTATTGGTGAAGTTAATACAGCTGATTTTCTTGCTAATCTAGAACGAAATAAAACTAACCTCTGCGCTCCCAATGTGCAGTCTTGTTAAGGTGCAAATATGCAAACAGAATATTTTCAAACACCTCATTTAACGACGGCATTAACAGGCCCTCTGCAATTATTAGAAAAAAATATTTTGGATAAGCAAAAAGAAATTGAAAGCTGGTTGCAAGCTCAATGGCAAAAAAGTCCTGCACCGATTTATGGGTCAGTTGATTTGCGCAATGCAGGATTTAAATTGGCGCCTGTCGATATGAATTTATTTCCTGGCGGTTTTAATAATTTGAGATTAAACCCAGAATTTGTAAATTTATCGAGTGAAGCTGCAAAAATAACATTAAAAAAATTGGAGCCAAATGCCAGAAATATTTTATTAATTCCTGAAAACCATACACGCAATCAATTTTATTGGGAAAATGTGAGTGCGTTATTAGAGATGTTACAGTCTGATGGGTTCGTTGTGCGAGTGGGTTCTTTATTACCTGATTTGCTTGAAGCGAAAGATGTCGAAGTACAACAGGGTCGAATTAAACTGGAACCATTAAAGCGAGTAAAAAATAAAATTCAAGTGGATGGATTTGTCCCAGATTTGATTTTGCTAAACAATGACTTATCGGAAGGTATTCCTGATCTTTTGCAAGGTTTAGATCAACGTATTACTCCGCCTGCAGAGTTGGGGTGGAGCCAGCGTTTGAAGACAGAACATTTTCAATATTATGCGGATATTAGCGAAGAATTTTCAACGCTAATCGACATTGATCCATGGTTTATTTCTCCGTTGTTTAAGCAATGTGAAGAAGTGAATTTTATGGAAGGGAAGGGGCAAGATTGTTTAGTCGAAAATGTTGATAAGTTATTAACAGAGATTCGGAAGAAATATAGCGAATATAACATTCCTCATGAACCTTATGTTGTTATCAAAGCAAATGCTGGCACGTATGGTATGGCTGTCATGATGGTAAAAAGCACTGATGAAATGTTGAAATTAAATCGCAAACAACGTACGCACATGTCTAAATCCAAAGGCGGACAACCTGTAAGCAGTGTGATTGTGCAAGAAGGCGTGCATACATTTGAAACGTGGGGTGATGATAATGCGGTTGCTGAACCTGTTGTCTATCTGTGGGGTGAGAGAGTCGTCGGTGGATTTTATCGTTTACACAAAGAACGCGGAGTCGATGAAAATCTCAATGCGCCAGGAATGCATTTCGAGCCTTTACCATTTGCCAATACGTGTCAAAAACCTGTTCCAAATAATGTACCTGACCAATGTCAAAATCGTTTTTATGCATATGGTGTTATTGCGCGATTAAGTATGTTAGCAGCAGCGCGTGAAATTCTAGATCAACAGAAGAAGTCATGATGACAGTATCCCTCGGCGTCGTGATGGATCCGATTGGTTCCATCAATGTAAAAAAAGATAGTACGTTAGCCATGTTGTGGGAAGCCTCGCGCCGCGGTTGGAAAATTTTTTATTTCGAACAGCGTGATTTATTTTTACGTGACGGCATTGTTTTTGGAAACAGCCGTGAGTTAACTGTTTATGAAGATAAAAATAAATGGTTTGAATTTGGAGAGACAAAAAAAATTGCTTTAGCGGATCTTGATATGATGTTAATGCGTAAGGATCCTCCGTTTGATAGAGAATATATTTACACGACTTATTTACTAGAGCATGCCGAAAAACAAGGAGTTTTTGTAGTCAATAAGCCGCAATCCTTGCGAGATGCGAATGAAAAATTATTTGCAGCGTGGTTTCCCCAGTGTTGTCCACCAACCGTAGTGACTCGTAGTCACGCATTGCTACATCAATTTTTGCGAGAACAAAAAAAAATTGTTTGTAAGCCTTTGGAAGCGATGGGTGGTTCTTCCGTTTTTTTGGTCAATGAAAATGATGCGAATATCAATGTCATTTTTGAAACACTGACACATTTTGAAAACGCTTACATGATGGCGCAAAAATTTATTCCTGAAATAACCAAAGGCGATAAGCGAATTTTGATGATTAATGGTGAGCCTGTCCCATTTTGTCTTGCGCGAATTCCTGCGAAAGGAGAATGGCGAGGTAATTTAGCAGCAGGTGCGCAGGGAGTTGCTCAGCCGCTCACTGAGAGAGATCGTTGGATTTGTCAGCAAGTGGGGCCTACGTTGCGAGAAAAAGGCCTGTATTTTGTGGGGTTAGATGTCATCGGAGATTATTTGACTGAAATAAACGTAACAAGTCCGACCTGTATACGAGAGCTTGATGAGCAATGTCATTTGAATATTAGTGCACAGTTGTTAGATGTCATTCGTTAGTGGATAGAAGGACAAATCATGCCAAAGACACTGATCAAAAAACTCGACTTGCCTACTACGTTTTCTCAATTATCTGTCAATGCTATTGCAGGCCTCATCATTGGATTGAATGCAATTATTGGTGCTGTGTCGTATTCAGCATTTGTGTATTCGGGTCAATTAACAGAGTATTTTTCGCTGGGATTTATAATGGTTTTGACGGGGGCTGCGATTGTTATGACAATAACAGCCTTGTTTAGCTCGTTGCCGATTGCAATTGCAGAAGCGCAGGATGAGTCGTTAGCAGTATTCTCAATTATGGCAGCATCTGTTGCTTCTATGTTAGCTGCACAACATTCTACTGACTCTGTCTTATCTACTGTATTTATTTCAGTAGGAATGGCAACGGCGATAACAGGAATACTTTTTATTATTTTGGGTGTTTTAAAAATTGGTAATCTTGTTTCTTTCATGCCTTATCCTGTTGTCGGAGGATTTCTAGCGGGTATCGGCTGGTTCTTGTTTTCTGGTTCGTTTACTGTTCTTGTTCCTACGCTGAATGGTGTATCTGCATTGTTTGCTGATGGGATGGTGCTGCTTCACTGGTTGCCAGCGCTAATATATGCCATTTTATTAATAAAGTTGACGGAGGGAACGCATCATCCGCTGCAGTGGCCTTCACTTATCTTAGGAGGAGTTGTTTTATTTTATGCGGTTGTGTTTGTTTTTAAGATACCGATGAGTGATGTCAGAGATCAGGGATATTTACTAAATCTAGCCAAGTCAGGCGGAAAGGCACTGTCAGTGCATAGCATTGATTTACATCATATCGCTTGGTATACCGTTTTTTCTCAAATAACTAACATGTTGGCAATCTCTTTATTAAGTACAATTGCTATATTATTTAATGCAACTGGATTAGAGGTTTCGCTTAAAAAAGATATTAATTTTAATCGTGAGCTATGCGTTGCTGGTGTAGGGAATTTTTTATCGAGTTTGGTGGGAGGCATAACAGGTTATATGACAGTAACAGATACCATGTTAAACTATAAAACCCAGCATGGTGCCGCTTCACATTCGCGTTTAGCAGGTTTGTTTGCTGCCTTGATTTGTATTGTTGGAATATTTATTGGGTTGACTGTATTAGCGTATGTCCCTCGTCTTCTTGTGGGTTCCCTGCTAATGTATTTTGGTATGTCATTTCTAAAACATTGGGTTTACGATATTCGAAAAACACTTCCTTGGCCTGATTTCGTTATTATTATTTCGATTTTATTAGTCATTGCTATCGTAGGTTTGTTGCAAGGTATTTTGGCGGGAATATTAATTTCTATCGGATTTTTTGTCGTTAAGTATAGCCATATCAGTGTTGTCAAATCGATGTTGAAAGGAGACTATTTGCATAGCAATAAACAGCGTGATCCTGATACACAAAAAATATTGCAGAAGTACTCAACTGAAATATTGTATTTTCAATTGCAGAATTTTTTATTTTTTGGAAATGCAAATGCACTGTTAAAAAAACTTCAGGATAGGTTTAAGCACTTCGCAGAAGTAAAATATATTATTTATGATTTTAGTCACTTAACGGGATTAGATTGCTCTGCAACAGTCAGTTTCGAAAAAATAAAACAACTGGCTGAGAAGAAAAAAGTTTTAATTTTTTTAACTGATGTCGATCATAAAATTTATGAATTATTAGAGAAAAGTAATGTGATAACTGAAGGTTCTGCTCTGAAAGTTTTTCAAACGTGCGATAGCGCGTTGGAATGGTGTGAAGATGATATTCTTGAAAAGAAAAAAATAACGTCAGAACAAGTTTTTTCTTTAGAGATCAGGCTGCGCGAATATGTGAGTGATAACCAAGCCATTGGTCAATTCAAAAATTATTTTGAGAAAGTCGCGCTCAGTAAGGACAGTTACTTATTTCGTCAAGGAGATCCATCGAGTGAGCTTTATTATATCGAATCAGGTCAGGTGACTATTTATTTAGAAGGCCATCAAAAAATACGGTTAAGGACCATTGGCCCTGGAAATATAGTGGGTGAAATTGCTTTGTATATCCATCAGCCACGTTCAGCTTCTGTTATCGTCGAGCAGGATTGTGTTTTACAAAAGCTTACCCTTGCAAAGATAGAGGAGATGAAAAAACAAGCTCCTCATTTGGCTGTTGCTTTTGATGGATTCATTATCCAGACACTTGCTGAGCGTTTAATTTATGCTAATAAGCAGGTTGAGTTACTACGTAAATAATCTAGGATAATAAATATTTCGCCGAATATAAAAATATATAACCGGCGGAATCTTTTTGATCCTGACTAGGATCATTGTTATGTTTTATCCGGTTCTAATAACCATTTGAGTAAATATTTTTTTTCAATAACACAGCCTTCAATCTGTAGAGTTTCCTCTTTCTCATCCATCGTCAGCAAAATATTATTCATTTTATGTAAATATTTATCTGACAAAATAAATGACGACAATTCTCTGGTTTTGTTTTCCGAGGTTACTGTTTGAGTCACTTGAAATTTATAAAAATTGTTAGATTTATCTTGAGCAATGAAATCTATTTCTTTGCCATTTTCTAATGTGCCATAATAAATAGATGAAAATGATTTTTTTAATTTCAAAAATACAAGATTCTCTAATTGCTTAGGATAATTATTCCCCAAGCTGGGAAATAAATTAATTAAGCCTGTATCGACGGAATAGTATTTCTTGTTGGTATTAAAAATGCGTTTTAATTTCCAATCAAATCTATCAACTTCATACATTGCAAATGTTTTCACAATGTAATCCATGTATGTAGAAATGGTATCTTGTTTGGTTTGAATGCCTTCGCTCTTAAGGAAGTTAGCTACTCGGGTTGGGCTAATAATATTACCTACTGCAACATGCATAAAATGGATGATTTTTTCGATGAGAATAGGTTGTCTTACATGAAATCTCTGAATAATATCGTCTAAAATAACTTTGCTTAAAATCCCTTGTAGATAAGAATATTTTGTGTTCGCATTATTAATCGTAAAAATTTCAGGAAGCCCACCAAACTTTTGATACTGTGTGAACGAACGTTTAATGCTGGCTGCATTTTTATAAAAATCTTTTTCGGTATCAATAATCAATTCTTGGTATGATAAAAATTCTTTAAAACTAAATGGTAATATCTCAAAAGAAACATATCTGCCTGCTAAATTACTGCCTATTTCAGAGGATAATAATTCTGAATTAGATCCTGTTAAAAAAATTTCAATATCACGTTCTTTTTCATATAACGTGCGAATTAATTTATCCCAGTCTGGGACGAGTTGAATTTCATCGAAAATCAACAACTTTTTGCCAGGCAGTGCAAGTTCATGTAAAAACATTTGCACGACTGCATCTAAATCATTTATGTTTTGAATTTCTGTTAGCCGATAGTCTTCAAAATTGAGATAAAGCAAATTTGCTAGCACAATTTTTTTTTGTTCGATAAGTGCTTTTGCTACCATCTGTACTAAGAACGATTTGCCGCTACGCCTAAAGCCGGTAATTATTTTGATAGGTTTAGAGTTGGATGCTGAAAATAATTCCTTATTATAATCCCTTTCTATGCCTTGAACATTCGCAATGATGTTTTGCCACTCAGTCAATATGGGTACGAATTTAAGCATTGCGGCTTGCCTTTTGTTGTAATATGCATATCATAAACATACTTTATAAAGTGTATTATTTCAATGTATTTATTCTTTATAAAGTATATATTATTCAACATTTACATTAAATCAAAGAGTTGTGATTGCTTGAATTTAAAAAAGTGAATATTCATATTTATATAAGAATTTCAAATGGACCAATTTTCAATGCTAAAAATATCAGTTAGATCGATTATTCTGTCAAAATAGGCTCGTCTTAATAGCGTGTTATCCGCGCTGGAATTTGTAATTAAAACTCTTTGCAGTGTTTTATTGTTTTTGTTAGGAAATAATTCTAGTTTTTTATTAAATTCTTCAATAATTTTTCCAGTCACTTTGGTTTGCAGGTATTTTATTTCGCATATTGTTAAGACATGATCGTCTCTATCGAAAATCAGATCAATTTGAAAGCCAGGTTCGCCTTTATCAGACTGTTTGCTAAAATAAGTTCCCACACGATAGTTGATACCAGAAAAACCTAGTATCTTAGCGAATATACGTTGATATTTGCGGCAGAATCTTTCGAAGGCAAAGCCAAGCCATTTTTGATAATTTGTCATATTTAACGCATGCAAAGGATTGCTAGTAAAGTCTCCATTCGTAATACGTTTTTCTACAGGCTGAATGAATTTAAAATAAAACTGTAAATAAGCATCGTTGATACAATAGCGTGCTAATAAACTATTATCCGCTAAATTATAAGGAGTATATTTTTCAATAAAGCCGCATACTTCTAAATCTTGCAAAAGGGCTGTTAAGCCGCCACCTGATTTTAATTTTAAATGCTCTCTAATTTTGTCGCGCGTGGAGTATTTATATTTACTGAGAAATGCGACAATTTTTTTATAATGCTTATTTTTAGCTAAGCTACTAGTAAATATTTTTTCAAATTCGCGAGAAAAAAAAGCGCCGGGTAAAAAAGATTCATTGCATAGTTTAAGATATACAGAAGTTTTATTTTTTAGTCTTAATAAATATTCTGGCATCCCGCCAATTGTTAAATAAGCATCTAGAATTTCTCGCTGAGAATGATTGCTTAACATGGCTTGTGTTTCTATTAAATTAAATTCTTTTAATGGTAATTCATACTGCGAACGATTATAAAGCGCTCGTGATTTTATGACTTCATTGATCATGAATGAGGGTGATGATCCACATAAGATAATAATTAATTGTGCATTATGTCTAAAAAAATTATCCCACATATATTTTAAGGCGGAAATGAAGTGGGGTTCATAATTTGCTAACCATTGCACTTCTTCAAAATAAATTGTCCATTTCCCTTGAGCTGTCCTTTCTGCAATATATTGCAAAACATCAACCCAGCTGGATATTTTAACTTTTTCTAATAATGGCTCTTGTGCATAGCCGGCTAGTTGTTGCATAACAAACTGCATTTGCTCAGGAGGGTGTAATTGTTCTTGTCCTTCAAATTTTAACAAATTACGCTCTCTAAAAGTCTGTTCCAATAATTCTGTTTTCCCTACTCGCCTGCGCCCATAGACAATAATGATTTTTGCACCCGCTTGGGCCGTTATTTCATTGAGCCGTTTTTTCTCCTCCTGACGACCTATAAAATCTTCTTTTTTTTCAATAAAATATGTATTCATAAAAAATAATTCGCCAATTAGGGTTGGATTGAATGGTATTTGGCGTAAATTATACTTCCTTATTCCGCCAAATAGCTATGGATTTAGACCTATTTGGCGTAAATTATGAGTCTTTTTTTCGCCAATGGACACTAGTTAGCAACATATTTCTATTGAAAATAACGTCCCACACAGTTAATCTTTGCGTCCATCCTGAGCTAGCCCTGCAATAATTCGTTTCACAATCATCACCACTTCTCAAATCACAAACAAGAGTATTACCTATGCAAAAGACATCAGCAGATGCGATCTATTGGCTGGCAGCGACACGCTTCCCAGGAATAGGCCCCGTCACATTTAAATTATGGTTAAGCTATTTTTCTAATATACAAACATTATTCTCAGCATCGTTTGCTGAGTTAAAAGAAATTGGTTTAACCAATAAAGAAATTCATGTTTTGAAAAATCCAAATTGGAAGGTCGCCGAACAAGATATTTTATGGAGTCAGCAACCAAATTGTTATGTGCTGACACAAGCGGACAAATCGTATCCCGAATTATTACGTCAATTGCCAGATGCGCCATTAGTACTTTATGTGCAAGGATACGCGAATATTTTATCAACGCCGCAAATAGCAATGGTCGGCTCGCGTCATCCGACACATGGTGGAATAGAAATGGCTGATGACTATGCGCGCTGTTTAGCACAAGCGGGACTGTGGGTGACGAGTGGATTAGCATTAGGTATTGATACAGCAAGTCATTTGGGAGCTTTGAAAGCTAACTGTCAAACGATTGCGGTATTAGGATCTGGCTTAAACCAAATTTATCCCAGGAGTAATCAAAAATTAGCTGAGCAGATTATTCGTCAAGGTGCTTTGGTGAGTGAGTTTCCGCTTGATATGCCGCCGCATCGTGAAAACTTTCCGAGACGCAATCGCATTATTAGCGGGCTTAGTTTGGGTGTGGTGGTGATTGAGGCTGCAATACGCAGTGGGTCTTTGATTACTGCTCGTTTTGCGGCAGAGCAGGGCAGAGAGGTATTTGCTATCCCGGGCTCGATTCATAATCCGCTGGCGCGTGGGTGTCATCAACTCATTCGAGAAGGGGCAAAGTTAATTGAAAATGCGAGTGATATTTTAGAAGAATTGGGCCCGTTGCGTGGGGTGAGCGCTATGCAATCAAACCATTCATCTCCGCTGTTCCCTGGCAAACCTATGAATAGGTCTAATGAGTCTACTGTTAAATTGGAAGTGGATAACAGTGTTGTTTTAGAGCCCAAGCAGCGAGAATTTCTGATAGTTATTGACCATTCTGTTACCACATTTGATTCTATTATTATGCGAAGTGGATTGACTGCGAGCGAAGTTTCCTCCATGCTGTTGTCATTAGAGTTGCGGAATTATGTCCGAGTTGTCCCTGGCGGCTATATTCGTACACCGCTAGGTATTTGAAATTTAAGTAGAAATGGTGACTATGTTTGATGTATTAATGTTTATATTTGAAAATTACATGGATGGCAACGTTGCTTTGAAAACGGATAATCAAACGATTGCCGTCGAGCTAGAAAGGGTTGGATTTACTCGCGGTGAGATCGATTGCGCGCTAGATTGGTTAGATGGGCTGAGCCGATTTAAGGTTGCCGTGGAAGCTGCCCCAATATTAGCTTCTCCTTCGCTCAGACACTTTTTGACAGAAGAAAGCGAACAATTAGGCGTTGAGGGCCGCGGATTTTTACTTTATTTAGAGCAGTTAGGTATTTTAGATCCGACTACTCGTGAAATTGTGATTGATAGAGTCATGGCCTTGGATAGTCGGGCGGTTGATTTGGGACGTGTGAAATGGGTTGTGTTAATGGTGTTGTTTAGTCAGCCCGATAAAAAATCAGCCTTATCATTACTCCAAGATATGATTTTGTCTGATGCATTTGATGTGTTGCATTAGATTTCTATTTTTATAATTTTCGTATGTGATTGTTATCCAGCAAATAAAAAAAACGAAAGTTAGCAGCCCCATAATACTCTAAGGAAGATTTACTTTTATGTCTAAAAACTTAGTCATCGTCGAATCCCCTGCTAAGGCAAAGACCATTAAAAAATATTTAGGCCCTGGCTTTGAAGTCTTAGCGTCCTATGGACACGTACGAGATTTGTTACCCAAAGAAGGTGCTGTCGATACCGAGCATGATTTTGCAATGAAGTATGAGTTAATTGAAAAAAATGCGAAACATGTTGCCGCGATTGTGAAAGCAATGACAAAGTCAGATGCTCTTTATCTGGCAACTGACCCTGATCGTGAAGGTGAAGCGATTTCATGGCACGTTTATGAAATTTTGCATGATCGTGAATTACTGACGAAAAAACCGGTTAATCGAGTCGTATTTCATGAAATTACAAAAACTGCAGTACAAGCTGCAATTGATAATCCACGTGATATTTCGATGGAGTTGGTGAATGCTCAGCAAGCGCGAAGGGCGTTGGATTATTTAGTCGGATTTAACTTATCGCCATTGTTGTGGCGAAAAGTTCGTCGTGGTTTATCAGCAGGACGAGTGCAAAGCCCCGCATTGAGAATGATTGTTGAGCGCGAAGAAGAAATTGAAAAATTTGTTAACCAAGAATATTGGGATATTGCTGCGCGTACACAAACAAATAATATTCCATTCACAGCAAAGTTAACGATTTATGAGGGTGAGAAGCAAGAACAATTTTCCATTACCAATGCTGAACAAGCTGAAAAAGTTAAAAAAGCATTATTGAAGGCAGCTAAAGGAAAATTAGTTGTTACCAAGGTAGATAAAAAGCAACGTAAACGTAATCCGGCAGCACCGTTTATTACATCGACATTACAACAAGAAGCCGCACGAAAGCTTGGATTTACCGCGCAAAAAACCATGCGTACCGCTCAGCAACTCTATGAAGGTATCGATATTGGCGGCGGCGCAGTGGGTTTGATTTCGTATATGCGTACTGACTCGGTCAATTTGTCTCTTGAAGCCATCGCTGAAATTCGCCAGTTGATTGAGGATCGCTATGGCAAAAATAATGTGCCAGATGAGCTAAGAGTCTATAAAACAAGGGCTAAAAACGCTCAAGAAGCGCATGAAGCAATTCGGCCAACATCGGTATTGCACCTTCCAGAAGCGATTAAAGAATTTTTAACGCCTGAACAATACAAATTATATGATTTAATTTGGAAACGTACGGTAGCGTGCCAAATGATTCATGCAACGATTGACACAGTCGCTGCCGATTTAAGTTGTGGACCCAAAAATAATTTTCGTGCCAATGGTTCGGTGATTGCTGATCCCGGTTTTATGCATGTCTATCAAGAAAGTCTAGACGATAAAAAGCCCGATCAAGATGAAGAACGCATTTTGCCTCCATTAAAAGAAGGCGAAGAAGTGACGTTGGATGATATTGACTGTAACCAACATTTTACTGAGCCGCCACCTCGTTATTCTGAAGCTACCTTGATTAAAGCATTAGAAGAGCATGGTATTGGTAGACCTTCAACGTACGCTGCGATTATTTATACGTTACAACATCGAGAATATGTCAATTTAGAATCGAAACGATTCCATCCGACGGACGTGGGGCGTGTTGTTAATAAATTTTTAACAAAATATTTTACCCAATATGTCGATTATGATTTTACGGCAAAACTAGAAGATGCACTGGATGAAATTTCACGCGGCGAAAAAGAATGGGTTCCTTTGCTGGATCAATTTTGGGGGCCTTTTAAACATTTGGTCGATGAAATTTTAGAAACGGTTCAGCGAAAAGATGTCACCCAAGAAGCCTTAGATGAAAATTGTCCGCAGTGTGGCTTGCCGTTGTCTATACGTTTAGGGAAGCATAATCGATTCATCGGTTGTACAGGATACCCTGATTGTAATTACACGCGAAGTGTAGACGAAGACAAAGCGAATGCGATTCAACCGGAAGTTGTTGAAGGACGTCTTTGTCCAAAATGCAATTCTCCTTTGCAAATTAAAGTGGGTCGTTACGGTAAATTTATTGGTTGTAGCAATTATCCAAACTGCAAACATTTAGAATCGCTGACAAAACCGCTGGATACAGGCGTAGATTGTCCTGAATGTCATCAGGGAAAAATGCTGCAGCGCAAATCACGCTATGGAAAGATTTTTTATTCCTGCGCACGTTATCCTGATTGCAAATATGCGATTTGGAATGAGCCTGTCAATAAACCTTGCCCGACTTGTGCGTGGCCTCTTCTTACGATCAAAACAACAAAGCGTCGCGGCACAGAGTTGGTTTGTCCGCATACGCCTTGTGACTTCAAGTTGCCGTATGAAAAACCTGAAGATGTTTAAAATGGAACTGGACTTAACCTCCTTAGAAAAAGCAGTGTATCGTCTCAGCGAAGCAGTCAATTATTCTCATTCTGATATGGCGAAAAAAGATGAGCCTCTTTTCCAACAATTTCGTAACTCAGTCATTCAATGTTTTGAATTTACTTATGAGCTTTGTTGGAAAATGCTCAAGCGACGGCTGGAGCTTGATTCTCCTTCTCCTGCAATAGTAGACGAATTTAATTTTAACGACTTAGTGCGTGAAGGTGCAATTCGCGGCATTGTTCAAGATCCTGCGCGTTGGATTAATTACCGCAAATTTCGTAACCTAACTTCGCATGCTTATAATGAAAAAATGGCGCAAGAAGTTTATGAAATAGCGCTGTCTTTTTTAGATGATGCCAGACAGTTATTAAATTCATTAAAAGAAAAAAATCGATGAATCCCTCTGATATTGATTTAGATTCACAATATCTTTCTCTTGTTAAAAATATTTTGCATCAATACGTACCGGGTGTTGAAGTAAGAGTGTTTGGGTCAAGAATAAATAAAACAGCTAAAAAATTTTCTGATCTCGATTTGGTGATCATGACATCCGAGCCGCTGCCTTTGGATCTTTTGGGAAGTTTAGTGAGTGCGTTTAGTGAGTCTACGTTACCTATCAAAGTAGATGTGCTCGACTGGTCAAGGATCGATGAAAATTTTCAGAAAATTATTCAAAAAAAATATGTGAGGCTGCAGCAATTAGATTAAAGTTTGGTATGGAGTTGAGCAAAAGAGGGATTTCTAATAAATCGTTGGTCGGCGAGTAAAATCGATTCCTGACTAAATCCAAGGCAAAAAAAGGGACGGTAAAGACCGTCCGAAGTATTCATGTTTGGCAATCCGTGCCAACATTCCATCCGTGAACACAAAACGAGGAGTGGTTGCACAAATCCATTTTTGCGTGAAGTAGCCATCCTTGACTACGAAGGGGAGTATAACGAAGATAGTGGTATGCAGGTATAGCTTAAAAATAGAAAATTACGAAAGCATCAACAATAACCATTCTCATTATCGCCTATTAATCAATAAATTAAGCTGCTTGGCAAGTTTTTTTACAGCTAAGTCTCACTCATTCTTGCGGTATTGTCTGTTTTGGATAGAGCGAAAGTCTTACGTCAAGCCTAGTTAATCTGTCATCATCTGAAAACTGAAAAAAGCTAGCATATGGATAACAATGTGCGCCGTTTTTAAGGTACAATCTAACCCACTCTGAAGGACTAAAAAATCTACAATCACCGTGAGAGGCATAGTTGCAAATAATGAAACAATCTATCGAACAACTGATACATACTGCATTACAAAAATTACAAATCCAAGGCGAGCTACAAGTTGAGTTGCCACGCATTCAAATTGATAGCACAAAAGAAAAAGAACATGGCGATTTTGCTAGTAATATTGCGCTGGTATTAGCAAAAGCCGCACAGCGCAAGCCTCGTGAGATAGCAGAGCTCATCAAGAGTGCATTGCCGCAATCTTCGATTGTGACAAAAGTTGAAATTGCAGGCCCTGGTTTTATTAACTTTTTTCTTTCACCCGAAGCATTTCACAGCATCATTCCCGATATTTTGAATGCGGGTGATCAATACGGCAAATCAGACATAGGGCGCGGTAAGCGTTTTCTAGTGGAGTTTGTCTCGTGCAATCCGACAGGGCCTTTGCACGTGGGGCATGGTCGTCATGCAGCGTATGGTGCATCTGTTTCAAATTTATTGGAACACATTGGTTATCATGTGCATCGTGAATATTATGTCAATGACGCTGGTCGACAAATGGATATATTGGCTGTCAGTGTTTGGCTTCGATATTTGGAATTGTTTGGTGAGCAATTTACCTTTCCATCGAATGGATACAAAGGTAGTTATATTATCGATATAGCCCAATATCTAAAAGAAAAATACGATAAAAATTTATTTAAAAATGCAAAAGATGTCTTTAGCGATTTGCCTCTGGATGAACCGGAAGGCGGTGAAAAAGAAGCATATATTGATGCAGTCGTGAGACGCGCAAAATTATTATTGGGTGAAGATTTTTATTTACAAATATTTGAATTAACTCTGGATATGATTTTAAAAGATATTCGTGATGATCTTGCCCAGTTTGGTGTGACATTCCACGAATGGTTTTCTGAGCGGCGATTTGTTGCATCCGACGTTGTCGACAAGCATATTGAGCAAATGCAAAAAGAAGGATTGGTATACGAAAAAGACGGTGCTTTATGGTTCCGGTCTAGCGAATTTGGCGATGAAAAAGATAGAGTTTTGCAACGAGCAAATGGTCAACGTACTTATTTTGCGAATGATTTGCTTTATCATATCAATAAATTTGAACGAGGCTTTGATGCCGCGATCGATATTTTTGGCTCAGATCATCATGGGTATATCCCACGCATGAAAGCAGGGCTACAAGCTTACGGTATTCAGCCTAATAAGTTGACTTATTTGTTGGTCCAGTTTGTTACGCTCTATCGATCGGGCAAGCAAGTGCAGATGTCTACTCGCAGTGGTTCATTTGTTACATTACGTGAATTGCGGGAAGAGGTAGGTAATGATGCGGCTCGTTATTTCTATATTATGCGTAAATGCGAGCAACATATGGATTTTGATCTGGATTTGGCAAAGTCAAAATCTAATGAAAATCCCGTGTTTTATGTGCAATATGCACATGCAAGAATTTGCAGTGTATTTCGGCAGTTAGCAGAAAAAAATCTGAGTTTTGAGGTAAATTTGGGCGCGACACAATTGGCTTTATTGAATCAAGAGCATGAGTTGAACTTATTGGCGACCTTGGCTAGATATAGAGAGTTGATCCTGAGCGCAGCGACTCAATATGAGCCTCATCAATTAACGCAATATTTGCGAGAGCTCGCTAATGACTTCCATACTTATTACAACGCTCATCAATTCTTGGTTGAAGATAGCGATTTGCGTCAGGCGCGGCTTACTTTAATAGTTGCCGTTCGCCAAGTGTTAGTAAATGGATTACAATTAATTGGTGTATCAACTCCAGAAAATATGTAATGGCCAAAGATTACGCGAAATTTGTTCCAGCAAAGTCAAGAAAGCCAAAACGTAAGGTTAGGCTGCTCACTCTTTTTATCGCTATTTTTTTTGGAATTTTTATTTGTTTAGCCATTGGATATTTCTCGCTGGTTGCGCACAAGCGGCTTAGTTTTGTAGCGGGTAATCCTAAAATTAATTCAGTTATTGCAAAAGCTGTTGCGCTTTTACATTACAAGAAAGATGGCTTAAACAAAGAAGCGAAACGATTAAATGATAATCAAGAGAATTATACTCCGCAAATACATTTTGATTTCTATACGGAATTGCCCAATCGTGAACTGCAGGTTGCTGAAAAAGTAAACAATGGAAAAAATACGAATGGAAGTGTCCAATACTCAGTCAAGCTACAGTCTACCTTGCCTTTGCAAACAACGACTCAAGAGAGCGCGCAACCGCAGCCTAAACAGGAAGTGCAACCTGTTGAAGCTACAAATGAAGTGCAATCTTCAATCTTTAAGCCTGAAGATATTTCCACTCAAATGGCGACTGAAATTAATCAACAATACGTTATAAACTTAGGGGTTTTTGAAACAGAAGAAGCCGCGAATCGCTTATTAGATGTATTGTCTTCAGTTGGATTTCAATCACAAGTGATCAAAGCAAATCAGGGTAAATCAATCATTTTTCGGGTACAACAGGGGCCTTTTTCGTCCAGGGAGTTGGCAAAAGCAACCCAATTACGCTTGAAGAAGAGAGGAATAACTGGTGTTATCCAAGTCTTGTAAACAGCCAAATAACCCCCATATATAACTTACTACTGATAAAATAACAAAGAGGAGAGATCTTTTGGAACAGTTTCGTGGTACGACGATTGTGTCTGTACGTCGCAAGGGTGCAGTGGTGATAGGCGGTGATGGACAGGTCACAATGGGTCATACTGTCATGAAATCCAATGCGCGCAAAGTTAGGCGCTTATATAACAATCGTGTTATTGCAGGGTTTGCAGGAGGCACTGCAGATGCTTTTACGCTATTTGAACGATTTGAAGCTAAACTTGAGACGCATCAAGGCCATCTCTTACGTGCAGCTGTTGAGCTTGCAAAAGATTGGCGAACAGACCGTTTATTGCGACGCTTAGAAGCATTGCTTGCGGTGGCTGATGCTAAAACATCTCTGATTATTACGGGCAATGGTGATGTGATTGAACCTGAAAATAATTTAATTGCAATTGGTTCAGGCGGGCCATATGCAAAATCCGCCGCTCAAGCGTTATTAGAGAACACTGAATTGGATGCTAAAACGATTGTAGAAAAATCCTTGGGAATCGCAGCATCAATTTGTATTTATACAAATAATAATTTTACGATAGAAACATTAGGGGCTGTTGACAATTCGCTAGGCTGAGGCAAAAAAACCACGATTTTCGAGCACCGCAGCGCAGCATACGCGGCTGGTATGTGAGCAGAGGAGCGCAGAAAATCGTGGTTTTTTGACCAGCATAGTAGAATTGTCAACAGACCCTAGAAGCTTAATCGTTGCAAAGAGGTAAATATGCTAATGCGTGAAGAGGTCTTCATTGAACCAAAAAGCTTTAAACAAAAGAGTGACCAAGATATGACTCACATGACTCCAAAAGAAATTGTAAGTGAACTGGATAAATATATTATTGGACAAGCAGAGGCGAAACGTGCGGTTGCAATTGCGTTACGTAATCGTTGGCGTCGTATGCAATTAAGTTCACCACTGCGTGATGAAATCATGCCAAAAAATATTTTGATGATTGGCCCCACTGGTGTAGGCAAAACGGAAATAGCTCGTCGTTTAGCAAAGTTGGCGGACGCCCCTTTTATTAAAGTTGAAGCGACTAAATTTACTGAGGTTGGATATGTTGGTCGTGATGTGGAATCCATTATTCGTGATTTAATGGATATGGCTATTAAGATGATGCGCGAAAAAGATATGGCGAAAGTCAAAGCGCGCGCTGAAACTGCTGCAGAAGAGCGTATTCTAGATGCTCTCTTGCCTCCGCCACGTGCGAGCTTTGTTGGCGAACCTCATGAGGCGCCACCACCGGATAATGCAACACGTGAATTGTTTCGAAAAAAACTGCAAGATGGTTCGCTGGATGATAAAGAAATTGAATTAGAGTTATCTGCTGCTCCAATTGGTGTTGAGATTATGGCGCCTCCTGGGATGGAAGAAATGACAAGTCAGTTACAAAGTATGTTTCAGAATTTATCGACCGAACGCAAAAAAATGCGTAAGTTAAAAATTTCTGATGCGAGAAAAATTTTGCGAGAAGAAGAAGCGGCACGTTTAATTGATACTGAAGATTTAAAAGCGCGTGCATTAGAAAGCGTAGAACAAAAAGGCATTGTGTTTATCGATGAGATTGACAAAATTGCTAAACGTTCTGAACACGCAGGCGCTGATGTGTCACGTGAAGGTGTGCAACGCGATTTATTGCCTTTGATTGAAGGCTCAACGGTGTCGACAAAGTATGGTGTGATACGTACAGACCATATTTTATTTATCGCATCAGGTGCTTTCCATTTTGCGAAGCCCTCTGACTTGATACCTGAGTTGCAAGGTCGCTTGCCCATACGTGTCGAGTTGAAAGCGCTGGTCACAGAAGATTTCGTGCGTATCTTAACAGAGCCAACTTCATCATTGACGGAACAATACATCGCTCTAATGGGAACTGAAAAAGTAAAATTAAAATTTATGCCTGATGGTGTCAAACGAATTGCAGAAGTTGCATGGCATGTTAATGAACGTACGGAAAATATCGGTGCGAGACGTTTACACACAGTGCTTGAGCGGTTGCTAGAAGAGATTTCGTTTGAGGCATCTGATCAAGCAGAAAAAGAAGTGTTTGTTGATGTAGCCTATGTGAATAAATATTTAGAAGCATTGGTGAAGGATGATGATTTAAGTCGTTATATTTTATAATAAACATGACAGTGACCCCGGCTCAAATTATTTTGCACAAACTTTCTAAGACGCTCGAAGTTGTTTTTGACAATGGCGAGCGTTTTCATTTTCCCTGCGAATATTTGCGAGTTTTTTCCCCATCTGCTGAAGTGCGTGGACATGGAGTGGGGCAAGAAAAACTTGTTTTAGGAAAGCAGAGTGTCAATATTGTGGCGATAGAACCTGTCGGGAATTATGCAATAAAACCCATTTTTGATGATGGTCATTCAAGCGGTATTTTTAGCTGGAAGACATTGTACGAACTGGGTGTCAATCGAGAAAGAAATTGGTTAGCTTATCTTGAGCGGGTGCGAAATAACATAGACAACTAGTACGTTGCCGCACTTATCAAATACAATCGTCATTTTAGGCGTTCACCTCTCGTGGCTACCACGCTCGCGAAAGCAGAGATCCTTTCCGATTGTCTTCCCTGGGCTCCTTTGTTACGATGAGCACCTCAGGAGCGTGCACGAAATAACTTTTACAACTGGACTAAGGATTGTGTATGAAAACTCGTTTACAAATGGAACTCATTCAAAAATACGAAAAAATTGAAATAAAAGCCTTAAAAATGGCACGATCCTTCAAGGAACAACACAATTATGATCGTGCTATCTTATTCATTGAGTTATGCATTGAATGTTGTATGAAAAGAAAGGGAGAAAATTTGGTAGAAGCAAGGCTGTCTGAGATAGACCTGTATAGAAAGTATTATTCTTTTACTTCCGATATTTTTTTATTAAAAGCTAGGCAATTATCAGCAAGTAATCCCGAAGCAGCTTTAAAGGCAGCACAGGAGAGTATTAAGAATAGTTTTAGGGTAATGGAGTGGCTGAAAGCAGAGAATAACGCTATGCCTGCACTTCTTGATGATATGTTGCATAAGCATGATGCTGCTAAAATAGTTTTTTTAGAATGTGAAAATACAATACTGAAGCGACAGCTAAAAGAAAAACAAACTCGACTGATTGAATTACAGGCTGAAAAGAAAAACATTGTGCAGAATGGGTATTCAATATTTATGCCAAGGTTGGGTAAACCATTGCAAAGAGTTAAAGAGAGTAGTCATGCAGAGCATGAGGAAGAGTTTGTTGTGCATAGAGCAATCTCTAACAAAGGATGACATGATGAATCAAGATGAATTAAAAAAAATGGTTGCCCAAGCAGCATTAAATTATATCGAACATGATGCAGTGATTGGTGTGGGAAGTGGGAGCACAGTTAATTTTTTTATTGATGCATTGAAATCTGTTAAACATAAAATTGAAGGTGCAGTTGCCAGTTCAGAAGTGACCGCGCAGAAATTAAAAGCACTTTCCATTCCAGTGATTGATTTGAATTCCGTTCAAGAGCTCGCGTTTTATGTCGATGGAGCTGATGAGATTAATACTTATAAACAAATGATAAAAGGAGGCGGTGGTGCGCTGACTCGCGAAAAAATCATTGCGACTGTCGCCCAAAAATTTATTTGTATAGTCGATCAGAGTAAGCAAGTTGATTTGTTAGGAAGGTTTCCTGTTGCTGTCGAAGTGATCCCTATGGCGCGTAGCTATGTGGCAAGACAAATTGTGAAGATGGAAGGTGATCCCATCTACAGGCAAGGATTTACAACAGATAATGGCAACGTTATTTTAGATGTGCATAATTTTAAAATTTTAAATCCATTGGAGCTGGAAGAAAAACTCAATAATATTCCGGGTGTGGTTGCTAACGGAATTTTTGCGGCGCGTAAAGCAGACATTGTATTGCTGGCTACGCAGAATGGTGTGGAAGTGAAATGACAAACCGTTAAATTGACAAATTCGTGTGGTTATAAAGGCTTTGCTGTAGCTGTTTCATCTACTTGAGTGTCAGCCGAGAGAGTTTTTTGTGCGACAGATTTGTTTTGCTGAACTTCTTTCAAGCGTTTTTCTCGGCAGAGTCTGTCGATTAATTGTAAGTTGATTTTGACTTGTCCGACTTCTCTCTGGATAAAATTTTTGTGGATCAACAAATTTTTAATTAAACCTTTTTCAACATTTTCAGCGCGTTTGATAATTTCTTCATGGAATTCAGCTTTTAATTTTTTAAAATTGACAACTTTGTCGTATTGTTCAAAATATTTTTTATAAATTGATTCATCCGTTTCAGGAATATCGAAAGCTTGTGCATGAGGTTTTGATTTTGATAGTCCATAAAAGCTTGTGAGTATATTGCTAGAATTATCGATAATTTCTTGCCAATTGATTTCTTCAAGCATATGCCAATTCGAATCATCGCTCACAGTATGTTCCGCTTCATTTTTAAATAATGAATCATAAACAGAAAAACAGGTATTATATAAATTTTCACACTCTATTAGTTCTTGCGCAAGATTGGGCAGTTGATTTGTATTTTTGGTACTGGCCATCGCCTGTTTGATGGCGTTTTGCAGCCGTTCATGGCGAAGATGGAATTCATAATTCGATTGATAAAGGCCAATAATTTTATCGAGATCGACAGGGTTTATTTTGTCATCTTTGCAATAAGCAAAATATTCATTTGGAATAACTGGGCCACGCGCTATGGCATCTAATTTTTCGTTAAGTGCTTTATTTTCTAGAGTCAGTTGGTGAAGTTTTTCTTTTAATTCTTCGCTGCTCTCTTCATTGACTTGCGCTGATGATTTGGAGGGATAAACGAAATTTATGTTAAGTAATTTTTGAATGGCGGACATGCTCGTTTGTGGAGGTGTGGTGGGTGGCGAGCTAGCTGGTTTGTCAGTCGTATTTTTTTCGACAACGTCGCTCGAAACGATTTGCTGATTATCGACTAATTCTTTATTCGGAAGATAAAGAGAAGCAATGATAAATTCGCTAGAATGTTGTAATAAATTTTTATAACTTTCCTCAAAAGTTTTGTCTACAGGTTGTTGACGTCCCCATAGCCATGAAGAGTTTTTGAATTTTAATTTTGTTATTTCATCAATGGCATTATCTAGCGATCGTTCTTGACCGCAGCTGACTTTTGCGCACAACACTAAAAGCTGCAGAACATTTTTAAGGTTGATAGACAGCCGGTTTAACGTATTCAATAAATTATTTAAATTATAGAAAGCTGTTTTATTTCCGACGAGAGTATTAGCTTGGCTGGATGCGTGAATGTTTTTTAATTCTTGGATGAGCTCAACTTGTTGTTTGCTATTTGCTTTTTCTGAGATATCAAGTGCTTCTTGTAGCAAGTCTGTTAAATTCATATCAAGGTCTCTATCGTGCCTGTACGAAAGTTCTTCCTGTTGCTGGCGGAAAAAAACAGCTTTTATTTTGATCATTATCAAGTTAAAATTATTATTATTTTTCTATCTTTGTTATAATACACTTTTTGAGTCATTACAATGTAAAAGGAAAAGGCATGTTGCACTACAAGGTAACTAAAAAATATCAACGCGGCCCAGAGCAAGCTATTGCTAAGTTTCATAATCTTGATGATGCAAAGTTATTTATTGAAGCAAAACTAGAGTGGGATCAACGTTATAAAGTTGAAGTGAACTATATCTTATATGATTTTGACGATGTTCTCGAAGAGTATGGTTCAGGCAGTGCAACTTCTGGTGGAGCATCATCGCAAGGTCAAGGAGCTCAACAAACTAATTCGCAAGTATTTAGTCCTTCACCATTGCAAATGGCTCCTCGTCCTGGCTCCGTTCCCTATTCTTCATTCAAAGATGTTAAAAAGTCCGATGATGATGAAAAAAAATAATGGTGTTGCGTGTCATTCTGAGTATGCTAACCATACGTTGTGAACAGCTAAAATGACGATTGTATTTGTCAACCTGAGCGTCAGCGAAGGATCTAATCTTGAGTAAGTCAGGATGATAGTGCTCAAGAGGATGTTTTGAGAGGGATATAAATCATCTGCACAATATTTCCATCTGGATCTGCGCAATAAAAACTTCGTGTTCCATCCCTGTGGTTTCTTGGGAGCGCTTTGATATCGACATGATGTGCTCTTAAATACTCACACCAAACATCTACTTCGCTGGCTTCGCCAAGAAAAAAACCAATATGGTCTAATCGCTGGTGTTTCGCGGGATGAAAGTCAGCAGGGGCGCGGTGCAACGCAAAATTATCACTACCGCTAGTTAGATATAAGTTATCTGCATCTGGCCTCCAATCGATTTTCATGCCTAATAATTCTGTGTAAAAGTGCTCGCATTCCGAAAAATTTTTCACAAAAAGTGCGACATGGTGTAAGCCGTTAGTCGGTTTTGGTTTTTGCATAGACGATCTCGCTTGTTAAAATAAGTTGAGTATACGCTTTAATTCATTGCGCATAGCTGTAATAACATGTTGATAATTGGGTTGCGAAAAAATAGCTGAACCAGCGATAAACATATCTGCACCAGCCTTAGCTGTTTCATAGATGTTATCTATTTTTATTCCGCCGTCTACAGCAAGGTGAATATTTTTACCTGAGGAAAGTATTAATTGCCGTGCTTTATTAATTTTGTCTAATGTCGCTGGGATAAAAGATTGTCCCCCAAAGCCAGGATTAACAGACATGATTAGCAATAAGTCTATTTTATCCCATAAATAATCCAGATGTGATAGAGACGTGGCGGGATTGATTGCCAGCCCTGCTTTACACCCATGTTGGCGAATTAACTCTAAGCTTCTATCAACATGGCGAGAGGCTTCCGGATGAAAGGAAATATAGCTTGCGCCGGCTTGGGCAAACTCAACGATTAAATTGTCGACTGGTTGAACCATTAAATGAACATCGATATCGGCAGTGATTCCATACTTGCGTAATGCTTTGCATGCAAGAGGCCCTATGGTGAGATTAGGGACGTAATGGTTGTCCATCACGTCTAAGTGCAGGAGGTCACCGCCTGCAGCTAGTACGGCCTCTGCTTCTTCGCCTAGGCGGGCAAAATCGGCAGCAAGTAATGAAGGAGCAATTTTGAATTCAGGCATAATTAAAAGTTCGCTTATTTTGTAAACAGACTCTATTATATTACTGATAAAAACAATTTGTTTCCATTATAATCCTAGTTCATTTGTCCTGTGGAAGGATTAGACGTTGCGATATTTATATACCGTGCTTTTTTATTTGGCTCTTCCGTTTATTTTTCTGCGTTTATTATGGCGTTCGAGAAATATGTCAGCATACCGACACAATTGGGGGCAGCGGTTAGGGTTTTGCCCATATAAACTTGAGAAATGTATTTGGGTACATGCAGTCTCATTAGGTGAAAGCATTGCGGCGACTCCCCTTATTCAAGCATTACAAAAGAAATATCCTAGCATTCCCATTGTTGTGACAAATATGACGCCTACGGGTGCTGCACGAATTCGTTCTGTGTTTGGGGAATCAATTTTTCAGTGCTATGTTCCATATGATATTCCTCACATGATTAAGCGTTTCTTACGATCTGTTAATCCTATGATTGCCATTATTGTAGAAACAGAATTGTGGCCAAATTTGCTTAACGTGACTCATCAACAAAAAATTCCGATCATTGTTGTCAATGCTCGTCTCTCTGAAAAATCATTTCGTTCTTATCAGTGGGTCGCAACATTGACAAAAGAAATTTTGCAAAACATAGATGTGATAGCTATACAAACCCAACCTGAGTTGGAACGCTTCAAAGCGTTGGGCTTAGACCCCGCGCGTGCACTAGTAACGGGTAATATTAAATTTGATATTGAAGTATCAGCCGATTTATTTTTGCAAAGTGACGCATTGCGAAGAGAATTGGGAAAGCAACGTCTAATATGGATTGCTGCGAGTACGCATGCGGGAGAAGAAGAAATTATTTTGGCGGCACATAAACAAATCTGCCAGAGATATCCAGGCACATTGTTAATTTTGGTGCCGCGTCACCCTGATCGTTTTCCAGCGGTTTATCATTTAACGAAACAATTAGGGTTTCAAGTCGCTAGGCGTAGCCAATTTGAAGAATGTTCCGCATCTACGCAGATTTATTTTGGAGATACGACGGGCGAGCTTATGTTGTTATACGCTGCCAGTGATGTAGCGTTTGTGGGTGGAAGTTTTATCCCGGTGGGTGGGCATAATGTGTTGGAGGCTGCGGTATTAGGTAAACCGATTATTACAGGATCTTACTTATTTAATTTTTCCGAAATCACTCAGTTGTTAACAGCTAAACAAGGTATGAAGCAAGTGAATAATGAGTCCGAGTTAGTAGATGAACTCAGCCATTTTTTTTCAAATCCTAGCCATCGTCTTCAAGTGGGTGCAAGTGCACGTGCGTTTGTAGAAGAGCATAGAGGAGGCTTAACGAGGCAAGTCAATGCAATTACAAAAATAATTGATAATCGCTGTATTATGAAATGAGTGTGTTTTCAATAAGCTAGTATCTAAAAAAAGTTAATCCCCATTGTTAAAATACCTACTATACTTAATAACAAAGAATGAACGTCTTCTTTTTCAGGAAGTTATAAAATTGTTAACAGTTAGGGAGTTAAAAATGAGTTTGGCAAAAAAGCTACACAATGCCGTTCATAACGATGCGAGTTCAAGGTCGAGGGTAGGCTTGAGGTCAAGAAAGTTAGAGCAAGGAAATAAAAGTATCTCTCTGGATAAACATGATCTTGTCTGTCAGTACAAAATGCTAGAAATTCTCAATGAAACATTAAAAAATAAACTCTCTGATCTTGAGTATGCTTTAAAACAAAATCAAGCAGAGATAGGCGAGTTACGTTCAGAGTTGTCAAGAGTACAAATCGAAAATTTAGCATCAGAGCAAAAAATTCAAATATTAAGATTGCAGAGTAGTAATTTGACAGATGAAAATAATAATTTAAAGCAAGAGAGAGAAGACAAGGATTCTTTTCATTATAAAGAGAGAGAACATCTTGCGATACAATTAGACTTAGAGTCTAAAGAGAACGAGCGAGTGACCGAGGAGCTTGCGCAAATGGTTAAGGCATGTGAGTATATTTCTATAAAATACATGGAAATATTATCTATAAAAGGATCCGGAATTTATTTTAAATCTCGGCCATTTTCTTTGTGGGAAAAAATATTAGGTCGCAAATAAAGTGCGATAAGTGAGTTGTAAATCTTGAAAGGCTTTGCCTTTATCCGCGGGATTACGTAAAAGATAAGCGGGATGATAAGTGATAATGAGTGGTGTTTTCTTTTCCCCATAAGTATGAATTTTATTGCGTAGCTGACCTAACGGAGAAGTTGTGTTTAATAAAAAATTTGCCGCAATTTTTCCGACGGCGAGTAATAACTTTGGTTGGATCAGGGCGATTTGTTTTTCGAGAAAAGGTGTGCATGAGTTCACTTCTTCTGCTGAAGGGTCACGATTATTTGGCGGCCGACATTTCAAAATATTCGCGATGTAGACTGTGTCGCGATTAAAGTGAATAGACTCTAACATGGCATTTAATAATTGCCCGGCTTTTCCCACAAAAGGTTCGCCTTGTTTATCTTCATAAAAGCCAGGTGCCTCACCAATAATCATGAGTTCTGCTGAACGGTTACCCACGCCAAATACAGTTTGCGTACGGGTTTTTTCTAAGCCGCAAGCGGTACAAAGTGCGACTTGTTTTTGTAATATTTCCCAATCACCGTCAGTCATATCTGAGACAAGCGGGCTCGCATTAAGCTGCCAAGCTTGTATGCCCATTGTGTTTAAATAGTGTATTTTGCGCGCATCCATGGTCAAGCCAAGTCAATAAATGAAGACTTAATAGGATAATCAGATTGCGAAAATTAGCAAGCTTAGTCGTTTCGCATTATAATAGCGAAAATTATGCCTAAACGAGGAAGAAAATGAAAAATATCGCCGTTTATCCTGGTACGTTTGATCCCATAACCTATGGGCATGTTGATTTAGTCGAGCGTGCTTCGCATCTATTTGATAAAATTATTGTTGCTGTTGCCGCCAATGAAAATAAAAACCCATTATTTTCGTTAGAAGAGAGAGTAGGTTTATGTGCCCATGTCTTGAAAAAATACCAAAATGTGGAAGTGCGAGGATTTGAGTCTTTGTTAACCGATTTTGCTCAACAGCATCAAGCCAATATTTTGTTGCGAGGATTGCGCGCTGTTTCTGATTTTGATTATGAATTCCAGTTGGCGAGCATGAATCGCTGTTTAGCGCCAAAAATTGAGAGTTTATTTTTGATGCCCGCTGAAAATTATACCTATCTTTCTTCTCGACTGGTGCGAGAAATTGCTTCGTTAGGTGGCGATGTAAAACAATTTGTACCGGATGTCGTGTTTGAAGCATTAAATAAAAAATTAAAATAGAGTATGAGTCATGGCGTTAAAAATCACTGATGAATGCATTAATTGCGACGTATGCGAACCTGTATGTCCGAATAAAGCGATTTATCAGGGAGAGTTGATTTTCGAAATAAATCCGAATTTATGCACGGAATGTGTAGGTCATTTCGATGAGCCTCAGTGTGTGAGTATTTGTCCGGTGGATTGTATTCCGCTGGATGAGACCCATCCTGAAACGAAAGAGCAGCTGTTGGAGAAATACAAAAAGCTGACATCGCATGTCATAGAAACTTCCTAAGCCATTACGTTGTAAATAATCCTAGATTCGGCAGATTTATGGATGTTAGTTTGATAAGCATGTGCCCACGGCGAACCGTGGGCAATGTGGTCAACGAGAATTAATTGCTATTCGTGGTGGTCGTTGTTGATGAGCTGCCACTACCATTTTGGTCGGATGGTGTCGTAACGGTTGTGCTGCTAGTGGTGCTTGGCGGAGCCATATTGCCGGTATTTGTTGTGGTTGTTGATGAAGTGGTACTACTATCATCGTTTTGATTCGGTGGAGTTGTGGTTGTGGTTGTGGTATTTGTACTGTCGCCATTCATCGTCGTCGTTGTTGAGCTACTGTTATCATTTTGATTGGCTGGGGTTGTAACGGTGGTGCTAGTGTCGGCGTTGGTTGCTAATGAAAAACAGAGAACAGAAGCGGTTAAAATCAATTTAATAAAAAATCTCATTACATTTTCCTCCAAAAGTTTATGTTGTTGATTCAGTAAAAATTTTATTAAGATAAAACATTAAGATGTTTTATCTGCCAATAAGAATAAAAATCGCTGCAACCAATGCTACTATTCCAACGATGACGCTAGGGATAGCAATTCCTGGAAGCAAGGTTGTAATTGCAACTAAAATTAAATAAACAGCAAGAAGGATGAAGCCAATATTACTCGTTAATTTCATCAGATACCCCTAAATACATAAAAGGTTTAAGGAGCTTTGATGGCGTTGTTGCATAAGTTGTTTTATTACCTCTCCCACAAAGGGGGGAAGTGAAAAACCGATTTATGCAACAACGCCGTGAATTAACGATAATAGCATAATTTCTATTTTAATCAATAGGATGCTTCCCATTGTGGTATCGCAACATTTCTTTATAAAGTGACTATACTTAAGGCTAAAGGAGGTTACGTGTGCTAACCAGACCAGCAGCCAAGAAAATGTCAGAAAAAACAAAGCAAGACCTTGGTTTGTCTTACACAAAACACAAGCCAGTGGAAGGCTATACAGAAAAACGTACCCTACAGATATCTCATCTCCGTCGCAGACTAAAACTTCCTGATATGTGGTGCTTACCCGATGCGAGTGGTTCTCAAGTTGAAAATAAAGTCTTAGTCTACGCTGCTGCGAGTATTGCGAGTATCGTTTTGCATGTTGATGACTGGGAATGGAGTTATTTGCATGATGATAATCAATTCGAGATCTATTTTTGTTTCGGCCTCTATGCAAAACACATCACATCGAAAGAAGAGTTTAAGAACCTACTTCCTATGTTAAATAAAATGGTTCATCCAAGTGATGTTCTTAAATGTATGCGCGAGCTAGGAGTTGAGCGAGACAAAGTTGCTATTGTGAATTGTTTTGTTAGGGAACAAATAAAATATATTTATGAAGGACGGGATCCTGTTATCCACCCATTTTGCTATGCAGGTCATGTCAAAGTAGAAGACGTATTGAAAATGACAACAAAAAAAATCCGCGTGAGTCTATATAATTTAAATGATGAGAAGATAAGTATTTTAACGACATGTAAGCAATGTAAATTAGAAGAATTAGACGTTCGCTCAGAAGAGGATGTCAGACGCATTCTCAATATACCTCTATCACTTATAAAATCACTACAGTCATTAGAGGTTCTGCTGGATTATACCCGGCACTCTTGGTGGGAGCAATTAAAGGGTCCATTTATAACATTGCTATCTCAATTGCCCCATTTGAAAAAAATGTCTATACGTTATGTATTAGTGAATGACTTACCTGATTCCCTTTGTAAAAAGTTAGTGTCGTTAGAGTTTTTAGATAAATATGCTCTTGATGGGTATACGAATAAAGATTTTAGAAATCTAAGGATTTTGAAAGTGGATGTTGTTAGAACACTCACTGATTCTCTCTTTCATTTTTTGTTAACCTGTCCATCGTTGCGAGAGCTTACTATAGAAGAAGGCGCGAGCCCGATAAGATTCATGCCGGCGAGTTTTTTTAAAAATATGCAATTAATGAATCTAGACTTTAGTCGAGAAAAAGTTAACTTACAATCCTGTCTAAATTCTGCAGAGAGTTTAAGAACGTTGTATTTGAGAGAGGTTGATCTAACGGAAATGGATTTTGATACTGTTCACTTGCCCAATTTAGAAAATATTAAATTGTCTAGGTGTAGTCTACGTTCTCATGAAAGCTTCATGCGGTTTATTGAACGTTGCGAAAAACTTAATTCAGTTTTTTTCAACGGAGTTGATTTTGATGAAAATGTCCTTGATGCACAATTTAAAATTAAAAGCGGCATCAGTAAAATAAGTAGAAAAAAACTGGATAGCGTGACAGTGCAAGGAAATTGTTTTGATGCGATAATGCCAATTATCTCATCTTGTTATATAAAGTCATTAGTCGGTATTGGTTCAAGATATTGTTTTTACTATCGCTATATGGCAGCTATGTCATCTGCGCCCGATATTATTCATTTAGAATTAAAAAACATAATCTTTAATGACGATCAGGATGTTTCTTCACATACTCCCGTAGGTGATTTCAACAATCTGCAGTCAGTAAAAATTAGCGATACCAAATTCATAACCCATGGAATGTTTTTTGAATGTATAAAATTATTTAAATTAACGACTACCATTGAATTAGAAGGTGTTGAATATGTGGATTCGCAGTATTCATCAGCTGATTATGTGGCTAACTTGCCCACTTTCAAGGTAAAAAATTTAGTTTTTAACAGAGGAAGATATTTAGAAGAAACAATCATCGATATTCTTCTTCATGCTCCGCATTTAGAATCGGTTAAATTTATTAATTGTGAAATAATAGCTAACATGAATGAGAACGACGCCTCTGAAAAATACAGGCTAGCAAAACATGATCCTGCATTTTTATCAAAATTACAGGAGCTTGTAGTTGATCGTACGGTAATTAAAAAAATAAAGTTTTTCCTGATGTTAGCAAAATTACACACGATAGTCTTTAGTGGCTGGAAAGACGACCGTGTTGATCTTTATTGCTTTGTCAGTCAGAAAACACATAAAATTATTATAAATGATTGTGATAGTATAAATTTTATGTCGTTTATCGGTTACAGTGCAGATTCGATAAGTTTAATAAATTATAAAAAAATTAACTTCCCACCTGTAGAATATGTTCTAAAGTTTTTTAAAAATCTCAAATATGCAGAACTTTCTCCTATAGGTGAATCGACAGATAGCCTTAATCGCGACAGGGTTGCATTTGAAGAAGCTCTTCCTGGTGTACATATTTATATGCCAGAAAATTTTGGTAATTCAGAACCTGCCTTAACATCGCAGCATTCTCAGAGCCCCATTCAGAGTGTAATAAAAAAGAATGTTGAACCGCCTGTTAACACGTTAATTACCAGTAAACCTGCTAAAATATCAATAGACAGTGATACACGAATAAAAGAAAATCTACCCTCATTTAAAGCACAACAATTCTTTCGAGATCCATCAGGGCTTGTTGACCCGACTCGATATATTCTGGATAACGTGGTGGATAAAGCGAAAATTGTTGATGGTAAGCTAGTCATAGCAAACGAGGTTGAAACCGAAAATGGCTGGGAAGCGGTAAATGTCCCTCAATTAAGTCAAGATCAAACGATTGAGGAATTATTCGATGAAAAATTAAAAACGAGTCATGATTTTTATATAGGCCAATTCCCAGTTTTAGCGAATGGGAAAGAATTTACGAAACTCCCTGCCTTATCTTTATCAAAAGTGATGCAATGTTTTAAGTGTTCTGCGGATGTTGAATTTGCTTATAATTCACGAATCAAGCGCTATGGCGTGAGATTAAAAAACAATGCACCTCAGCAGGAAATCTTTGTTGAGTCGCTGTATCATGATCCATTGCGATTTAAGAACACATTAGCATTTAACAAAGCAGATGGTTTGCATCAAACTGCATATGCATTATTAGAAGCGTATTTTGCATATCATAACCTCACTGAAGAATTCCCAGTGGATTTTTTTAAAAGCCTTCAATTTTTTACAGGTCCCAATGGTGATATCCATTTGGGATTAAAGCCTACGCAATTACCCAAAAAAACAATATACGAAAAATTACCCAAAAACATTGTCAAAAGTATGCTGGAAAGTTTGCAACGTTATTGTAAGTTATTTGGATCAGAATCGATTGGTAACCTGCATGGAATTTCGTTGTTGAATGCGCAACTTCAAACTCCGAACGGTGCTTGTCGTCATCGAGCCGCTTTTTTTAAATCATTTTGTGATGCATTAGATATTGCCTGTAGCCATATTGGTTGCACAGGACATGAATTTGTGGGCGTTCAAGATGGCGATGGTAGAGCAAAATTACTGGATTTAGGTGGTTACCCAGCGAATATTGATTTGGTTCCTGTGGTAAAACCATCTGAGCCTACATTAGCGAATGTTGAGTTGGTTCCTATGGTAAAGCCACCAGAGCCTACATTAACTGCAATTGAAACAAAGGAAGTAGTCGCCTCGTCTGTTACTAAAAAACAACTGAGTCGTAAAAATTTATTTCATCAATCAAAAAAATTCGCGTTGCCTTTCACGGATGATTACAGCGCTTTATCAGAGTCGTTAGAAACCCATTTAAAAATGCTGCCTCCTGCACAACAAAATGTTTTATTTACCTTCAGTGATGATGAGCAAATTTTAAAATTTGATTTAGCCTTGTTGAATTCACAAAAAGCGCAAAACAAAAAAGTATTTTATCTGTCTTCACTGAAAGCGATCACCTCTCAAAAAGTGGTAGTTGATGATACGCTAAAATTATCAGAGGAAAAGCAAGATAGTGATCTGGTGACTTTTTTGAAAACCGCTCAGCCAGGTGATGCATTGGTAGTTGATTGGTCTGGCTTTACAAAAGATGATATCGGTTATAATACGATGATTGATACGCAGCTGCGCTACATAGATGCGGTTACTATCCCAGAAGGGGTGACCGTCATTTGTCAATGGCGGCGTGATGAGGAGCAAAAATTAGGAACAGATTTTACCTCGCGTTTTCGACTCATGTCAGATTTACCAGCGGATATGGATTGGCATTTGGAAGATGAGCCGCGTATTACTGCTACACTATTATCAGAACAAGAAGATCATAATCTCTATCATCTTAAGCAGTGGGAATCATTACTCATAGGCACACCGGACGATCAGGGCAGTATTCAAAAAGGTTTTCTGGTAGAAGCCATTGAAGCCGGTAAGTCGTATTATTCCATTATTAATCCGCCTGAATCGCGTGATTTTGCGTTGTTTTATGCAAAGTTAAAAGCAGGCGAACCGTTGGATTTTTTTGGCAAGCCAATTATGCTTCCCAAAAACTTTCGTATTGACATAGTGGAAGTACCTTATAACTGGGAAGGTGATTACAGCGTATCTGTTTTACCTGACCTTGGTGTTAATTTCGATCTCACTTTAAATACAGTGAATGACAACCAGTATTATGAAAATTATCAATTTGAACCTGAGTTTAAAGTGCTAAATGGATGGATACATCCAGGCGCACAAGCAGTGCGTATCTTAGTAGAAAATGATTTTAGCCTAGATAAAATTGCTAAACTTCTTGCGCATGCAAAAAAAATGCATTGTCAAATTCATTTTGTATTCTACCCAGATCACGTGCCTGAAGAAATGCAAGCAAAGCTGATACCGTTTCCTGTTGAGAGTAAGTCACCTGCTTCAAATAAGCTTGAGTTTATTTGTGCGGCAGACATGGATTTTGTGTTACACAAAATGGAAAAAGTGGATTTTACGATATCGCTTTCTCCGCAAGATGATAAAGAGTTATTTGAAATGATGACTCCTGCTAAAGATGATCCCTATGAGTTTGATTATGTTAAGGGGCGAGTGTTAGAAGCGCTGTACGCGGACCCGGGTAAAAAAGTTGTATTAAGCATTCATAAAAATCATTTTTCGCAACCATTGCGTTGTTACTTAGAAACACTTTTTGCGAAACGTCCCTTTATTACTGTGAATGGACAACAACAATTTTTAGACGACGAAAAAATAAAGGGTAAATTAATTTTGCTGACCAATGATGAAACCTGTTTTCCCTGTGTAAAACCTGTGGTGATAGAAGTGAGTCGCGCTGAAATCAACAAATTATTATATCAAGAGTTTCCTGGCGATAAAAAACAGCTCGATGAAATTCTAGATATAAAAAATGATTTATCTTATATCCAGTTGCGTTCGATGTTAGAACGCAAGCAAAGAGAAAATGTCACAACAGCAGAGTTGCTCTCGCCGTTTGTCACTCAGCAGAAAAATGAGAAAAAGCCTGTTTTAACGGGTAGGATTGATAGAGTCAAAATGGTGTTAACGAATTTGGCGCACAATCCCTGTCTTTTTATTGAGGTTCTAGGTGGGTTAACGTATTAATCTCATTGATAATGACGACACCACCCG
>JABDBD010000018.1:0-1467 GCA_013288815.1 Gammaproteobacteria bacterium | reverse complement strand
GTCTTTTTATTGAGGGTGGCACAGGTGTGGGTAAAAGTACTCTCATCAAAGAAAAACTACCACAGGATATCACGGTGATTAGTTCGGATGAGCCAAAACTGGATGTTGAATTAATCAAAAAATGGTTGTTAACGCCGGCTGCGGAAAAGCCGATTTTATTTATTGACGAAGCAAACTTATTACCAGAAGGTGTATTAGAAATATTTGAAGGATTATACGGTGAACCAAAAGGTGTGACCCTGGCTGGAAAATTTTATCCAGTCAGTGATGCGCATAAGGTTGTTTTTGCGGGTAATTTTAGTCACTACGAAAATCGTGTGAAACATGATTTTATTTCTCGTCACGGCAATGTAATTGAAATCCCTCCCTTAATCGATGATGAGTTAAGACAAGATGTGATGTCGCCTGTGTTGCAGTCATTGAAAATGGACAAGGATGCTGAAAATATTCAATCCATTTTTTTAAAAGTATATCACAAAGTAAATCAAGATAATCCCGATCTTGCTTTGACGCCGCGTAATGTCATGAATATGATTTATAGACTGCATTATTTCACGCAGGGTGGTTATCAGAATGCTTTTAAAAAAATTGAAGATGCTGCTTGGTTTTCTGCGTATGAGGAAATTCGTTATTTAGTAAAACCGGTGTTGCGAAAAACAATAAAAGCGGAGATGAAATCTGTCTTGGCGGGAGATTATAAAAACTATAAAGCTGTATTAGCAGAGAAATCACATCACAAGCATCCATTAGATTCATACTCTGACACTTACGCGCATAGAACCACAAACCGTATTATTCGAGATCATCTGGAAATTCGCGAACATTTACTCGCTGATAATCAATTGAAATCCCCTATGCAAGGGTTGTTAGTCGAAGGTGCTCCAGGTGCGGGAAAAACCAGTATGGTAGAAAATCATTTACGGGATATGGGTTATCGATTAATCACAGATTCGGATGCGAGTGATAAAATTTATTATAATCTCAGTGCAAATCTTACGAAAGCCATAGAACAGTTGATGACAGCATTTCGTACGGGTGGTGTCGTCATTATCAATGAGATTAATACGTTAACCCACCTAGAACCTATCTTGAATGCGATGATGTCAGGTAAATTTATGGGTCAATATGCTCATCCTGGATTTCTTGTCATTGGCACGCAAAATCCTATCTCATTTAACTTTAGAGAAAAATTATCGCCTGCTTTCCAAAATCGATTTTTGGTGATTAATACCAAAGATTATGTGAAAAATGATTTTCTGCTGATTGCTGATAAGAAGAAATTATCAAAGAGTGAAGCAGAGCCGGTGCGAGATTTGTTTAATGAGTTTGATAAGTTAAAGGATGTTAAAGAAAAGAGTGTGGGTAAAAAAATGTAAGTGTTGTGAGGCGTTGCTGCATAAATCGTAAATCCCTTCCCCTCCACGTTTTTTGTGGAGGAGAGGGGGTCCAACGCAATTGCTTGTCAAT
>JABDBD010000017.1 GCA_013288815.1 Gammaproteobacteria bacterium | reverse complement strand
GATCTGCATCAAGCTGAAAAAGAAAATATAACGTATGGATGGAGTTGTCAGCGTGATTCAAATCAAGCGTTTTCATTAGCATCGACTGGAAAAGTACTGACGATTAATCCGATTCTGAATCCTGATATTCATTTCTTAACAAACAAATCGATAGGGGTTTTTCCCGAAGAGGGAATATTCGCTGTGAATCGATCGTTAAAATTAAAAGGTATGACAGAGTCCGTTCAATCTGTTTTTCTGCAGAATGGGTTTGTGCGACCCACCTTATCAGAAGATACATTGGGATGGAAAAATTTTATTTTTGCAGGTGAGCAACAAAATCATTATCTGCATCCTATTGCGCAACAAGAAATAGTGGCTGATAGAAAAAATTCCGCGAGGAGAATATTTAATTTTGAACCGTTGTCGGCTGACATAAAAAATGATTTAACAAAAACAGGCTATTGGAAGGCAGGATGTCCTGTTGCACTAGATCGATTAAACCGTGTGAATATGTCTTATTATGATTTTAATGGACAAACACATGTAGGGCATTTGATTGTGTTGGATAGCGCCGTGCCATTTGTGATTCACGCTTTTGAAGAATTGTATGACAAAAAATTTCCGTTAGAACCGCTGCACGATGGTTACAATGTTGATACGGAAGGAACGTCAAGCTTTAAGTGTCGTCCTATTACGGGAAGTTCTAGCTATTCCTTGCATTCATTTGGTGTGGCGATTGATATTAATGTTTCACGGAATCCCTATATAGGTTCTTATGATCAAAGCGAAAGTGACTATCAAGTGGGAGCACTTATCCCAGGAGAGCTGTCTAGTTTTCACTATCTAGATCGTAGTGTGGTACGATCTGGAATGAATGAAAAAATTGTTGATATTATGAAAAAAAATGCATTTGTCGAATGGGGCGGCAATTGGCAGGATAGAATTGATTACATGCATTTTCAACTGCCAACCAACATTGCGCACCATGTAGCACAAATGGATAAAGAGAGCGGTCAGCAATTGATAGAATTAACCATGACATTTCCAGAGAGTGCGAAACAAATGTCATCCGATAGTCGTTGGGCGTATTTATATGAAATGCAACCGCATGTGTTTATGCAAACATTAACAAAATATTTTTCACTATTAGGCAAAGAAAAAGAAGAGAGTGTGATTCATTTGATTTATGAAGATATGGCAATGAATCGCTCATGATACGCAGTTGCTTATATACACTCGTCTTTGCGAGGCTGCGAAGCGTTTAGCCGTGGCAATCCCGGAATGTTAGGCGAACCGGTCGCCACGGCCAAGATTGATTGATAACTGCACAGCTATCTGTTGACTGATTAAAAACTATCATGTTATTATTGGCAACTATTTAACCTTGCCACATCTAGTGCGACAACGTACTAGGTTTAAACATCTCCCATATAGACTAAAACCAAAATAGAGCTCCTATGCTGACCCAAACAGAACGAGATCAATTCGAATTACTATTACAAACTCTCAAGGCAAATCCTAAGATTATTGTTATTAGCGAAATGAACGAGCTGATTCTGAAGTTAGATGAGGCTGATCACAAACAAATTCAATCCATTCTCTCAGCAAACAAAGAATTAACAGACGTGATATTCAGTCTAGCTGACTTATCCGCAGAGCAAGTGTCTGCCTATGTTCATTATATCAATGCGATGGTAACACCAAAAGAATTGACGCTGACGTTGCATGACAAAATAGATGTGTCTTCAATTGAAAAAATTGCAGATGTGATTGCGCAGATAAAGAATTATCAAATCCATCGGGTTGGTTTGCATAAACTTCAACTCGGCTCATATGGCATCGATGCGCTTAAACCATTAATGACGGTGTTAAGTGGTAGCCACTTCAAAAAGATCTATTTGCATGATAATAAATTGCATTTATTAAATGAAAAAATAGTGATTTTTTTACAAGACTTACTCAAGAATTCGAATTTAACGTGTTTGTATTTGCTTAATAATAGTATTTCATCTCTTGACCTTGGCGTGCTGCAGTCGCTTCATGAGTTGCGCTATTCTTCAGATAAACGTCCAGTATATTATTGGCCAGAATGGGATGCAAAAAGGCGGGTTGAATTTGAAGAAAATACGTTGAATGATGAAAAAAAACTGAGTTTAGCAAAGTTGCTGTTGAAACAAGCAAGCTCTGAGTCTTACAGAAGTCCATCTGAACCCATTCCATATTTAGTAACTAGAAGACAGTTGTTTGAAATGTACAATGACTTTTTAGATAATGCAGGCAAAAAAAATATGTGTGCATTCAGACATTGGATGTATAGCTCCAAGGATATCAAAAAATTGTCCGACGATGAAAAATTGATTTTATGTAACAAAATTTTTCAAAAATTTCCGAAAGATGCAGGCTTAGCAAAAGTCCTAGAATTAAATTATGCGGCAGGCTTTCAAGTATCTGAAGAAAGTACGTTTTCCTGTTTAAACTGGTTTGAACATCAAAATGGAATAAGGCATAGGCATGGTGGTATGAGTTATGTGAGTGCTCTATCATTGTCACCATTTAAGTTAACAACGATAGTAATCGATAAAGTAGTTGATGTATTAAAGAGTAGTTCTCTTTTAAGTACTGTAACAATGAGTTTCGCTACATTGTCATCAGAAGATATTCACTATTTAGGAAAGGCATTGGCGAAGTTAGATGAGGAAAGATATTATGCAATCAGTATTCATGACTTACAGCTGGATAATCATGATGATTTTAAAAAGTTGTCATTGTTTTTAGAGTGCTTTCCTACAAATAGAAAGGGAAAGTTAGAATTACAAGATGCAAATGTGGGTCTTCTGTCAGGCGAGAGATTGATGGAGTTCGCAAAACTAAATTTTCCTGGATCACTTTCGTTGCCAGGTAATCAACTAGAAAAGCGCAAAGATAATTTACTTCCATTTCTCCAAAGTATAAATGTTATTCATGTAGACTTGGGAAATAATCGTCTGTGGGAGTTGGAGGATGCAATTCTCGATCCTGTTTTCGAGTATATTAAAAACAGTCAAAAAAGCATAACTTATTATTATCCCAGTCATATGAATTGTTCGGACTTGCCACCCGCAGAACAATTGAGACATGCCAAACGTACTGCTAAGTTTGAAATGCTGCATGAGGGATATTCCTCGCATACGTTTCCTTATAAGTTAACGAAGGCAGAATATTTTGATTTGTTCATGAATTTTATCGATCAAGCACCTGGGCGAGGAAATAAAATTTCATGTTGGTTAAATTACCATAAGGAAATTAATTTAGACTACGAACAGAGATATTTGCTTGCAAAAAAATACGTTAAGAGTGTCCCTGATAAAACGCTAGAGTTACAATTGCATGGTTATCAATTGAAAGCGATTGATAAGTTAATGTTGCATTTCGAATTACATCAAGCGAATCCAAATCAAGAGCGATATTCCGAGCTTGTTGAGACATTTAGCAGTGCCATTCAATCTGGCGGAGTTGAAAGACTATCTCTAGGTATTGAAGTGGATGATGATTCTGATTTGCAAGACACAAAAAAAGAATCTCTTGTGGAATCATTTTTAAATGAAATATTGTTAAAAACATGCAAAGCAAATTGGCCTGAGCTTACGTTTTATCTAGGCTCAATTAATAAATTGATAAAGTACAAAATTGAAGAAGATTACGATATCAAAAAGCTCAGTAATATGGTTGCGTGGTTTACTTGGTTTATTTCAACATTGATTCATCATCAATATGAAACATTGCGTAGTCAGGTAATCAGTATTGATCAGTACAATACTGTTCTTGACAAGGTGGTTAAAGAAATTTTAAATTACTCAGAGCCAGAGTCTAGACTTAAGCTGAGTAATCATCTCTTCACGTTGCTTGCCAGTCAAAAAGCGATGGATATTTTTCTTCAATTAACAATAGATATAACACAGAGAGCTGTTATTCCCGCACTATTGTTATCAAAAATCATTTTTTTAAATAACAATAACCAGCTACATGAACAACTAGTCAGTAAGGCTACTGTTATCTTAAAGATGATATTACACGATTACTGCGAGGGGCGTTTTTTGCGTTCGTTGAGCAATGCATTATGCAGTCTTACTGATGTAGAAAATATCCCATCTAGTCGAAAAATTGATGTTGTACATAGTGTGTTGGTATCAAATGACGATTTGGATAAACTAAAAAACGTATTAGAAAAAGTAGCGTTGTATCTGACAGATAAGAAGAATGTGAAAGAGTCATTAGTAAAAGATGTCCAGGTTCATTATGCGAATAAGCAAATACCCGATGAGGTCAAAACAGAGATTGATGGTCATCTACAGCATGATGAAAACATATTGAGAGTAGAAGCTGTTAAATTAAAGCGAAGATGGCAAGCGCAATCAGTTTCACACAATAAAAAACGACAGTTTTTACAGCAAATTAATTATTGGTATTTGATGCAGGGATTGTGTGAGTTAAAACAAATAGAAGCATTGCTTGCAGAGGGCGACATGGCGCATTCCTTATTGAATGTAATAGGCGGCCTGTTTAATTTGAATGATGCGCAAAAGGAGTTATATGCTTCTGTTCTGGGTAAATATCCTAATCAATCTGCCATTTTGACGTACTTGGGTAAAATTCATTGTTTAGATGAGAATTTAAAACTACCGCTGGAGAGCAGATACAAAAAGTTTATTCAAGATATCCTTACTGAGCAGAGCGCTCGATTTTATGAAGAGCGTTACAATTTACAAAAAAGCACTCATCTAGCAACGATTTTTAAATATGATCCCATTTGTTTTTCCAATTGGAAGCGAGGTGCGAGTGCTGATTTCAAAGATCATGTGAGAGATAGCCACGCTGAAGATAAGCCACTGCCTTTAAGCATGGAGCAATTTATCGTTGAAAAAATATTTTTACACAAGCATCTTCCATTGTCTGTTATTGAGTTACAAAAATATGTCAATGAAAAAAATCCAGAACGCAGGGTTGAGTTAAGGAATAAATTATTGGAAATGCTAAAAATCAAACGCAGCATTCTTGATATCGGTGGTAATGATGCTCGTGTGGAATGTGCTAGATTGAGTTTTCAATATATCATCATGGAGTTATTAGAAAATCCTGAATTAGAAAAGTCAAAACAAGTTAAATTGTTGAAGAAGGCATTGGGCACCCTAAGTTCTCTGTATTTAAGTGGGAATGAATTTTCATCAGACTTGTATACACTCATTGAAAGTTTGCAACCTAAAAAAATTAACAAAAAGAAAATAGACCATTCAAAATGGAAAATTGTAGACACTGATAATTTTTGGTATTTATTTACCTGCGGTAACCTTCCGGGAAGTTGTCAGCGTATTGATGGTAATCCAATGTTAAATAAAAGTTTGTTGGCCTATGTGATTGATGGAAAAAACCGTTTGTTTGCAGTATTAGATGATACCGGCAAGATGATAGCTCGTTGTGTGGTTAGATTAATGTACGATGACCATAAAAAATGTCCAGTATTATTCATGGAGCGCATATATTCTGAGGAAAACTCGTCACAATTGTATGATGCGTTGAGATCGTTTGCACTATCACGTGCGCGTGATTTAAATGTATCGTTAGTAAGATCATTTGGTGTTTATGAAGATAGCGTTAATTCAGGTGCTAAGTATAAGAATAAGGTCTCATCATTAAGTAGTGTTGCTACGTGGGAGTATGTCGATGCTCTGCACAGGCAAATCAAGGATGGCGTCTTTCAATTGTCTGGTTGTGAGCTTGTTCAGAATGCTGTTCCTAAGTTGTGGCGTAGTTCTTCGTGTGGGTCATTGTTGTCGCTGACGCTATTTAAAGATAAAGCGGCTGCTCCGAAAAATAAGGCTCAGGATGATTACTTGTTGAAACAATCTTCTCGTCTAGTTATATATCCAAGACAATTTCATTGAAATTACGAAACATGAAAACAGAAAAGTCTGATAATTTAGAAAAAAAAATCAAAAAAAATATCTATGGTAAGCCGCAATCAGTCAAAGTGGTTTTTCCTCCAGGGCTGGGTTCTGTCGCGCTGCATGAAGTTGAAACTATTTTAGAAGATCTCTGGTTCAAACAAAAATATATTTCTCAGTGTTCTTTATTAAAAAATGAAATCCGCATTGATAATATACACTTATTTGCAATCACTGAGCTGCTGATGCGTAGTCAGTGTTTGACGGATATACGCCTCATTATTTTTAAAGGAAAAACAGCAGGAAAATCTATCTTTGAAAAAAAATCGCGTGAAATGAATTGGGATTTTTATCTCAATAAAAACATGTCCGTTAAAATAAAAGTAGATTCTGTTGCGAGCAGAGCGTTTCATGAAACAGGCTTAAAAGAAATATTAAGTGATGTGGTGAAAGAGTATGTGAGTGACATTGTCAGCGGTGAAGATGCACATGAAACAACGGTTATTTACGCGGATCTTTACAAAGATAAATTGACGATGAGTATTTCACTAGCGGGAAATCAACTTTATAAAAGAGGGTATAGAGGAACGTTAAGCGCAAGCGCGCCTTTGCGAGAAGATGCTGCAGCGTGTTGTATACAACAGTCATTACAATTTGTAAAAAGATCCGCAGCTTACCTCTCCCCTTGTGGGAGAGGTCGACGCGCAGCGGCGGGTGAGGGGTGTTATGCTGAAGTGCCCTTCATCTCCCATCAGGGCAGACACGAAAACACTCTTACAAACCCACAAGGTGAGAAGGAAAAGCTGATTTATGCAACAACGCCAAGATCAGACACACAATTTGTAGTTGACACAGTGTTGATCCCCTTTTCAGGCACTGGAACTTTTCTATTTGAATATCTTCAAATGGCTTTTCGTTTTTCACCGGCATTAATTGGCAGAGATTATGCGTTACAAAAAATGCCTTTATTTAGGCAAGAAAATTTTAATTTTTTACTCAAAAAAGCAAAAGAGTGCTGTCTGTTTCCTCCCGCATTGTTTTCAACAAATAGACCAACGTTTTTTTGTATCGATAACTCAAAGACTGCTAATGCTGCGTTGCTTGACAATATTCAGTTTTTTAAAAATGCGGTGAGCGAGCAAGGATTTGATTTTCCGGCGCAGTTATTTATTGAGAATGACCAACCCGTTCACGAGGACGATTTTTTTAAATTGGATTTATTGAAATGGATGAATGCTCATAACCAGCCACGCGGTAATGTGTTTATTCCACTGAATCCACCTTATGGAATTCGCCTCGGTAAAAATAAAGATTCCGTTGCGTTATACAAAAATATTGCGATGAAATTAAATGAGATTGCTAGGTTAATTCAAAAAGAACAAAAAAATGTGTTGGGTTTTATTCTTTGTCCCAGTGAGGAAACCTGGTCTGCATTTTGCAAGGTTTTAATATGCTCAGAGACTGAAACATATCATTTTACTCAGGGTGGTATTGATATTCGTGTGTGTCAGTTTATAATGTGAGCCCATTGTTGCTTATAAAATGCGCAGTCATCTCTTTTTACGATTAACGCAGGAAGTGTGCTATTTACACTCTATCATTATGGGTTCATTCACTTATTCAAGATCTACCAACCTATCGAGGATGTTATGCCACAATTAAGTAAGTTTTTAAGTAGCCAAGGTCGACTCTTCGAGGCCATGATACAGTTAGATTATCCATCTCCTGCTCATATCTACAAAGGTATTTGTTTTGGTGTTGCCCATATGGGTAAGCAGGCCATGCTGGCAGAAGATATTCAGACGTTTGATGATCGGTTTGATCGTATGTTTGCGGCGATTAAAACGGATGATGAAATGGAAAATCTGAGTATATTGATGAATAATAAGTTACGCAATTATATTTTTTCTAGAAGGCCATACCCAAGTCAGCAACAAATAGATGAATATTGGGGTCAGTTATTTACTGAAGAGATTATTATTGAAAAAAATCCTGCATTGCATAAAGACATTGATTTGCGTGCATTTTTTGATGGGATAGAAATTTATAATTTTCAGTTCATGCACCCCGAATTATTTTCAGAAAAAATTCCATTTTGCAGAAAACCTGAGTTATCTCTTTCGCTTACATTGCCAACATCATTAGAAGAAAAAAAGATTCAATGTGTAAAAAGTTTTTCAGGTATTTATACTCTCACTGAATTAACGCAATACCTTCACACATTACGTCAAACTCTTGAAGGCCCCAATCCATTTTTACATCCTGTTTCGCTTATTCTTCGAGGATTTCATCACACGACGCATGTGGGTTATTGTCCGAAAAAACACAAGTGGATATTCATTGATGCGAATAGCAAATTTGAAAATAGATTACGTCTATCGCTTTCTAGAACCATTGCATCATCTCATGAAATGGCAGGCATTCTCTTCAAAAATTTCTGGGCTAATGATTTAGTTGGCTTCACAACCGAGGTGTCTGTCACGGGTGATCAAGTTGAAGCTTTTAAACCGTATCTAACACAATGGCATCAAACGCCTGCTATGCAGGATATGCTGACTGTCACCCGTGAAAGAGCGAGTCGTGTTGGTGAGATCGATCTTCACGATAAAGTTGAAAATGATTTTTGGTTATTAAATGCTTCACAGTGTGGACATACACAGACAGTGAGAGAATTACTTGCTGCTGGGGCTAATCCTAATTTAACCTCTACTGAAAATGCTGGGCCTCTTTATGTGGCAGCAGTGAATAATCATACGGATATTGTTGAGATCTTGTTAGAGGGTAAGGCTGATGTAGATCTGCTGACAGATGATCTTGCTACAGCGCTTTTTCCTGCGGTTCGTAATGCCAATGTCGAGATGATCAATCTGTTAATATCACATTCTGTTAAGATTGATCATGTACGTAAAGATGGTCTGACCGCTTTGCGATTGGCAATTAAACATAATTATGCTGATGTAGTTTCGGTGTTACTAAAAGCAAATGCGAAAGTGACTAATGATGATTTAAAATTTGCAAATGCCAAAGGCAGTTCATCTGTCGTTGCGCTGCTGACAAATCATATGGCGTCGTTATCGAGTGTATCATCTTCATCTTTCTCAGTAGCCAATAGTCTTAGTGAATTTGGGCTTTTAAAGATATCTGATTCTGATAAGAAAACACCTTTGTGTGTACCCGATGACCTAGCTAAACAAGTTCCATCGACTAACAAAAAGGATAATAAAGAAGATACAGGTTGCTATGCTTGTACGATTATGTAACCTGACAACATTGTAACTCACCTTACGCAATCAGCACCTGCTATCGTCATCGCGAGGCTGCGAAGCGCTTAGCCGCGGCGATCCAGGAATGCTAAGTGAGGCTGGATCGCCGCGGCTAAGCGCTTCGCAGCCTCGCGATGACGGCTGTGAGTGTGCGTAACATGAGATTGTAATTCTTCAGTCATTTTCGTGTTTGTTCCTTTCTATATAGTCACTACTGATATAATATTCACATTATCCTAGATTCGGCAGTTAGAATCTCGTAAAACAGCAAAATGCTGCGAATCTAAGGCTTTTTTTATCATTTTTTTTCTCAGCGTACAGGTGGGGTACGCTTTCGAAAAAAAAATGATAAAAAAAGCCTTACCTTCTTTGCCTTTTGCAGTTTTACAAGATTCTAACTGCCGAATCTAGGGTTATTTTGTGGTGGAAAAGGTCAGTTTAAAAAAGAACTGGTTAATCTGTTTGCTAATGGCAAGCTCAACATAGTATGGAAGTATGCGCAATGACGACCTCTCGATCTGATGCTATTGTTTCTGAAGAAGAAATTTCCAAAAAAATTCAATACCTGTCTCTTGGTTTGCAAGTGGCATCGGGTATTGTGGGTATTGGTGCGGGGTTTATCTACTATGCGCCAGGATTAAAGTGTGCTCAGGAAGACACGTGCGGTCTTTGGCTAACAAATCTCACGTCAGAAACCACGGCCCATTATACTTTTTTTCTATCGGGTGGATTAGATTTTGGTGGCATTAATGGTTTCTTTTCTGCTGACAGTATTCCTCGAACATTGAAATATTTGCAAGAACAACCCAATCGCAAAGCTAAGATTATCCAAGGTGCAGCTATCAGTTTCCTAACAGTCAGTCAAACAGCGCAATTGCTTCTTGCGTGTATTGGTACGAATGCTCAGGTGTGGCAGACAGTATTAACAGTTGCTGGAGGTCTTCCAGGCGCACTTTATGGTACGGTTGGTATGATAGAGTCAGAAATTCCATTCCTAAAAGATAAAGCAAAATATTATTTGAAAGAGCTCAATTATAAAATGTTTTCTCGATGTTATCCGTTAACAGATGAAGAAAAATTAGTACGCGAGCGCACGAATTTTTATTTCAACCAACTGCAAGCATCCATTATGAAGGCGCGCGCTAATTGGAAGCATATTTCTGCATCTGCACTTTCGATAGAAATCACAGATGAACAGAAAAGAAATCCATTGGCTTATTTATTTCAAGATCTAGTAGAAGTTCAACCGGAAACAACGTGTGATTACATCATCAAGCGTTCAGGCCAAGGGATAGGACTTGCTATGATGACGAGCTTCTCGATTCCCTTTTTTCTAAATACGCTTCACGTGGTACAGAAGTTCGTTCCGTATCTGCCATTGCAAGTGGGTCTGACCGGTTTTTTAAATCTTTCACAAATTTATAGTAATATTAAGATTACCGTTGGTGGTGTGACATCACTTCTTGGTTTGATGAAAGCTGCTATCAGCAGGCAGCCAATCGATTCGTTTCTTTATCACTTACGTCCAAAAACAACAACCATAATGGTTATGGCATGCATGTTGTTTTCTGCGATGTCGTACTCCGCTGCAAATATCATTATGACGAAAGATTATGATGGTCCTGAAAAAGAAACGCTTCGCGATAGCGCGATGCTTGGAATTATTTTTTTCCATCTGACAGGGTTGTTGCACTTGTATGAGCTTTTGCTGGGTCGATTAACTCGCGACGAACGAGAAAAATTTATTTTTAAGCTGCAACATGAAGTTGAAAAGTTAGAAAGACTTCCTTTGTCTACTTATATTGAAAAAATTGAGGCACCTGTTAGCGAGTTGAGAAATGATACGCATGCAGTTGTTTTTCCTAAAAATGAAGCGCATGATTTAGAAAAAGGTAATGCATCTCATGTTGTTGAGGTAGATGAAGAGGATGAACATGAGAAGCCTAAGCAATCCTGGTTACGGTCGTGGTGTTGCTTCAATCGCCCAAAAAGACAGGCGCATATCAATAATAATAATGAAATTCAAAAAGAATTATTATCTTCTCAACAAGTAAATTGCTTAAAATGACAAAACGACGAGGTGAAAAATGAGTGAGTCTAGAGGGGTAGGGTCAAATGGTGATGAGCTGCAGATTTCTCCGCCGCTGGAATTAAGAAGACAGATACAGACTGTCATAGCACAACAAGAGTTAAAAATGAGTCAAATCGAGAAAATATTTTTTTCTTATTTGCCACGCTCATGTAAAGCAGTTATTGAGTTTGATACTGTTATGCGTGCGAACTATGGATTTATAGAAGTTATTAGTCAAGAGTCATCCTCTCCTGATCGCTATAAAGAAGTGATGGAATATTTATTTGCTTTTTGTAATAAGGTATTTGATGAGAGTCAGGCAAAATCTTTTTTTGCTGACTTATTAAAACTAGATATTTTCAGAGCTGAGGTGCGAGAGGACTTTCGCCAACATTTAATTGATTTGGAAGCAACAAAATGGGTGTCACAGACGAGCGCATGGATAAAATCAACGAGTCGAGGTTGGTGTACAGATGACATTATTCGTTTTTCAAATGCGGCTGGGAGAGCTGTTGCTGAAAGTATCTTGTTTCATGATCGTGATTTGAATTGGATTCAACATGCAGTTGATCAAATCGCGCGGACGCAGGGGTGGTATGGACATCAGTTTATTGCAGAACAGTATACTCAAAGTGTAAGAGTGGCGTGGGATGATATGAGTCTAGCTTCTTCTTCGTGTAGTCTAGGAAAAAAATGATTTGAACGTCTATCCCATAGGTGTTGGTCATTGATAAAAAACTAGTAGATTTCAATTAGAAATGATAAAGTTAACAGTCAGAATTGCTTCTTTTTAGAGGCTACTCAAACATTTTTAATAGGAAGATGCCTGCGATGATTACACGGATAGTAATTGCAACAGCTTTGTCAGCATTAAGTGTATCCTGTTATGCTAACAAAGTAGATCTTAGTATAATGGGCGGTGGTACTCTATCAAATTCATCAAATAGATCTACTGTTCAAATCAATAATGTCGTTACCAACTATTATAAACCCAGCTCAAACAATACGATTGGCTCGCTTGCTGGAATTGGGGTAGGGCATACTTTTGAAAATATTTTTAATCGACCGTTTAACTTTTCTATCGGCTTATCTGCTTATTACGCTGACTTAGATAAAGTCCGTGGAACGGAATACCCGTTTGCTAATGGCGGAAACTTCGATACATTAGATTACCAATTTAACGTAAAATCTTCTTCCGTGATGCTAGAGCCCCGTTTCATTTATTCACACTGTGCTTGGCAACCTTATTTATTAGCAGGTGTGGGTATTGCGTGGAATCGTTTGGATAATTATCAAGAACAGCCTAGCAATCCAGCATTAAGTGCTGCGCCAGCACCATTTTATAAAAGTAATACACGATCGTCATTTGCATATGAGGCGGGTATTGGCGTACAGCATTCTCTTTTCCATGATCAGAAACACAACGTTGACTATCTTGCCTCGCTTGATTATCGATATATGAATTTTGGTGCTGGACGTCTAGTGAATTTTCCAGGTATGACATCCAATGATTATTTAGGTGTGCCAAATATCAATCTGCAAGCACTTATGTTGTCATTAAAAGCTTCTTTCTAATCCTTTTAAGGAAATGATTACGATGAATGCTATTAAAAAATTATTTTATATCAATACTCTTATGCTTGTAGTTGCTGCATCATCTGCTTATGCAGCTCCTGTTTTTGTGGTGACACCGAGTATTCTCACTGATACTGTTAACTTAAATGGTATGGGTGTCGTTAAATATACCGTCACAAATAATACTAGCCAAACCATTAATCAAATCACCGTGAATCCCGCATATCAAACGACGGGATCTTCTTTGTCGGGTACTAGTCTGCAGAATGATAGTTGTTCAAACGCTACGTTAGCAAGTCAGGCTAGTTGTACGTTTCAACTTGTTTTTTCGGGTGCGCAACAAACTGCAGCAGTCACGCTTTCACCTAAAATCTGTGGTTTTAACGGCATTTTTTGCTCGGTCCCTGTACTTACGTTGCGGACTCAGGTGACTGTTGTTTCCCAGGCATCTGTTCCCAACGCTTATTTTGGTTTAAGTAATTTAGGACAGTTACAACCTATTCTTACATCGACTAATGCATTGTTACCTAGTATTTCTGGATTTAATTTTTCTGGTGGTGCGGGTATTGCCGTTAGTAAAGATGGAACTAAAGTGTATGTGGCTAACACTGGCCTACATAATATGATTATTTATAATGTTACGCAGGGAACAACGACAACAGTACCGCTAGCGCTGCCGTTACACGCTGCCCAAAGAGAGCGCTCACATACTGTTTCAGCATTATTAGGGGGTATCGCGGTCACACCTGATGGCTCTAAAGTGTATATTACAGATGGGTCCAATGGAATTTGGGTTTACAATACGAGTTTAGGACAAATTGTAGCAAATATTACAAATCCGACTTATTTAACTCGACCTTTTGCAATTGCTGCTAGCCCAGATGGTGCATTCATTTATGTTTCGAGCCTAAATATAGTGACAACAACCGCAGGTAAACAACAATCTCATAGGGTGCCTGCTGCAGGTTATGTTGTCGCTATCAGTACAGCTACTAATAGCATTACTAACGCTGTGCAAGTTGGTTCGTCAGGAGGGATTGCTGTAAGCCCAGATGGGTCGCAACTGTATGTTGTGGGAGTTGGTCCTGTTGGCCATCATTTCCGAGGTGCGTCCAGCAATCTTTTGATATTAAACACAAGCAGTTTGTCTACTGTTGCAACGGTGTCTTTAGCTGGATTAGGAGCCACCTTTGTTGCAGTCGCTCCCAATGGGAATACAGCGTATGTGACAGACAATACCCAAAATATTTCAGTGATTAATCTGGCCACTCTCACGCATACTGAAATTCCATTGACGCTAACACCCTACGGCATCGCCGTTACTCCAGATGGATCAAAGGCTTTTATTTCTTCTTTTACAGGAACAAATATTGGAGTACTTAACATTGGCTCAGGCGCAGTGAGTTATGTGAATGTGGGTGATAGCCAGTCGACGTTTGGTAGTTTTATTGGTTAAATTTGTGTATTTAATTCATGTTGTTGCAGCTTAATCGCTTAAATATTTGCATGTTTTGACGAATTGTATTAAAATAGGTCAATTTGTCATTTCATTTAAGGTGGGACATGCATAACCGACGACATATTTTTGATTATGACTTGATAGATCACTATGAAGATGCTCGACATAATTTTCATATCGAACTCCTCATCAAACCATGTTGAAATTTGCTGGTTTGGTTGAAGACTTAGGGTCACATTTCCTTCCCTCGGCGCAGTTGATACCTATCAGGCCTGGCCAATAACGATAGGGCCAAGTTCTAATGCCTTGACCCTTATTGAGCTTATTTGAAATGATAAATCAAGCTTAATGATCCACGACTATCGGAAGATGAATTGTTAGATCCAATGGTGGAATTATTACTAAATGAATTATAATTTATGTAGTTGTATTCGAGTCTTGAACTGAAGTTTTTATATAGCGGCATATCAACACCTATACCTGCTTGAAATCCACTAGTCCAATTCGATGTGCTCGATCTTAGCATGCCATAAGAGTCATTGACTTTAAGCTGAGAGTCTATATAACCCAAGCGTACATAAGTTAATGGGCCCGCATTCAGTTTGTAGCCTGGTAAGACAGATACGCCATAGCTTGTTCCAACGGAGAACTTTCCGTTGTACAGTGAGGTTGAATCAGAACCACTTGCGCCACTGGTGCCAATAAAGACTTCACCGCCAAGATAATAATTATTATTAAAATAGGTTCCATAGCCGCCAAATAACGTACCATTCCATCCGTTTGCTTGGGTATGAAATTTACCAATGTTGTCATCTAGTAACATTGGCGTGCGCTGAGCATTGTAGCTGTCATATCCAAGGCTGACACCACTATAAAATCCACTTAAAGTTAGTCGATTTTTAAGTGGACATGGGCAATCGTCCATCGCGTCATCGTAGCCATCGTCATATCCATCATCATACCCATCATCATATCCATCGTAACCACCATCATAGTAACCGTTATTATAGCCCTGATTATAGGCGTGATCACAATTGGTCGATTGAGCAAATGCCATTGTAGGGTTTATAAAAAATGGAATTGAAATTAGCGTTAGATAGAGCGGAGTTAATCGTAACTGTTTTTTCATATTATGATTCCTTTCATATATGCTAAGTTAAGTCTCTAACTGTAGGTAATATATAGGTATCACGTCAAGTGGTTCTTTATAGTGAAATTTATCAACGAGTCAGCATTAAACGGCGTTGTTGCGTAAATCAGTTTTCACCTCTCCCCTTGTGGGAGAGGTCGACGCGAAGCGGCGGGTGAGGGGTGTTTTTGGCTTAAAAACACCCCTCACCCTAACCCTCTCCCACAAGGGGAGAGGGAACAAAAGCAAATTGTGATTTACGCAACAACACCGCATTAAACGGTAGGCGTGAGTTAAGACTACTAAAATCATTTAGGTTCTTGTGAGTTCGCGTTATGAGGATTAATAGCCCGATTAATTAGTGGATCTAATCCATCTGGCAATTCAGGAAGATTGATTAACAACGTTTTAATCTTGTGATCTCTAACGTTTTGTTGAGCATACGTATGTAAAGCAGGGATAGTAAAATCAGTCAGGCTAGACCAATGATGAGGTGTCGTGAGTATAAGTTCTTTTATATGTTTTTCTAATATTGCTAGAGTTTCTTGTAAAAGTAATTTTGGCTTGCTGAGCAAGCCCCAAACCTTCGCATATGTCATTTTTCAGGACAGTACCTTTGTCGGTTAGCAAGGCATATAGAATAATCAGTTTTTGCAGGCTACCTAAAGAATGGCTTGTTAATAACTTATGATAATAGTTAGCACGGTTGCGTCCTGATTCTCTATCAAATAATGATGATGTGATGCTTAATTTTGGATTAGGATTGTCTATATATTTTTTAATAATATTTGCCGCATTTTCTAGCGGTTTTGTAGTTAAAAAATCAAGCGCATTTTTCATTTTATCTTTCTCTTTGAATAATTTTGACTGCATAGGAGGAGAAGAGCTTGCGCTGGATTTAGCGTTTGATGAGCTGCTTGCCTCTGGTTTAGTGACTTCACCTAAGTTATTCAAGTTAAAATCATCTTCTTCTGTGAGTTGATCATCCTCAGCATAATCTTCTGTAGATAATGGACTCTGTGTTATCGAAATTTTCATTTTGCTTTTTGATTTGATGATATTTTCAAATTGACTTGCAGCGCGACTATTATAAAGATGTTGTACTAAACTATATTCTGACGATGCGCCATGTTGTTTTGCTAGTTTTTGAGAAAACGTTTTCTTAACGTCGATATCTAAATGTTGATAAACACAATAAATAATTGCTGCAAAATCATCTTTATCGACATGACGAATATAATCACTCAATGCTAATACTGCGCGTTCAACAGTCGCTAGAAATTTTTTATCTTCAGAAGGGACTTTTATGTTTCTTAAAATACGTTGAAAAGAAGGTAACAAATCTTCTCCACTATCTGATGCCACAACAACTTCAGCTAAAATAGAGCCTAATAATGCTTTCTGTTCTTTTGTGGGTGGAGTCAGTGTGACACCACCAAAATCGAATAAACCAATCATATTTCCCACGATGCGTTGTTGGGCGCCATGTCTGTCATGATCAAATGATTTTCCAGCCGCTAAATTTTTAAATTCAATGGTTAAGATAGCAATTGCGAGTCGGCGTTTTCGTTGTTTTTGTGCTTGTGTTATTTCGGGTAACTCTAAAAAATGTTCTCCAGGAACATAAGCCGTTTCTTTATATTTAGGGCCAAATCCAATCCAGTCAGCGACTACAAAATGAATATTCACTTTTTTATTGTTTTCTATTAATGTAACAGTGATATTTTTATAAAGATCATGCGCAATTAAGTTCTGTTGATTAGCGACTTCCATATTTGTTTCATTATGAGCAGATTCTTCTGCTTGTGAAATCATTTCCAGCACAGGTTCATATTCTGGATGTTGGCTCACTAATAATTGAGCTGCCTTGCGTAATGTCTCAAATTCTGATTTTGATCTGTTGGCAGCAAATGGTCTTAATAAGGTAATTGCTTTGTTTCCATGGGTTCCATAGTTATATGCAAGAAGAGTAATACCAAATGCACCTGCACCTAAGATACAATCAACATAACTGATTTCATTTAAGCCTGGGTAGGAATCGCGAAGAATACGAAATAGCTCCCAGCGATAGGGTTTATTTGACATCGCTTTTGATAAGTTCATTTCAGCTCGCAGTTCTTCAGGTGTTTGTGGATAAGAGCCAATAGCTTGTGAAAGCTTGACCCCAGCAGGGCCCAAGTTATTTAGAATTATCTTCAACATTTCACCGCGAGTCCTTTTTTGAAGTAAATCAGAGTAAGGCGATTGTGATGCAAGCATTAATGAAAGTAATACACGTTGTTCCTCGGGTGTTGAAGCGGATAAATATGCATTAACAATTTTTCGTTCTTCAATATGGTTGCTTTCATCCTTATGAACAGTTGGTTGATTGTGAGAGGAAGACGAAGATGAGGATGAATTTTGAGTAATTGGTAGCACAGTATCTAAAACAATTTGTTTCGCATGATGGTCACGCTCGCTCTCGGGCCGATTGCTAGTTGAATAAAGTAGCTTTTGAAAAAGTCCCATGCGTACCAGGTCCTGGCTTTCCCAAAATTCTTTATGCATGAATCTTAATTGTAATTCTTTATCCTGATCGAATAGAGTATCCCAATTTAATTTAGGTAAGAAGAAGTCACGACTTAAGTAGGATAAAGACCTGAAGAAGATTTCAAAGAGAGCTTCTGCACTTTCTGGTGAATAAGGAGCTAACAAAAAACGTCTTAATTCGTCACGACCCTTGTCATATTTGCATAACTCTTCTATCAAGACAAAAGCAACATTGCCAATTTGAAAAAAGTTGCTGACGTCGGCCTTTTTAGCTTCTTTCAAGCAATCTTCCATATAGGAGCTCAATATTGATTGAGATAAAATGGCCTCAGCAAAACGATTCATGAGGTCTTCTACAAAGAGAGGACTTGCACGGTCGGTAATTGATTTTACAATATTTTTGAAATGATAGCCGCTATAATATCCATTTGTTTCTTTATCCTTGCCTAGTTTACGTTCAAGTAAGGTCACATAATGATTTAAATAAAAATCACGCAATTCCCGATTAGTAAAAGAATTATGATAAATTTGGTGATAATAATAGGATTCATAACTATCTAATTTTGGATGTTTTATTGTATTTGTTTCTCTAAATATAATATTTTCACATAACGCGATCTGTTCTTCTGTTGAGGCATTAATTGATTGAATAGCGTGCGTTATTTTATTTAATAATTGTTGTTCTTTTTGCGTTCTCGCTTGAAAATACGGGTGATTAAAATTGGCAGATGAGTCTTTGTCCAGGTTCTTACTACCATATGACCTGCTGTCTTGAGTAATCGTAAATTGACTTAAGCTTTTATAAGTATTAATGCATCGCATGAGTGATGCAGCATCATCGGTTGTGATGTTCATTGCATCATTAAATAACTTATCTTCTAATTTTAGTTTTGCTTTATGGAAGAATTGATATTTTTTTTCGAGAGTAGGACCCTTGTCAAGCTTGTTCCATGGCATGATTCGATTTAGAACGTTCAGATCGTCGTGGCTTAGATGATTCATATTATTTTCTATAAAAATAGTCGCTTCATGATAGATTACTTCAAGAGTAAATGCGCGGCCGTAGGTCAATAGAGAGCAGTTGATAATGTCGATGAGATCTGCTCGTGTGTTAATTTTATTGATGCCTAGTATTTTTCTATAATCACATAGCCAGGTGATTTTAGGATTGTTGTTGGCAATAGGTTCTTCTTTGTAATATTTAGAATTATATAAAATCTTATCTCGATAAAACTCCCATGTGGTTTCATTTTTTAAAAAAAGCAAAGCAACTGCTTTGTTAGTGATAAAAATCACTAAAGGATGGTGTAATGGAATTTTTGCTGAAAAGCTGTCAATAAATGAATATAACATTGCTTCTGTTATTTGTATTTTTTCTGATGCGCTCAAGCCAATTAATTTTTCAAAAAAAACGTTTGCGAAAGGATAGCGGCGATCATTTGGATCTGAATCGCTCACTCTAAAAAAGTTAATATATGTTTTAATAAACTCGCTGAATCCTAATCCTTGTGGAGGCGCTCTTAGCGCATCCCAATGAATAACGCGCAGTGCTTTTTCTTCTTCTTGATCTTGAATAGCGGTTTTGGGATTAAAAATTCTGCCTTCAATGTCGATAGGAACAGCTATATTATATTCACAGACACAAATCGGATAGGGCAGTTTGGGAAATAATGAAGTTAATCGCGGATCGTTAATGCCTAAATTAAAAAGTACATTAGCAATAAATGTTGTACCTTCTTTTTTATTTTCATTTAGTGCGTGTTCCACAAGTAATTCCCATGCGGGAATTAATGTTTGTCCAGGACCAAGAGCATCAATAGTGCTTTCAGTTGGAAAAAATGTTTTTTGAACATTCATCAGAAACTTGTAATCGTAATTTTTTAAAATATATATTGAGCAATCATTTGCATAGTGGTTTTTGAGTATGTTGACTGTTTCTTCAGCGATTTGTTTGATTTTTTCATATGAATCGTTGGCAGAAATTCGTGTTAACTGAGTGAGATTTGTTTCGGCTTGCCACAAGTAATGCTGATCTGTTTTACACAATGAATTTGAACGAATCCATTGTTCAAGGGTAGCTGTAACAAATTGTCTTAAGTAACCATTATCCCCGTAACTAATCAACCACTTTTTAAAATCAATTAACATGGCGAAAAAACGAGAGTTTTTATCAGCTGGAATAGGTAGTAGTTTTTCAATGTGATTAGTTACGTATTTAAATATTTCAGTTTCATATAAACAACATCCGCTAATAACATTGCGGTTAGGGATATCAATTTTATTTTCTTGTATGCAGTTAATTAAAATTTGCAGTCTTTCCAGTTTGGGTTGCGAATAGTTATCGCCATTGTCCATTAAAATCTTGTCAAACATACTTATTCGAGTGTCAGTGGGTAAGCCGCTTTTCATTTTTTTTAGTGAAGCTTGAGATACATTATAGGTTTCTTTACCACGACTTTTGTCCAGATAGACTTTTACATTATTGATTAAACTGATTCGAACATCATGAGCTGGGTGTGATGAGAAAATATCAGATGTAAATTGAACGTCGCGACGAAAAAAGTCAGCATAAAGATGTGAATCGTATCCCGCATTGCGAATTGCTTCAGCAGCCCATACATCGCAACACACTTCACCTATTTGTCCCTGGTTAGATTGTTTGGTTATTTTTGGAAGCAAGATGTGATGTATTTCATGGGCAAGAATGCCTGCAAGTTCATCTTCTGATTTTGCATTTTTTAATAGTGCTGTTGTAATCACAATCACAGGAGGTTTCGCATCAGGAAAGGTAAATGCATTTTCTTTATCATCGTAGGAAATAAATATTTTTGGCTGCCGTAGATCAATATCATAACCGTATTGTTTCCAAATTTGTGATTGGTTAGCGTCTAAGATTTTATGAATGATAGACGTAAGATAATTAGTTGTCTCTGCAACGTTTGGCTGATTGGGTGGATAGACTTTGTATCTATCTAAAAACTGCAGAGGAGTTTTCCCTGCATTTAAATCCTCAATAAGTTGAAATTTACTATAGTTAAAAAAAGGCATAAATGTCTCTCAATACTGGATGATATTTACTTAAGTATAGGCTAATTAGGGTTTTTTATTAGTTGAGAGTGTTTATAATATAATCCAAAATATTCAAGAGGTTGCATGGTTAACTCTTGCAATCAGATAAAAATGATTCGTAATTTCCCAATAAAACAATTGCTATGCTGCCTATGAGCAACCTGATAAGATGCCGGCGAATAATTTAGGTTTAAAGGAGCACGCTGTGAAAAGAGCAGAATTTTTAGATCTATTAAAAGAAAATAATCAAGCAAAAATTAACAAATTTATTGCAGATGCAAATGAAAAAAATGACGATTTGAATCACTATGAAGATGTGACTGACTTTACTCATACACCCTTGTTAGATGCGGTGACAGAAGGTAACGAAACTGCTGCCAGTTCTTTGTTAGCAACCACAAAAGTGTTGGTCGATGGTAATGGCTGGGGTTATTCGCCGCTGATGATTGCCAGTGCGAAAGGTTTTGTGGGCATCATGCAAATATTATTTGCGTATCATCCTAATTTAAATTACGACGTCGAATGGTCTCAGACGAGTCCTCGTGAGATTCAAATTATTCGAACCAATAAAACGCATATTGAAACTGCTCGTTTTAATATGTTAAAAGAATACAGATATTGCGCGGTAGATAATGCTGAAACGTTAGCAGTGAGACATAGTAATTTTGTATGCCTGAAATTAATTTCAGAATGGAAGGGCAATCAAATCAATGTGGAAGATAACAGCTTGTTATGTCTTGCTGCTGAAGAAAATCAGGTTGCTATTGCAAAACACTTGGTTTCTATTGGGTACAATGTCAATGAGCTCAATGCAAAGAAAGAACCCCCGATTCTGTTGGCAGCAAGATATGGGTGTTTTGAAATGGCTCAATATTTGCTGTCACTCAATCCTGAACAAAAAGATATTCATACTGCATTGAAAGAAGCAATTGATAGAAAAGATGTGGGTGATGGGCTTGAAACAATTGAGATATTAATGGCTGCAGATAAAAATCTTCATGAGCCATTTTCATCGTCTCATGATATGGATGAATCAGCGAAAAAATCACTAATGGATTATGCTGTTCAACGTTTCGAAGTGCCTGATAGCTTAGGGTTCAGTGCTTTTGAAGCATTTGATCCTTCAGTGATGTTGCCAAAAATTAGCGTGATCTGTTTGTTATTAGAGGCGGGTGTTAAACGTCTTTCTGAGCCTTGTGCTATTTTTTCGGATGGCTCAGCATTTAAGAGTTTATCAGCAGCGCACCAAGCGCTGTTAGGCAAGGGTCTGCATGCGAAAGAAATTGCGGCGCAAATTATTGCAAACTTTAATGATCCGAATGTGAAGACTGAATCTTCTTCTGTGCAGCCAGCTGCTGTAGCAAATCAAGAAGTAAAACCTCTCTCTCCTCAAGAAAGAATGAATGCTCTTATGAAAGCGGCCAAACCGGCAACTATCCAAGAAGAACAGTTTCAGCAAGTTGTTGGCCCATTGGTTGCTTTTTTTGAAGTGAAAGCGGCATGTAGCAAATGGCGCCAAGAAAAGTCTGCTAAACCAGTCATGCCAACACAGACTTTATTTTTAAGAACCTTGACACAGCAAGGGTACCTTTGTTCTAGGCCTGAAACAGGCTTGATATCCGAGTCAGCTCAAGTGGAAAGTGCTGCATCGAGTTCTGCACCTGCTCCTCGAATGTAAATATGCATTGCCACGTTCTGTGATGATGACATATAAATCCCGCGATTCTTTCGCGGGATTCTTTCTGTCTAAAAAATACACCTCAGAAAACCTTAAGGTTCTGACTATAGAATCTTTCGCTACATTGTGAGAAGTCTATTTACAATGAATGGAATCGTGAAAATTTAGTTTTTTTTTTAAATGGAGATATGTAAATATGCCTAATTTAGTTATTCATTTGCTCGCTAATAGCAATCCAATTCACGCACAAGACCTTTACTCCATGCTGGCTTCAGAGGATGGACTAGGAAAAAACTTTACTGGTGTTACCCGTCGTGGACGTACAGCAGCTCGTCATGAGTTGATTACAAATGCTTTTACATTTACGACTTATGCAAACAGCGGAAAAGCAGCGGCGATAACTAACCCAGCTGCATTGCAGGCTGCCGCTGAAGCATTTCGCGATGGCAAAGGAGGAATTACACCCAAGGCGTACAGAGCAGCTATATTATATAGTTTGTTATTAAAAGTCGGTGATGAGAATCGCGCTCGCGATGCGCTGAATCAGCTTGAGAAGTTATATTCTCAGCCAGAGTTACTTGCTCAAAGTGCAGAAGTAATACCCTTAATAGCGAGTCGCAAAGCAAAAATGGATGCTGAGGCAGAGGCAAAACGTGTAGCCGCTGCAGCAGAAGCAAAACGTGTAGCCGCTGAAGCAGAGGCAAAACGTGTAGTCGCTGAAGCAGAGGCAAAACGTGTAGCCGCTGAAGCAGAGGCAAATCGTGTAGTCGCTGAAGCAGAGGCAAAACGTGTAGCCGCTGAGGCAGAGGCAAAACGTGTAGCTGCAGAAGCAGAGGCAAAACGTGTAGCCGCTGAGGCAGAGGCAAAGCGTGTAGCCGCCGAAGCTGAGGCAAAACGTGAAGCTGCAGAAGCTGAGGCAAAACGTGAAGCTGCAGAAGCTGAAGCAAAACGTGTAGTTGCAGAAGCAGAGGTAAAACGTGTGGCCGCTGAAGCAGAAGCAGAAGAAGCAGCAGAAGCAAAAGCAAAAGCAAAGCGTGCAGCAGAAGAAGCAGAAAAAGCAGAGGCAGAAGCAAAACGTGCAGAAGAGGAAGCAGAAAAAGCGGAAGCTGAAGCGAAACGTGCAGAAGAAGAAGCAGAAGAAGCGGAAGCTGAAGCGGAACGTGCAGCAGAAGAAGCGGAAGCAAAAAAACCTGAAAATGTGATTGAGAAATTGTTAAATGACATGGTCGCAGGCGCCAGAGAGGTTGTTGGTCTCAATGCTGCAAAAACAGCTCAAGCCAATCATTTCATGGCTGAGCTAGCTAAGTTAAATGATGCATCAAAAGCACTGTTACATTCCAAAATGGAAAAAGTACAAGCCGGTGAACGAGATGAGCGGTTTGGCGTTGTTAGAGAAGTGAGAAATCCTCTAAAAAGATGTTTTGGTGTCAAAGAAGGTAATACGAAAACATGGGCAAGTATGTTCAGAGCAGCTGAGTCAGTTGCGCCTGTTGTTAATCCAGGGCCTGAAACTGAAAAAGATCAAACACCCAATTCACCAACTAAAACAGCATAATATCTTTTGCGCGGTGGGCAACTTCGCTTTGCCCACCCTAAATTCTAACGGATGCGTAAGCTGAGCTAATATCCATGCTCTGGGGGCTGAGGAATATCGTCTTGCAAATCACACTTCTCTATTATGCATGCCAATAGCGCCTGTCTTGCAGCGGCAGGGTCGTGAACCACTTTCACAGTGATGTTAGCAAGACCTATAATGTTATGTGCTGGTAGTCCTTGGAATGTAGCTAGTCTTTCTATCGCTGCATCCAATTTTGCATCAACATCGCCCTCTGTATTTCTAAAAACATGCCCGATAATACTCCATTTATCATTCCTTAGTTCTCTGAACAAACCTGCATCCTGCTGCTGCGCTGCTTGTGGAAAAATTCTAAATCGATTTGCAGATTGACCATCGGGTTGAATGTCGGGTAGCTTATTAGCACCAGGATTTACCATGGGTGCTCCTTCTGCATTTTGATTGACAGGCATCCCTTGGTATAGCGGTGACGGTGGGTCAAGATTGCTTTGTTGATTTATTTGGGGGTTGTTCAATGGTAGAGGATGCTGATCATCCAATCTAAAGCGAGCCATCAAACTCTGTCCGTCAAACCAACTTCGTAAACGAATAAGTGCATCAGCATCACTTTCTCCTTCAATCGCTCCAATGAAACATTTAGCTAGTTTTTGATTAACAGTCAAGTCGTTTGCAAAAAGCCCCGGTTGCATTTGAGGCAATATCTCGTTTGTTAATATCTCTAGGAAGCGGAGAAAGGGCTCAGCATGATTATTAATGCTCACCCATTGGGCGTCACTTAAAATGTTATCTTCTAGAGGTTGAAGGTCACTTAAAATGTTTTTATCTTGATCGCCACTTAATCCTTCTAGAACGTTACTTAAAATCATGTAGTCTGGAATAGGAATTATAGGTGGCGGGCCGGGAATAGGCGGAGCCTCTATGCCATCAACGGGTGGTGCTGCTTCTTGAGGTGGATATAGGTCCTTAGAAGGAGCTTGCGATGGCGCGATAGCGCTGCGTCTTCTGAACTCATTGTTAAAATAAGTCAATAACGCATGATTATCAGCAGGATCATTATTAGAAGGTGGTAAAGACAAGACGTATCTAGCCAGTTCACCATCTGACATGAATTTTTTCCCAGAGTTGATCCTGTGTTTTTGTTGAAAAAGTCTAAAGCGAGCGTCAGCAGTAGCATTGACGTTGATGGTGCCATCGGGATTGAGAACGGGAGGAACTTGCTTAATCTCATCCCAAGCGGCTTCATTTAACTCACGAACCACAGACGCTGCCTGAGATGCAGGTCCTGCCGGGCGTTGAGGTAAGTCGCTCATAATCAAATCCTCAATAGTAGTCAATAATTATACATAAATAATAACATATTTTAACCTGATCGTTATGGTTTTGATTAAACTTTCAGCCTATAATTGCTTGCTTATTAATAAAGTGTATTAACAATCAATTGGTTACGCAGAGTAGCCTGGGAGTTCTGCTAATTATCAAGTTATATGCTATAGTGCCATTAATAAGCAAACGTTATGCTCTATAAAAAATATCTGTAAAATGAGGTTATTATGAGTCAAGCGCATTCTCTATTGGATCCAAATGTATCGGTTGCCAAAAAATACGATACAGTTATTTCGGGCATGGGCCTCAGTGGATTAGCTTCTGCCTGGCAAGCAATTAAAAGAGGCAAAACAGTTTTAATGGTATCGAATCGCCCACCTGACTATCTTCGAGTTCAGCGTGTCTATTTAAAGCCAGAAAATCGCGATAGTTTATTAGCAATGTTGCCGGATGCGCAACATCTTACTTCAGAAGACAAAAAGTTTGTAGAACAAATTAAAGGTAATTACACCATGGGTGTAAAAGATATTAATTACACCATGGGTGTAAAAGATATTGAGCGTTTTATCAAACGACAACTTGATCGTTTTCCAAAACAAATTAATTATATGTACGAATCACAATTCTCACAACTTGATATGCATGAGGGAAAGGTGACAATTGAATCATTGAGAGGACTCCCAAAAGTCGAAACGAATTTTGATGATGTTATTGCAGCAGATGGCACTAATCATCATGCGGTTAATATATTTAATGCAGGCAGAGCAAGTGAATTAATATCATATACTGGTAAAACAAATCTTAAACGTCCACATCATCTCAGTGCTTATATTAAATTAGAAAGAAAAGATGGAAAAGATCTTGTCTTGCCTGATAAAAATCTTTTAGTTATGAATGATTCAAGCACTGACTTATTGAGTTTTTTACATTTCAATAAGGATTCATTACAAAATAAAAAAAATCCCAAAGCCATTAAATGTCATTTTTTAAGTGAAATTCCCAAGGAATTGTATGACAAAATGAAAAATTCTGAGATGGATGCATCTGCTGTTGCTTTGCCACATATAGAAAGCTCATTAAAAAAATTATTGGATAAAGAAGAAGTAAATAATGGTGAGATATCTATTTCAATAGTCAAGCCTAGTCAAAAGCATGGCGTGCAAAAAGATAAATTGAAACTACAATGTTTTGAAACGAATTTAGAAGAGGCAAATAAAGTAGCTATTGGGGAGCATGGAAGGCGATTTATAGCTGTAGGTGATGTTACCACGACACCCAGTTATCAAGTTGGGCATGGTGCTATCGATGCTCTAATCCATGCTGGTTGGGTAGGCGAAATTTTTGATGGTAAGCGAACGTTAGATCAATATACCAAAGATGTAAAAGCTCATGCGAATAGAATGCATCGATATGGAGTTGATTTGTTTTTATTTCCTTTGCAATCGAGAACTGCATCTGCAGAAGCGATGGAATCGATAGCTGAAATGCAGATGTTAGCGCTACAGCAAAAATATAATCGTCAATAAGCGAGCGCTTTTTAACCTAGATTCTAACTGCCGAATCTAGGTTTAACCACTAGGTATTCGTCTTGGTAAGCAGTTTCACTGTATTATCTGCATCTACTTTTTCATTTAAAATTGTATAGATAGACTGTCGTGATTTTGCATTAAAGAAATTTACTTTATTCTCACCAAGAACAAACATGCGTAAATCTCTGTAACGCATTTTATGAGTGGCTTTACCCAGAATAATTTTTGCGAAAGAAGCGTATTCTTTACTTCGCAATAATTCCTTGGCTGCCATTCCTGATTGGGTTGTGGAAAATAATGAATAACGATTTTTGTCTCGTTGTAAAACTAATGCAAGAATATTTCGTAAAGCATTCCTGAGTGATTGTACAGATGTGAATGATTCAGCATTAACTTTTTGTATTAGATTATTAAATGTAGAACCTTTGGCAGAGCTTTTACTTTGTGTCGTTAAACTGTTAAAAAGTTGTAAAATAAATTTTTTAAGTAAATCAGCTTGCGCAACCATATTTTCAGGTGATGAATTCTGTAATTGTCGTGGCGATCTAGGCGGTTCGATACTAAATGCGAACTCATTTTCATCTTGTTTGCTCGTTGAAGGCAGTAAAGGTTCTTGTAAGCTGATCGTCGAATATTCGTATGGCAGGCTTGCAGTATGCTGCTTTGATTCTTCCTCTTGACTAGCATTCACTTCTAACGAAATCTTTTTGTGTTCCTGATTTAAATACTGTGCTGGTCGAGTGAGAATTTTAACTGTCCGATAGGAGTGAGCTTCTCTGGTTTGCAATGAAGTAGAGATAGAGTCATATCGTTTTTTAAGAATAGCTGTGTCTTTGACATTGAGTATGCTGACTCTTGGACTGAGACTATCATAAAATTTCCAGGAATGGAGTGGTATCTCAGTGCCGCAGGATTCTAAAAATGAAGTGATTCGACTAAAAGTAATAAAAGATGCTGCATCAATAAATTTTACAGTACCAAGTTGTGTATCTACATCAAGTAGTTGCGCACTAGAATGACACCCAGGTGTAACATCTTCTTCAAGAGATGTCTCTGCCGGATAGATAGGCATGAGTGGCGCGTGTGCTTCAGTATCTGCTAACGGTATGTTGGTATATAATGCCAAAACTTTTTTTAAATTATGACATGTCGATAAATCCATAGCTTGATTAGCTAAAGTAATTTTATGCCCAACCATTTTTTGCGTAATGAAAAAATTTCCCGGTACTGCGTCAAATAAAGCTAAATTTATTTGCAGAATATCTTCTGAAAAAATGTTTAATGATTTAGTTAATAGTAAAGCGGCGATTGCGCCTCGACTGTGTCCATAACAATTTAAAGTGACTTTTTTACCTTGTTTGAGTATGGCGAGAATGTTGTTTTTGATTTCTTGGCATCGCTCATGAATTCCGGTTCCAAATAATAACCCACTTATTCCATTTGTTATTAAGGTGCCGGAAATGCCAAAAACATGATGCCCTGTTTTTGTGGTAGTGTTGGAGCATAAGAACCCTCCTAGGTGTTCTAAGTCATCAATGTGGTGCGAGGTGCCACTGAAATAAACAGTTACAATTTCTCTAGGGGGGTGATTAGAATGTCTGACAGAAAGCATATAAAGTTTCTCGCTTGAGGTTATGTATCGTATGTATATATACAATTTAAATAAGGGTCAAAATTAAATGGAAACGGTACTAGTCATCTTTAATGTATCCTGTGAATTTTCTCAAGCGTATCGGAAAAAATAATCTTCATATCCATTGCATTTATCTCGTCGAGATACTTTTCGCTGACTTTATTTTTTGTATCTTTAAAAAGTTCGCCAGGATTTTTTGCGGAGATGTTTATATTTTTATTTCCACAAAATTCAGCCATTTTTTTTCGATCAAAAATATGTATGGATCTATTGACTGTATTTCCAGACAATAATGTAATAGGTTTTTCTCCGAGAGGCACATCGGTATTCAAAATGCTAAATTGAATATCTTGATTTTTAAACGCGTTAATTCTAACAAATATATCTTTTGCAATTGTGTGATGGCCACCTAATATCGAGTATGTAGGTATATAACGTCCTGTTTGTGATCCTCTGTTGTATGCGCGTTCAATGGATAATTTCACCGGTGTGGTGATGACAAATAAATGTAATTTTCCGTTATTCTGAGTACCCCATTTAAAACGTTGTGGGGTTGGAAATGGCCCTTCCAACAACATGTGCGGCGCTGCTCCTTTCTCGATTTTTCTTTCCATGCGCTCATGCGCACGAAGGGAAATGAGCGTAGACTCATCTTGAGTTAGTCTGGCACCCATTTTTTTGTCTTCACCAACGAGTCCATCTCGACCTACGATGTTGCGATGTGCATCTGTGCTGATTTTCACAATATCATCCCGCGCGATAGATAAGGTCTGCTGTGCATATTCTTCAATTGTTTCTAGTATAGAACTTTTTCCTGTGCCTGCGGCGCCCGCTAGCACAATAGTATGACGATTACTTTTTTCATGCTGGCTAACCTGTAAGGCTGTATTTTTAGCTTCAGTCAAATAGTGTTCTTGTAAATGCCGTAACGCTTTTATGTGTGGCTTAACGTTATTTCGATAAATGTCTTGTACAATTGGCATCAAGTCTGCATCGGATTGCATGCGAACTTCGGTTTCAATAATCGCCACCGTTTCAAAGAGGGCTAACCGATGGAGAGGAAAGGTAATGAGCTGGGCGATGTTTTCTTCACCAGTTGCTGCAGCAATTTCTGCAATTTTATGCTGATCTCGTAATGCAGATTGCAAAATAGAATACTGCTCATCCATGGGGATAATACTTATACCGCTAGCTAGGCCGCGCAAATAGTCTTTGAGCCCCGGCGTAATGATATTCCAAGCTTTATTGCTATGCTGGCCATGTAGTGTTAGATGAATATTATTTCGATTTAAGCTCATTTTTTCTACTTTCTGAGTTGGGATAAGTGCGTAACTGTATCATAACTCGGAAATAGGGTCTAATTCACTATTGCTGGATGCGCTAGACTTTGATAAAAAATATTAAATAATCAGCATGTTGATTAGATCGAGATGTAGAGTAAGCTATTCGAATTTTTTTTACCTCTCCCCTTGTGGGGTGATTTTAAGCCAAAAACACCCCTCATTCGCCCTTTGGGCGGCTTCTCCCACAAGGGGGAGAAGCAAAAAATCTTAAAAGAAATTAACAAGTGCAAACCAGAGAAGTAGCCTCTTCATTTGAATACGGCTCCAGCCCAAAAGCTTTTTCCAAATAAGTTAATATATCTAAACGTGATTGAATCGGATTGTCCCATTTCATGCGTTCTGCATATTTTCCAACAGCTGTTGCAAGATCAGCGATTAATTTCTTAGCTTGTGGATTTTCATAAATAAATGTATAGAGGTTTTTGATATTGATTGACTGTCCTGCGATTGCCTGCTGAAGCTGCAAAGCGGCATGGTGACTGTCTCTGGCACCAGAAAAAAATGCATGTGCGGATGAGTAACCAATATATTTTGTTGCAACTGTATTAATATCTGTTTTTAAGATATCAAGATAATTGCTGGAAGGAGAGACGTCTTGTATTTTTTCTTCCACTTGTGTTTGCAGGGGAGCATTACGCGATTCAATTCGCAAACGAGCTGCATCAACGACCGCATGAAATTTTGTTACCTCTTCATAGTCTGTACACTTTCGATTTTCTAGTTCATGACGAACATATATTTTGCCATTTTCTTCTTTAAAAAGAGGCATCTGGGTGGGAACTAATTTGGGTCCCAGCTGAAACGGTTTATCCACAGCATAATCAAGATCATCAACAGACTTAGGAATAAGTTGCTTTGCAATAAATTGCTCTGCTGAAGGTGCTAGTCCTGTTTCAAACGCAGTATATATTTCTCCTGCTGAGTTTTTTACTAACTCTATGACCATTTCTTTATTTTTCGTGTTTTGAATACTATTTAGATTTCCATCACCAAAACATATCCATTCATCACCTCTTGCATTTTTTACGGCGATCCCTGCAGCATTTTCTTCATCATGCATACTATTCGATAATGCACCGCCAATTTCATTACCAAATAATTCGACTAAGCCACGTCTTGGAGTGCGTATATGTCCTGCAGAAAAATTATCTGAAACATAATGACAAGCGAATCCTTCAATGGCATAAGCTGTTTCTAAATATTTTTTGGCTTTTGCTGGTTGCTCACTACGTAAATCATGAGATACTTTAGCCAATTCTAAGGCTTTTTCATGACCCGCTTTATAGGCAAACCATGCATCTGGCGCAAAATGGTCGTAATTTTCTTCGAGTAATGTTAAGAATGTTGTGCCGCAACAAATGACGTCTTTAACTGTTTCTTTGTATTCATTATCATTTTCACGAGCAATATGATCAATGTCTTCCACTTGATGCTCTAAATCCTTAGCGACAGCCAATTGATTAAAAGCTTCTCCAAATCTTGTTTTTCTAATCTCATCGGTCTGGTTAGGATCTTTATAATTAGAAATGGCGCCTTGACGTAATCCATAATAATCTGGCAAAGCAACAAGTTGTGAAAACGTCACTTTTTGCAAGTCAGGATGGGCTGATTCAGATAACTGATTGTCTTTCTCTAGTCGATAGATCTCTAACTCTGCTAACGGCTTTCCATCCACACCTCGTATTTTTGCACCATCACCGATGATTTCATGCTCTTTTGTTCCAAAGCCAATATGATGATGAACCTGCGGGTGTATTTCTAATGAAAGCGGTGTGACATCAGCAATGCCAGGCTGCTCTGGATTTGCATGATATTTTTTTAATAAGTCAGTCATATCTGCATGCCGGTTTTGTATGCTGACAAAAAGAGGAGAGGAGAGATCTTTATAGACCATGTTAGGATTTGCACCTAGCTGTAATAGTGCTTCTGCTGTCCCGATCTCGCCACATTGCGCTGCAACATATAGCCAAGTTGCTTGATGGGAGTCTTCTCGTTCTGCGGCTTTTTCCTGAGTAACGGTGTGAATAGCTTGCATAGCAACATTGCTTAGCCATTCATTCAGGAAAGTTTGACCAGCATCTACATCTTTCAACGGTGTATAGCATGCGGTCGAAAAAATGGCAGTGTCGTTAGCTGAGAAAGCAATAAGCATTTGCTTTGCAAGATGATCATTTTCTTTGATGCGTTCTGTAGGTGATTTATATGGATCGACTAATAGCCACTCGTCTGTCTCTCTATCATAACCTAGCGAAATGGCATGTCTGCCACTGATTAAAATGAGCGAAAAAGGCAGTGCCGATTTTTGTATTTGCTCACGTAATGTTTGGCAATATGTTTCTAGCTCATCTGCTTTATAACATCCGGAAAATATTTTTCCTTGCTTTGCAATCGATATAGAAGCAACAAGCGCTAAAGCGCGCTCAGCATCTTGAGTCAGTGGATGCTCATGTTCCGTATAAATTTCTGGATGTAAATATGCTTCTTGGCATAGTTTAACTGCTTGCAAAAAGACAGGGATTTCCACTAACAGTTGATCTGACGCATTCAACATTTTTTTAGCTTGGCGGTTTTGTTCTGCAATATTAATCTGTTCTGCTAGTATTGTTGGTTTTATGCCGCACATTTTTTTCATGCGCTTATCAAAATCGATTAACTTTCCTATTAGCATAGATTGCATAGCAACATGAGCCAAGCCAAAGCAGGGCTCTATTTGTGTTTGCAATCCAAATAATTGCATATGATGACGAATGATATCTATTGCTTGTGGCATATTAATTCCTTTTAATGATCAAATATTCCAGTGTAATGAATAATCCTAGATTCGGCAGTTAGAATCTCGGATAATAGTCTTTGCTGTTTCAAGACACAATTAAAAAATTAAAAAAAAATTAAATCATTGCTTGATTTTTTATTTAGATAACGGTAGCATCCCTTTCAAGCAAGTTTCCTTTTTTAATTCCTCCAATCAAGATATTCAATCCTCGCACATGCTTTATATTTTAAATCAATCCAGCCTCAGATTTTCTATTATTATCTAAAAAAATTTTCTCTCATATCAAAATATTCGAAAAAAAAATCAAAAGGAGTCCTATGATAAAAATTTCACTCTATGCTTTACTCTGTTTTTGTTTCACATCTTTAACTGCTACTAGCACTTATGCTAATTCCATTGAAAAAATTTGCATAGAAAAAAGCGATAAACTGTATTGTGAGAATGGTGTCATTGATCATATTACCTATTTTGGCGATGTGATTTTTCATGGCACAACCGTAACGGGGGTCACGAAAATACTAGGCGATGTCAGTGCAGATCACGCCAATTTTAATACGCTAGACGTTACTGGAGATTTTAACGCAGTTAATACAAACATCAATGGTTGTGCAAGTATTATAGGGGATGTGAATTCAGATCAGCTTATATTTAACGAAAAAACCACTATAAACGGCGATCTAGAAGCGACACAAATCAAATTTTTAGGCGCTACTGAGATTACAGGTGATATTCATATCTCAAATGGTAGTTTTGGCAATGACCTGGCTCTCTCTTCATTTAAATCTACATTTATTCATTCAACTACTAAAAATATTGAATATTCACCAACATCTAAACAGCAAATTACTTACCTTGACAACTCGGTTGTTAACGGAAATATCAAGTTTTCATCAGATCATGGCACTGTTATCAGCAGGAATGGCTCTGTTATTTACGGCACCGTGGTAGGTGGAAAGTTAATTAACCAATAAAAGGATACACATATGAAATTTCTAAAATCAAATCATGAAGTATTAAAAGCATTAGAGGGAAAAGATTATACCGTAGATTCGTTAGGTAGAATCGTTATCGAAGACCTTGTTGTCATGGATATGATTAAAGGTGCATTTGGCGGTGCATCAGCCGAGATGCCAGATCCTTACTGGAATGGTGCTTGCTCTAATAGTCGCTGTTAACTGAATGAGGGAAGTTAACACTTCCCTCATTGAAAGGATAAATTATGCAATACACAAATGACAATCTAGATACCAAAAAATTACTGCAAATAATGTCTAATGAATATTTAGAATTAATTATCTTACCGACAGAGCAATGTAATTTTCGATGCACGTATTGCTATGAAGATTTTAGCATTGGAAAAATGCAGCGACCTACCATAGATGGTATTAAAAATTTGATTTCAAAAAGAATGCCTGAGCTCAAAATATTAAAGATATCTTGGTTTGGTGGGGAACCATTAGCGGCAAAAGATGTAATAGCTGAAATTTGTCAGCACATTATAGAGCTAAAAAGTCAATTTCCAAAATTACATTATGAATCTGTGATGACGACAAATGGATATCACCTTAATCAAGCCATGTTACATAAACTTTCAGTATTGGGCATGAACGATTATCAGATTTCTTTAGATGGTCATGATGAAGTCCATAACCAAACACGAATCCGAGCAGATGGTGCGGGCACGTTTCAGAAAATCTGGGAAAATTTATTGGCAGCAAAAAACACTGATTTAGATTTTGGTATCATGATCAGAATTCATGTTACGCCAGACAATATTGCAAGCCTACCGATTCTCATCAATAGAATTAATTTAAATTTTAGAAATGATCCACGATTCAGATTATTTTTTAAAGCCATTGAAGATCTGGGGGGTCCGAATTCAAAATCATTTAATGTGTTAAAAGGTAAAGATAAACAGACCATACTAAATGAGCTATACACTTTGGTCGACCCTAAAATTTTGATAGAAAAAATTGAAAATAAAAAACCTTATATTTGTTATGCTGCTCAAGGAAATTCATTTGTCATTCGTGCAAACGGCAAGCTAGGAAAATGCACGGTAGCATTAAATGATATGCGTAATGATATAGGCCATCTCTCTGCTGATGGGCACTTTATGATAGATAACAAAAAATTTCAGCCATGGGTTAGGGGTGTGTCTAATTTTAATTTGAAAAATTTAGAATGCCCCATGGTAAATTTTCCTAACCATGCTGTTTTAGGTAGACAAATTATTCCGGTAAAGGTTGAGAATGGATAACAAGTCAAATTATTTACGAAAACATAGAGTATCAAAATGGCCTATGTACTTTTCATATAGTGCAATCATAATCGGAGTAGTTACTTTAACTGTATGCTATTTAATTTATTTAAAAAAATAAAAATTTCATTTCAAAAATCAGCTGAAGATTGTGCCTTTTCATGCGTAGTCATGATGCTAAATTATTATGGAAAAAATATTTCAGTTAATGAATTAAGGTGGCAATTTCCTTCCTGTAAATCGCCTTTGTCTACAAAAAATATGCATGAAATTCTTTTACATTTCGGCATAACTACCCATCTTATTTATACTGATGACTTAAAATCAACTCAATTGAATTTACCTGTTATCTTGCACTGGCGAAATTCACATTTTGTGGTGTTAGCTAGTCAAAAAAATGCTGTCTTCACTATCTATGATCCAGAATGTGGAAGGTATAAAATAGATATAACCGAAATTAATAAATTTTTTACGGGTTTTTTGTTGGAACCTACTGCTCTAAAAGGCTTGCCCAATGTTAGGCAAAAAAAACTTTCAAAAACTAAATTTAAACTGTTAGAAAATTTTTTAAAAAGCAAAAAGAAACAATTTGTTTCAATCTTATTAGCAATGCTAGTTGCTCAAACTCTAATATTCATCTCTCCTATTTTGATACAAAAAGCAATTGACGCAACTTTCATTTATAATAATAAAAGTATTCTGCTTATCTTAATGACAGCTTTTCTTTCAACAAAATTAATTGAATCCGGTTTCAGCTTCTTTAAGGCTATTGCTTTGGCGAGGTTAGGTCTTATGCTAACTAATAGTTTGGTCAAATCTATTAGTCATAAACTTTATAAGCTAAGTATATCTTGGTTTTTATCACAAACAACAGGCGAGATTTATAATAGTGTCTCCTCTATTCATAAGATATCTTCGCTACATGTAGACAATATTATCGAATCCATTGTTGATGGTGTGATCTCAATGTTGATGGCGGGTATTCTTTTTTTTTATTCTTGCCGATTGATGCTGATAATTTTGTTCACTTTATTGGTTTTAATCTGCATCAAAATGTATTTCTTGCGTCATGCAAAATATTTTATTGAAATGAGTATTAAACAGAAAACAGAAGGCGATCAATTGCTGTTAGAAAATATTCGATCTATTCGTACCATACACACTTTTAAATTACAACATATTCGGGCAGTTGGATGGATTAATAAGTTAAATATTTTTTCAAAAAATATGTATCAACTAGCTATAGAAAAAGGATTTCATCTTTTTATTAGAAACATCATTCTGTCTTTAGAATTAACTGCTATTGTTTTTGTCTCTATCCATTTGTTCAAAGCTAACATGCTGTCATTGGGAGGATTTTATATTATTATTTTTTATCGTAACCAATTGCATGAAGCGACTAATAGAATGTTAGACAAAATTTTTGATTTGCAATTTGCCGCTCATCCTATTGAAAAAATAAAATATCTCATGTGTGAACCTGAGTATACCTCTATTCAAATAATGGATAAAAATATTCATTTTCCTGAGGAAAATATTATCATCAACAATTTATCTTTTTATTATAGTCATCCTAATTTCATCATAAAAAATTTTTCTTGTACTTTTGACATCAATCGTTCCTATGCAATCATAGGGTCATCAGGCTGTGGTAAAACAACGTTGATGCATATTTTAATGGGCATGATAGAGCCAACTTCCGGATTATTTTATTTTGATGGTTCTGAAGTAAAAAGTTTAAATAATACATTATATAAAAACTCAATTGCTTCCGTGATGCAAGATGATTCCTTATTTTCAGGCACTATTGCTGAGAATATTGCTTTGTTTCCTCAGTATATTGATTTCAATTTAATAAAGGAATGCGCTGAAATTGCATGTATTCATCATGACATTCTCAAAATGCCTATGACATATCATACCTATCTAGGTGAGAATGGTATTCGGTTATCAGGAGGGCAGAAGCAACGAATTTTACTCGCTCGTGCATTGTATAAAAAACCTAAAATATTATTCTTAGATGAAGCAACTAGTCACTTGGATAAAGCAACAGAAAAGCTACTTAATCAGAATATGGCTTCACTGAATATCACTAAAATTAGTGTGGCGCATAGGATAGAAACTATTCGTTATGCAGATAGAATTGTTGATTTGTCATTGTTGAATTAGAAGCAATATAGTTCCCGCCCTGAAGGGCTGGGACTATATTGCTTTAAAGCGAATGTGCCCAATTATCCTGTTTCTCTTGACCTATTTCTCTAACTTCACGTAATCTATAAGATCGTGGCGCCTACTGGAGCATCTACTCATGGATAGAGTAAAACAGACTGTGCATCGTTTTTTATTCGTAATCACTCTAATTTTATCTTGCGTTTTTTCGAGTAATATTATGGCTGATAGCTTTAAATGGCCTTATTTCATTAAAATGAAGCTACCAATCCCCACGCACCTTCCCAAGATGTCATCCACATGTGAAGCGTGTAATGATGCTGTTAATCAATACAATAGTCAGCTTGATGATTTATACAATGCACAATTGCAGGAGCGCACTGATGTGATTGATCAAGACTTTTCTGATCAGTTGGATAGGGCTGAGAAAAATTATATTCAATATCTCAATGCTCAACCCGCAATACCTGAGAACCAGGCGAGCCTAGCAAAAGCAACACAAGTTGAAAAATATTATGCAGAAGAAGTTTCACAATATGGAAATGATCGAGAGGTTATGCTTAAGAAAATCACCAGCCTTGAAAATCAGCGTATTAAATCAGCTGAAAAAATTGGTGACTGTGAAAAACAATGTCTTACTTCGTCAATAGTGGGGTATCACGTATACTTTGCTCAACCCATTATTCCTCTAAAGATACAGCCTGCCCAAGTGCATCATTGGGCTCGACCTTATTGCGCAATATGCGAAAGATTCGTGGAATATTTCAATAATAATGTAGATTTATATAATCAGTATGCTCAGGAAGTAGCGGCAAATGAAGTAACAGCTGATATAGATAACCAGGAAATTGCAAATGATAATGGTTATATCGATTATATAAATTCGCAGTCCGATTTATTTAACAGAGCTGGATTACTTAGCCAGGTAAAAAATCAGCTAAAGGCAGATGAACAAAAAGCAGCTCGTGATAAGAAAGTAGCGGTTTCTAGTAAGGAACGGCTTGCACGTCAATGGGAAGGTATAGAGCAAGATGCAAATAAAATAGAAGAATGCGTCAAAGAAAATTGTGGTGTGCCCATTAAGCCACTGACTCCTTATCCAACTGAACTTTTAGATAACCCCAAAAAACCAGAAAAACTTCCATACATGCCCACACAATGTGATGCTTGTACATCACTCAGTCGAGAATATCATGATCTTGTTAATTCAATTTTCGAATCAGATCAAAAGATATATAAGCTCGAAGTGAGACATGATGCTGTCGCCCAATTGTCATATGGTGTGGTACATATTATTTATCAATACGCGAGCATATTGAATCCTACTTCTGAAGATCAAAGAAAACTAGCGGAGGCTCAACATCGTGAGAGTATACTACAAAAGGAACGTGATGAGCTTAATGCAACATTGAGAGAAGAGAGGCAGCATAACGTTGAATTACGTAAGGAGCTAGAAACAAAAGGCAAACAAATTTCAGCTTGCGAGCAAACTTATTGCCATCAACATGCTTCTGTTATTCTCCCTTTCAAAACAGCAACCACACTGATTCCAGGAGCAGTTGAGGTCGGTGTTTTAGCAGGTGGCACTAATGTCAACCGTTCAGGAAAAATAATTTCAAGTGCTCCTGACCGTGAGGATCCTACTTTTACGGCGAGTAGTTCAAGCAGCAGCGCAGAAATAGGATTACAGGCAAAATTTATTTATGACTACAATGGACAAGCACAACCATTCGTCTATTTAAATGGAACAACAACATTAGGTACTGCAAGCAACATCAATTTTGGTGTGACAAGCACGGGCGCAACGCTAACATCAAAATTGGTTGTTAATAATAACTGGTCAACACGATTAGGGGTTGGTATACAAACAGAGCCGTTACTTGGCGGCTTACAAATTGGTGTTGGTGTTGGCGCTGCTGTTATCAATCAATCGCTAAAAGCATACATTAGCGAAGCAAATACCACTATATTCCAAAAGCAGTTGAGCTCTATACAACCTACTGTGATGGGTGTGGTCAGCTGGCAGCTGTGTCAATCCTGCATTGACGGACATTCTCTATCGCTCGCTGGGCAACTAAGTGCGGATAATTATTCTGGTATTACTGTTAATGGATCAACAGCTTCCGGAGCTAATTATAGCTCGAGCGTTAGTCAGCAGTGGGTTCCACATGCTGATTTTGTGCTGAGCGTGAAATTGCCTTAATCTTTTATTCATTAGCGGTTATAGACCCCGGCCTTCAGGCCGGCAGGAGCGCCACTGTAAATACTTGCACGTAAGATGTAGGTTGGATTGAGCCTAGCGAAACCTAATAGCTTTCTAATACCAGCCTTATATTGAGCATAAATTGCTCAACTGGCATAAATTTGACTAAATTTCCTCAGTGGCGTAGTATGCATAAGTAACAATTATTGATTAAAATAGATATGTAAACACAAAATAATATGTATGCAAAACAGAATATTAGTTCAAAATGCAAAAAATGCGATTTTAAATAAATCGTTTGATGTGTTGCTTGCTTTAGATCAAGCGAAGCTTGGTCTTAATCCGCTTTTACCCATTCCAGAATTTGCCATTGCGAAAGAATCTCTAAAGACAGCTGATGAATATTGCGTTTTTAAATCAGGAAATAACGAATTTTATGTTTATACTTTGCAAAATGATCCGAAACGAATCCGAAAATACCGTTTAGAAGTTGACTTCGCTGGCAAATTTGTTTTGAGAGATACAATTTCAAATTGGATAGGTTGGGCTAACGCTGAAAGAACTAGCATTTCGGATATTGGTGCGGCAATAAAAAAATGCCTCACTAAACACCAAGGCGCAGCGGAATATCAGCTTATTTCAGCTGAGAAAATTAATAAAAGCATTGCGATTGTCGTGGGAAAATCGCATGAAATGGCGACACAAAAACAAAAAAATAAGCGCAGAGATGATGTCAAGTTTCATTTAGTAATGATCAAGCGTGGCGTACTCATATCACAAGTCAAAGACAATGTTGAAGCTCATCTCACAGATTCAGAAACAAAATTAGGTTTGACGGTTTATGAAGGCTTGCGGGTAAAATATCGAAATCGTTTTTTACAGACGGCTGGAAATTCTACGAAAGCAAAAGTGGATATGATACTTTTTGAATTTGAGTGCTATTTAGCAAAAATGATTAGTCCAGCTGTAGATCCTGTTCAGACGCTGCAGAATAAAAACGCCCGCAAAGGTTACAATATTTACCAAGTTGCGCTGCGTGCTTTATTGGACCCAGAGGCAAATAATGCGAGTTTTCGTAGCCTTTTTCATAGAGGGTCAGAAGCGAGTTACCAGATCGAGGATGTGTCTTATCATTTTAGAGACATTCTCGCTTATTATTGGTTGGCAGCAAGTGATCCTAGCCAACCTTTTCCTAAAGTGACGCCAGGAACATCTGTAGAATATTATTTACAAGAATCAATTTTAAATTTTATTGCTGTCTTGGCAGAAGCAAGAATGACATATGGATATGATCGTCCATCCTGTAGTGACGGTGCGTTTGGTCGGCTATTTAAAAATGGTTTAATGTATCGTCAATTAGGACAGTACGAAAAAATATTTATTGAAATTGATAACATTGTTAATCTGGTACACGATTTTATTCTAGCTACATTACCGACTGTTCCTGCCATCGCTGAAATTTTTTGCCGAAAAGCATATTTATTGGAAAGTAATGAAGAGATTTTTGCTGCAGCCTCTGGGGATCGCTTAAGATCATTGAATCAAAAATTTATAAGAAAAATGCAGAAAAATCAATTGGATGACTTAATTGATTTTATTTATCAACATGCACCATGTTTGAAAGCTTATCATGACAAACATAGTATCGCCGGAAGTTTGCTGAGAGATAATTTTTCGATTGGTATTTTAACCATTTATGAGGCTGAGCTTGAAAAACTTAATTGTGAAAGCGTTTACTTTGAGCCCCATGCGAGTTTTTTAGAAAAACTTGCAAAAGAGGGTGTTGCAGTTAAATTAACGAAGCTTATAGCGAGGTCGTTACGAGAGTTATATTCAATCAGGGAACAGTTAATCGACCTGCAATCAAGGTTAAAAAAATCACCTGATCCACAATCACAACAACACCAAGATCAATTGGCAGTTCTTGCCGATCAACTGTTAAATTTAAAAAGAAATTATTGGGAAACAATCGAAAATTTTATTGAAGAAATGAAATTGAATTGGGGTATGCAAGGGTTTTTATTAGATAAAAAAAATGAAAGCGCTGATTTTAATCAGCTCTATTCCGAGATTACGCCGCTGGTAAGAGAAGTGCATCAATCTTTTAAATTAAAGAAAACAACAGGAATACAGAATTTTTCAAGTCAGTTCTATCTGCAGCTTGCAAAATTCTGTCATGGTTTAAGTATTAATCCGAATGTTTTGTTTTCGCTAATAATTGGCATTGAAGATGGTTTGATGAAAGATATCGTGAAGTTGCCTGATGGATCTTATCATCACACGCAACCTGTTTGCGGCGAAACTATATTGTCTAGTCACATGTTATTTAAACCCGCGCCAGGAAAAAAACAATGGGTTACTTTACCGCGCATGTTTGCTTGGATATATACACTGTTGAAAAAGGATTTGATACCAGACTTCCAGCATATTATCGGTGTTTATCATCGTTTTTGCTATGACTATATTGATAGGTATTTTACAAAATTGCCGCCAGAGAGTATTGATTGGCATGCAAAGAGGGATATAGAGTATCTTCAGAAGGAGACGGGATATAATGTATGTGGAGAAGAAAGCTATTTTGTTGAAGATTTCACACCGCTTAGGGAATTTGTTCAGTTATTATTGCAGAAGCTTCTTCAGCCAGTTGATAATTATTTTTGTTACGATCATTCACTCAAACTGATCGCTGCTAATATCTTGCATGTGTTTTTAAAATTAGATGGGTTTCGTCCTTCTGAGGAAAGGATTTTATTACCTCACTTGTGTATTGAACCTGTATTGTCAACGCTTGTTGCACAGAAGCAATATCCCCTGGCTTATAAAGTATTTGATGGTGTACCGTTAAATTCTTTGGATCAAGCTAGCAAGGATAGAATATTAGCACATGCAGAGCAGCTAAATCATAAGGAGTTTGCGGAGTGGTTAATTAAGCATGGTGCTGAGATGCAGCATAAAATCAGGTTGGCTTGTTAGTTTGTGCTTAAACCTAGATTCTAACTGCCGAATCTAGGATAATACCTATGATTTCAATCAGCGGGTACTATATCAATGCCATTTGATTTCAATGCTGCAAACGCGATCTAGATCGGTCAACATCAAACTAGAATTTTTAATTCTGATTGATATTGACTTTTGACTCGAATATTTTTAATGCAGAGAAATCAACGTCTGCAGAAAATGTTTGAGAGAGTAAAAAATTAGATATTGTAGATGATGACTCATCAATCCATCAATGAAGAAGTCGGATGAAATCAGATAAAGCAATTGAGTGTTCAGGGTATACTTCAGTTCTAGGATTTAATATGCGGCAATTAATAAGACACCAGAAGCCGCCAAGTAGGAAAAAAATCGCATAAGTAGTTTAGCGCCAGCGACTATATAAGGCTTGATATTTTTTGTTTACCTGCATTTGAATACGTTTTTGAGTCAAGAGTTAGTATGCAGTAAGGGCTATTGACAATTGGTTTTTGGCTCCAAATAGTCCTGTCTTTATCCAAGAATTTATCCAAGAATTTATACTTGCAATTAATTTTTTATCTGGCTACTATACGATCCAGCAAATATTGCTGGCCTGGTATTGATCATGTTCAGAGAAATTGGAAATAAAATAAATATATTGATGGCGAGTGAAGGCATTTCTGGGATGAAATTGGCAAAAAAACTCGGGATTCCGGCAAGTACCTTCAAAAAAATTCGCAGCAAAGAAATAACTAATCCGACCATAGCGACTTTGTTACCTATTGCTCGATATTTTTCTGTTCCCTTGGAATATTTTCTGGAGGCAGAGAATAGCTTGGATAACACGACAGATGCATCGAAACAAAAGCATCATATACCTTTACTTAGTTGGGTAGAGGCTAAGGAATTTTCTGTTATTTCGCCCAATCATGTTTTTTATGTAAGTACCGAACGTAATTATGGTATGCATGTTTTTGCCTTACGCATTGAAGAAGGATATGAACTCCTGTTTCCGTCTGGTAGTTATATTGTTGTTGATTCGGATGTTACTCCTCAACATGGTGATCTTGTGATTTCCAAAGGTGATCATTTGAATTTAATCATCAAACAATTTGTAAATCGAGATGGAAAAAATTATTTGGTTTCTTTAGACAATAAAGAGATGACATTGTTTACACCCGGCTGTTTGCTGGGCGTTGTAATAGAGTATCAACGGAAATTAATTTTATATAATTCAAAATAAATATGGAGAAAAGACATGTTCGGAATGCCATTAATTTTACATCCCACTAAATTAATGTGGGTCGATGATGATGAGCTATTTTTGCAAGTAGAATTGAGCGATTTAAAAATAATTATGATATTGAAATCCATGACTCTCCCGAAAAATGTATGAATTTTTTTAAGCAATATCAATCTATTTCAACATCATTGGCATTGTTGAGGGGTTATAGAGAGCACGAGGATTATGATCTAACTGATCATTTGCCTGTTGACATTAATCTTAATTCCGTTCTGGATTTGCGTGATAATTCTCAGCGACTTCAAGATGTTGCTGTTATGATTATTGATTATAACATGCCACAAAAAAATGGCATAGAATTATGCTATGAATTGCGTGGACTTCCTATCAAGAAAATACTGCTTACCGGAGAAGCGAGTCATCAGAAAGCAGTTGATGCTTTTAATGATGGAGTTATTGACTGTTTTTTTCGAAAAGATAATTTGGCGCTCTCAGCAGATTTAACGACACAAATTACAAGATTGCAAAAGCAATATTTTACCGATGTTACTAAGCACCTGTTGTCACATTTAGAAGTTGATTATAAGTTACCGCAATCCGATCCGGTCTTCATAGAATTTTTTGATGAATGGTGCAAAGGAAATCAAATTTGTGAATATTATGTTGTAGACAAGAACGGTACATTTCTAACAATCAATGCAAATGGCGCTATTAAATACTTTATAACTCACACAGATCGAAGTTTAAATAATTTTACTGAGATATATACTGATGTTGATGAAGTTAACTTGCATATTCAGTCTGTAACTCAACGAAATAAAATACCGTTTTTTGGAATTAAAAAGGAGTCGTGGAATTGCGAATTTGATCAATGGGTAGATCATTTACATGATCCTAGTATCTTGGATGGCAGAGAACGATATTATTGGTCGATTCTGGAATCGTGATTTATTTAAGTAGTAATGACACTATTTTTTTTTAGGGAGAGGTAATGAAAAGTTATACATTTGACAATAATTGATTATGGTCATTTTCCATATGCTGGAAATGTCGGATTACTAAAATACGAAATTGACAAATTTCAAAAAGAAAGTTGTGAATATACTCCTAAAATATATGCAAGATTATGATGAAAAATATTATGAAAGCTAATGCTAATCTGAAAGAAGGGTCGCTACAGTTTGATTTTAATAAGGCATTTCCTCCGTTTATAATTTATTTGGGGACAATTATTATTCTGCTGTCTTTTTCCAAAGACTTGGCTAGGGTAGGATTTAATCTATATTGGTTATTAATTAGGGTGGGATATTTGCCTTTTATTTTGCTGACATGGAAAATAGCAAAAATAAAATTTCAAGACTCAGTGTATGAGATGCCACTTTGGGTTGCAGCATTATATATAACTTGTTTTTGTACTTACTTTTCATTTTCAACAGGAGGTTTAAAGAGTGATTATATATTTGGACTGCTTCAACTATATTTTGCTATAGCTTTAATGCCAATTACAGCAAGAACTTTTTATATGACAACATTTATTTCGTTAGCAATATATATAGGGGAAAATATATATAAATTTGGTCTCTCTAATTTACCAAACAAAGCTACAAGTTCAACATTGATTCCGCTAATAGTTTTTTCCATTGTAGTTTATATTATTAATTCTAAAATAAGAACCTCAAAATATGAGTTTCAAAATGAGCTTTATATTACTATCCAACAACGCGATGCGGTTATTCGTGAGCAGTCTGCTGAATTGTCTGCAATTGAGACGAAAGCTGCTTTAGGGACATTGGCTGCTCAGGTTGCACATGATATTCGATCACCTCTTGCGGCTTTGAATATTTTAACAAGTCAAGATTTGCCAATCCCTATTCAGTCAAAAATATTAGTGGGAAATGTTATTAATCGCATTAGAGATATTGCTAATGATTTGGTTGAGAAAAATCGTGATCCACGCAAAGCAGTGTCATCGACTGGTGATCGTTCAGTGCAGTTATTAGCTGCTACCATTTTTCAAATCATTACTGAAAAACGCTTGCAGTTGCGTTTAGATTCACAGGTTAACATCGATTTTGAGTTAACTTCTGAAAATTACGGTTTATTTGCGAATCTTCATTTGGCAGAATTTAAGCGTATGCTTTCAAATCTTATCGATAATTCTATCGAGGCTACAAATAGAAAGGGGACTATTTTAATAAAGCTTTTACATGGTGATGCTCATATTCGGTTAATTATTTCGGATAATGGTAAAGGTGTTCCGCAAGATATTCTGGAGCAGCTAGGAAACTATGGAATAAGCTATGATAAAAAAAATGGATCGGGTCTGGGTATATACCATGCAAAAAATACGATGATAAAATTAGGTGGAGGTTTAAATATCTCTTCAGAGCTGGATAAGGGAACAGATATTACTCTTACTATACCTAAAGCACCATTGCCTATTTGGTTTTTACCAAAACTTGAAATTGCACCCATGTTAACATTAGTTATTGTAGATGATGACTCATCAATCCATCAATTATGGAAAGAACGATTTAATCATTTATTGTTCGATGTCAATATTTTAAATTTTACTTCTCCGGAAAGATTTTTGGAGTGGCAAAAACTAAATATAGATAAACCAAATCCTCTTTTATATTTTTTTGATTTGGAATATCTTGGTTATTATCAGACAGGATTTAAGCTTATTGAAGATTATCAATTACAAGTTAATAGTGTACTAATTACAAGTCATTTTGAAGAAAAAGAAGTGCGTGAACGTTGTGAAAGATTGGGTATAAAAATGATACCTAAGGATTTATCGGTTTTTATTCCAATTGAATTAATTTATCCTTGAGTGGTGCCGGATCGGATGTTGTTAGTGGCTAAGATTGCCAGATTTTGCATTAAATATTAAGTCCAAAGGTTCTGCCGAATTTTAACAAGGCGAATCAACATTGCAGTATCTTCCTCCTCTTGTTTTTTTTCTATTTGATGGAGAAAATCTAAAATTTTACGAGAACGTTCCTTGTCATCATTATTGTGAAAGCTACCCCAGTTCAATTTCGACAAAGTTGACAAGCTCATCGAAGACAGCATGCAGTAGGCGAGTATCAAAGTCGTACCACTGTCCACGTTTAAGGGTTGATGTGAGTGTATGGCTTTTAGAAACCCAGCGATTATTAATATAACACCGCACATCACTGATGCGATTTGCAGGCCAGCTGAAAAAATTCTGCATAGATCATCAAGGCGATAGGCAACAAGTGTGAGTGATTCAAGATTGTGTTGGGCAGAGCTTCGGTTCATTTGGTACCAGCTTTTGATTTGTTTAGTTTTAATTTCAATAATTCAGATAATTTTTGAGGGAATTGCAAAATTAAGAATTTAGCTGGATTTTCTTTGCTTTGACGCAAAAATTTAAACGAGAATAATCGACAAACCTCTGTGATTTTGATTTAATTTGCAACGACCAAATCACAAAAAAATCAGCACACAAAAGGAATGTCGATTATGAAACTCGGAGAAAAGTTATCACAATGTTGGCTCATGATACAAGGAAATCTTTTTCCTTGGTTACAAGAAGAATTAGGTCCTCTTACTGAAAAACAGCAACAACTAATCACAGTGCTTGAGCTATCACGCGTTGAAGAATTTATTCCAAGCTATCACGGATATGTTGGTCGGCCGCAAGATGATCGTTGCGCAATAGCAAGATCATTTATTGCAAAGGCTGTTTATAACATGGGAACGACATCGCAATTACTCGATCGCTTAGGTTGTGATAAGGTATTGAGACGAATTTGCGGATGGGAAAAAGTTTCTGATATTCCATCCGAGTCGACATTTTCACGTGCATTTTCTGAATTTTCATCAAGTGAATTAGCACATCTGCGATCTTAACATCTGCGTCAACACATGATAGCCAAGTTGCTATTCCTCTCGCGACAATCACATCACAGCGTGTAGTCAATTTATATGACTTAATGGATGCTGCTTATGATGCAGATATCATTCGCACTCATAGTCAATCATTGGGACGTGTTCCTCTCATTGATTTTAATCATCGTCGTGAAAACAATATCCGAGAATTTTTGCCACACGAAAAACAGCGCTACAAAGAGAGAAGTACCGCAGTATGCGTTGAAGAAAATTGAAAATTTTAGCTAATAAGTGCTGGCTTTACATTTTTAAGCGGGTGGAATTTTGCAAGAGGCTCTCTATATTCCAAATTCTAGAATACGGAATGAAAAATGTCAATCTGAGTCGAGAGAACCTACATAGGCCTGGGTGACGCCATTCTTTTGTATTCTACAATTTAGAATACACATGAATTTACTATCTATTTATGCCGTAGCAGCTCAGTTGACAGTACGGCAATCTGCCGTATAATATAAGTATAGCAAAGGCCAATAGAGGTACAACATTATGGTGCATCCAGCAGCAAAAAACACATCTGACGTCGAGAGATTGGAAGCGAGAATCAGTGCAGATAAAAAAAGCGTATTAAAAAACGCGGCTGAGTTATCAGGTCGAACATTAACGGATTTTGTTATTCACTCTGCTTATGAAGCAGCTGTTCGCGTGATACAGGAATACCAACAATTGCATTTGTCTGTCAAAGATCGTGATGTTTTTATTCAGGCATTATTAAGCTCACCGAGGCCATCTGATAGGTTATTGAAAGCCGCTAAAAAATATAAAAAGGATGTTATTTCGAAATGACGGATGAAAATAATTCTTCTAAATATATTATCGAACCATTAGATAAAAAGCATAAAAAAAGCGAATTTGAATGTGGCATAGAGGCGTTGGATCAATATCTGAAGACTCAAGCAAGCCAAGATATTAAAAAAAATGTGGCAGTTACTTATGTATTAACGCCTGAAAATTCTGAAGAAGTATTAGGGTATTATACGATCTCATCCATAGGAATATTTACAGGTGAATTGCCTGATGAAATTGTAAGAAAGTTGCCCCGGTATCCTGTTCTGCCTGGAATTTTGTTAGGAAGATTGGCTAGGGATAAAAAATCACGAGGCAGTGGTGTAGGTTCATATCTATTGATGGATGCGTTAAAACGAAGCGTATCTGTTAGTAACCAGATCGGTATTGTTGCTGTTATCGTAGATGCTAAAAATAATGAAGCAGTAGCGTTTTATAAAGAATTTGGATTTATAGAATTTCCCGATAATAATCGTCGATTATTTTTGCCATTGAGTATAATAAAGCAATTGGATTTGTAACATTATTTTTTCGGGCCAAGTGTCAGCATCATGCAGGACATGGCTGTATGCTGACACTTTGACCCTAAAGAAACGTGAGGGTTCGAAAACTGCTATTTAAAATCTATCTAAATATATGTAAAATTCAGCCAGTTGTTTTTAGGCTAGAGGTTGAAGTTGAATGGCTTAGCTCAGCAGACCATCACTCCGGATCTGCTGTCTTTTTTTTAAAAAAATCTTTAATAATCAATGAGATGGTGTGGCGGCGGGAATTTAGTTAAGTGCATTATTGCTATTTTTATAGTGTTTTTTGAATTTTTTTGAGGTTTTTGAGGTTTTTGTCGCCAAAAGGTTATGGGTCAGTTAAGCTGGCAGGTTTAGAATTTACAAAAAAAGAGGATTCTATGAGAACATTTTTCGCGTTACAAATACTTTTAAAGAATCTGAGCTGCCTGTTTTGTTCACCATCTCTCGTCCACCTGTGCCTGGATTGGGAAAAGGCTTCGATGCTTCTGTCAGCCAAAAACAAGTTATGCACCGCATCAAGGAAAAAGCAAAGCATCGAGAAACATCGATTGATAAGCTTAAATCATTATTACAACAAGGTCGTGATAAGCTTAAATTAATCGATCTAGTTTTTAGCGAAATAGATAAGACTAATCTTGATGCTTTAAAATATGCAATAAAATTTGTCGAAAAATTACATCCTTCAACCGCTTATTATAACCCATATGAATATGTTTCTAGTGTATTGTATGTATCGCATGGGGAAAAATTAGATGTTCTGAAAGTACAGGATGACTTACGTCGCTATCGCCAATATGCTATAGATGATATTGCAAAATTAGATTATGAATTAAAATATCAAATGATCTTTGCTGATCTGATAAGAGAAAAAATGATTTATGTTTCGCGCGGATTCTCTACCGACCAGAAAGATACAGTTGATCATAAAGATGATTTGATAAAAGCACTGCGCTCTGTACCATTCATGAAAGGATTTGATGTCACTGCGTCATCTTCTAGCGTCCAAGCTCACTCTCATCGATTATTTTCAGCAGAGCCACCGACATACGGACAACTGCAATTGGTTCACAGTAAAAAAACTGCAGCATTGGTCGCTTCAGCGTCTTCATTTACTCCTGCGGAACAAGCAAATAAATTATCTCCCAGATAATCTGGGTAACCGTATGAGAATAGCGTATGCGTTCAGATAAGTTCACTTATCCGAAAGCATACGCGAATTACGAACACTTAGATTTTTGCATCGGCTTATTTTTTGGGAAAACTGGGGTCAGATGAAACTTCTAAACTGGTTAAAGTGAAGACGGTTCATCTGTTCCGATCGCTCCTTGCGTAGACCATTTGATTGCTGGGTGTAGCTGAATGTTTGCAATGAATGCCTCATCATTAGATATTAGATGTGGTTGAACATCGCCTTTGTTTAGCAAGCAATTTAAAAATTCTATTTCCTGTTAAGCTTGCTTCGCGTTGTAATTGTTGTTTAGATAAGATCATTGCTCGGTTCTTCCCATGCGCGTTCTATAATGTGATTAGGAATAACTAGATTCCATTTGTTACGGCCCACTTTATTTAATGCTTAACCCTTCCTTTTGTCCCGCAGTATTTCAGTCTTTATTTTTTATCTTTCCTTTAAATATCTTGAGACAAATTAATAGTAGTGATGACTGATTATCCTTAGTATTGACACTGCCAAGTTAATCAAAACAAAAGACAAGGAAATCAGTCATGCTGTGTATTGTGGCAGGCATCTTATTGCTTACGCAACATTTAACAACGCTAAAAGAAAATCCAAATTACTATCGTTCAAAATTTTGCCCACACTGTGGGAGAGCGGGTCTTTGGAATCACGGCCACTATAATCGTAAATCAGATCGTTCAGGTGAGCTAAACCCAATTTCTATTCTTCGTTTTTTTTTGCCCATATTGCAGGAAAACTCATTCTGTTCTGCCTGAATGTATTCCACCAAAACGGTGGTACATATGGGACATACAACAATCAGTGCTTTTCAAAATCATATCCGGTGAAAGCATGCGTGCAGTCAGTCAATCTGAACAACCAGGCCTCTCTACATGTAAACGCTGGGTGAAACAATTTAAGAATCAATTTTCAAAGCAAGGAGATGCCCTGTGTGCGCGTGTTAATGAGTTTGCGCGTTTAGTTGATTTCAAAGGTTTTTGGAAGAATTGTTTAAATCAAATCTCTCTTAGTCAGGCAATGCTGCTGTGCAATCAGGCAGGAGTTTCTATCCCATGATTTATTAATTTGGTTTGTTCCGGGACGACTCATTTCAGTTTAAATTTTTTCCCCACACAGTTTGAGCTCTCCCGAGAAAATAATTTATGTGGTCTACTTTTTTCCTAAATTTAACCAAAGGAAAATAAAACATGAGTAAGCCAATACATCCATTAGCCCTTTTTCGCTTGTCTGTTTTAGGGTCTCTTGCTAGTCGTGATCATTTAGAACGTGGCGAGCTAAAAAAAATTATTCAAGAATTGGTGAGTGGCATTGCATATTATTTTGTTATGTCACTCGATCTTAAAAAATATTTCACTGTCTCACCTAAAATATCCCGAGACATTGTCACTTAAATAAAGTGAGACATCACAACGGGGTCAATAATATATTCTCTTCGCCATTTCCCTAATGGGGTTGATGTAATAGCCCAGATGAAGTAGCGCTCTATAGCATAGGATTGTTTATTTTTAGTTATTCGGTGCGGAATGGTTACTGGTTTTTCGGTTTCAACCCAGGTGATTGCTCTTGCTTTTTTATAGTCTGATACATTAATTTTAATTTGTTGTTGTTCTATTTTAGTATTCGGTACGAGTTCGAGTACTACTTCTGCAACAATTCCTAATCCCCCATAACCGCCAATCACGCCGTAATAAATATCAGAATTAATCGTTGGAGATGCTTCTATTATCTCGCCACTTGAAAGTACCAATGTAAATGACTTGATTGAGAGGATTAACGGACCTTGTCCAAATTAAAGGTTTATATGAAAATAGTATTGGCAAAACAACGGAGTTACTTAGTGGTAATAAGCCGACAGAGGAAGATCGATATGAGCAGAAGGTAGCAGAAGAATATGCTAATTACATTCCTGAGTATCCTTGGTTTGATTTTTCATATACACGAGCTTTAGGCGGTTTATGGACACAAACGAGCTTAGTTGGTCCACATATGATCCGTAAAGTGGAGCGGAAGTTTATTCTTAGCTTGGAATATAGTATCAAAGCAGTTTACTCATCGATTATTCAGGCAGGTTCACATTTGACGTACGGTACGGCTGATCCAAGTGTGTATGCTAGCAGATAATGTTCCTAGTTATATCTATAAAAAACATAAAAATATAAAACGTGTTAAAGCAATTAATGCAAAAGAAGATATTATTTCATTACCTAGTGAGCAGCCGTTTACGGATGCTGTAACGAAAATAACGAATAGTGGTATACAGTTCAATGATATTGCTGGAAATAATGAGATTTTAGTGGCAGCAGTAACACCTAGAAATTGGATATTCGATAATAAAAATGCTCAGCTTCTTTTTACAGTGAATATTCTCACCCAACCAACACTACATCGCATTGCAATACGTGTTCCTACTAAATCGTTATTAGCGGTTTTACAATACTTACAAAGAAACAATGTAATGATTGAACATGTTTATGCATATTAAACAGTTAATTTTCATGTTCTGCTGCTAGGTCATCTACTTCTGATGAAGGAATAATAGATGCAACATTTAACATCAACTCATCCCTAGAAAAATCAATCTGATAATCAGCAATAAACCTATTTATTGTGGAGTATTCATTAATTTTTTTGTCGACTAATGCATCTATTAGCTGTTCCATATGATCTTTATCAAGCTGATCTTTAATTCCCATCTGTTTTAAGAGGGAGGCCAATTGTGTCTGATACTCTCCATTCTTTTCCTTAAACATAGCAAGATTCCAGGCAAAGCAAGCTAAAGTAATAGCTTTTTTCTTTTCAGAACGAGTGTCTGCATGCCGCAGCATATCATCAGCAAACTCCAGGATAACAGCAGACATTTTTATAGGGTGTGAATTAGAATCAAGAAAGACCACCTCTTGCTCTGTATGTGTTTTAACTTTCTGTTTAAGCTCATTTTGTCGCTGTTGTAGTCGAGTATTTTCAGATTCAATTTGCTTGCTTATTAAGCAGCATTTCTTGTATTTTAAGCCACTGGCACAGAGACAAGGATCATTGCGCCCAATTTTATTATTCATCATTAGTTATGCGCCTCAGGGAAGATTGTGTATGCCAAAAAACAACGTTTTCACATTCGAAATTGGAGAGATTATAACGAAGTCTTGGTCAAGCGTGGAAGCATTACTTTTTGGTTTATTATTAAAGTGTTGCCGTTGATTGTGTTTTTCTGCAAACACTCTAAGAACACCAGATAAATATCTGATTATCTGATTATGCGCTATACTAATGATATCTATTTGTATTTAGGAGGAGATATGTCTATCCGTGTAATTAGTGCAACTGAGGCAAGTCGAACATTCTCAGTTATTTTAAATAAAATTCACTATCAAGGTGAACATTATGGTATTAAGCGTGGTAAAGAAATTATTGCGCAAATTGTTCCTGTTGCTCATAAAAAAGCGTCAATGAAAGTGACGGACTTAAATGAGTTTTTTAAGCATTTGCCAACTATCGACGCGGACGATCAAGTAGCATTTGAAAAAGATATTGAGCTCATACGGTTACAAAATAAATTTGAGGATGAGTCATGGGATTGATGTTCGACACATGCGTGCTTATTCGTGCTGAGAAAAAAGGCGGCGCATTTGACTTTGATCAGTGGGAATCATTGGTCTCAGCGTCAATTAGCAGAAGGATTATGTATTAGTTTAACCGAAATAAATGCGGGCATAAAACGATTATGTGAGGCAGGGTTATTGAGAAAAGATAATCAATCTAAGCTTTATCCCAATATAAATGCAGCAGAAGAATTACTAGTAAGTGGAATTAAGTTTTTTTTCCCAGCTAAATTAGGTGAATATACTAGAGGGGTTCCAACTGCAATTGGTGCGCCATTATTTCAAGGTATTATTGCGCTGGGAGATGATCCTATACCAGTATGGCCAGATGCGCAGGGTGAAAAACGTGGGGTTGCTTTAGCTCCTCTTTATCCATCAGTGCCTAAAGCATTGCGGCAATGCCCCGATCAAGTTTTTTATGAGTTGTTAGTTTTAGTTGACGCAATTAGGTCAGGGCGTGCACGTGAACGTAACGTTGCTGTAAAATTACTAAAAGAAAGGTTAGGTTATGCAAAGTAAGGGAATAGTAAGATTAGCAAATATTAGAATGCTTCAGCTTGTTGCTGAAAAACTGAATGTACTTTGTGATGAAGTTGTATTTTTAGGCGGCTGTACTACAGGACTTTTTATTACTGATCCTGAGTTTCCAGATGTTCGTTATACGTTAAATGTAGATTGTATTGTTGATGTGATTTCATTGAATCAATATCACCGATTAGAAACGAAATTACAACAACATGGATTTAAAAAATCATTATCAGAAGATGTTATTTGGAGTTGGCTGTTAGCAAGAATCCAAAAAAGATAATTGTTTTAACGCATGTGCCACCATTCAAAGAAGCATGTATGCATCTAGGAAAAATGAGTGACGAAGATCAGGTGTGATGTGAGTGATGAACCAATAAATGTTATTGTTGATGATAGAGAAAAAAATAGTGATCTACTCGGAAATTTACAAGATAACCCCGCGTTACATGTCACGATAAGACGTTTACCGCTTGGTGATTATCAATTTGCAAATAAAGTTATTTTTGAGCGAAAAACAATAATGGATTTTGCCAAGTCGATTATTGATGGCCGATTATTTAGTCAGATGTGTCGATTAGCTAGCTCATCAATACGAGGTGTCTTGTTAATTGAGGGAACACTAACGGAACTTTCGGCGATAAATATGCGACGAGAAGCAATGCAAGGCGCATTAATTATGGTAAACGTCATTTTAGGTATCCCCGTGTTACGCGCACAAAATGCAACAGAGGGCGCACAGTTGATGCTGTATACAGCCAATCAAATAACCTCAAATAGTAATTTAACAATTTCTCGAAAAGTAAAACGTCCTAAAGGCAAGCGAAAAGCGCAATTGTATGTACTACAAAGCTTGCCTGGAATCGGGCCAGCTCGTGCAAAAAAATTATTAGATAAATTTGGTAATGTTGAGGCTGTGGTGAATGCAAGCTCTGCAGATTTGCAATCAGTTAGTGGTATTGGAGAAGATATTGCTAACAGAATGCGATGGGTAATTAAGGAATCTGTTTCAAGTTATATAATCCTAGATTCGGCAGTTAGAATCTCGTATAACAGCAAAATGCTGCGAATCTAAGGCTTTTTTTATCATTTTTTTTCTCACTGTACGGGTGAGTACGCTTTCGAAAAAAAATGATAAAAAAAGCCTTACCTTCTTTGCCTTTTGTTGTTATACGAGATTCTAACTGTCGAATCTAGGATAATTTAGAATGTAGTAGTGGTGCTGATTGCAAGCTCAGTGAATTTCAGTCGGTGACATTTTCTTGAATTCCCAAAAAAATTAGGCACTAGGTCGCAATTATCTTAGCGTTAATTCTAATAATTCCATATTATTCAAAGTTTAGTTTTGATTTCAATACTTCAGATATTTTTTGAATTGCGAGTTGTTTTTCTCGCGCCCGTCCTGAGCGAATAGCATCGATCAAGGTTAACAAATCATAAAATTCAAGGTCTGGATATTTGCTGATTGACTCTGGTACTGACGGGTATAAAGGCTTTAGAGCAACTCCTCGTTCTTTGCCTTCACCATAAGGCCAGACAGGAACAGGGTCACTGCCAGCAACAATTTGCTCTTTTAGGCTAGGACCAGAATAACTGGTAGGCACACCACGAGCTATCTCTCCTAGCTTTGCCGGAAATATGTATTTAAGCGCATGGATAAAAAATTCTTCACATGCTTGAATGATTGGTTGAGGTTTATTAGGAGGTTGATAGGGGGTTATTAGGCCAGCAGATACTAGCCTTTTAAAAGCACTATTGATTTGCGATGGGCTTAAGCAAAGTTCAGACGCGAGACTATATTGAGACCAGTGTTTATCGTCTGGTTGGGCTAAAAGCTTAGCTAAAACAACAATATCTTGTGGCTTAATAATCATGGCTTTTCTCTTTATTCCATATTCTAAATTCTAGAATATAGAATGAGAATTGTCAATTTAATAACGTAATTGCCTGATTTTAATTATATTTCAAATTAATGTATATTTTGCAGCCAGCATAGAGTTGTGAAAAGCATTAGATTTTTTCGAATGGTAAGGTAACTTATACGCTTTATAAACATGTAGGGTTTCAGATGAATAGCTTTGTGGAAATTTCTCCATCATTATTTTTTAAGTATGCTAAATCACCCCACTGGATTTGGTATGAC
>JABDBD010000016.1 GCA_013288815.1 Gammaproteobacteria bacterium | reverse complement strand
TCTCAGTCTTGCAGAGCGTTATCAATACAAGTAACACACAACGCAGACCAAACAGCATGTGGGGTTAGTGTTGAGAAGCAAGGTGGGTTTACTGAGAATGTAGTTCCAGTGTTATTTTGATAAATACACTCACGGCTTAGGCAGGGAGAGCAAGGAAAAGTCGTTGATAAATGCACTTGTGTTCGCCCTAATGCACCCGTTAATTCAGGATTGGTTGGCCCATAAAGTGAAATCGTTGGCACATCTAGCGCTGCAGCTAAATGACCTAAACCAGTATCGACAGTAATGACAGCCTTAGCGCTGAGTAAGGTTTTAGCCATCCCTAACAAATCTAGCCGAGGTAATAACACTGCGCGTGAACAATGGGCCGCTATCCGCTCTGCGCGCTTCATTTCAGATTCTGAACCCCACGCTAACTTCACTATCAGCCCAGCCTGATTGGCTTTTTTTGCTAACTCTGTCCAGTACTCTTCTGGCCAATGCTTGGTTTGCCAAGTCGTTCCATGTAAAAAAACAAGATAATCTTCATCTTTTTTTTCAGTCAGTAGCTTATTTTTATCAATTCCATAATTCGGTATACCAGCAGGTACTTGATAGCCTAACGCTTGACTAAACAAATAACGCAACCGCGTAACAGCATGTTGATTGCGAGCGACTGAAAAGCTTCTATGATACAAAAACGAAGCCAATCGCTCACGAACCGAGTCAGAAGCAAATCCACAACACATACCTTTAGCTAATCGAGAAAACAATGCACTTTTAATTAAACCTTGAGCATCAATAATCAAATCATATTTTTTTGAATTTAAACTTTGTCGAAATGAACGCCATTCTGCCCTGGTTGTTGCGCTCAATAACTGTTTGCGCCAACGACGCCACGCCACTTTAATCACATTATCAACTGCAGGGTGCCAATGAGGAATTTCAGCAAATTTTTCTTCTACGACCCAATCAAACTTCACGTTAGGAATTGCACTCGCTGCATCTGTAATCGCAGGTAGTGTATGGATGATATCACCCATAGACGATGTCTTAACGATGAGCACATGCATTAGGCTAACTCGCTTAAAGCGTTGAGTACTTTTATAGGTTGTAATTCACGCATACAGCGATGATGTTTTAAGGGGCATTCACGCTGAAAACAAGGTTGGCAATCCAGATTTAGCTTCAAAACTTTAGCGTCTTTATTCAATGGGGGCGTAAATGTATCACTTGTAGGTCCATAAATAGCAACCAACGGTTTGTGAACAGCGGCTGCAATGTGCATTAAACCTGAATCATTAGCGACGACTGCGGTGGCCAGTGATAGCAAATCGATTGTTTCAACTAAACTTGTTCGACCTGTTAAGTTAATACATTGTTGATTGGTTTGTTGCATAATTAATTCAGCGACAGGCACATCTTTCGGCGAACCTAACAACCAAACATCCCAGCCTTCTGACAATTTTGTATTTGCTACTTCAGCATAATAATCTTCTGACCATCGTTTTGCCGGACCAAATTCAGCGCCTGGACATAATGCTAATACAGGTCGTGATGAGCGCTGCAGACGATGGTGCGCTAATGCGAGATCTTGTGTTTCTGTAGAGGAATATAATTCAGGCAGTGGATATTCGCCAGGTAACACATCATCCTTTGCGAATCCCAACGCTAAAAAACGCTCGATCATCAATGGATATCGTTGTTTATCTAAATGTCTTAAATCATTTAACAACAACCATCGCGATTCACCTACCCAACCAGTCCGTAAAGGAATTTTAGCCCACCAAGGAATCAGTGCAGACTTAAAAGTATTCGGCAAGATGATGGCTTTTTCATAACACTCGGTACGTAATTTTTTTCCTAAACGATACCGACCTCTTAACTCTAACTGCCCATGACCAAAAGGCATGATAATTCCTTTTGATATCTCAGGCATTCGCTCTAGTAAAGGTAAACTCCAGGAAGGTGCTAATACATCAATTAGAATTTGCGGATGAAGCCTTTTTAACTGCTTAAATAAGCTTTGCGCCATGACCATGTCCCCCACCCAGGCGGGACCTATAATTAAAATTTTATTCATGTTCTAGCAAAATAAATTCAGCGTCACAATAAGGACACACTACTCGTCCCGCCTCTTCAATCGGTAAATACACGCGCGGATGTGCATCCCAAACCCGCATAAATTTGGTAGGGCAAGACAAAGGCAGATCAGCGACTGTCACTTCATAGCGGTGCTTAGTACACGCTTCATTTTCAGATATCTTATTCATATTAACTCTTTTCTCTATTGTCTTTACCTACCATTAACTGCTTAATTCCCTCAGCGAACTGAGTATTGTACTGAAAATTGAGATGGGTTGCTGCCCTATCGATACGGCCAAATGACTCGCGAATTTCACCTAACTGTGAGGCCGCGTAATGATATTGAGCCGGCGCATTTCCAACTTCTTCAATACACCGAATTAAATGATTAATTGTTTGTGATTGGCCAGTCGCAATATTTAATACGCCCGTAAATGAACTTTGCAACGCTAAAAAATTTGCTCTCGCCACATCCTCTACAGCAATAAAGTCACGCGACTGATTGCCATCTCCAAAAACGACTATGGGTTCTTTTGCGCGATAAGACTTAATAAACTTAGAAATCACCCCTGAATAGGGAGAGTGAGGATCTTGTCTGACTCCATACACATTAAAATAACGCAACGCAAGTGCGCGAATATTGTAAAGTCTCGTATAAAGGCTCGCATAAGCCTCATTATTAACTTTCTCTAATGCATAGGGAGACAATGCGATTTGCGACAGCTCAACGACCTCATCATTACAAGGTAAATTCACTTGATTACCATAAACCGCCGCGCTAGAAGCATAGACAATTCGAATAGGTTTAGCTGAAGCTTGAATGGCTTGCAGAACATGAACAAACCCTTGTGTATTCACTCTCAACGAATTAATCGGATCTTTAATCGATTGCGGAACAGACGACAAAGCTGCCAAATGAAGCACAGCATCACATCGAGCAACCTGCTTCGCTAAGGCAGGAAAATCTAATACATCGCCTTGAATGAACTCCATAGAAGGATGTAATAAATCTAAATTAGTCACTTTTCCAGTTGAAAGGTTATCAAAAACAATGACTCGCAGATTGTTCCTAATCAACAAATCAGCTGTATGAGAACCAATAAAACCTGCACCACCTGTTATCAAAATTGTTTTCATGATCTTTCAGGATTGCCTAGCTAATTCTAGTGAATCTATTTCGCTAGATTGACTTAATGGAACCCAGGTTCGATAGAAGCTTATTCCTACATAGAGAATCAAATAACTCATAGAAATAGAAACCAATGCTTTATTTGACTCAGGATACACCCACAACAAACCTGCTGTAGCAACTCCCCACAATACAGTTGCAAGTAACATTCCAAGCCGTAACAACTTGTTATGGGTTAAATAATCTAAACGTGAAGGGTAAACATATTTAATAGGAACAAAGCTTAAAAAAGCCAACGTCAACAAAATCACCATATTTACCCATATATTCATTTGCCAAAAAAACAAATAAAAAACAACAATATTCCAATAACTTGGAAATCCTTTAAAAAAATGATCCTGCGTTTTAGCATCTACTTGGGTAAATTGATAAGCCGATGAAAAAGTAATAGCCATAACACAAACCCATCGCCAATGATCCGGTAACAAGGGAGTCACCAACAGAAAGAAAGCAGGAACCAAGGTATAGTTGAAAAAATCCACAATATTATCCAAGAGCTCGCCATTGATCTGAGGGACTGCCTCTTTAATTCTTACTATACGAGCAAACAATCCATCAACAGCATCAATGATTATTGCCATAACCATTAACCAAAAAGCTGACAAATATTCCTGTTGATAAATAGCATACAAAGCAAGCAATCCAACAAAAGCGCCACTTGCCGTAAATGCATGAATCAACCAACCTAAACATCGTCTCTGCCAGCTCACATCTTTTAGTTCGTGTTTCAAATCTTTAACCCTCTAATCTTTTTGCCTTTAGCAAAAGCAGCTTTTAGGATAATACTTTTCCACTATCCTGACAAAATAGAGCGCAATAATACTCTAAAACAAATTCATATTATGTATGCCAGCTTATCTTGAAACGCAAGCGTACCAAGAAACAGCCTCATAGTAAAATGTATGCAGCATAATAAAGCAACACTATATGTTAACCACCACCAAAAATGTCCAAAAGTTGTTCATTGCGCGCATGCTGCTATGCCACACACCCAGAAGCCTCGTAAAAGATAAAAGTATAAGCTACTTGTGTTTCTGGTTATTTTGCAATAAATTCAATGACACCAATGGGTTGGATAATCAACTATCAGGAGCACCAAATGACAATGCTAAAGATGACAGATCTCAATCTAAAAGATAAACGTGTTTTAATTCGAGAAGATTTGAATGTTCCCCTAAAACATAATGTCATCATGAGCGATATTCGTATCAAGGCTGCGATACCGACCATCAAAGCAGCTTTAAAAGCCGGCGCTAAAGTGATGATCATGTCACATTTAGGCCGTCCTACTGAGGGAACCTTTGAAGAACAATTTTCATTAGCACCCATTGCTACTCGCCTGTCCGAATTACTAAATAGAGAAGTCCCTCTTATTCAAAATTGGTTAAAACATTTTAATATGGGAAATCACGATGTCGTCTTGTTAGAAAATGTCCGTTTTAATAACGGTGAAATAGATAATGAAATTGGGCTTTCTAAAAAAATGGCCGCCATGTGTGATGTATTTGTAATGGATGCTTTTGCAACATCGCACCGTGCTGAAGCCTCAACTTGCGGTATTATTCAGTATGCACGCATTGCATGCGCTGGGCCGCTTTTGATTTCTGAACTACAGGCATTAACCAGCCTAATGGAAAAACCCAAAAAACCAGTTGTTGCCATTGTAGGCGGCTCAAAAGTATCCACCAAACTTAGTTTATTAGAATCATTAACTAAAAAGGTTGATTATTTAGTGATTGGTGGTGGGATAGCCAACACATTTATTGCTGCGGAAGGTTATACCGTAGGCAAATCCTTATATGAACCTGATCTTATTGATGAAGCAGAGCGCTTAACCACCACCGCAAAAAGTCGTGGCGCAGAAATTGTCGTGCCTACCGATGTCGTCATTGCGGAAAAATTATCAGATCACTCTGAAAGCTCCGTCCGTCTCATTTCACAAGTCGATGACAATGAAAAAATTTACGACCTAGGTCCTGATACTATCCAAAAAATTTGCGGTATTATCAAAAAAGCCAAAACCATTCTCTGGAATGGCCCGGTAGGAGCCTTTGAGATAAAACAATTTTCAGAAGGAACAGAAGCGATTGCTAGAGCTATCGCAGATAGCTCAGGCTTTTCAATTGCAGGGGGCGGAGACACACTTGCTGCAATAGAAGCTTACAAGATAGCTGATAAAATTGATTATATTTCTACAGGTGGCGGTGCATTTTTATCTTTTTTAGAAGGTAAACCGCTTCCTGCCATTACCGCTTTAGAAGAACATGCTGCAAAAGGTGAAAAAGTTTTATGAGCAAGCAACCATTACCACTTCGACGAACTAAAATTGTCATCACTCTTGGTCCATCATTAGATACGCCTGACGTTCTCAAGCGTGCTATTTCGGCTGGCGCAGACGTATTTCGCGCCAACTTTTCGCATGGCAGCCTCGAAATGCACGAGAAGCGCATTGCGATGGTAAGAGAACTGGCAGAAGAATGTGATAAAACCGTGGCAATTTTAGTCGATTTGCAAGGTCCTAAAATTCGAATCTCACGTTTCAAAAATCAAAAAGTTGTCTTGACAGAGGACCAGTCGTTTATCCTAGACACGGACTTAGGAAATGATGAAGGAACAGAAGAATCAGTTAGCTTAGATTACAAAAGCTTGCCAAGAGATGTCCGAGCCGGTGATACCTTATTACTCGATGATGGACGTATTGTCATGATTGTCCAAAAAATTGAGATTAATCGTATACATTGCCGCGTACTCGTCGGCGGCGAACTCTCTAACAACAAAGGGATTAATCGGTTAGGCGGCGGATTATCTGCTGCTGCATTAACTGAAAAAGACCGCATCGATATCAAAGATGCCGTTCGTTTAAAAGCAGACTACATTGCAATTTCATTCCCACGCAATGCTGATGATGTGAAAGAAGCAAGAATTTTATTAAAAGCTGCCGGTGGCCATGCCGGAATTATTGCTAAAATCGAACGTGCAGAAGCAGTCACAAATATCGAAGAAATCATCCGGACGGCCGATGCCGTAATGGTTGCACGTGGTGATCTAGGCGTTGAGTTAGGCGATGCAGAATTACCTAGCGTACAAAAGCGCATTATTCATTTAGCGAAGAGACTACACAAACCCGTGATTACAGCAACACAAATGCTAGAGTCAATGACCTATAACACAATCCCAACACGTGCAGAAGTATCCGATGTCGCAAATGCAGTGTTAGATGGCACCGATGCTGTTATGTTATCTGGTGAAACAGCCGTTGGAAAATATCCCGATAAAGCAGTCGCTGCCATGAATAGAATTTGTTTAAGTGCTGAAAAAAGCCAACAGAATAAAACGTTGCGTCGTCTAACTGAACCACAATTTAAATATGTCGATGAAGCGATAGCAATGGCAACGATGTATACCGCAAATCACTTGGATATTACTGCCATTATTGCATTAACTGAATCTGGAACCACACCATTATGGATGTCTTGTGTCAAATCCAGCATACCTATCTATGGATTAAGTCGTCACACCGAAACACAAAGACGTATGGCATTGTATCGTGGAGTTTATCCCATTCCATTTGATGCTACACATATCGATAGACGCATATTAAACCAAACAGCTGTCACGGAATTACAAAATCGTAACATCTTAAAAGAAGGTGACCTCGTCATTATTACTAAAGGTGATTTGATTGGCGTTCATGGTCGTACCAATTCATTAAAAATTTTCACCGTTGGAGCGAACATACCTATTGAACAACCCACTGGATAACAGGGAGAAACATAATGAAAACAAAAGTACTTATTGTTTTTTACAGCATGTATGGACACATTCATCAAATGGCTCAAGCCGTTTTGGAAGGCGCTAAAAGCGTTAACGATGTTGATGTCGAAATCTATCGTGTCGCTGAACTGATCCCAGATGATATTTTAGAAAAAAGCGGTGCAAAACCCATTCAACAAACATTTGCTCACATCCCTGTCGTCAAACCTGAATTTCTCTCAAATGCTGATGCCATCATTTTTGGCACACCAACTCGTTTTGGAAACATGTGTTCACAAATGCGAAATTTCATGGATCAACTAGGTGGCTTGTGGGTTAAAAATACATTGGTAGGGAAAATCGGCAGCGTCTTCGCGAGCACCGGCACACAACATGGCGGTCAAGAAACTACGATTACGAGCTTTCATACAACGCTATTTCATCTTGGCATGCTTGTAGCTGGAGTCCCTTACTCTGAGGCTAGGCTAACAAATATGGATGAAATAACTGGCGGCACTCCTTATGGCGCAACAACATTGGCAGGTGCAAAAGGCGATCGTCAACCCAGCAACAACGAATTAAACATTGCACGCTTTCAAGGCAAGCATGTCGCTGAGTTAGCTGTTGCACTCAAAAAAGGTCGGCAATCTTAAGGAGTCACTATGGCGAAAGCTACATTTGCTGCAGGTTGTTTTTGGGGTGTTGAAGCGTTATTCCGCCAAGTTGATGGGGTGAAATCAACACGCGTTGGTTATACCGGTGGATGGGAAGAAAATCCAACTTACGAAAAAGTTTGCACAGGCAACACAGGGCATGCTGAATCAGTCGAAATTGAGTTTGATCCTGAAAAAATATCTTATGAAAAACTATTACAATTATTCTGGGAAAATCACACGCCTACTACGCTAAATAAACAAGGACCCGATGAAGGTACACAATATCGCTCAGCTATTTTTTATCACACAGCTGACCAGCAAGCGCTTGCTTTAGACTACAAAGAAGCACTGGCCAACACCAAAAAATATTCCACACCCATCGTGACACAAATTGTTCCTGCAGCAGCATTTTTCCCTGCAGAAGAGTATCATCAACGATACCTCGAAAAACAAGGGCTTAATCATTGTCATCTTCAACAAGAAAAAGACAACTGACGACTAATATGTATTAAATATATGTTAATAAATAATCCTCGTCAATTCAAAGCGTTACATTTTCCTGATAACAGCGCAAAATTAAATATGTCTCTATTATCAATCAGATAATCACACAAGACTACGCTCTCCCACTTTTTAATATAAATACTGGGCTATAATGAAGTTGTACGCACTTATTTCTAATAAAAAAGGAGGGGAAGTATGGCGTTCGAACCTGAAACATTTTTATTTTTCTCCACGCATTCAGCGCCTAGTTCGCTGAGTCCAGTGGGTATCGTTTTTTTAGATTTAACAGTGCCCCATGTTGAAAGTAACCCATTAAAGATAGAACAAAATAACAATGGTATTGTTTACGCCCCTAGCGATATTGCCAGCAAGCTTCAATCAAAATGTATTGATCTTGAAACTAATATAACAAAAATAATTGAACGAGATGCCCTGCCTCAACCTGAGGACATGGAAAAAACAAAAAATAATTTGTTATCTATTTTTAAATTTGCTGCCGAAGAACTATGCCTAGCAAATTACTATAATAAAACAGATTCAGAAAGCGAAGCATCAATATCAACGACATTAGAAAAATGCAAAAATGCTTACGATAAACTACTTAAAAAATATGGTAAAGCCCAATTAGATAATCAGAATTGCGCGATAGCTAAAAATGGAGCGCAGCTCTGCCATTACCAACTAACCGATGCTAACCAAAAAACAACGACAAGATACACATTAGTCATGTTAAAAGATGGAGAAATTCAAGATACCCTGTTCGCAAATGAAAAAGAACCATTAAAAGACTGGAGAAAAAACAACAGCACAACTGAAAAAGTTCATCTGGATTTATAATTTTAATGCCACACTGTGAGGATGACGACATGACTATGCAATCCCCTAAAATTTTCAGATCTAAAAAACAAGTTAGAGTTGCTTGTCAAAAACATTTCTCAAAAGTTGCAAAATCGTCAGATCTGCCTTCCAAGAAAATCACATTTTTACTGCTCTTTATTGTACCCTGCATAATCATGGCTCTGTTGAGCTCATAAGATTATCCTAGGATTATGAGAGTACTGTTTGTATTACTCAGATCGCAACGCTTCGATTGGGTCTAGCTGCGATGCTTGGTATGCGGGATAAAATCCAAAAAATACTCCAATTGCCACTGACACACTAAAACCAATGATGGGCGGCCACCAAAATAAAAGAAATTCCCAGTGCCACAACCATGCGATGACAAAAGCAATCATAATACCTATCAAAACGCCTAACGTTCCGCCTACTAGCGAAAGCAAAACAGCTTCTGTCAAAAATAAATAGCGAATATCAGCACGTGTTGCTCCGACTGCCAAACGAATCCCAATTTCACGGCGTCGCTCGACGACTGAGACCAACATGATATTCATCACACCAATGCCACCTACCAGTAACGAAATACCGCCAATTAATCCTAAAAAAATAGTCAATATCTGACTTTGTTTTGCCATACTTGAAATGAGCTCTTTTGCACTTCTAAAAAACAAGCGCTTTCCAGGAATTTCTTGATTAATATACTGCGTAATATGTGAATTTAATTCTTCAATGTTTGCGCGTGGAGCAAGTCTCAAAATGACATTATTGATGGTTGAATATTGACTTAGCGTCGTTGAAGTTAGTATAGGTATCAACACAGATGAGTCAATATTTGCATAAACAAAACTATTTTCTGGCCATGGTTTTACTACGCCGACAATCGTAAAAAAATTTTGCCCTATCTGTAATTGCTTGCCCAAAGGATCTCTAAAATTAATTTTTTTCAAATCATCATACAGATTGCTTCCTATCACACAAAACAAAGAATGCTGATCGAATGAAGAAATCAAACGTCCACTCGCAATTTCTAAGTGAATGACCTGTGAAAAAGTATTTGTGATCCCTAACACAGAACCATTAACCGAACGACCTTCATATTGCATGGGATTATATAACTGCGTGTAAGGAGCAACATCTAAAATATTTTTATCGACAGCACGTATAGCATTCGCCTGTGACAACGACAAATTAATTTGCTGATGAGAGCCAGGCTCATCGTTAGGCACATCATTTATTGCAACTGCTAGCAAGTCAGTGCCTAACGTTTTAAATTGTTTTAACGCTTCGTTTGTTGCTAGCTCCCCACCAGAAACCATCGCAACAACTGATGCTGTACCCACCAAAATACCTAACAAAGCAAGTGTAGAACGTAATTTCGAAGACGATAAATTTAAAAACGCCTCTTTAAGATGTGCTAATAACTTCATACAATATGGCCATCACAAATCGTTACAATACGCTGACAATTTTGACTAACAGACTTGTCATGCGTAATAATAACAATAGTACATTTTTCTTGTTGATTTAGATGATGAAACAAATCCATCACATCACGACCGGTGGCAGAATCAAGAGAACCCGTAGGCTCATCAGCAAAAATTACGTCTGGCTCTCCAACTAGCGCACGAGCAATAGCAACACGTTGTTGTTGTCCGCCCGACAACTGGTTAGGCTTGTGTTTTGCAAAATTAACCATCCCTACTTTTTCTAACATGAGCAGTGCTTTTTCTTTTGCAAGCTCAGTTGATGTTTGTCGATATAACAAGGGCAACATTGTATTTTGCAAAGCATTTAAACGCGGCAATAAAAAAAATGACTGAAAAACAAATCCAATTTTTTGGTTTCGGATACCAGCAAGATCTTGCTCGGGCACACAGGATACATCTTGACCTGCAAAAAAATATTTTCCTGTGGTACAGTGATCTAGAAATCCCATGATATTCATCAACGTGGACTTCCCTGATCCTGATGCGCCAACAATTGCAACCATCTCACCAATATTTAACTCGAAGCTCACTCCTTTGAGCGCATGAAAATCACTCAACCCGCTACGATAAACCTTGGTGATATTTTCTAAGCTAATTAGGGACGACAATTTTATCTCCCACCTTTAGATTCGATAATATCACTATAGAATCTGCTGTCGTTTTTCCTGTTTTCACTTCAATATCACGAACTTTTTTTCCTTGAGAGTCTTGTAATTGCACATAAGCAATTCCATTTTTTTCGGTCACACCTGCTAGCGGCACCATAATCTGCGATGCTTCCTGAATATTAATTTCAACTTTTGCACTCATACCTATATGAATAACAGCCAATTGTTGCGAAGTTAGATTGGAGACCTGAACTTCTGCTGAAAAATTTGGGATTCCATTTTGATTAACCTGCGCTTGATGATCCACACTGGAAACAAAACCTTTCAAAGTAAAATCTGGAAAAGCTGCACCAGTCACTTTCACAGCCTGACCTACTTTCAATTGATTGATATCAAATTCATTTACGCTGATGCGAACGCTAAATCCATGCGCATCACCAATTAAAGCCAATACATCTCCCTGCTTTACTGCTTCTCCCTTTTCGAATTTTTTATCGCTGCTATTATCCGACTTTACTGAAAGCAATGCCACGCCATCTGCTGGTGAAAAAAGTTGAAGCTTTTCTGAATTAGATTGCATATGAAGAGCATTTGTAATTTTGTCGATATCGGAAATTTTTAAGCTATATAGATTATATTCTTTTATGTTGAGCTGTTTTAACAACCGTGACAACACATCTTTTGCCTGCAACAAACTTAGCTGAGCATTATAAAAATTCGTTTGTCGCATTTTAAAATCATCATCTGAAATGAGTTGATTTTTATGTAAAAACACACCCTCACTCAGCTGACTTTTATTCGTATTAAATTCATTTTTTGATTTGATATATTGCATTAACGCTGCTTTATAATCTGTCTGAAATTTTTCTGAATTAATTGAAAAAAGTAATTGTCCCTTCTTTACAAAATCACCATAGTGAAAATACGTATCCTCAATTACACCCTCAGAAGGAGATGTAATAACCATAGACTTTAAAGGTTGAATAATTCCCGCATAATATAAAGGCGTCGATACCGTATCAGAAGTCACAGTGACAATATTCATTTGCGTAGATTTTTTTTCATGATGCGAGCATGCAAGCAACACACCTATAAAAAAGAATACTATTAATAATTTTTTAAGCATATGAGTACCTAATCGTATCGCACTTTAATATCCCACGTTTTTAAGGTGGTGCCTTGCAATAAATCTAAATTGACCAGCGCTGTTAAATAATTTAATTGCGATGCAACCAAACTCTGTTCGGTAGCAATCAACTGTCCGCGCACTGATTGTAATTCTATGCTATCAATTAACCCATACAGGTATTTTTTATAACTTAATTGATATGTTTTTTGCTGTAGTTGCGAAGCGCTTTCAGCGAATACCAGCGCTCTCTCTGCACTCCCTACGCTATTCCACCCATTGATCGCATTCGTCTCTTTACTCCATTTTTCTTGTTTCAATGCGATACTCGCTTCACGTAAGGCAATTTTCGCATTGACCACACCTTGCTTAGCGATCTGATCGTCTATCGGTATTTGTAAATTGAGCGCAGCACTCTGAGACGTATTGGCCCCATTGTACAAACTGCCTATCCCTGCATTCTGGCCCGCGCCTTGACCTTGTCCTGTGGATGCATTCACAGTTAAATTTAATTGCCAGCGCGTATTGTCTTCAGCAATTTGTAAATTCCTTTTTGTTGCACCCTCAAACGTAATAATTTCTGTTTGATATTGAACATCATTTGCAAGCGCCATTTCTTTTGTTTGCATAATCGTCGGTAGCTGATATTTTTTAATGAGAGCAGGCACGTCCAAATTCGTTATCGTCACATCGGTATCTGGATCCAGCCCTATTGCATTCAACAAGGCAAAGCGTGCTTGCTTTAAATTATTTTTATCATTTTCCAAAGTCGTCTGAGCATTTGCAACATCTGCTTGCACTGTGACTAATTCATTTCCGGCTTTATGACCCGCTTTGATAAATAATTTTGTTTGCTGAACAGAAAGCTGTGCACGCTGCAACGATTCCTCATCAATTCTTACCGTATGTTCTGCAGAAACAGCATTGAGATACGCGTTAATCACAGCGGTTATCGTTGTTTTTAATGTTCCTTCAACATTTAATTTACTAATTTTTTCGCTATCCATTGCATTATACAAAGCAGCCTCAACAATCGGCCTGCCAAATCCGCGCATTAACGGCTGAATAACTTGTAATGACAGCCCGGGATTAAAATGATTTGAAAAACTATTGGCAGAAGTCACTATTGTTTGTGTGCCTACTGGAGAAAGCCAAGACACGGCTGGTTGAACTTGTGTGTTTTTGCTTGTTAATGCATAAGCTCCAATAACGCTTCGACTCACTGTGCGTGTTACATTAAAAGAATAATGCGGATAAAATTGCCACTGCTGAACATGCAATGCAAATTTTTGTTGAGTCAAATTCAGTTGAGCGACTTCTACATTTGGATTCTCTCGAATAGCTAACATGATAGCTTCATGCAATGATAACGGCACAGACGCATACACAAGCTCTGCGTTTGTCATGACACACAGTGCAAATAAGCTTAATAAAATAAATCGTAACATGCGCGACTCTACTCTAAAAGAGAAGCCACATTATGTTCAGATTTGGCTCAAAAGTAAAGATTTAGTATTAAAAAAATCGGATTTTTTAGGCTTCAGCCGCATATTCGCGATAAATCCTGCTTTTTCTTGAATGTCTATCAATCGCCAACTCAATAAGATGGGTCAGTAAATCAGCATAATTCATACCTGAAGCATTCATTAGCTTAGGATACATACTGATCTGAGTGAACCCTGGAATGGTATTAAGTTCGTTGAAATAAACAGTGTGAGTATCTCTTTCTAAGAAAAGATCCACTCGTGCCATTCCCTCACACTCAAGCGCAGCAAATACTGTTGAGGCCATAGCTCGAATGTTATCTTCTATCGCATTTGAAATAGGCGCCGGAATAATTAATGCAGCCCCATTATCATCTAAATACTTAGCCGCATAAGAATAATATTCATGCTCGTTTTGCGGTCTGATTTCACCAACCACACTGACTATGGGTGCGGAACCATAATCCAAAGATTCGAGCACAGAGACTTCTAATTCAATGGCATCAATGCCTTGCTCGATCAATACCTTAGTATCGTAAAGAAAAGCATTCTCCACTGCAGGTCTCAGTTCCTTGGTGTTTTTAACTTTGTGCACACCAATGCTAGATCCCGTGTTCGCGGGCTTCACGAATAGTGGATACGTCAATGCTTTGTCAATCGCAGCGCAAATTTCCAGAGAATGCTTATCCCACTCGCCTCGCTTATAAGTCAGATAAGGTGGGACTGCTATTCCAGCATTTTTCACCAACCGTTTAGCAACGTCTTTATCCATGCCAACAGCCGAAGCCAATACACCGCAACCAACATATGGCACATCCGCCAACTCCAACAATCCTTGCACGGTTCCATCTTCACAGAGTGGCCCATGTATAGCGGGGAAAACAACATCGAACAGGCGCTCTGAATTTTTTAGATGAGAAATAAATTGCGAAGGATGGCGTAATGCAGGCTGTTTGCCAATCAGGTCAGGCGTAAATAGCATACGCTCAGAATCTTGTTGTAGTTGTAATTTTCCAGACTCATTGGATAGCTTAGAAATATCCTCACCTAAAAACCATGCACCCTGTTTATCAATTCCAATCGGAACCACTTCAAAACGTGAGCGATCTAAATTTTGGATGACATTAGTTGCAGATAGTAACGAGACCTCATGCTCACTAGAACGGCCACCGTATAATACTGCTACGCGAATTTTATTTGATTTAATCATCCAAATAGCCTCTGAAAACTTTTGAGTATTATAGATGAGGCAAGCTGAGTGTTATAGTTTTTTCTCTGTACACGACAAAAAATTGTAGGGTATCTGTCATTCCCGCGCGGGAATGACAAAACTGCTGAAACCTGTGATTACGCTGAATAAACGGCCTTCAGTAACTTCCTGTATTTTAACTAAAGTTTTTTTATTCTTCCCATAAATTTGACAAACCAGCCTCAAGTGACTAACATTATCACAAGCTTGGATCTTCTCTTTGATCATACTTTTGCCGCAATGGCTATCACGTTACTTAACACTTTTACTAACCTTAAAATGAAGAATCAAACATGAAAAGAAGATATTTATTGTTATTAATTATTGTGTTACTAGGAGCCGCTGGCTGGGGGCCTTTTACTTTTTTCGGATCAGACAGCAACAATCTACAACCTGGCACAACTACCGACTGGGTAGGCCAAGAAGCAAGATCCATCAACTCACAAGCTGGTAATATTGATCAAAGCGTTCTGAAACTTAGCCTCAATGCCTACCTGAATGCTCGTCACAGAGGACTAGACAACAAACAGCTTTTAACGATTATTGACTACTCAAAACCCTCCACCGAACGACGTTTATGGGTAGTCGACTTAAAAAGCAGTAAAGTTTTATTTAATACTTGGGTTTCTCATGGTAAAAATAGTGGTAATCTACTGGCTACCTCTTTTTCAAATGAACCAGGCAGTTTAAAATCCAGCATAGGCGTATTTTTAACCGACCAGCCTTATATGGGCGGCAAAGGTTATTCATTGCGCTTAAACGGATTAGAACGGGGAATCAATGATAATGCTTATCGACGCAGCATCGTCGTGCACGGTGCTTGGTATGTACGTCCTGATGTGATCCAAAAATACGGGCAAATTGGACGCAGCTGGGGATGTCCTGCCGTTAGCCCAGATACCGCAGAACCACTGATTAACACCATTAAAAATAATACATTGGTCGTGGTATACTACCCCGATCGAAAATGGCTAAGAACATCACCCTTTTTAGCTACTGGCTAAGGACGCTATATTATGACAACGTTTTCTCAGTACATGGCTCGCACATTGAGCGTACTTGGAATGATTAGCTTTTCTCTTTTTAACACGGCTCATGCTGCTACTTATCCACTTCCTAGTGGCAGCAACTCTATCATTGGCAAAACTCAGTATGTCACTGCATCATCCGGTGAAACGCTCAGCAGCATTGCTAAACGATTTGATGTTGGGTTAAATGAAATTGTAGACGCTAATGATGGCATCAATCCCATGCAACCATTGTTAGATGGAACAACCGTTCATATTCCAACAGCTTTCCTGCTACCACCCTCAGGTCAAAGAGGCATCGTGATTAATTTGCCAGAAATGCGAATGTATTATTACCCTTCGAATAGTAATGGCATCGTAATGACTTACCCCATTGGGATAGGCAAAATAGGCAAAACTATTCCGATTAAAAATACAGCGATTGCCAGAAAAACATTAAATCCAACGTGGACACCACCGGCCGATATTCGTGAATTCAACGAACAACAAGGAATTATTCTGCCTCACACTATGCCTGCAGGCCCAGATAATCCATTAGGTCCTTATGCGATTTATTTAAAAATTCCAACGTTCTTAATTCATAGCACCATTTTCCCTGACAGCGTTGGCAGACGTGCAAGCTTTGGCTGTATACGTATGCATGAAAGTGACATTAAGGATTTTTATCCTTTAGTGACAGCGGGCACACCGGTGACAATTGTTGACATGCCAAACAAAATAGGTTGGCAAGGCAGCCGTCTCTACTTAGAAACTCACGATGCATTAGACGAACATAAAGATGCTCCTTATGCAGGATATTCTGGTGTCGTAAAAACGATCGATGCCACAGCACAAAATCATCCTGTGTTTGTCGACTGGCAACTTGTTGCGTATATGACAGAAGCGCCAGATGGGCTGCCGCATGAAGTAGGATTTAGAATTCATTAAAAATCTCGAGAGTTTTCAGATCTTGATATTTGTTTTAAAGAAAATATTCCAGATCAGATTGTTGCTGAAATCGAAAGTGAGCTCGAAGAATCTGATTTACCTTTTAAAGTAGAACTGCTGAACTGGAATCAATGCACAACTGACTTTCAACAGTTAATTGCAAACGATTTAATACCACTTAACTGACAAAGATCTCCTCGTATGAGGAGATCAGTTACATATAATCCTAGATTCGGCAGGTTAGAATCTAGGATAATTAGCTGCGCTCTATGGACCACCCCCGCGTGGTTGATGCGCTATTTGTTCTTGATACTCTCTAGGATATCTTTGTTCCAACTCTCTCACCAGGGCATAAAATGCAGTCCTAGCATCGGCCAACTGTCTTTCAAGAGCATCTGTTGGTTGCCGTTGTGTTCGCGCCTCAGCAATACGGTTTTGAAGATCGGCCACACCTCTGTCAGCTTCCGCATGACGCGCACGCAATACGTCAAAAGACTCAGGAACTGCTGACGGCATTTGCCCTCGATTAAAAACTCCTGGTTTTGCATCTGACATACCTCACCTCATCATTTAATGTAATAAGATAATATATAGCACAAGAATTCTGACTTTCGACATTCCTTCAAGTAAAAACTAGTTAACTACATGATTTGTTTCATATGTTATTTTTTTAGTATCGACCCTATTTAAAAGCACAGCTCTAGGGAGCTTGACTGTAACCTTGCCTTTCCTCACGATTTTTTTCAGCGCATTAATCACTTCATCTAGCCGAGTAAATAATCTTCGGCCAGGAGCAACATCACTGAACTCGTAAGGTTTTTCGGATTACCGAACCATCTGAATTTTGTGTAATGACAATCAACAATGTCAATTGGTAAGCCTGGCTCACCAATCCTTCCTGTTTCATATCATGCATACTTCTGGAGAATGATAATTAATCTATCCTACAAAATAGATCATCCAATGTAACCACACCCCCATCAATATATTCTTCAGAATATGCTGTTCTTTTAAGGCCATTTGCGCATATCATTGCTAAAAATATCTGTTTCTTTGTTGCTGTTTTTTCTTTGAATATTTCTACTTTTTTCTTGAGATTTTTTGCATATTGCTTCTCAATAAAATATTCTTGATCTGTATATTTAATTTCGCATAATGTAATAGCATTGTCATTTCTATCAATTACCAGATCAATTTGGGCTCCCTCTGTTAACTTTGTGCGTGGAATGAAGCGCCACGCACTAACTTGACCACTAGCTTTAATATTTAGCGCGCGAACAATATGATCTATATGCTTCATACACACCGCCTCAAACGCATATCCAGACCAAGCATAGTAAGACGGCCTTTGGCTCTGATTAAGCCAGTAATCTTGAGTGAATTGCTTCTGCCTTTGTGAATTAACCCATTGCAAATAGAACAAGCAGAACTCATCAATTAATTTGTAATACTCTCCTTTAGACCGCCCCCAAGGAATGTTCTCTTCGATAAAGCCAGCTTCTTTTAAGTCTTGTAATCTCTTAGATAAACGCCCTCCTCCTGATGATAGCTGCGCGTCGACCTTCAACTCGGCCCGCCTAGCACCTTCTTTTCTTTTTGCAATTAACTTAACAAGCTCGATATAAGCATCTGCATTGTCAAATAGAGACTCAAATAATTTACTAAATTCTTCTTGTAGCGGGGCTTCTTTTGCAAAAAAAATATTTTGAATATTTTGCTGTGCAGTGAGACCTCTCTCTATGTATTTCAGATAATAAGGAACACCGCCTAATGACATATATAAAGACAATACATGTTTTTGATTTAAATTAATGTTCCTACTTTTTAAAAACTCATCAGTCTCGGCGAGACTAAACGGCAACAATTTAATTGCGTGTGTTACCCTGTTATGCAACCCGCCTTTGCTATTAATGATCTTTTTGATTAACCATGAAGCCGATGATCCGCATGCAACTAATATAACATTCGGCATTTTTGACCAATTACGATTCCAATAATAATCGATTTCTTCAAGTAACCCAGACCTTCTTGTCGCCATCCATGGTAGCTCATCAAGGAACACCACGACTTTTTCTTGGCATTTTGAAAGTTGTTTATGAAGAATACCAAACGCATCATCCCAGTTTTTTGGGGCCTCTAGTGATACGCCATCTAAGAATGTTTCTGAGATTGCTTCTACGAATTTTTTCAGCTGCTTCTTTTGACTACCATGTTGCAATCCTGTCGCATGTAATAATTTACATTTTTTACTAATAAAAAACTCACGTATTAAATATGTCTTTCCTACGCGTCTACGCCCATAAACCACCAAGAATTCGGCTTCATGCGAACTATATACTTTATTAAGAAGCTTCAGTTCTTTTTTTCTACCAATAATCATATGTTTTCCTAGATGGGCCACTTATAGGATCATTATAAGTGGCCCATCTAGGAATGGTCAATTGAAATAGATGGGCCACTTATAGAATAATTATAAGTGGCCCATCTAGATACGAGAAATCTATGTAGCTTGATTCTCTCATAATGAAACTTACTCGCGACCTTAGTCAGCCAGGAAAAAACACGTTAAGATTTTTTGATGAAAAAGAAGGTAACGAGATTTTTAACATTTTTTCTGAAGGCGGGCGTTGTTGCATAAATACTGATTTATGACGAAGAAGCCCATTTTTGCAAAAATCGCGCCTATATTCTCACTGAAACAGGCATGCCTAGCTGGGTCATTTTATTTAAGGCGTGACAACGCAATGTTAGCTCAACAGATTGTGTTTCAACCTGTCGACCAGAAGCCTGAGCCCCAAATATTTTTTTTAATCGGAACATCATCGTTTCAGCTAAACTTCGTCGATGATAATTATTTTTCTCCTTCCACTTCTTAAGTCCTTTATTTCTTACTTGTCCAATAGCCCGATTACGTGATTTCCATGACTCATCTGTAGGTTTATGTTTTGCAGCATTTATACGAGGCGGAAAACACGGCGTCGCTTTTTTCTCAATAACTGCTTCATAGCAATCATGGGTATCGTAAGCTCCATCTCCTGTCACTTGCGATAATGGTAATTTAATCTGCTTGAGCAACTCCTCAAGTTGTTCACAGTCATGCACATTTGCTTCTGTGACAGAAGCTGCAACTATTTCACCTGTTTTCTCATCTACCGCAACATGTAACTTCCTCCAGGTGCGCCTTTTTTCCTTGCCATGTTGGCGCATTTTCCATTCGCCTTCGCCATAAATTTTTATGCCTGTTGAGTCAATAACAACATGCAGAGGTTCTTTGTTCTGACCTGTCCATGCAGGAATGACAACAGATTTCTGTCGTCGGCTCAATGTCGAATAATCTGGCGTAGTAAGGGGTAAATTGAGCAAACCAATTAATGATTTTAAAAAACCCTTTGTGGCACGTAGCGAGAGGCGGAAGACAATGCGCAACGTCAAGGCACAGCATATTGCCATGTCTGAATAAATTACCGGATGTCCTCGCTCGCCTGTGGGATTCGTATTATGCCAATTGGCTATGGATTCTTCGTCAAACCACACAGTCAGACTTCCACGATTTACTAATCCTTTGTTATACTCGGACCAGTTGCGAACACGATATTGTCTTTTTTTAGCCATAAAATCCTTCCATTGATTTTTCTTCGCAAAAAAATCCTACTAGAAGTTTTATGGTTTTTCAAAGTCTTTGATTTTAATCGGGTTCGCGACTATTTATGCAACAACGCCCTGAAGGCGTACTCACATCAAAAGTTGTTATATTTACAGTGGGTTATAAATTATTTGCCCAGCTTCGGTAATATTCTAATTTTAAGCTATATACTTTAAGTAACTCATTAATAAATTGTAAGCCATAACTTAACGAGAGAGAGGTAGCAATGTTTAGAAAAACTAATAAAGATAATGAAGACTTTGATGCTATTTCAAAACACTTCAAAGGTAAAAAAGACTTATTAAAAAGATATGCCTTAGCTTTATCTGGGTTTAAAAAACCAGATGCACGTGCAAGAAAACAGGAGGAAATTCGAGAAGAGAAAATTGCAGAGAAAGAGAAACCTTTTGCTTCTTTGTATCAGCAACGAAGCAAGAGTGAGGATGCTATAAATAAAATAATATGGGAAATAAATAAACGTATCGTCGCTAAACTTTTCCCAGACATACCGGAAATAACAAAAATGAATGGAGTGGAGGTTACTCTAAGAAACGCAAGCATAATAACGGATAATGAACTAGGGAGCTACACCAAATCTAACGGGGTTCTCCCATTTACAGGCCTAGACCAAGTTCAATTGCTGCCTAATCTACTAGCCTATTTGGAAAAGAACAAGCTCTTGACACATTTGCAGTTATATGGCGAAACTAAAATGAGGAAAGACGGTACGATAGAGAATCCAGCATTAAAAAAATTATGGGATGAATATCAGATTGCATTCGATAATTATTCAAAAATAAATTTACTGCCGCTTAATCATCACAGGCAAATTATTGCAGAGTTAAATAAAAAAATATGGGAATTAAATGGCTGTATCGTAGATACTTTGCAGAAATGGAACGATGAATATGACTACAACGTATATACATACGCTGAAATAAGATTACCTGCCGTAGAAGGCCTAAAACCACAAGAATTGAATGCGGTTGAAGTGGTGCTGCAAAAGAAAGAATTGGTAGAAAAGGCAGGTAACTATACCAAAGCTATAGAGCTGCCATCCTGCTCAGATTTAAACTTTGAGCTTGAGCCTGACAAATATAGCTCTGCAAAGAAAAGCATTTGGCATGATCACTGGCTTGATGGCGGCCTTGATATTGATTATCATATTAGATTCAACTTTCTTCCTAACCTTTTCACATATTTTAAAAAACAAGAGCCAGAAATATTTCATGCATCGTTAGAAAATGATCCTGATTTACAAAACTTAATGCGTAGGTATGATGCTGAGCTCGCCATCCATCAAGAAATAAATCCTCAACTTCGCTCTTGCAGAACAGAAATTCAAGAAATTTATGCAAAACGAATAGATAAACATATGCTTATCGATGTAACCCCTTTAATTCATCGTGAATTACTGCAGCTTTTTGAAGAAGAGTTCATAGAACAGATTCAGCATATAATAAACCTATATGATCAGGCTTATCTTGTTGCTAGTGAAATAACTGATGAAATAAAAAAACGCTGTCCATACAATCACATTTTTATAGATAAAAATCCACCTGAAGTTTATTACATAGACAGCATAAACCGAGCTATAAAAATAGATGTTGATAATGATTTACTAAATAATTTAATGCAGGCAAGAAGATCAAACCCAAACGACGTTCCCTCTTCCCAATATGAGAAGGTCATCCTGAGCAACTTTAAGAAACCAACTTATATTTTCGAACATATCATTGCAGAAAAAAAAGAAATGCTACTCTCCTATATGGCTAAAAAAAATATTAGATTTTTCGCCTATCCTTTAAATAAATTTTATCAAGACACCAAGCAAGTATTATCTGACAATACAATGAATGCACTTGCAAATATCATTGCTAAAGCTTACCTTCATCCTAAACCCATTCAAGATCTTGCCCAGGAATTAACAAACTGCATCAAAAATAGTATAAAAGATAGAAAACATGAAATAAACGTAAAGATAAAGCAACGGAAGTTAGATAGAGGTTTCTTTAACCATTCCATTGAGATGATTAATGAGATGAAAAAAAAGGATACCCAACCAATTGACTCAACATTTATCGAAAAATTAGCAAAACAAGCTATTGAGCAAGCAAAACTTCGCGAAGAGTTAGGTCCTATTATTTGTCATTATGTCGATACCATGACGCACATTCAGTATGTACATAGAATGCTGCAGCCTAACAGTAACATCATGGCGAAAATAGAAGAAACATCCCTCTTTTTAAAAAATCTTAATAGTGATGACGATCTAGCTGATGTTAAAAAATTACGTACGCTTTTAAAAGAATGCAACATTGACTTGCCTGAAGAAAAAATCAGGGCGATCATTGTTCAACAAGTTGAATGTAATTTAAATCAAAATAAAGCAGAAATAGAAGAAAAACCAGATAAACCTGATGCGATTTCAGAACCGATTTCAAGAAATGGCCTCAGAGCTAACTAACCCGGATATGTCATGGCGTAATGTCGCTTTATTTTGGTAACAGAGCAGCTAGCTCTTTTAGATCAGTTATTTTGTCTTTGCATTTTTTTGCAATCACCTTAAACGAAGATGAAATGCGATCATCTTTTAGAACTTCTTTCCAAAATTCAATAGCAGCAAGATAAACATTTTTCCATATTTTTTTATCTGCTACTAATGGCAAGGGCGGCTTAAATTCAATTGGAATAATTTGATAATTTCTCGGCATAAATAACATGCATGTCATATCATACGTTGGTGCTAAATCAATGACTCGCTGTCCTTGCGTAATAAATGATAGATTAAAAGAATGCATATCATTGTTTGCGATGTATTCGCCAAACAGTTCACGGAAACGAATTTTTTCTAAAAGATCTTCAGGAATAATTTTATTTTTTGCCAATTCTATCGATGTCTCACTCCATGAACTTAAAACACCCGAAAATTCAGCGTCTAATGATCCAAGCGAAATTAATCCACGACGAGAAAATTTACCCATCCTATCAAATCTTTTTACCTCTAAAAAAACCTTGTTATCCTGCAAAATGATTTCTGCATCAGCTGCGTCTTGACCATGTTTTTTTAGCACGCGCAACGCAATGTATTCGCAAATCAATAAGTCAGCAATTCTTATCCCAATATCTGTGTTGGCGGGAGGAGAAAATTTAACTAAAACGTGTTGATTTTCAGGCAAAAGAATCGTCGTAAATTTGGGATGCTCACCGCCCGCAGAAGAACCAGGATCACCCATTGAAAGGATTTCAGTTGCATATAGTGGATATTGTTTTTTTCGATTTTTCCCATTGATAGCATGCTGTGGGTTTTGGCAATTTTTCAAATACAGTTGAAAAGCCTTTTCGCCCACAATTAAATTTCCGACAGTATTCCAACCGCGAATGGATAAATATTTTAAGCAATGATCAGCAGTCCATAACTGAATATCTTTAGGAAGATTAAGATCCTGATTCTGCAATGGAATTAAGCGGCCAAGATAGCCTGCTGGTCGAATGTCATTTAAAAAATAAGGTATATCAGGAAAAAGTGATGAGATCGCATCATGTGTCTTTGTTAAAAAATAAAATCCTTGCGGATATATGGCATATAGAATTCCTAAGTGTCGACTATTTCCATTATTTAGTATTTCATAAACCGGAAATTCAGAGCAATTATCTATTTTTCGAAGGGCAGCGTATCTTGTTTCTCGGGCTTTCCCTATGACGAGAACGTCTGCTTTCAAGCTTGATAAAATGCGAGATAAAGAAGGTTGGCTTATTAAAAATTTATCGCGCATGGAACTAAGCGTAGTGGCACCGTTTCGGCGCAGATGAGTTAAAATTTCTATTTGTAATGCGCTTTTATCAAGATTTTTTCGGCTCATTCGAGTTCTCAGCAGAATCGACTATAGAATAGATTATAGAATAGATTTCACTAAATGTATATAAATACAACCATATGATAAAACATGAATTTTTAAATTTCTATGAAATAAAATTGCATTTTATAGAATAGATATAAACGTTATTTTGTGCACGCTCCTAAGCAACCAGAATAGAGCACGAGGACAACAAGATAATAGAGAAATTCCATTACCAGCACTTCTTTACAAAAAAAATTAATCGAAAAGTTTCACCCATTTGATGCCGTAAAACTTGGATCAATCGCATTCAAAGATATTATTCTTGAACTAAGTGAACATAAAAGAAAACAAAAATTTGATCAAATTAAAAACGTCATGCTCAATTCAGCTCACGATATCTTTCCAAACAAGGTGCTTGGCGATGTAATTACCGAGGTTTATGGATACAACATGGAAGGAAAATTATTTTGGCTTAGAAGCATTTTCTCTACACTTATCAGCGGTTTTCTATTAGTTACAATAATTGTTACGATTGGTTTCTCAGGAAAAGAAATTGGCCTGATAAAGTCATGGATCATGTTTAAATCTACTTATTACTGCGAAATAGCATATGCTCTCGTTCTAGTTATACCTGCCGCATTAACAGCAAAATTTCTAAAAAAAACAGTGAAAATATCGATGTCTATGATCACAATACTAATTTTAACCCTTTTTTCTTTAAATAATTCACGCGACAGGAAGACATATGTTTACAAACACAACAGTTAGCTCAAGACTTAATCCTTCAATTGAAACACCTAAGCAACACACTAAGAAAGTAGATTTCGCTATTTTATCTGCTATGCCAGAGGAATTGGATTTTTTTAAAAATACTTTCTCACAAACAACTTTTGAAAGTATTAATGTGAACGGATTTGAATTGAGGATTTATGAATATAGAAATAAAAAAATTCTTGTTACCTTTACAGGCTTGGGGACAACATTTGCGTCTAGCATAATGACACTTATTCATCATTATTTTTCTCCTGACTATATTTTAATTTCAGGAACTGCAGGCAGCATAAAACCAGAGTTAAAACTTCGTGATGTTGTTATCGTGGAAAATGCGTTTGAAGCCGAAACTCAAGAAATTTTTAAACTAATCAAGAATACACCTTTCGAAACTTGCCTTATACATCCACTGAAAAAACAACCTTTATCACAGACGTACTCAGCCGATGAGGACTTGCTTCAAATTGCAAATAGTATTGACATTCCTGATGTCAGAATACACAAAGGCACCGTAGTCAGCTCCAATGCTTTTCCTGCCCCCAAAGAATTATTTGAAAAAATAAAGGCTGAAAATCCATATTGCATTGACATGGAAACATCAGCCTTCTATCAAATTGCTTGGCTACTAAAAGCGCGAGTAATTGCAGTGCGTGGAATAAGCAATATTCTCAACCACGATGGTAGCGATGATCAAATCCATGAATCTGATGTTAAAGGCAGCGCAGAAGCTGCTGCAAAAGTTCTTTTGAAGATATTAGATTCCCTTCTCTTAGATAATAAATATCTTACATCACAAAAACCTAAAATAAGACCGGAAGCAGAAAATCAAGTTGCAAAGCTTATTAAAAAATTCAATTTGCAACCACATCCGGAAGGGGGTTATTATGCGAGAAGCTTCCAATCAAAAAATTTGGTTAAATCTGTAGATAAAAATATTTATGATGACGAGCATCGTAATGCAGGAACGTCTATTTATTATCTTTTAAAAAATACTGACTTCTCAGCCTGGCATAGCCTAAAATCAGACGAACTTTGGCACTTTTACACAGGCTCTTCCATAAAAATTTATGTAATCGACAAAAAAGGAAACCTTAGCTCGCATGTACTAGGAAATCCTTTTGACAATCCAGATGCTTCATATCAAGTTGCTATCACTATGGGCGACTGGTTTGCGGCAGAGCTTATTGATAAAACTTCATATTGTTTAGTTGGATGTACAGTTAATCCAGGATTTGAATTTAAGGATTTTAAACTTGCGGATAGAAACGCCTTAACTGAACAATTTCCTCAACACGCTTCTCTTATAATGAAACTTACTCGCGACTCCAGTCATGAACAAAATTTTAAAAATAGTCATGATATTTATAATGCCAAACTTATTTAATTTTGTTTAACGACAATCCATAGGGCAAAAGCTATCGAGCCAAAGCACTCTTGAAACCAAGCTCTGGAATAGCAGTTATAGCGAAATCCTATCGAGTCTGCGTTTAAGATGCTTCGCCTCATGTCGCCTAGCTGCGTTGCAAGGTTACGAAAAACAGCTCATTTAGAATAGCTAAACTCGCTATTTTTCGTAACCCTGCGCCTTGCTAGACAACAGATACTCGATCTTAAACGCAGACTCGATAGGATTCCGCTATAAAGCCATTCTCATTTCATTACAAATTTATTCATCCTTCCCAAAAAGATCGTCTAACATCACAATTCCATCAACCATTTCTTTCATATAATTTGTTTTTTTAAGCCCGGTTGCAGATATCATCGTCAAAAATATTTGCTTATCAGTACGTATAACTTTTCTAAATACTTCAATTTTTTGTTTCAATTTGTCAGCATATGACTTGTCGATAGCAAATGGCTTATCAGTATATTTAATTTCACATATAGTGATGGCCTTATCATCTCGATCAAATAATAAATCGATTTGTACACCTTTTTCATTTGCATCATGACGAGGCACATATCGCCAAGGTGAGGCCAGACTATTTTCTCCTATATTTAACGATTTCTTGATTTGTGAAATATGTTTATAGCAAATATTTTCAAAAACATATCCTAACCAGCCAAAGTATCCTGGCGTATTAATTACGCTCCTCCAATACCTTGTTGATTTATTCTGTTTTAGCTGTCTCTTTATTGGAACGATCCATTTGAGATAAAAGTAACAGTACTCATCGCTAATTCTGTAAAAAATACCTAATTTTTTATGCTCAAACGGAACATAACTCGTAATAAAGCCGGCATGTTCCAAGTCTTCTAATCTTTTGGTTAATCGCCCGCCCCTTCCTGTCAATTTATTTCGCTCATCTATTTCGCTTCTTTTAATGCCATCTTTATGGGTACCAATTAGAGTAACGAGCTCTTTATATTGTTCAGAATGGTCGAATAGTGATGAAAATACTTCGTCAAATTCATCAAACAGAATCCCATTTGAATTAAAAAATAAATTATCAATATTATGATCTACAGAATAATTCTTTTTAATTTGATTTAAATAAAACGGGATCCCACCTATAGCCATATATAATTTTACTGTCTGTTGATAATTGCATTGATACCCGACATGTTTTAAGTATAAAAACGTTTCATGTAAATTAAATGGAAGTAATCTAATCTTTCGAGTGACTCTATTATGAAGCCCACCTTTATTTTTAATTATGTTCTTTATTATCCATGAAGCAGCTGATCCACACACAATGAGTTTAATTCTTTTATCATTAACCCAGTACCTATTCCAAAAATACTCTAATGCAGAAATTACGCCTGATTTGCGAGTAGACATCCATGGTAACTCATCAAAAAATACAACAACTTTTTTATTTTTTGGTAATTGATCTACTGCACGTGTTAGCTCATCGAATGCATCCATCCAATTTGAAGGTGATTTTATTGATGCTCCGCTATAGAAAGTGTCACCCACCTCCTTACCAAATCGAGCAAGTTGTTTAGCTAGTGATCCTTTATATATACCGGTCATCTGAAAAAACACACATTTTTTTGACTGAAAAAGGTTTTTTATAAGATAAGTTTTCCCAACACGTCTCCTACCATAGATTGCTATTAGCTCCGCGCTGTTTGAATTAAGCGCCTCATCTAATTCAGTTTTTTCTGAATGTCTTCCAATTATTTTATCCAAGTGCTTTTCTCGCATTTATTAGTAGGACACTTATAAGACTATCATAAGTGTCCTACTAGCACAAAGAATATTGCGTTACTGAGACACTTATAGACTGGCTATAAGCGTCCCTCTGGAGAGAATGCTAAAATTATTACCCTGACCAAACAACTCCTGCTCTAGTAAGGTATTGCTAGCGAAAAGCAATTAAAGGCGGCGTCGTACCAGGAGGCAGCGCTCTCAACAAAGTCTGCGATATCGCAGTCACTTGACTCAAGGCCATATCAATTTTTACATTAGGTAGCAATCGCATTGAAAATGATACCAACCTCTGCCATTCCTGAGCTGGCGGTAATGGCAAAATCCACAAAGCATGCGATTTTTCGTAAAAAAATATCCGTAACAAACTGAAATATATACTAAAAATGTTTTATTGCACAACAAATTTTGGGATCTTATTTATGGACTATACTCTTAGTATATTGAGACAGATAGCCAACCTGGGAGAAATTGTGTATGTCAACAAGCTCATTCAACAAACCCATATATGACGCACTAAAATCTGACAAGTTTCAAAAAAGATTAGCTCAATTGCAAAAATATAACGATTCCGATACCAGCAAACTTCTTCTTTTTCAATTTTCTGATTATGTTTATGCTGACGCATATCGCACACTTGAATTAAATAATAAAAATATTCTGTTGCATTGCGCGGAAGCTGGTAATTTCGGGGATATCAGTCAAACATATTTTTTTGCAGAAAAAATTAAAAAAGCCAGGCCAGATTGCAATATTTCAATTTTATTTCAATTACAAACAAAAGATAAAGAACCATTTGAAGCAGTATTTCCCGTCAAACAATATAACACGCATTTTATTCCACGATTTGCTGTGTATAACGAAAAAGAAAAACTGCTTGAAACTGCATTTAACTCAGGCTGCGTTATTGGCGTTGCTGTTCCTATAGCCACACCCCATTTGTATAAGAAACACCATCGCAGTTTGCGTGAATATGGTTTTGGTACTCATCCTGACACTAAAGATAATAATCTTTCTATGGGCTTCTCTCTTAATGAAGAAGGTATTAGCATTCCAACTATTCCGGCTAGACAGTTACACGATATTCAATCGCCATGGCTTAAACAAGCTTTAGCAATTAACTCATCAGAAACACAAAATCAATATCACAATAAAAACCAACTATATAACTTATATACTCGCGATTGGACAGCATATATCGTGGGGATTAACACCATTGCAGCGTTGGAAAACAAAAACTCTAAAGTGATAGATATTGTTTCTCCCTTTCAAAGCACTCTGCAGGATTTAATTGATTGGAAAATCCTTGATAGAGAGAATTTGAAAAAACAAGGTATCAACAAAATCACTCGCATTACCTCAGAGGGTTCAGAGTCAATTTCATTAGGTGACGGAGAAGGAAAAGAAATGCGAATAGTAAGCGGGGCATTTTCCAAATCCGATCTAGAAGCACTGCAACAACATTCACAGCCTTTCTTTGGCTGCACAGGTGACATGACTTACAGCGAATCTGTCGTTCTTAATAAAATTCCTTTTTATGATATAGTCAGTCATAAAGAATCATTCTTTAAGGGCATGAAGAAGTTAGCAGAAGATTTAAATCTAGAATCGCTTTCGAGTTTTTTCAATTTACTATCTAACGTTGTTGACAATGAAACTGAAGTTTATAAAAAAAATACGCCAAGAAAACAAGGAGGTTGGTGGGGAGATCCGCCTTGTTACGATATCGCAAATCCTACCTCTGTAGCTAGGAAATCTGTTAATGAATTAATCCCTCTTTATACTCAGTTCGCAAATAAAATTGCAGATTGTTGTTCGGACCCAAAGCTATTACATGAAGTTACACAATTTAACACTTACATCCAAGCTAATTGCAATGTGGAAGCAAAATTATTAGCCATGGTTGATCGAGGATTAATATTAGCTAATTATCCTGAATTAATTGAAGTGGAAAAAAATCTCTGGGAACGTTTTCAAAAAAATGAAATCAGCCTTGAATCAGTATTTATTGAATTAAAAAATAGTATTCAACAAGCAGTGCAAAATCAGCAAAGGAATAGTAACAAAATGCAGATGTGATTATTCTAAATTCGGCAGTTAATCTTGGCATAAGCACGTAGCGTCACCATTCCCAAGATGGCCCACACAAAAAAACTAACACTGCTAATCCAATTAGCCCAAGGCAAGCCACGAAATTGAATGTGAATATTATTCACACCAAGCTCCGGTTTAATGCCAGCCATTAATTTATCTTTATAAACAATACTAGAATAACCAACAGATTTACCATTCACCGTAACTTTTAATAATTTTGGATAAAATAATGCAGGCAATTCCATAAAATGTATCGTATCTGACACGATCAAAGAGCACGATATATCAGCATTTGTATGAGTACAATACGGCAATACCTGATCCAAATTTAATAAAAAACCCGGCGGCACAAACCGAATCATAAACTTAGAATTTTCTAAAAAAATCGAATTTCTTTCAGCATAGTCCACTAATCCTAAATTTTTTCTATAATCAATTTCATAAATATTATTATTATAAACAAGCTTAGGATTATTAATAAAACCATCCAGAGTAATGCCGATGGGTTGAATATTAATTTCAGTGAAATTTAACGCCAGCACAATTAATAATGCAAAACCTGCCAGTCCGATAAATCCATAACGAGCTCTTTCTAATTGCGCAACTGCAAAAGCAACCAACAATGCGCCTAGCCAAGTTGCATGCCCAAGCAACCGCCAAGAATACTGACCAACCTGCAGAGATGAAGGGAGTAAATTCCAAAAATTAATCGGAGACCACGCCATAAAAATAGCAATAAAAAATAAAAATAAAAGAGCAGCTGGCCAGGTAGATTTTTTAGAAAAAAGACGAAAAGCTATGCAAACAAACGCTGCACTGAGAAATACCCAACCCACCGCCGGGCGTGCATCACTTAAAATATGATCTGGTCCATTTGCAAAACTTGATTTTGGCGACAGAAGACTTTTAAAAGAAACAGAATTTTTCACGATATTCGTGACATCATCATAACTAGCATTTAAATAGAGATAATGGTGTATGAGATGCACCGGAGCAAGATACCACATCGCCATTAAGCAACCGAAACCACCTGCTAACCCTGCCACACACATATTTTTCCAATGTGTTAAATTTTTTAATGTCATCAGCAGAAGCAACAAACCAACAAAAAAAGCTGCATACACAAAAGTAACAATATGTATGGTTATCAACAAATACCAGGCTAGACTAGTTTTTAAAAAAAAGCCTAGTTTTTTAGGGAAAACATATACATTCCATGTGTAATATAAAACAGCAGGCACTAAACCTAGCGCCAGCGCTTCATTAAGACTACCAAAACCATTAACGACAATAGCATAATAGTACGGCGCTGAAAGATACGCTGTACTTGCGATCAACGCTCCCAGCATTGACTGAGTCAACCAGTGGGATAGTCGATACATATAAATTCCGCCCAGCATCATGCCACACCAAAATGTCATCATTAATGCAATCAGTGGATTATGTGGCGTAATAAGCAAATAAATAAGAGAAGAAAAAATATAACTGGTTGGTGAATAAAATTGAAAAATAGGATATAAAAAACCACCACCCTCTAACGGAGCAAAACGCAAAGGAAACTGACCAGCAAGCAATGCCATTTTAGCTTGTATCAGCAAAGCTAGATGATTTGCAAAATCGGCTAGGCTAGGAATAACTTTATAACAAGCGAGTGGTGACAATAATACTGTAACAATAAAAATGAAATATAAAAAAATAAAAAAATTTCCATATTTTTTTACTAAATCAATCACCATGTAACCACCTTATTTCTATAAAAATGCTTTTCCATGTGGCAATGGCGCAAGACCAAAATGTTTTGCAAACGTTTGACCAATATCAGAAAACGTTTCTCGTTTGCCAATAGAGCCTGCTTTTATCGTTGGGCCAAAAGCAATAACAGGAATATGTTCGCGCGTATGATCCGAACCAGGCATTGTTGGATCACAGCCATGATCTGCTGCAATCACGGCTAAATCACCCGGCTTCATTAAAGCTTCAAATTCAGGTAACCGTTTATCAAATGCTTCCAAAGCATGCGCATAACCGATGACATCTCGCCTATGACCATACAACATATCGAAATCCACTAAGTTCACAAACACCAAAGAGTGATCCGCTGCAATCTTAACTTCTTCCAAAAAAGCGTCGAATAAAGCCATATTTCCATTGGCTGTCACTTGTTTTGTAATTCCCTTATGCGCATAGATGTCAGCGACTTTTCCGACAGAAACCACTTCGCCTTTCGCCGCAACTAAATAATCTAATAATGTTAATGCCGGTGGAGGAATTGAATAATCATGACGATTCCCCGTGCGATAATAATTTCCTACTGAACCAGCAAAAGGTCGTGCAATCACCCGGCCAATATTGTATGGATTCACCAACTCACGGGCAATTAAGCAAATCTCAACAAGTCTTTCCAAGCCAAACGTTTCTTCATGTGCTGCAATTTGAAAAACGCTATCGCCTGAGGTATATACGATAGGCTTACCCGTTTTTTGATGTTCTTCACCTAGCTCAGCAATAATTTCGGTACCGGATGCATGTTTATTCCCTAAAATACCAGGAATTTTGCAACGAGAAATAAATTCAGCGACCAACTCTGGTGGGAAACTAGGATACTCAGGTGGAAAATATCCCCAGTCAAATAACACGGGCACACCGGCGATTTCCCAGTGTCCGCTTGGCGTATCTTTGCCATGACTTTGCTCTTTCGCACAGCCATAAACACCCTCGATCTCAACATCTGTTGCAAGACCCGGAATCGGTTTCCCTTTGCTAACAATCGCTGCGCCATTCAACCCTAGGCGAGTTAAATTCGGTAAATTAAGTGCGCCTTGCCTAACACCTGATTTATCTGCCTTGCCTTCCGCACAAGCCTCAGCAATATGGCGTAATGTATCAGCACCGAAATCACCATAATCTTCAGCATCATCGCTTGCGCCTATTCCAAACGAATCGAGTAAAATGATAAATCCACGTGCCATAACTCACCTCTTATTGAGCTTGCGATTCACAATAAGTTTCACGAATCATAAACGCAATGACTAATCCAATCACAAAAGCAATAGGCATAATCCACATTGCCGTATTAAAATCATGAGCTGAATAAATAGGCGTATTTTCAATTGTTTTATGATCCCAGTTCAACTCTAACATCCAGCCAAACAGGGGTTGAAAAATCACACCGCTACTCATAATAGTAACCGAAGCAACACTCACTGCCGTTCCCGTTAATGAAATGGGATTGAGCTCTGCAATAGCCGGATAACTCAATACTTGTGAACTCGTCACAAATCCAATCAAGAAAAATAACACAATCAGCGATGTCAGTGATAACTCAGGTGTATACATTAAAATTAACATGACAATCAGAGAAAATACGGCACCTAAAATCATCGGAAAGCACCGCCTGCCAATATGATCGGAGAACCAACCAAATGCGGGTGAACCAAAAATAACGCCAACAAATAACATACTCGTCGCATAAGAAGCTTGAACTTCTGTGAGATTATGTACCTGAACTAAATAACGCATTCCCCATAACCCACCCAGTAGGAACACAGGAAGATTCAACAAAGAGGTATAAATTCCACCCAACCAATTATTGGGATTTAACAAAACAAGTTTAATGCAACGCCAAAAACCTAAGCTTTTTAGTTTTGCTTTATCAGCTTTTGCTTCTTCATGACTATTTGGGGGTCTATCTTGAACAATGAATAGGATAGCCAATGCAATGAAGATACCTAATCCAGCATCCAACAAAATTGCATTGCGCCACCCTAGCCAGTCCGTCAAAAAAACCATGGGGCTTTGCGCCACAAAACCACCTATCATCGCCATAGTGACGACAACACCCGTGACTAACGCCATGCGACTCGGTGGAAACCAGCGAGATGCAAGTCGGATACAACTTAAAAAACAAAATGCAGCACCCACACCAACAACAAAACGACCAGCAGCTGCAATTAAATAATTCTGAGCAATCGCAAAAACAAAAGTACCCGCAGTGCACAACACAACCGCTAGCAACAATAATTTTTTGGTGGAATACCGGTCGAGCAAATTGCCTGCAGGAAAAAGAAATATTGCGTTGGCACAAAAATACATAGAGGCCAACCATCCCAGCCCTGGAGCATTTAAATTAAATGCTTGCATCAGTTGAACATTGATGGCATTGGGTAAAATTAACTGGATAAATTCGTAAAAGAAAAATAATGCTGCCGTCAGGGTCACCGTCCATGCTAACCGTGTATGATTTACCTCTTTAAGCGAACTCATTTTGCCTCCCGGTAGTGTACGTAAATATAATTTGTATGTTGCGTTGCAAAACTATCAGCTATTACTCTTTATAATCGCAGCCACTAAATGGCTTGCACCTAACCGAAAGTGTTGCGCGCTGACCCAACTGAAGCCCATTGTTTTTTGCGCTAATGCAATGTAATTTGCCGCTTGCTCAACAGAGCGCACTCCTCCCGATATTTTTATGCCAACGTCGGATTTTGTGGTTTGAATCGTTGTTAATAGAGTGGACACCGCGTCTATTGTGGCACCTATTTTGGTTTTTCCGGTAGAAGTTTTCAGAAAATTCACACCTGAGAAAATAAGTCGTTGACTTATTTTCTGTATTAAAGCGGGATCCTGTAGTACACCTGTCTCGAGAATAACTTTTAGCTGGATTCCATTGTGGCAGGCATCTACACATTGCTCAATTAACTCAAAGGGAGTGTCATGGTTACTTTGCATATACATCTGATAAGGAAACACCACATCGATTTCATCTGCACCTGCATCAATTGAACCTCTTATCGATGCAGTGACATGAGATACATCTTGATTACCTGCAGGGAAATTAGCAACTGTAGCAACTTTAATTCCAGAACCCCTTAAAGCCATTTTCACTTGCTTGACAAATTGAGGATAAATGCAAAGAGCAGCAACGGGTTCAGGCAGATCGAGAGCTGTTTGACAAAAAAATTGGATGCTCTCAACGGAATCGCTTTCATTTAAACTCGTATAATCAATCAAAGACAGAACGAACGATCGCCACTGAGAATTAGAAAAAAAAATTTCTAATGCATCAACCATAGATTAACGAACCAATTTGTTTAATGAACTCAGGAACCAGCTTCACTAATTTTCGGGCTGTTAATTCGCCATATTGCAACGTCCCTTCATGAGTCACCTTGTCATGACTTAAACCAACGGCTAAGTTCGTAATAGCTGCAATCCCAACAACTCGCAAGCCGCAATGGCGCGCGATAATCACCTCAGGCACGACAGACATTCCAACTGCATCCGCACCTAATATTTTGAAAGCGCGAATTTCAGCAGGTGTTTCAAACACAGGGCCTAAGGTTGATAGATACACTCCCTTATGCAGTGGAATTTGCATACGGCTAGCAACCGATACTAAGTTTTGATTAAACTCCGGATCATAGGCTTCTTCTAAACTCACAAAACGGGGCCCTATGGATTCATCATTAGGACCGGCTAACGGATTTCCTGGTTGAAGATTAATATGATCCGTAATCATCATGATTTCACCCGCTCCCACTTCCGTACGCAGCGAACCAGCAGCGCCGGTAATGACAACAGCTTTAGCACCCAGATGACGAATAATACGAATCAACGTGCACAGCATTGCATTCTGAGTACCTTCGTAAAGATGCAATCGTCCTTTCAAACACACAACCGGAACATTATTGATATGGCCCATAATTAATAATGATGCGTGCCCTGCAACTGAGCCAGTCGTTAATCCAAACGCTTGATAAGGTATCGTGATAGGATTGGTAATTTGCTCTGCTAATGAATTTAAACCCGACCCTAAAATAATGCCCACTTTTGGAAAAAAATCGGGGGCATACTTACGAATTGATCTAATCGTTTCATCTAGCGAAGATGGCATGTGCGCTCCTTAGTTTTAAATAATTTTATCCAAACACTTTTTGTAGTATGTAAAAAAACAAGGTTGCCAAACTCGCTGCTGCAGGAATAGTAACAATCCAAGACATAAAAATATTACGAATTACAGCTAAGTTAAGTGCATCAATACCTCGCGCCAAACCAACGCCAAACACTGCACCAACTAACGTTTGGGTTGCTGATACTGGAATACCCGTGCTCGTTGAAACAACAACCGTACTTGCTGCTGCCAAGGTTGCTGCAAAAGCTCGGCTGGGTGTTAGAGTGGTAATCGCGCTACCAACTGTCGCAATCACTTTTCGCCCATACATCACCAGCCCCATAATCACACCAAAACAGCCAAACAACATGATGCCTGATAACAGCAATCCATCTTGCATAGGCTGACCTTTGCTAACCATGCTGATGATGCCTGCAATAGGTCCGACAGCAATTGCAACGTCATTTGAACCATGAGCAAACACCATCGCGCAAGCTGTAAAAGCCATCAAAATACTAAACATACTTTCGATATACTGAAATTGAGTGTGGCGATTTAATTTAAATTTTAATTTAAGACGTATGTGTTTTATCGCGTAAAAACCAATGAGCAATACTAACAATGCAGTCACAAAAATCACTAAAATATTTTGCAGCAGGGTAAGAGCAACATGAAAATGATGTAATCCTTTTAATGCAGTCATCAATGCCAGCACAATACCCACTAAAAATAAATAAATAGGCACATAACGCTGAGCCGCTAACAAAGGGTATTCCGCACCTAAAATTAATTTTTTAATGGAGATAAATAAAAGATAAGAGGTAATACCTGCAATCGTTGGTGACACAATCCAACTAATGGCAATGTAACCGACTTCTTGCCAATGAATAGAGTGAGCACCTAACATAATCGTCCCTACGCCCACCAAAGATCCGACTATTGCATTGGTAATGGAAACAGGCATACCCATAAAACTAGCCATCGTCATCCAAACGGCTCCGGCCATTAATACGGATAACATGACATAAATAAATAGCTGAGGTGTTTGATAAAATGAGGAGACGTCAATAATTCCACCACGAATCGTGTCACTTACCTCTCCACCTCCTAAGAAAGCACCTGCGATTTCAAAAAAAATGGCTATCCCAATGGCTTGCTTAACAGAAAGCGCTTTTGAACCCATCGCCGTACTCATGATGTTGGCAAGATCATTGGCACCGACCCCCCAGGTCATCCACAATCCGACACAACACCCAAGTATTATATAAATTAAGCCGTATTCCATAGGAGTTAGAGTCTCATCTCGCTAACAAAATTTGTAATCGATCACCCACATCTTGCGCTCGATTCGCAAGATCACCTGTCCATTCAATTATCTTATAAAGAAACATAATGCTGACCGCAGACAAGCTTTCTTCTAAACTAAAAATCATATTTCGCAGTTCAATTTGTTTTTCATCCGTATCGCGCTCAATCCCAGACAACGTGGTGATCATGCCCTCCACGAGCTTAATTTCACTGCCACTAAACCCCGTTTCTAATAATTCATCTAATTCATGAATAGCTGTATTTGCCTGTTTTGATGCATCCATACAACGGGTTAGAAATTCCATAAAAGTTGATGCAATTGCTTTTGGAAAAACCATACGGCGACCCATGACAATGCCGGCAATATCTTTTGCTTTGTTAGCTAAACGATCTTGCACACTGAGCAGCTCCAACAAATCACTTCGCGAAACCGGCATAAATAAACCTTTAGGGAGATGCACTCGTAAATCTCTCTTCATCACATCTGCTTCATTTTCAAGGTGTGCAATTTCTTTTTGAAGAGCAGCCACATCATCCCACTGCTCTTTTAGGACAGCTTCAAAAAAAGGATACAACTGCATGACACACGCATGCACTTTCGCCATATGTTCTTCTAGTGGACGTATTGGTGAACGGCCAAACATATTTAAAAAAGGTGTTGTAGGCATTGTAGCATTACCTCCATTTTTCTTATCCTCTCAACATTGTCAGTATTACACACACGCCTTGCTTGATTCTTTGTGCTTAGCGTTCATGAAAACACCCGTGACATCTAGCATACGATTTGAAAAACCCCACTCGTTGTCATACCAAGATAATACTTTTACTAAGTTTCCTTGCACTTTAGTGTAAGACGCATCAAAAATCGATGAAGCGGGATTATGATTAAAATCAACAGAAACTAATGGTTCGGAATTAATTTCCAAAATTCCTTTTAATGAATCTGATGCAGCTTCTTGCATAATTTTATTAACTTCTTCAACGGTAGTATTGCGCTTAGCAACAAAAGTAAAATCAACAACAGACACATTGATTGTTGGTACACGAATTGAAAAGCCATCTAATTTTCCGTCTAACTCAGGCAATACTAAACCCACAGCAGCTGCCGCACCCGTTTTTGTAGGAATCATAGAGTGAGGCGCCGAGCGTGCACGGCGCAAATCAACGTGATGCACATCCAGCAATGCTTGATCATTTGTATACGAATGAACAGTATTCATCAGCCCGCTGACAATACCAATTTTATCGTGTAATGGTTTTACTAAAAGTGCTAAACAATTTGTTGTGCATGAAGCATTAGAAATGATTGTATCAGTATTTTTTAATGTACCGTGATTCACACCATAAACAATCGTCGCATCAACACCGGTTGCAGGGGCAGAAATAATGACTTTTTTCGCACCTGCATCAATATGTGCATGGGCTTTTTCTTTGCTGGTAAAAAATCCTGTGCACTCATACACAACATCAATATTTAATTCTTTCCACGGTAACTTTTTGGGGTCTCGCTCAGCGACGACACGAATTTTATCACCGTTAACAACCATGTTGTTTCCTTCAACTTTGACTTCTCCAGGAAACTTCCCATGCGTTGTATCATGACGAGTGAGGTGTGCATTGGTTTCAACATCGCCTAAATCATTGATAGCAACAATTTGAATATCAGGATGTCGTTTAGATTCATAAAAAGCCCTTAAAATATTACGTCCAATACGTCCGTAACCATTGATAGCAACACGAATAGACATGGGGAAATTCTCCAGTTAATACTTTTTAAAAAATTTATAGTGAAAATAATGTCTGCATTACACTAACTCAGCCCGCATCACCTGATGCGCAACTAACAACTTATTTGCTTCAGCAATCACTCGCTCAGCAGTTAATCCACAATCTTTATAAACTTCCTTAGCAGGCGCAGACGCACCAAAGCGATCGATGCCAATAATTTTCCCATGACATCCTACAAACTTATACCACCCATCACCGGCAGCCGCTTCAATTGCAATTCGTAAATTCACTTCAGTAGGTAATACGCTTTCTTGATAATGCAAATCTTGTTTTAAAAAAGTTTCTGTAGACGGCATAGAAACAACCCTGACTCGCCGTCCTTCCGCCGTTAACACTTGAGCAGCTGCCTGAGCCAACTCAACTTCGGATCCTGTTGCGATTAAAATAAGCTGAGGTCTCCCTTCACATTCTCGCAAGATATACCCACCTTTTTGAATGTTGGCTAAAACAGTGCTGTCCCTGGCTTGATGAGGTAAATTTTGTCGAGAGAGTAATAAACAAGTGGGGCCATGATACTCGATCGCTGCACGCCAAGCCACTGCCGTTTCGGCAGCATCACAAGGACGCCAAACAGCAAGATTAGGTATCAACCTCAAACTGGGTGCGTGCTCTATTGGTTGATGTGTGGGACCATCTTCTCCTAACCCAATAGAATCATGAGTATAGACAAAAATTGTACGCAATTTCATCAGCGCTGCTAACCGAACCGCATTTCTTGCATAGTCTGAGAAGGTTAAAAAAGTACCACCAAAAGGCAATATTCCTCCGTACAAAGCCATGCCATTCATGATGGCAGACATGCCAAATTCTCGCACACCATAGTGAATATACTGGCCTTGTGGATTTTCTTTTGAAAAAACGCCCGCTTCTTTCCACTGAGTGAGATTAGAACCCGTTAAATCGGCTGAACCGCCTAATAATTCGGGCAACATTTTTGCGTAATGATTTAAACAAACCTGGGATGCTTTTCGCGTAGCCATTGTTTCAAGCTTAGATTGTAAGCTTTCTGCAAACTCTTCTGTATATCCTAACCATCTTTCTGGCAACCGTTTTTCTATGCGACGCATTAATTCTTGCGCCAATTCAGGATATGTTTTGATATAACGAGTAAAGAGTTTTTGCCATACAGATTCTAATTGATCACCTTTGGCACGCGCATCCCAAGCCGCATAAATTTCTGCTGGGATTTCAAAGGGCTGGTAAGGCCAATTCAATTGCTTTCTGACTGCGGCAATTTCAACGTCTCCCAAGGGGGCACCGTGGGTCTCAGCCGTACCCGCAGCATGAGGTGCACCCCAACCAATAATGGTTTTACAGCAAATTAAAACGGGCTTATCAGTAATGGTTTTTGCTTCAAAAAGAGCTTGTTTTATCGCTTCTCTATCATGGCCATCGACATTTGGAATGACATGCCATCCATACGCTTGAAACCGTAACGGTGTATTGTCAGTGAACCACCCGCTCACGTCGCCATCGATAGAAATATTATTGTCATCATAAATAGCGATTAATTTATTAAGCCCTAACGTACCTGCCAATGAACACACTTCATGCGAAATACCTTCCATCAAACAACCATCTCCGACAAAAACATATGTATGGTGGTCAATCATTGGGAAGCCATCACGATTAAATTGTTTGGCTAAATGCTTCTCCGCAATAGCCATCCCCACTGCATTTGCGAGACCCTGACCCAAAGGACCTGTGGTTGTTTCGACACCAGGAGTATCACCAAATTCAGGGTGACCAGGTGTTTTGGAGTGTAATTGACGAAAGTGTTTAATATCTTCCATAGTAAGATCGTAACCACTTAAATGTAATAGAGAATATTGGAGCATGCACCCGTGACCATTGGACAAAATAAACCGATCACGATTTAGCCAATGCGGATTTTTAGGGTTGTGTTGTAAAAAATCGTTCCACAACACTTCGGCAATATCAGCCATTCCCATGGGCATACCTGGGTGGCCTGAATTCGCTTTTTGAACAGCATCCATACTTAAAACACGAACCGCATTCGCAAGCTCTTTATGACTGGGCATAGCCACTCCATATAAAACGAATAAAATTGTTGAATCTTACCTTAAATTTCATCATGGGGCATTAGGAATTGTCATTTTTTGAAGCGAATGACACTGAATAGTGACAGAGTATTTGGTATGATCACACCACCCTATTTATTGTTAAGGATGACCAGGTGACCCTCATCACTCATAAAAATAACCTAGTACGTTTATTGATACTACTCACAGTCATTTCATTCTTAGGTGAGATTTTTCTTCTATGGATAAACTCGTTAACAACCGATTTAATCGATTCACTCGTCTCGGCTTCGATAACAAACCAACTTCTTCACAACAAAATGTTTATGTTCGGATTAATGCGTTTTGTATCTAGCCAGGTCATCGTGCACGCTTTATTTATTTTGAGCATATGGTATCTCACCGTTTCACTTTCAGAAAGACTTAAGCTAAGCGAAACACATACCTGTTATCTCGGAGTCTTATTGTGGTTCGTCAGTTATCTTTTTGTCTTTGTAACAAATGATCTTTACTCAACACACTCGTTTTTTGCCACTCTATTACATCAGCCTCCAGCTTGGGATATCACAGAAACACAGCTTCATTCTATTTTTAAAATCACAGGATGTTGTTTAATTGCAGTGACTAGTTTTTCAATCATCAATTTATTTTTAAGTTTTTACCACAAAAAGAATGTATTTCGACATAGCATGGTGCTTGTTTTTTTATTCAGCCTGTTAGGTCTTTCTCTTTGGGAAAAAAACTCAGCGACTCCATCTGAAAATACATCACTCGCTACCCAGCCCAATATTATTATTATTGGGCTTGATGCAGTACGCCCCGACTTTGTGAGTTTTTATGATAAAAACAAACCTGCAACACCGAACATAGATCAATTCCTCGAATCATCAACTTCCTTTTCAAATGCATATGCAACCCTTGCGCGAACGTTCCCATCTTGGGCAAGCATATTAACAGGCAAGTATCCTATTCATAATCATGCAAGAGGCAACAACACAGATCTTGAAACTCTCGACTTACAAGAGACTTTACCAAAAATATTAAATAAAGCAGGATATCAAACTATTTATGGAACAGATGACACACGATTCAATAATACCAATGAATTATTTGGTTTTGATCGCGTCATCACTCCGCCAATGGGTGTAAATGATTTTTTGATTGGAACAGTTAACGATTTTCCTCTCAGCAATTTAATTGTACCCACTTCGCTAGGGAAACTGCTTTTTCCCTATAATTATGCAAACCATGGCACAGCCATTACCTATGATCCAAAAAATTTCATGCAATTGCTCAGCGAAGGACTGCATCAGCGTGATCAAAAACCACTATTTTTAGCGGTTCATTTTACCATTAGTCATTGGCCTTTTTATTGGTTCCATGACAAGCAAGCAGCCGATACCTCTGATTTAAAACGATACCAACGAAGTATCATCGCAGCAGATGATGAATTAAAAAAATTTTTAAATATACTTCAAGAGAATAAATTACTCGATCACAGCATTGTTGTTTTGCTTTCTGATCATGGGACTTCTTTAGGTTTACCAGGTGATCGAGTGACTCAATCAACCAAATATCAAGGTCATTCTGAAAATATCAAGTTATTACCTTTTACTAAATATGCTGGAACGCCAGAATTCAGCTTGGATTTTCAACATGATTATGGTGTTGATACTTCATATGGTTATGGCGGCGACGTGCTCAGTTTAAATCAGTTTCATACTATACTCGCTATAAAGTCATATGGTTTTTCACTAGGGAAACCCAGCGTCATTCACCAACCGGTCTCACTAACAGATCTCTCTTCAACTTTATTATCATTAACTCATCTAGATCCAATGCTACATACCGATGGAGAATCATTAACTCCCCTCATCACTCACGCAACAACATCCTCGCTCACTAGCCGCGATCTATTTTTTGAAACAAGTTTTACTCTAGGAGAAATTGAAAAAGAAAATATTAACGTGTCTAAAGTTTTAGAAAAAACCATTCAGCTTTATCAAATCAATCCCAAGAATGGTTTGATTTATGTTCGTCATGCAGCAGAAACAAGAATGAATAAAGAAAAACAACAAGGCTTGCTAATGGGGCCATGGTTTTTAGCACATTACCCACCATCAGAACGCGAAAGCATGGATAACAAAACCAGGCAACTCCACACATTTTATCAGCCGGGATTTTTGGTTCTTGTAAACTTACAAACAGGTGAGTGGACAACAGAAATGAATTCAGCATTTGCAAAAAAAGCACCGTCGATGTTAATGCTTAGTAAAATGAAAGCTTTTTTTGGGGATGAATTGTTGTATTAAGGAACGAGCACGAAATAACTCCCGCAACTTGGCGCTCAGTTGTCATGCAGATTTGCACGAACTTTTTGCGAAAAATCGCGAGCATAGTTGTTCTATGTAAGCGTTTTTTCGCAAAAAATTCGTGCAAAGATGCGGGGCAAATGAGATGCCAAGTTGCGGGAGTTATTTCGTGCTCGTTCCTAAGCTGCGACACTTAGCTCATTTGATCATTTAAAAGAATAGCTGGCCAGGATGCTTTTTATGGATGAAAACAGTTTAAGCTTTAAGAAACATGGACTTCTTGCTTTATTTATCATTATTACTAGCATTTTCATACTGAGCTGGAAAATGCAGAATAATGTAATTAGCTGGTTGGGATATTAGCTGGGGCTTAGTTGAGGCGCAACGGTTAATCACTGGGGGCACTTATTTCCATGATTTTTTTGAACCTAGCCCTCCGATGTTTTTATTTATTTACTCTATTCCTATCATGCTCAGCCATCTATGCTCTTTGAATATACTGTTGACGTTCCGAGTATTTATTTTTTTTATATCGTTTACTTCATTAAGCATTTGTTACACATTAATAAAAAAAATTTTCAGTCCAGAAAATGCAACACTTGCGGGATTGTTCTTAATAACACTGGCAATAATATTTATTTTATTTCCTTTGCCTAATGATTTTGGTCAGAGAGAACATTTGTTACTTATTTTAATCATGCCTTATTTATTATTAACAAGTTATAGAATGCAACATAAGTCTGTATCACTTTTCCTAGCAGTGGTCATTGGCTTTATAGCAGGAATTGGATTTGCAATTAAACCTTTTTTTTGCGTCACTTTTTTCTTAGTCGAATGTTATTATGCTTTCAGAAAAAAAACTTTGGCCGAGCTAGCAAGACCCGAATCAACAATTATTATAGGATTGTTGGGTATTTACATCCTACTCATCTATGCTTTTTTCCATAATTACCTTACTATCATCTTGCCATCGACCGCGCGTTTTTATTATTTAAATTACCACACCAACTGGAAAATTGTTTTGTTAAACCCTCTCATGTTTTTTTGTGGGATTAGCGTGCTCTGTTATTTAGTACGAAACAAAAAAAATCGTCAGCAACAACTAGGGAATATTTTGCTTATTGCTTTGATTGGACTACTTTCCTCTTATTTACTACACAATACTGGCTGGTACTACCAACTTTATCCTGCTTATGCGATTTCGACATTACTCTTAGTGATAACATTTGGATCTTTCCTATTACAGAGCAGAGCGAGCCATCATGAATATGTAGCAATATCGTTACTAAGCCTGCTTTTTTATCTGTTTCTTTTTTATGACGCACGACCCATTCCCGCGATTTTGTTTTTTTCTCCTAACGTGTTTTTTTGCTTTTTTGCTATTTTATTCTCATGTTTATTATATCTGTTTCTGCCCGTGAAAAATTTTTTCCATACTATTGTATCAGTGATGGTAACGATATCGCTTAGTATGTTATGCGGCTATATTTCGCAACATGAATATTGGCCATACTATTATCGATTTTATTTTATCGTATCTACCCTTGTTGCCTTGTTTATTTTATTTATTCCTCGGATTGGTAAGTTGCACTCTGTTGTCACCACTTTATTTGCTATTCTTGCTTTTGCATTTCCATGCTATTTTCAATATGTTAATTATCTAAGTGGAACTGATCTAAAAACAAGCCTAGAAAAAATATTTATTTTTATGAACAGTTATGCACAAAACAAACCCGTTTACTTCTTTACAACAGCACTCGAATATGAATTTCCAGCGATTCATTATGCCAATGCTATTCCTGCTTCAAAATATCCTGATCTTAGGTGGCTGCCAGCCATCATGAAAACACACTCTGAAAAAGACAAAGATGATCTAGTCACAACTGTTGCTAATGAGCTCAACATCACGCACCCTAAATTTGTGTTTGTTGATGTAAAGAAAAATAAAGATCATTATGAAAATATCAAAATTGATTATATAAATGATTTTTCAAAATACGCTATTTTTAAAGAGGCTTGGAAACCATATCGTTATTTTACTACTATAGATAATTTGCCTTTCTATAAATTACATGTTTATCAAAGAATACAATAGCATTTGTTAATAAGGATCAAAACTGATTCACCTTATTTTTTCTAGTATAAGAAAGTAAATTTTGCAACAAAAGAAACAATAAGCACAACACACACATCATCCAAGCGGCACCGCTTACAAAATTCGCCCACAAAAGCCCTTTAAATTGAAACTCAATCAAATTCATTTTTCCTGGAATAGGAACGATCGCAGTAATCAAATCGCCTTGATATAAAATTCCTTGGTATCCCACTTTCTTACCATTGACGCTGATTTCTAGCATGTCTGGATAATAGAGAAGTGGCAGCTCTAAAATACGAGCTGTCAGTGGGGCTGAAATTTGGCATTGTATTTTTTCATAAGCCTGCTTGCACTGCGAAACAACATTTCCCACAGAGACTAGCTCATCCGATTTGAAAAATCCTCCGATAATGATTTTTCTAATGGGAATAATGACATGCTTGATTGAGTTATCTTCGTTTTTAAATTTCAAAGCTAACGAAGTTTTTTTCAATGCGGCCTGCGTTTTAGTCAATGGAATTTTCCAGTCAAATACTCCTGGTTTAAATTCATAACTTGAAATGATTTTATCATCCACTAATGCATTGATTACTGGATAAGGTGAGCTCGCCGTTGCTGGGATGACTCCACGCAACAAAATATAGGGTGAGCCGGCTGAATCAATCAACTCTCTTGAGATCGTATGCGTAAAATTGAGCTTTAAAATAGAATTACTTAAATCCGAACTTGGCAATGTCGATGCAAGCTGGATGTTATCTACCAGATAATGAGGCAGCTTATTGCGTATATCCATTAAATACATATCCACACTTAATTCAGAATTAATAAAGTTGGGGAGATCATTTAATTTCTGAACTGAAATATCATCAACTTTATCAAACGGATGAAAGATCCACGGACTTGTCGATAATACAAGTAACGATATCGCTATCATAAAGTGTTTACGTTCAACTTTATTATCAAAAAACCAACTAACAGCAAAACCAAATAATAAAGCCCCTAGCCACATTACTTGACCCAGCAATCTCCAGCTGTATTGAATGACCATCAATGACTGAGGTAACTTCTTCCAAACATCAATTGGTGAACATAATAGTAAAAATGCGATAAAAAAAGTGGTGAGCACAGAAAATAAATAGCGATCACTTACTAAATTTTTTTTATTTTGAAAGATAACATAAACACACACACCAACTGAAAGGATCATAGGCCAACCAATATTAGGATGGATTTGAGTCATGCTATCGATAAATCCATTCGGACCAACAACACCCGCTGATGTACTTGCAAATGGAAAAAAGAGTGAAGAAAAACTAGGGATGTAAAGCTTGAAAAGTCCGATATTATTAAATGTTTGATGCGCAATTAAGCTATTTTGAAATATAACAATAGGCGCTAAATACCACATTGCCAAACAAAGACTTAATCCATACGCTATGCCTACATGAATACAATTTTTAAAAAAAATTGGATTCCTAACGCACGCAATAAACACCCATATTCCAATGAAAATTGACGAATAAATAAAGGTAATCAGATGGACTGTTGCTAACAAATACCAGGCAAGCGCCATCTGCAACAGATTTTTATCGCTTGATGGATGCTCGAGTTTCTGCAATGTATAGTAAATAACTGCAGGCAATATTCCTATCGCAATCGCTTCATTAAATGCACCTAAACGATCAACTATAATAATATTATAAGGTGCTAGCAAATATGCTGCGCTTGCTAAAAGAGCCGCGAAACGATTCTTCACCAACCAATTTGAAAGACGGTACATGTAAATTCCGCCGCCCATCATCGCAGTGGCCAGCATTAATTTATACGCAACAAATGGATTTGTTGGAGAAAACCAACGATAATATAAACCTGCTAAGGTATAACTGCTAGATGAATAAAACTGAAAAAAGGGATATCGCCAACCCATATGGCCGAGTGGCGCGACTCGCAAAGGAAACTGACCCTCAGACAATGCTATATTCGCTTGAATTATTCCACCCATGTGAGTTAAATAGTCGACAATGTTAGGCAATGTTGTATTCGATGCAATGGGAAACAGGATAATACTAATAAGGCACGCAAGAAATAAAAATAATGAAATACGCTCTCGTAAAAAATTAACAGCAGCAATTATCATTTCTGTCCTTTTTTATGAATAGCATTTTTATAGGCTAACATCTTACAAAAAAATCTGCGCTAATCCCAAATTTCTTTTTTAATCCAGCAATTTGATTTTTAGATAAAGGCCGCTCTCCATTGAGGTATTTAGACACATTAGCTTGTCCGCCAAAAATATCCGCTAAATCGGCTTGATGCAGATTGTGCGTTTTCATTAAATATTTAACCATGTCAATTTCATTGACCTTACGACCAATTGCAGGATGGTGTTCATTATCATACTGCTCTAAGTTTTCACCTATAATTTGCATCGCAATCGTTAGAGGATGTTTGTCGTTATCTCTGACTTCATCAATTAACTTATCAAGAATTTTTTCAAGTTTAGCGTATTCTTTAGCGTTGCTAGGTTTTTTAAACACAGAGATAGGCAAATGAAATTTGCGATCCGTTTTTTGATCCACATAATCAATTGCCAGGGCTGCATTACTCATAACTCACCTCGCTTTAATTTAGCCTGATTGTAAGGTTTGCTGTATTCAGCATGAGTCCATATTGTTCTAATATAGCAGTGCTGTGTATTATAATGAATTGCCGTAATTAAACGGTACTTGTTTCCACCTATATTAAAAATTGTATAACCAGAAACAAAATCAACACTATTAAACCTAGTCTTCAGTGCGCTTAGATTTCTCGCATTGGAAGACAGCATTACCATGTACCATTCTGTTAGCGGCAACTCAGCCTGGGCATTATCCTTGCTATACTCGCGAAGCTTCTTTTTTGAAATAATACGCAATCCGCTTTTCTCTTATCGCCACAGCCAATACTTACCATCAGTATATGTCAATTTGACATATATGTCAATTTGACATATTTTTAAATTATAGATTCGAACAACCTTCCTGAAACGTTTACTTTAGGATTGCCTTAACACCACATTACCTCACAAAAATATAGAAAGATTTGCATCCCGAAATTCAACTCATCTCGCAAAAAAATCTCTGGTAGGTTACCATTCTCCAACCAGCACCACTTTTCACCTATTTAGGACAGGCTCATGGACGAACACTACCTTTTCACCTCTGAATCTGTATCAGAAGGCCATCCAGATAAAATCGCAGATCAAATTTCAGATGCTATTCTCGATACCATTTTGGAAAAAGATAAAAATGCTCGTGTCGCCTGTGAAACGTTTATTAAAACAGGGATGGTGCTAGTCGGCGGGGAAATTACAACAATCGCCTCAATTGACGTAGAAAACATTGTACGAGATGTGATACGTCAAATTGGGTATAACCATTCACACCTGGGCTTTGACTATGCTACCTGTGCGGTACTTTCTGCGCTGGGCAAACAGTCACCCGACATCGCGCAAGGTATTAGCACAGCTCAGCAAGAACTTCAGGGTGCAGGTGATCAAGGCCTTATGTTTGGTTATGCATCGAATGAGACCTCCGTTTTCATGCCAGCGCCTATTACCTTTGCTCACCGTTTAATGATGCAACAAGCACACATCCGCAAAACACATGTTTTGCCTTGGTTGCGCCCAGATGCAAAATGTCAAATTACGTTTCGTTATGTAAACAATAAACCCGTTAGCATTCAAACCGTAGTCCTCTCTACGCAACATGACCCTGACGTGACACATGCTGAACTAACAAAAGAAGTCATTGAAAAAATTATCAGACCCATTTTGCCGCCCGAATGGATGACAAACGATACGCAATTTTTAATTAATCCAACTGGACGGTTCGTGATTGGAGGCCCATTAGGTGATTGTGGCTTGACAGGACGTAAAATTATCGTCGATACTTACGGCGGCATGGCTAGACACGGCGGAGGCTGCTTCTCCGGCAAAGATCCCTCCAAAGTCGATCGGTCAGGCGCTTATGCCGCACGGTATGTCGCTAAAAATATTGTCGCCGCAGGACTCGCAGAACGTTGCGAACTACAAATTTCTTATGCGATTGGCGTTGCTGAACCCGTTTCAATCTATATCGAAACGTTCGATACTGAAAAAATCCCCACCTCAATGATTTTAAATCTCATTCATGAACATTTTGATTTACGACCTTTCGGAATCATAAAAATGCTAGACTTGAAACGTCCCATTTATTTACCGACAGCAGCATATGGTCATTTTGGACGTGAAGATTTAAATGTTAGCTGGGAAAAAACGGATAAAGCATTTAGCTTGCGTCATGCGGCAGGTATCTAATTTATTATTCAACGGAGTGTGTTATGTTTAAAAAAATATGTTTTTTTTCATTTCTCGTTTTTTCAAGTCTTACTTATGCAGAAATTTGTCCTACTGTTGAAAGCATACAAAACAATTCGTTTGCTGGCTGGCAAGCTCTCAACATAGACAGCGGCACAGCAGCCCAGCCTTCACAGCTAGAAAACTTTAAATCTCATGTTAGACATTTTAGCTTAGCCGAATGGATGAAAGATGCTCCTGAAGGTTCAAGCCACTGCTATTACCAAGGTGAAGATACGGATACCCGCTTTCTGGGAATTTTCCTAGCCAGAAATAACCTGATGCCAGGCCAAGGCTCTTGGAAAAAAATGTCTGACGGAATTTATCAGTGCAAAGCTGACATTTATGACTGTCTATTTCATTATTCGTAACTATTCAGCGTGCTCTCACCAGGCTCTGTCATTGCGAGCCTGCGTAGCGCTTAGGCGTGGCAATCCACACCTCTGCCACGGCCAAGCGCTACGCGGCCTCGCAACGACGAAGCCTGGTGATATCCGAATATTCATATAGCCAACCAAAGAGGTGCTTCCATGCCAAAAAAACAAAATGACCCCATTTTAAAGCAACAGATTAAAACACTTTTTCCCACTGAAATTAAAAAAAGCTTTATTCCTTTAAAAGATCTGACAAGCATTCCTCTCATTTTTGACGTGCTAGGACGCAAAGAATATCATCATGTTTTTTTTGCAAGCATCCACGTCTGATATTTATAATTTTGCTTTTTTAGAAAACTTTGCTCATCAGTTAAATGATGAGCACCTTCCTAAATCGCTACGCGAAGCTACTTTACTTTTTTTAGACATGAAAAATCTTGCAGCTCAGGATGCTGAGCCTGAAGACATCGCAAAAGAATTTTCTGCATTTTATGAGGAAATGAATCAAGCAAATCGATGCATTATTCTAGCCATTACACATGCAGACTGCTTCTCTTCTGACGCTCTTAGCATGTTCTACAAAAAATTTAACTCTATTTTATCTGATAACAAATGGCGAGTGATTGCGCTCAGCACTCAGGCCAGCTTATCTGATGATATTTACCTAGATAATTATTTTACTAAACTCAAACTGCCAGATCCAAACACAGCAGATTGTTCTGCCATTTTAAAAAGTTATCGAGATGATTTAGAAGATTATCATCATGTTATTATTCCTGACGATAGCTTTTCCACCGCACTTCATCTTGCAGAACAATACCTCAATGGACAAGAACCCCTGCTAGAGCGCTCTCTCAAACTATTGGATAGCGCCGCTTCCCGCGCAAGCATGCTAGAACGCACTGACCAGCCGGCCCAATCTAAACCCATTGTTACGTTTGCGGTATTAGCAAAAATCATTTCAAATTGGACTCAAATACCATTATCCCATCTGCAAACAAATAAATTTAAATCAGCTGATCTTATTAATGATTTACAAAAAAATATTTTTGGGCAAGAAATTGCGCTCAACTTAATTGGCTTAGTGTTGCAGCATGCACGTATTCGACTTCAAAAAAAATCAGGGCCTCTTTGCAGCCTCTTATTTGCCGGGCCGCCGAATGTTGGGAAAACGGAAACAGCTTATGCCATTGCAGAACATTTATTTGGGCATAAAGGCGCTCTTTTACAAGTTCAAATAGATAGGGGATATACACCCGCATCATTAGCAGAGGTACAAGTACTGCGACAAACAAATGAGCATCATTCAAACTTATACGATGCGATTCAAACGAGTCCTTTTGCTGTTGTACTTTTTGAAAATATCAGCCAACAATCAGTCTCACTCTTAAATCTTTTTCAAGATATTTTTCATTATGGTTACGCGATTGACGAGCTAGGAAGAAAATATGATTTTCGTCATGCCATTATCATTATGACAACGACACTAGGATCTGAACGTATTGTAAACCTGGCACAGCCATCCTCTTCACATGAGACGTCACAACCACTGGACTTAATTCAATTAGTATTGAATGAGCAGAGAAATGAGCCCGTCCATCATCCCCAACAACTTTCGCCGCAAGAAATGTGTGAAGAAATGCTACCCGCATTGGAAACGAGTTTTTCGCCTAGTTTATTACATCAATTCAATATTGTGCCTTTTGCATTGCTCGAATATTCGGGTCTAGAAAAAATTATTCGTTTGAAACTAAAGAATTTTGCAGCTCAGCTGCATAGTCAATATGGTATCGAATTAAGCTATGCACCTGAGATTATCCGATTCTTGGTTCAAGAAAGCCTGTGGCGTGGCGCTCTCAAAAAATCCATTGAGAAAGTATTGCAGCAACATCTTTATTCTTGCGTTGCAAATGAATTAGTAAACTTTACGGATGAAAAAAATCGACCTAAACGATTACTGCTTCAGCTAAATGATTCAGGACAGTTGTTACGTTGCGAATTTATGTCACCGGGAGACGCAATACTTTATAAACTCTAAAAATAAAAAGGGCTGCAATGCAGCCCTTTTTAGGTTTTCTATTTTTATGGAATGTAAGTATAACCAAATGCTCCTGGTCCAGTGCCGCAGGCTGAAATATTAGTATAATGCGAATTCGCTTTCAATTTAAATGTTAATGAATTACATACGTTAGCAGGTGTGCTAGGAAGATTTACAGTATAACTGCCCGCAGATGGATTAATCGTAATAGAAGCACCCCATGGTAAGTTTAATGCGGTTGATCCTGCCACGTTTTTAATATTAGTACTGTTAGCACTAGTATAGGTTCCCGTTCCTTGAGCAATACCGTCTGCAGCAGCCGTTAAACTCTGAATAGATTGCATTGCTGAGTTAGTGGATTGAGAAGAGGATGCTGATTGGTAATATTTTACAGACATAACGATAATCATTGCCGCAATCGCTAATACAAGCATAATTTCTAAAAGCGTAACGCCTGCTATTGATTTGTTTAGATGCCTTTTCATAGTGTTTACTTCCTTATGACAGCCATTATAAGAGTATGGATTCGTACTGACAGTCTCAATGCGTAAAGCACTAAGACTTGCAGATTTATTGATAAAGATTACTATTTCTCAATTGCCTAAGCAAGAGCTATCACTTTCTAATCACGACTATTATTTAAATTTTTTGAGGTATAAAGATTATCTATGACAATTCAATCTGATTTATCACCCTATATTGAAATTAATCCTAGCTCTGAGGCAATCGGCAGCGTCATTTGGATGCATGGGTTAGGCGCAGATGCAAACGATTTTGTCCCAATCGCTCAAGAGCTAAACTTGCCTGATGGAATCCCCCTTCGATTTATTTTTCCAAATGCACCATTAAGACCCATAACTATCAACAATGGTTATGTAATGCGTGCTTGGTATGATATTACATCTATGACCAAAATAGAGGGACACATTGATCATCACGGCATTAATCAGTCTGTTAATCAAATCAATGAGCTGATTCACCGTGAAATTGAACGTGGCATTTCTTCTAATAAAATTGTATTAGCTGGATTTTCACAAGGCGCACTAATTGCTCTTATCGCCGGCCTTCGATTTAAAAATACCCTCGCTGGGATTCTCGCACTTTCCGGTTATTTACCTTACTCAACTGATGATCTAACAACTCAATTAACCACAGCTAACCGTAACATCCCCATTTTTTTGGGACATGGCACTGAAGATACCGTTGTTCCTTATGCACTAGGGCAATACACCAACGATGTTTTGAAAAAGCAGGGCTTTGATTGCAGCTTTCATCACTACCGCATGGCTCATGCAGTTTGCCCACAAGAAATTGACGATATTGCAGAATGGGTTAAGAAGGTATTTAACCTCAGTTATGGATAAGAACCTAGTACCGTTTCCATAACTGAGGTTATTTAGCTAACGACAATAGAAGACTCCGCATACTTTGCGGAGTCGAAGCAACAAATATAGTCCTAAAAAAGGTAAGCGAACCCACCTCCAACAAATTGCATATTGCCCGTATTGCGATTGCCATGCAGCCTCAGCCACTGAATATTTCCCAACAAATTCGTTGTGAATGAGTATTCAGCGCCAGCACCTAAATAAAGACCTGTTGCACCGTTTGTGCCCGAGTTAAATACTAAATTATTTTGAGCAGCCAACGCTGGGTTTGTTACCTTGAGACTTGATATTAACCGCCCTACACCCACCTTTCCAAACAGTGAAAAGCCTGACGAAGCAATCGGAAAAATAACTTTACCCAGTAAGCCATAAGAATAAAAACGATCACGAGCAACCGTCCATCCTGCCGAATGAATATTGACGCTTGAATAACTGGAGTAAATACCTTCGACAGCTAAAAAAGGCGAAAACTTATAACCTGCAGCCCCAACAACACCACCATTGCCTGAACTTGAAGGTCCAGGATAGTTTTTATGTTGAACCTTAGACCAACCGCCATTAGCACTTACATACCATCCATATGGAATAGAAACTGCTGCTATGCTTGAGAATGCACAAAAATAAGTTGTAGCTGCTACGGCCATTTTTAGAATTATTCTTCTCACATTTCCTCCTATCCAGATTTGTATAGCAACCCTAACATCAATTGATTGTTCCGGGGACTAAAGCTTGAGCCTAGAGAGCTCACCGAATTAAATCTTGTGTAAGCATATTCTAATCTCACATCCACGTTACTTGTGTAAGCACGCTCTATACCTACACCCAGTTGCTTGCCATTCAAGTTGAGTGTTTGATTATAAGTTGTATTTCCCGCCCTCACTTGAAAATGAGACCGCACCATTCCGCCACGGAAATATAACATCGTTCCTTGCCCCACGACAACGCCGGGAAGAATACTTAAGCCATAAGAATAGGTCTGTTTAATACTGGCAGGCATTGCTCCACCAGGTGTCATAAATGTTTGATAAGGACCACCGGTATTTGCAAGACTAGCGAGCGTTTCGCCACCTAAATAGAGATTGGCATTAAGCATACTGCCATAACCAGCAAATATCGAACCCATCGCACTACTTCTGCCAAACTTGACATTATTACCGGCTGAATCCGTTATATTCCAACGTCCTTGATTTGCGCCAGCGGCTATACCTAAATAAGCGCCCGCCTGAATGATTGATGAGCTCACCATCGTAACGAGAGCAATACTTGTGATCACGCTTTTTTTTAACATTTCACTCTCCAACAGCAGACATTACCATTCTTTATTATTCAAACTTATAGACTAAAGACATATTTGCTTGATCTGATTTAGGCGCACCGATCTTACTTGTAACCGTGGTATAAGCAGAATAAATATATTCCGCTCTTAAATCCCAATTTTGAGTCAAGCCTGTTTGTAATCCTACACCTATTTGGCCGCCTGCTTTTTTTGAGCCATTAGTAAATGACGTTTCTACTATGCCAAGTCTAAGAAATGCCATGGTATGCTCACTAATCATGATGGCTGGCAAAGCAGAAGCTCCAAAACCATATGTCGTTTTTAATCCATTATCATTGATTGGAATTGAACCCGGAGTTAAAAAAGCTTCACCTGCGATGTAAAAAGCAGGATTCATCATCATCCCATAACCTAAAAAAAGATTTCCTTCGATACCACGATAGTTATTAGCATTTTTAATGTTATCTCTGACTCCAGCACCAAACCCGCCATACGATACACCCATACAGTCTGCGAATACACTTTGAGAACTCATTGCTAAAATCGCACTTGCAATCAACCATTTCCTAATCATTTTGAACTCCTTTACTGTACATTGGCATATTGCGAAAGAATTTTTTGGTGGCGAAACTGGAAATGCCTTATGAGAAATCGTATCGAGCTAAACTCAAAAAATTCTTCTATAAGGAAAGATTCGGCATCATATAATATTTGAAATTGATATTCAACCGAAGCCCAACCTTACAAAGGTTACTTATTTTTTATTTTGATATGATACAAATATTTCATTTAATTGTTTTGTGACCCGTATAAATGTTGTGCGTTTGGATAACTCTTTAAGACGCTGCGCACCGACATAAGTACAAGTCGATCGAACTCCGCCTAAAATATCTAATATCGTGTTGCTGACTGGGCCACGATAAGGAACATTGACAGAGCGTCCTTCACTAGCTCTATATTCAGCAACCGCTCCATGGTGTTTTTGCATAGCTTCTGCTGAACTCATGCCATAGAAACGTTTAAATTGCTCACCCTCTTCTTCAATAATCTCACCGGAACACTCATCATGACCCGCAAACATGCCGCCCAACATGACAAAATCAGCCCCAGCAGCAAACGCTTTTGCAACATCACCAGGCGTTACACATCCACCATCCGAACACACTTGACCACCGAGTCCATGAGCCGCATCAGCACATTCAATAATCGCCGACAACTGTGGATATCCTACGCCCGTTTTTTCTCGAGTCGTACAAACTGAGCCCGGCCCAATGCCAATTTTTACAACATCAGCGCCTGATAGAATTAACTCTTCAACCATTTCGCCCGTTACAACATTACCCGCCAATATCACTTTTGTAGGATAAGCTTGACGTAACTTCACCAAAAATTCGACATAACGTTCCGTATAACCATTTGCTGCATCTAAACAAATAAACTGAAAATCCACTATCTTTGATAACTCATCCAGCTTATCAAATTCTTTGTCATTGACTCCGATTGAAATACAACAATAAGGCACAACATCCGGATTGGTGTTAGCAAATTTTCCCCA